>NZ_JBIDDP010000037.1:0-485 GCF_043195475.1 Streptomyces sp. Y20
GCCCACGCGCGGGATCGCGAGCGTGACGTTCGGGATCGCGCTGAAGCGCATGGACGTGGGATCGAGGACGAGCAGATCCGTCGCCAGCGACCAGTCCTTCATCACGCCGCTGGCGAGATAGACCTTCCCGTCGATCAGCGTGGCGGTGTGGAGCGCGCGCGGCTCGGGAAGCGGGTCGATCTGGCTGACGAGCTGGGTGGCGGGATCGTAGATCTCGACGCTGTCGAGCACGCCCTGCACGCCGATGCCGCCGACCAGCAGCACCCGGCCATCGCTGAGCGTGGTGGCGCTGTGCCCCATGCGCGAGGGGATCAGCGCGGAGCCGGTGGGCAGGGTGGCGGGATCGGGCGCCAGCTCGACCTGGGTGACCTGGCCCGACATGTTGAATTCGGAGATGTTCTGCCGCGATACCGCGTCGATGATGCCGAGCGTCTTGTCCTCCGGCGTCTCGAGCAGGAACTGGCTGCCGGGCAGCACCTTCGGAT
>NZ_JBIDDP010000038.1:0-480 GCF_043195475.1 Streptomyces sp. Y20
GTGGGGGCGAGTTGTACGGGGTTGCGTAGGTTGCGGTACCAGTAGGTGGCGTCGAGGTGTCGGGTGTCGAGGGGGGTGGTGGTGACGGTGGAGTGGAAGGTGGTGTGGCCGGTGCGGGGGGTGATGTCGTTCAGGTCGTGGGCGAGGGTGTCGCGGATCGTTTCGACGTGGGGGGAGTGGGAGGCGTAGTCGACGGGGATCTTGCGGGCCCAGATGTCTGCGGTTTCGCAGTGGGTGAGGAGTTCGTCGAGTGCGTGGGGTTGGCCGGTGACGACGGTGGAGGTGGGGCCGTTGATGGCTGCGATGGAGATGTGATCGGCCCAGGGGGTGATGATGTCGCGGGTCTGTGTTTCGGTTAGTGCGAGGGAGGCCATGGCGCCGTTGCCGGAGAGGGCGCGGAGGGCTTTGGAGCGTAGGGCGATGATGCGTGCGCCGTCTTGGAGGGTGAGTCCGCCTGCGGTGACGGCGGCGGCGATTTCG
>NZ_JBIDDP010000039.1:0-478 GCF_043195475.1 Streptomyces sp. Y20
GTTGAACACCCCGTCACCGAGATGGTCACGCGCTTCGACCTCGTGCGCGAGCAGTTCCGGGTCGCGGCGGGGGAGGGGCTGTCGATGACGCAAGCGGACGTGCAGGTCGTCGGTCACGCCATCGAGGTGCGCGTGAACGCCGAGGACCCCGAGCACGACTTCCGCCCCGCCGCCGGGACCGTCACCGACGTGCACTGGCCGGGGGGGCCGGGCATTCGGGTCGACTCGCACGTCTATTCGGGCTACCGGGTACCGCCGAATTACGACTCTTTGGTTGCCAAAATCATCGCCTGGGCACCGACCCGCGACGAGGCGATAGCGCGGATGAAGCGGGCGCTGACCGAAACGGTGTTGGAGGGCATCAAGACGACCATCCCCTTTCACCTGCGGGTGCTCGACAACGCCTTTTATCAGCGCGGGGCCGTCTACACGACCTTTATCGCCAAACGGATGCAGTGATGGGTTTGACCCTATGGGT
>NZ_JBIDDP010000040.1:0-470 GCF_043195475.1 Streptomyces sp. Y20
TAATTGGCTCCTGCCTGATAAGTATCTCCATCATTTCTTCCGCTTACTCCATAGGTAAGACTTGCAGAGGCTCCTGCATTTTTTTTAAGAATAATATTGATGACTCCGGCAATGGCATCAGAACCATATTGTGCGGCTGCTCCGTCTCTTAAGACTTCAATTCTGTCAATAGCAATGATCGGAATTGTACTCAGATCTGTTGCTACAGAGCCATTCCCTACGGTATTCTGATAATTTACCAAAGAGGTTGTGTGTCTTCTTTTTCCGTTAAGCAATACCAAAACCTGATCAGGGCCCATTCCTCTTAACGTTACGGGATCAATATGCTCTGTACCATCTGAAGCAGACTGTCTTACTGCATTAAACGACGGGATCACATAGTTCAGGAGATCCTGAGCGGTCATTTGTGGAGAGCTTCTCTGGATTTTATCAATATTGATCACATCTACAGGAACCGGTGTTTCCAGTTT
>NZ_JBIDDP010000041.1:0-467 GCF_043195475.1 Streptomyces sp. Y20
GTATCTGTACGACGCAAGATTGACAATTTGTGTTGAATCAGTGGGTGATTAATAACTTCAATTTTTCCCATTTTTGGAATTCCTTCTTTCAATTTATTCTTCTTATTATACCAAAAAACGGTTTAAAAATCTTTCTAAACCATTTATTTTTGATAATTTTTACATTAGATCAGCCTCTTTAAGAGCTGTCTGTACTGTCTCAAGTGGTAAATGGGTCAATTCTGTCCCTTTTTCTTGATAAAGGTATTGGGCGTAGTCGTCCATTCGGTACTGGTTGATATAAACCACACGCTTGCAGCCGACCTGAAGCAATTGTTTTGTACAGTTGAGACAAGGAAAATGGGTTACATAGGCTGTAAAGCCTTTGGGAACACCACGCTCAGCACCTTGAAGGATAGCATTGACCTCAGCGTGAAGGGTGCGAACACAGTGGCCTTCAATGACCAAACATTCGTGATCAATACAAT
>NZ_JBIDDP010000005.1:0-541631 GCF_043195475.1 Streptomyces sp. Y20
CACGAAGTCGTGCATGCCGGTGTACAGCGTGTACCGGTGGTAGCCGGATGAACGGCCAAGGGCCCCTCCCGGAAGGGGTGGGGCCCCGTCGCGCGCCCCCCCCCCGGGGGGGGGGGCCGCGGCCGGTACGGGTCAGTCGCAGCAGTCGGGAGCCAGGCCGGCCGGCAGGTACTGTCCGCCGAAGACCGCGCAGGTGGCTTCGTGGCCGCCCAGTGCGGCGACGGCCAGCAGCAGGGAGCCCGCCGTCCAGGTGGTCAGCTCGCGCGGCCAGACGGCGTCGTCGTCGAAGACATAGCCCGTCCAGTACAGGCCGCTGTCCGGATCCCGCAGGTGCTGGATCGACTGGAGGATCTCCAGGGCGCGGTCGGACTCCCCCACCGCCCACAGGGCCAGGGCGAGTTCGCTGGACTCGCCGCCGGTCACCCAGGGGTTGGGGACCACGCAGCGCACGCCGAGGCCGGGGACGACGAACCGGTCCCAGGATTCCTCGATGCGCGCCTTGGCCGCCTCGCCCGTCAGCGCGCCGCCGAGGACCGGGTAGTACCAGTCCATCGAGTAGCGGTTCTTGTCCAGGAAGCGCTCGGGGTGCCGGCCTATCGCGTGGCGCAGCGCGCCGACGGCCAGCTCCCAGTCGGGTTGCGGCTCTTCACGTTCCTCGGCGATGGCGAGCGCGCACCGCAGGGCGTGGTGGACGGAGGAGCTGCCGGTGAGCAGGGCGTCCGTCGCCGGCGTGCCGTCGTCCTCGCGGCGCCAGCCGATCTCCCCGCCGGGCTGCTGGAGCCGCAGCACCCACTCCATGGCCGCGTAGACGGTCGGCCACATCCGGTCCAGGAACATGTCGTCGCCCGTGGACAGGTAGTGGTGCCAGACGCCGACGGCTATGTAGGCGACGAAGTTGGACTCGCGGGCCCGGTCGGTGACGTCGTCGTGGGCGCCGTCGGCGTAGGCGGCGTACCAGGAGCCGTCCTCGTTCTGGTGCCGGGCGAGCCAGTCGTAGGCCCGCTCGGCGGCCTCGTGCTCGCCGGCCGCGTCCAGGGCCATGGCGGCCTCGGTGTGGTCCCACGGGTCCAGGTGGTGCCCGCGGAACCACGGGAGCGCACCGTCCTCCCGCTGCACGGCGAGGATGCCGCGGACGGTCGCGGCGGCCTGCTCGGCGGTGAGGACCCCGGGCAGGACGAGGTGTTCTGTCCGGGGGGTGGTCACTTGGCGGCCGCCTCGGAGGTCTCGGTACCGGCGCCGGCCAGGCGCGGCAGGTGCGGCTTGGTGGCGTAGACGACGAAGCTCTTGCCGATGAGCGGGTTCAGGGCCTGCTCGGCGAGGCGGGTGGCGAGCGGCTTCTTCATGATGTCCCAGACCAGCAGCTTGTGGTATGCCCGCACCGGCAGCGCCTTGTCGTTGTCCACGCCGAACGCGCACTTCAGCCACCAGTACGGCGAGTGCAGCGCGTGCGCGTGGTGGCTGCCGTACGGCTTCAGGCCGGACTCGCGGACCTTGGCGACCAGTTCGTCGGCCCGGTAGATGCGGATGTGGCCGCCCTCCACCTCGTGGTAGGCGTCGGACAGCGTCCAGCAGACCTTCTCGGGGCCGTAGCGGGGCACGGTGACCGCGAGGCGGCCGCCCGGGCGGAGCACGCGGACCATCTCGGCGAGCACGCCCTTGTCGTCGGGGATGTGCTCCATCACCTCGGAGATGATGACGACGTCGAAGGAGTCGTCGGGGAAGGGCAGGGCGAGGGCGTCGCCCTCCATGGCGGTGGCCGTGGCGCCCTCGGGGGCCTCCCCGGCCTCCCGCATCGCCGCGAACCACTTGGCGACCTCGCGGATCTCCTCGGCGCTCCGGTCCAGCGCCACGACCCGGGCGCCGCGCCGGTAGCACTCGAAGGCGTGCCGGCCGGCCCCGCAGCCGAGGTCCAGGACACGGTCGCCGGGGGCGATCGGGAACCGGGAGAAGTCGACGGTCAGCACGTGGCCCTGCTTTCGGTGTAGACGCCGGGGGTGGCCGCGGGGCGGCCGGGGTCCTGCGGCCGGGGGCGGGGGCCGCCGGAGCGGGCGATGGCCTCGCGGTAGCGGGCCACGGTGCCCTCGGCGGCCCGGGCCCAGGTGAAGCGTTCGAGCACCCGCTCGCGGCCGGCCGCGCCGAGCCGGGCCCGCAACGCCGGGTCGCCGAGCAGCCGGCCGAGACCGGCGGCGAGGGCGTCCGCGTCACCGGTCGGTACGGCCAGGCAGGTCTCGCCGTCCCGGCCGGCGACCTCGGGGATCGCGCCGCCGGTGGTGGCGACCAGTGGGGTGGCGGTGGCCATGGCCTCGGCGGCGGGCAGCGAGAAACCCTCGTACAGGGAGGGCACGCAGGCGACCTGGGCGGAGCGGATCAGGTCGACCAGTTCGGCGTCGGAGATGCCCTTGACGAACTCGACGGCGCCCTGGAGGCCGTACCGCTCGACCGCCTGGGCGACCGGGCCCTCCTGCGGGCGTTTGCCGACGACGACGAGGTGGGCCGCCGGGTGCTCGGTGCGCAGCTTGGCGAGCGCCTCCACGAGGAACACCAGGCCCTTGAGGGGCACGTCGGCGCTGGAGGTGGTGACGATGCGTCCGGGGACCTCGGGCACGGCGGGGTCCGGCGCGAACAGGTCGGTGTCGGCGCCGATGTGGACCACGTGGACGCGGTCGTCACGGACGCCGAGGTGGTCCACGATCTCCTGCCGGGAGCTGCCGGAGACGGTGAGGACCGAGGGCAGGCGGCGGGCGACCCGCTTCTGCATGCGGGTGAACGCGTACCAGCGGCGCACCGAGTAGCGGCGCTGCCGGGTGCCGGCCGCGTCCAGCTCCAACTGCCGGTCGACGGTGATGGGGTGGTGGATCGTGGTCACCAGGGGGGCACCGATGTCGCCCAGCAGGCCGTAGCCGAGGGTCTGGTTGTCGTGGACGACGTCGAACTCGCCGCGGCGGGCACGCAGATGGCGTCGGGCACGCAGCGAGAAGGTCAGCGGCTCGGGGAAACCGCCGGTCCACATGGTCGCCACTTCCAGGGCGTCGATCCAGTCCCGGTACTCGCCCCGTCCGGGGGTGCGGAAGGGGTCGGGCTGGCGGTAGAGGTCGAGGCTGGGCAGCTCGGTGAGGGCGAGGTTCGGGTAGCCCTCGTCCAGGACGGGGTACGGCTGCGATCCGATGACCTCGACCCGGTGGCCGAGGCGGGCCAGCTCGCGCGAGAGGTGCCGTACGTAGACGCCCTGTCCCCCGCAGAACGGGTTCCCCTTGTAGGTGAGGAGCGCGATGCGGAGCGGCCGCTCCTCCCCGCCCCCGGCCGCGCTCGGGCGGGAGGGACCCCCACCGGCAGCGGGTTCCTGGCCGGCACCCGCTTCCCGGGCCTCAGCGGTCACTCCGTGCCCCCTTCTGCCTGCACTGCCCGCGACACCGCGACGGGAGATAATCTAGAACATGTTTCAGACTTGATCGTTCAGGAGGCTCTGAATCTACCGGCAGGTAGGAGCGCGGTGAGCAGTGGATCAGGTGATTCGCGCCACGGCGCGCGGCGCTGCCATGCTGGCTGATCACGAGCCCCGCAGACGACCTCACCGACTGTCACGGACGGTACCCATGCCCGCCGAAGCCCGTACCCCGCGTCCGTCCGCCGAGCTCCCCGCCCCGCCCGGGCGGGGAGCCGCACCCGCACCCCTGACCGAACGGCAGGAGGCCCGCCGGCGCGGCATCCTGCGCGCCAGCGCCCATCTGGCCGGCCGGGGCGGGTTCGACGGCGTGCAGATGCGTGAGGTCGCCGAAGTCTCCCAGGTGGCCCTCGGCACCCTGTACCGCTACTTCCCCTCCAAGGTGCATCTCCTCGTGGCCACCATGCAGGACCAGCTGGAGCACCTGCACGGCACCCTGCGCGAGAGCCCCCCCACCGGTGACACGGCCGCCGAGCGGGTCACCGAGACCCTGATGCGGGCCTTCCGCGCCCTCCAGCGCGAGCCCGGCCTGGCGGACGCGATGGTCCGCGCCCTCATCTTCGCCGACCGCGGCGTCTCGGCCGAGGTCGAGCAGGTCTCCCGGCAGACGACCGCGATCATCCTGGACGCGACGGGGCTGGCGGCACCCACGCCCGGACAGCTGTCCGCGGTCCGGGTCATCGAGCACACCTGGCACTCGGCGCTCACCACCTGGCTGTCCGGCCGCGCCTCCGTCGCCCAGGTGGAGGCCGACCTCGGGACGGTGTGCCGCCTGATCGACCTGACGGAGCCCGCCGCCTGACCCACCACCCGAACTGTTGGCGAATGGTGCGAAATGACAGGTTCTGGGACCGTTGACGGGTCTATGCTGATAACAGCCTACGAGGCGAGTGAGGGAGTCCAACCGGAGTAGCCGACTACGGCGAGACGCACAGGCATCCGCCGGGGCCGACAGCGACGGTGGGGCTGAGAGGCCGAACGGCAGCAGCCGGGCCGGACGGCGACCCCCAGAACCTGATCCGGACCATACCGGCGAAGGGAACCCGTCTCGTAGGTCCTTCCGTGCGCCCGGTGCAGTGACTGTGCCGGGTGCCGCTCAGCCGGCCGGTTCCAGCCCCTTCCAGCTCCGGGCGGGCGCCTGCCGGCCGGCCCACTCCTCCAGCAGGCGGCGGGCCTCCTCGGGCGGCGCGGCCAGGGAGACCCGCTGGGTGCCGGCGTGGGTGTTCCGCTTCCGCTCGAGCGTGCCCGTGCTGCAGCAGGAGCACAGCAGGTCGAAGCTGCTCGCGGGATCGGCGCCGTAGTCCTGCCGGCCGAACAGTTCGACCAGCGCCTCGACGTCGGCGGCCTCGGCCGCGTGCACCGTCACCGTGAGCGTCGGCAGGCCGGAGGGCTCGAAGAGCAGCAGTTCGTCGAAGACCGGGTACTCGCGGCCGTCGACCACCCGGCGGCCCGTCGGCTCGCCGTCGTGCACGACGACCTCGCCGTAGCGGCGGCCACCGGTCACCGGTACGTTCATCACCCGGCCCCGGGTCGGGCACAGCCGGTCGATCCACACGACCTCGCGCTCGCCGCCCGCGTCCAGACGTACGCAGGCCGGTCCGAGACGGGCCTCGATCGCGCCCTCACCCTCCGGGAGCGTGATGCCGAACCCCTCCCAGGCCTGGCGCGCGGTGACCCAGTCGCGCTGGATGGTGGCCGCGATGCCCAGGTTCCAGAACGCCGGGTCGCCCTCACCGCGCGGGGCGCGGGCGGCGGCCTCCCGGCCCAGCTCGTACGCCTTCGCCCAGTTGCGCAGGAACTTGTGGCAGAGGGCGGCGTCGTACCACCACACCCCGCTCGGCTCCTCGTCGGGGAAGTGGGCGAGCACCCGCTCCAGCAGACCGGCGGCGGTCAGCCACTCCTCGGCGTCCCACGCCTGGTACGCCCGCTCGATCAGCTGCTCGGCCTCGGACTTGCGCACGCTGTCTTCCCCACCCCGGTCGGTACCCGTCGAAACGCAGGAGCCTACCCCGCTCCTCCGGCCCTCCGCCCCCGGGGTGACACCGCCCCCGGGCAACCCCGCAGCGCCCGGAGAACCTCCGGCCACCCCGGCGGTTCCGGCGCCCTGGCCGGTCGGGCCCGCGGGGCTCGCCGGGCGGTGGTGGGGCGGTACGGCCGGTGCGCCGGGTGGGTCAGGCGCGGGTGGTCAGGCCCTCTGTGGCGGCCGTCCGGCGGCGGAATACCTCGACCTCGGTGGCGTGGAAGCGCAGCGCGTGGGCGACGGACTCCAGTTCACCGCGACCGCAGGCGGGGGCGGTGGGCCCTGACGTGCCGGAACCGCAGGCGGGGGCGGTCGGTCCGGTCGGCGGCGGGCGGTCCCCCTCCCGTGGTGCGTGCAGCAGCTCTGCGGCGACGAGGATGTCCACCGCCGCCGCGATGCCCCGCGCCACGCACTCCGGGTGGCCTGCCGCCATCGCCGCCCGCAGGGTCCGTACGCGCCGGGCTCCGCTGAGGTGCGGGGCCAGCTTCAGGAGGCCGTCGTTGATGGCGGCCCGACGCAGTTCGAGGCGCAGGGCGGCACCGCTGACCCGGCCGGTCGCCGGGGCCGCCGGCGCGCTGACGGTCAGCATGATCTGCCACAGCGGCTTCAGACGCCGGTACGTGCGCACGAGCCGGCGGCGCTCCGCCACCAGCGGCCCGGCCTGCCCGGCGATGAAGGCGACGGCCACCAGGCCGGCCTCGGCGATGGCGAAGGGCGGGGCGACGTACGTGGACAGCCAGTCCCAGTCCCGGCCGCTCCACCGGGCGCCGATCGCCGCGAGTTTCGCCAGGTCGAAGAGGAGCCCGAGGGCGTAGGCCTCCTGGAGGAAGATCACCGCCCGGCGCAGCCAGGTCTCCTCCACCTCCTGGAACCAGGCCCACAGCATCCCGGCCGCGACCAGCGCCGACACCAGGTGGGCGACGAGGTAGAGCAGCACGAACTCGCGCATCCAGGGTGTGCCGGCGTAGTAGGTGTCGAGGTCCCGCACCCGCTCCACATGGTGGTCGCCGAGCAGGAACGTCGTCCACAGGCCGACGATGATCACGGCGTACGTCACCCAGACCAGCCGGGTGCGCCGGCGGCGGACGGCGGACGGCGGCTCGCGCCAGGTGATGATGAGCCACAGGCAGGCGCCGCAGTAGACGGTCAGCAGCGAGTAGACCCACAGACCGGCGAAGTTGGGGATGCCGGTGAGTTCGTTGATGCCGTGCAGGCCGGCCGGCGGCAGCGAGGCGAAGACGACCGCGCCGATCCCCAGCAGCAGGGCGGTGGCCCGCAGGATCGGGTCCTGCCAGGCGCGCCGCAGCAGCGGCACTTTGATCACGAAGGCCACGCCGAGCAGGACGGCCGGGACGGCGTAGGCGGCGAGACAGCCGGCGAGGTCCCAGCGCATCAGGGGCCGCCGATGTTGCCCAGTGAGGAGGACAGCCGGCCGGTCAGGGTGTCCTGGGTCGTCGGGCCCGCCGCGCCCGGTCCGACGACCTTGGAGAACTTGGCCGCGAGGCGCAGCCCGCACTCCTCGGCCTCCCACTCGGCCTCGGCCGCCGGCGCGGCGGGCGAGCGGGTGGCCGTGGCGACCACCTGCTCCCAGGGGATGTCGTCCTCGGCCCGGGAGAGCAGCCGGCGTGCGGCGGCGGGCAGCCCGGCCGGGTAGTGCACGTCCAGCGTGCCGTAGCGGACGTGGCCGATCTCGTGCCCGGCGATGACGAACTGGTGCAGTTCGGGCGCGCGTTCCTCGACCAGGACGAGGTACTCCTCGTCCCGGGCGAGGGTGACCCCGGAGACGTCCAGGGTGGCCGGGAAGGCGACGAACCTCAGCCGCACCGGGCGGTCGAGGCGGGGGCTGAGCGTGGCGCACAGCGCGTGCAGGAACGCCTTCGGTTCCGTGGGCGGGGTGAGGGCGCGGACGGTGTCGCGCACGAGCTGGTCCAGGAAACGCTTGGGGGACTTCGCGTACGGCGGGGAGTCCGCCGGCCGCGGGCGGGCCGCGGGCGCCGGGGACTTCCGGGAGCGGGCGGGTCGCTCAGGCACGCCCGGTGTCCTTCGCCCGCTCCGAGGAGATGATCATCTCGGCCAGGTCGGCCAGGGTGGCGAGCTGCCGGGCGTTCATCTGCGGCGCGCGTGCGGCCAGCCGGACCAGTCCGCTCTCGCGCAGCCGCAGCAGCGGGTCGGCCTCGGCCTCCAGGCTCTGGAGCACCGGTTGCAGCGCCTCGTGCAGCGCCTCCGGTCCGTCCGCGGTGAAGAAGCCCGCGGGCAGGCCGAAGAACCGGCGTAACCGGTCGGCGTGTTCGAGGCTCGGCATGCCGCTCTTGCGCCATTCGCTCAACCACTGCCGGCTGGTCCCGGCGATCCGGGCCAGCTCGTCCAGCGAGTACCGCTTGCCGTCGGGCCTGCGTCGGGTCTCCCGTATGAAGTCGAGTCGCTGGCGCACTCGTTGGGCCAGACACGGCTCGGACACCCGGCCGCCGCTGAGGAGTTCGACGACGGTGGCTGCGGGAATGCCGGTGCGGTACGAGAGGCCGGCCACGTCGAGGACCTCCGGCAGGCGGCCCGGTCGGCCGGTCAACTCACCGAGCCGGTCGAGGAATTCGGCCAGCGAGGCGTAGGCGTCACTCACCGAGGTCCCCCCTGGGCGTGTCGTCCGTTCGGCGGCTGAGCTGACGCGAGGCTACCGGCTAGCCCGTGCACCTACCAGACGTGACAACACTCCCTGCGGAAGTACGCAGCTATCGTTGACAGTTGAGGGTGCGGTGGGTGAGGATCACTGCACAGAGAGCAAGATCTGACCCGCCCCGGGTGCCGCCGATGGGGGAGCGGCACCCGGGGTGTTTCTCGTCCGCCTTCGCCGTCGAGGAAGGACCAGGCACCCATGGCGCAGCCCGTCCTCCTCCTGGGGGCCGGACACGGGGACGCGTGCGGCGAGTTCGTGCTGGCGCGGATCGCCGCGGTCCACCCGGTGATCCTGGTCGACCCGGACCCGCCGGCCTGGGCGCGCCCGTATCTGGCCGGCCACCTCGCGGCCGACCCGGCCCGCGAGGCGCAGACGGCCGACGCGGTGCTGCGGTACGCGGCCCGGCACCCGGTCGGCGGCCTGCTCACCTGGTCCGCGGAGCATCTGGTGACGGCCGCGCGCGTCGCCGCCCGGCTGGGGCTGCCCGGCCTGCCCTACGAGACGGCCGCGGCCTGCGCCGACCCCGCCGCGCTGCGGGCGCTGCTGCTGCGGCACCGGGTCGCGCCGGCCGGACCCGAGGACACAGAGGGGCCGCTCGTGTCCGCGGAGACCGTCGTCCTCGACGACGAGATCCGCATCGTCGCGCTCACCCGTACGACGACGGGCCCGGCGCCCGCCCGCCGCGCGCTGCGGCACTGCGTCCACGCCCACGACGGGCTCCTGCACAACCGGTTCCTGCGCCAGTGCGTCGAGCGGACCGTCCGCGCGCTCGGGCTCACGCACACGGTCGCGCACCTCACCCTGCGGCTGACCGACCGCGGCCCCCGCATCACGGGCGTCGCCCCGCACCTGCCCGGCGACCTGGTCCCGCTGCTCGTGGAACAGGCCACCGGCGTCGGCCTCGCCCGGGCCGCCGCTGCGCTGGCCACCGGCCGGCTCCCCGAACTGACCCCGACCCGGCAGCAGGCCGCCGCCGTCCAGTTCGCCTACCCGGCCACCACCGGCCGCCTGACCGACCTCCGCCTGGGCCCGGACGCCGCGCACGAGCCGTCCGCCGAACGCATGGTCCTCACCCGGCGGGCCGGTGACCTGGTGACGGCCGCCGCCCACGCGGACGTCACCGACCGGCTCGCGCACTGGGTCGCCACGGGCGAGGACCCCGCGCAGTGCGAGGAGGCACTGCGCCGCATGGCCCGCCACCTGAGCGCGACGGTGACCCCGACGGCGAACACGTACGCGGCGTAGCCGGGCGAGCCCCGGGCTGCCGTAGGTTCACGGACCGTCAGGTGCGCCCACCGGGCCCGGCGCATGCCGTCTCTGCCGTCTGCCGGGTCCGCCGTCTGCCGGGCCTGCTGTCCGTCGGGTCTGCCGTCCGTCGGGCCCGGCGGGGTGTCCGTCCGCACCGCGCTCGCGCGGACGCCGCCCGCCCTCTGCAACAGCCCGCGCCGCCGTCCCGGCCCCGGCCCCCGTCTCGGCGCGGCCGTCGCGGCCGTCCCGCCCGTGACCCCGGTCACCGGGACCGTGTGCCCACGGCCACCCCTCGGCCCGCGGGGGGCGGCCGGTACAGTGGCGGGGTCGTCATCACACCCGTACGGGGGGAAGCCGGTGCAATTCCGGCGTAGGCCCTTCCCACGCCCCCGACTTGGCCCGGGCAGGGGACACCCCTGTCCGTGAACCGTCGTCCGACGGTGCGCCGGACCGCCCCGGACGGGACGTTGACCGGCTCCCGTGCGCCGGCGGCCCGCCGCGCACGGCACCGTCGAGTTCTACGGAGCCGAGCCGCCCGGGGGTTCTCCCGCGCGCTGCCGGCTCCCCGCAGGAGAGGCAGTCGCCGACCATGAACGTCCGCCGCAGTGCCGCGGCCCTCGCCGCCGTAGGCGTGCTGGCCGCCGCCGCGCCCGCCACGGCCGCCGGCCCGTCCCCGTCCGCGCCGTCCCCCGAGGTGACGGTTCCGTCCGGGCTGTACGGCAAGGGCGACCCGACGTGGGACGGCG
This sequence comes from Streptomyces sp. Y20, assembly GCF_043195475.1. NCBI lineage: Bacteria > Bacillati > Actinomycetota > Actinomycetes > Kitasatosporales > Streptomycetaceae > Streptomyces > Streptomyces sp. Y20. The sequence continues at coordinate 10,128 of NZ_JBIDDP010000005.1, forward strand.
TGTGGCGGCAGTCCCTCACGCTCATCGCCCAGCGCACCGTCGGCTACCGCCCCGCCGCCACGGCCGTGGACTGGCTCACCGGACAGCAGTGCCCGAACGGCGGGTTCGCCGCGTTCCGCGCCACGCCCGGCACGGCCTGCGACGGCAAGGTCAAGCTCGACACCAACAGCACCGCCGCCGCCGTCCAGGCCCTCTCGGCGGTCGGCGGACGCGGCGCCGCGGCCGGCAAGGCCGTCGACTGGCTGAAGTCCGTGCAGAACAAGGACGGCGGCTGGGGCTACTACCCGGGTGACCCCAGCGACACCAATTCCACCTCCGTCGTCATCGGCGCGCTGACCGCCGCCGGCACGGACCCGGCGGACGTACGCAAGTCCGGCCGCTCCCCCTACGACCCGCTGCCCGCCTGGTCCGTCCCCTGCGACCAGGACGGCGGGGGCGCCCTCGCCTTCCAGACGGACAAGAAGGGCAAGCTGCTCGCCAACGCGGACGCGACGGCGGCCGGCCTGCTGGGCGCCCTCGGCAAGGGCTTCGTGGTCCGGGCCGGCAAGGCCCCGGCGAAGGACGCCTGCACCGGGGCCGGCCACCTCGGCCGGGCGCAGGTGGCCGACAACGCCGGCGCCTACCTCGCGGCGGCCGTCGCGAAGACCGGCCATCTGCGGTCCACGCTGCCCGGCGCCAAGGACCGGCCCGACTTCGGCAACACCGCGGACGCCGTCGTCGCGCTCGCCGCGGACGGCCGGACCGGCGCCGCCCGCACGGCGTACGCCTGGCTGGAGAAGAACGCCGGCCAGTGGGCGACGCAGAGCGGCCCGGCCGCGTACGCGCAGCTCATCCTCGCCGCGCACGCCGTCGGGGAACAGCCGGGCGACTTCGGCGGCACCAGCCTGGTCCGCTCCCTCAACGCGCTCGGGCCGGCCCCGCACATGGACTCCGCCGCGGACCCGTCGGCGTCCGACGAGAAGGACTCGAAGACCGGCGTCTGGTGGATCGTCGGCGTCGGTCTCGTCGCCGGCATCGGCATCGGGTTCCTGCTGAGCAGCCGGAAGAAGCGGCAGCCGTGACCTTCGTCCGCCGTACCGTGGCCGTCCGCCGTACCGTGCCGGTGCTCGTCGCCGCGGCGCTCCTGTTCGGCTCCGCCGGGCAGGCCGGTGCCACCGGTTACCGCTACTGGTCGTTCTGGGAGCGCACCGGGGGCCACTGGGCGTACGCCACGCAGGGCCCGGCGTCCGTCCGGCCCGGCGACGGCAGCGTGCAGGGCTTCCGGTTCGCGGTGAGCGCGGACTCCGCGGACGCGAGCCGGCCGCGCGGTACGGCGGACTTCGCCGCGGTGTGCGCGGGGACGCCCGCGAAGTCCGGTACGAAGCGGGTGGGACTGGTGCTGGACTTCGGTACGGCGTCGGACGCGCCGTCCGGTGAGACTCCGCCGCCGCCGCGTACGGCCTGCGCGCGGGTGTCGCCGGACGCGACGGCGGCGGATGCGCTGGCCGCCGTGGCGAAGCCCCTGCGCTACGACGCCAACGCCCTGTTGTGCGCGATCGGCGGGTATCCGCGCAAGGGGTGCGGGGAGCAGACCTCCGCCGGGGGCGGGTCGTCGTCCGACGGGGGGAGCTCGTCCGACGGCGGGAATTCGTCCGACGGCGGGCCCTCGCTGGGGCTGCCGGCCGGTGTGGCGGTGGTCGCCGTGCTGGCGGGGGCGGCGGTGTGGCGGACCAAGCGGCGGCGCGATGACTCCGGGTGAGACCGGAGGGTGCGGGGCGTCTCGTGGGTGCGGGTGCGTCGTGGCCGGTCGCGCGGTTCCCCGCGCCCCTGAGGAGTCGGGGTCGGCCTCGGCCTCCGGTGGGGGCGGCGTGGTGGGGCGTGTTCCCGGGGAGGTGCGGTCGGCGTCGGGGCCCAGTAGGGGTGTTCTGCATCCCGGGGCCTGGTGGGGGTGGGCTCTCGGGCTGGGGGCCGCTGCCGGCCGTACCACCAATCCGCTGCTCCTCGCCCTTCTCATAGCCGCCTCCGGCTACGTCGTGGCGACGCACCGCTCGTCCGCGCCCTGGTCCCGCTCGTACGCCGCCTTCGCGCGGCTCGGGCTCGCCGTCGTCCTCGTCCGGCTCCTCTTCGCGGTGGCGCTCGGCTCCCCCGTCCCCGGCACGCACACGCTTCTCACCCTTCCCGAGGTCCCGCTGCCGCACTGGGCGCAGGGCATCCGGCTGGGGGGCCGGGTCACCGCGGAGGCGGTGGTCTTCGCCGCGTACGACGGACTGAAGCTCGCCACCCTGCTGGTCTGCGTCGGCGCGGCGAACGCGCTGGCATCCCCGGCCCGGCTCCTGAAGTCCCTGCCCGGCGCGCTGTACGAGACGGGCGTGGCGGTGGTCGTCGCGCTCACCTTCGCGCCGCACCTCGTGGCCGACGTCCAGCGGCTGCGGGCCGCCCGTCGCCTGCGCGGCCGTCCGGACCGGGGTGTGCGTGGTTTGTTCCAGGTGGGACTGCCGGTCCTGGAGGGTGCGCTGGAGCGTTCGGTGGCGCTGGCCGCCGCGATGGAGGCGCGCGGTTACGGCCGTACCGCCGAGGTTCCCGCCCGGGTCCGCCGTACGACGGCCGCGCTCACCCTCGGTGGTCTGCTGGGCGTGTGCGCGGGAACGTACGGGCTGCTGACGGCCGAAGGGGGCACGTACGGTGTCCCGGTGCTGTGCGCCGGGGCCGCCGCCGCGCTCGCGGGCCTGCGGCTGGGCGGCCGGCGCTCCCCGCGGACCCGGTACCGCCCGGACCCGTGGGATGCGCGCGCCTGGCTGGTCGCGGGCTCCGGCGCCGTAGTGGCCGCGCTGCTCACGCTCGCCTCCGTCCGTGATCCGGGGCCGCTGCACCCGGGGGTCGTGCCCCTGGTCGCCCCCGGGCTTCCGGTCTGGCCCGCCGCGGCCGTCCTGTTCGCCCTGCTGCCCGCCTTCGTCGTCCCCAGGGAGCCGTCGTGATCCGCTTCGAGGATGTCAGCGTGACGTACGACGGTGCGGCCCGCCCCACCGTCGCCGGCGTCGACTTCGAGGTGCCCGAGGGTGAACTGGTGCTGCTCGCCGGTCCGTCCGGGGTCGGCAAGTCGACGGTGCTGGGCGCGGTGAGCGGGCTGGTGCCGCACTTCACCGGCGGCACCCTGCGCGGGCGTGTCACGGTGGCCGGCCGGGACACCCGTACGCACCGGCCGCGTCATCTGGCCGACGTGGTCGGCACGGTGGGCCAGGATCCGCTCGCGCACTTCGTGACGGACACCGTGGAGGACGAACTCGCCTACGGTATGGAGTCGTTGGGGCTCGCCCCGGCCGTGATGCGGCGCCGGGTGGAGGAAACCCTCGACCTGCTGGGCCTGGCCGGGCTGCGGGGCAGGCCCATCGCCGCACTGTCCGGCGGGCAGCGCCAGCGGGTCGCGATCGGCTCGGTCCTCACCCCGCATCCGCGGGTGCTGGTCCTGGACGAGCCTACGTCGGCGCTGGATCCGGCCGCCGCGGAGGAGGTGCTGGCCGTGGTGCAGCGGCTGGTGCACGACCTGGGGACGACGGTGCTGATGGCCGAGCACCGGCTGGAGCGGGTGATCCAGTACGCCGACCGGGCCGTCCTGCTGCCGGCGCCCGGTGCGGCTCCGGTCGTCGGTCCCCCGGCCGAGGTGATGGCCGTGTCCCCGGTGTTCCCGCCGGTGGTGGGCCTGGGGCGGCTGGCCGGCTGGTCCCCGCTCCCCCTGACCGTCCGGGACGCACGCCGCCGCGCGGCCGGCCTGCGCGCCCGCCTGACCGCCGCGACGGGGCCGGCGACCGAGACCACCACCGCCGCCGCCGGTGCCGAGACCGGGTCCACCGGTGCCGGGACCAGGTCCACCGCCGCCGCCGGTGCCGGGACCACCGGCACCAGCACCAGCACCGGCACCAGCACCACCGGCATCAGCACGGCCGGTGCCGGGACCACCGGTGCCGGGTCCACCGCGGCCGCCACCGGCGTCCCCGCCCGGTCCCGGCACCCCGCACCCGCCGGACCCGCCCGCCGTCCCTTCTTCCGCCGCCGCCCCTCCCCCGGGCCGGTGCCGCCGGCCGCGCCTGTCGCCGAGGTCCGTGCGCTCTCCGTGCGCCGGGACGGTGTCCACGCGCTGCGGCGGGTGGACCTGACCGTGACCCCGGGTGAGACGGTCGCCCTCATGGGCCGCAACGGTGCCGGGAAGTCCACCCTGCTCGGCTCGCTCGTCGGGCTCGTGGCGCCCGGTACGGGCACGGTCACCGTCGGCGGCGCCGTCCCGCACCGCACCTCGCCCCGGGACCTCGTCCGCAAGGCCGGTCTCGTCCCGCAGGAGCCGCGCGACCTGCTGTACGCGGACACGGTGGCCGCCGAGTGCGCGGCGGCCGACCGGGACGCGGGCGCGGCACCCGGCACCTGCCGGGCGCTGGTGTCGGGGCTGCTGCCGGACATCGCGGACGGCACGCACCCCCGGGACCTGTCCGAGGGCCAGTGCCTGGCGCTGGCCCTGGCCGTCGTGCTGACCGCCCGGCCTTCCCTGATCCTGCTGGACGAGCCGACGCGCGGCCTGGACTACGCGGCGAAGGGCCGTCTGGTGGCCGTCCTGCGCACTCTGGCGGCCGAGGGGCACGCGATCGTACTGGCCACGCACGACGTGGAGCTGGCCGCCGAGCTGGCCCACCGGGTGGTGCTGCTCGCCGAGGGCGAGGTGATCGCCGACGGTCCGACGGCCGAGATCGTGGTGTCGTCGCCGTCGTTCGCCCCGCAGGTGACGAAGATCCTGGCCCCGCAGCGGTGGCTGACGGTGTCCGAGGTGCGGGAGGCCCTGGCATGAGCCGTGCCCCGCGGGTCCGTGCCGTCCGCCTGGGCCCCCGCTCCGTCGCCGCGCTCGCGCTGACCGGCGCGGTGGGTGTGGTGGCCTTCGGCTGGCCCTTCCTGGCCCCGCCCGGCTCGGGGCTGAGCGCGCACGCCCAGGACGCGCCGTGGTTGTTCGCCGGCCTGCTGCTGCTCCTGGTGGCGGTCGTGGCGGCGACGATCTCCGAGTCGGACCTCGGGCCGAAGGCCGTGGCCATGCTGGGAGTGCTGGCCGCGACGGGTGCGGCGCTGCGCCCGATCGGCGCGGGCACGGCGGGGCTGGAGCCGATGTTCTTCCTGATGGTGCTGAGCGGGCGCGTGCTCGGCCCGGGCTTCGGGTTCGCGCTGGGCTCGGTGACGATGTTCGCGTCCGCCCTGCTCACGGGCGGGGTGGGGCCGTGGCTGCCGTTCCAGATGCTGGCGATGGGCTGGTTCACGATGGGCGCCGGCCTGCTCCCGGGGGCGGTCCGCCTGCGCGGGCGCGCCGAACTGGCGGTGCTGGCCCCCTACGGCTTCCTGGCGGCCTTCGCGTACGGCACGGTCATGAACCTGGCCGGCTGGCCGTTCATGGGTGCGGCGGTCTCGGGCATCTCCTTCGACGCGGACGCGCCGGTCGCCGCCAACCTGGCCCGCTTCGTCGCGTACTGCCTGGCCACCTCGCTCGGCTGGGACCTGGGCCGGGCGGTGTGCACGGTGGTGCTGACGCTCGCCCTCGGCCCGGCGGTGCTGCGTGCCCTGCGCCGGGCCACGCGGCGGGCGGCGTTCGAGACGGCGGTCACATTCGACGCCCCCGGCGCGAGACCGCCGTCACAACCGGCGGTCCCGGTGGGTGAGGCACCGCGTCCGCACGGTGAGCGGGACGGTGAAGCACCCCACATGACGCAGGTCACCTACGACCCTGGGCCGTAGTCCCATTTGTCCGATACATCCTTCCATGCACCCCTCCTGACCTGCGCTTTGAGACCCACGCCACAGAGCAGGCCACACGGGCGGATCCGGCCACAACTAGTAAAAGGGGTCATTGCGGACTCGTTTCCCGCCTGTTTCTCTTGAGGACGTCGCCAGGCGCCACGAGCCCACCCGGGCCGCGGCGCCGCTGCATGCGGCCACAGCGCGTGGTCCTTCCCATGCGGGTGATCCACCGTCCCCCACCGAAGAGGTTTCTCCGTGTCCGTCTCCTTCATCCGTCGCGTCGCTTCCCCGAAGAAGGCCCTCACCACCGTCGCCCTGGCCGCCGCCACCGCCGGCATGGCGCTGACCGCGGCGCCCGCCCAGGCCGCTCCCTCCTCGGGCTCCTCCGCCCAGGCGATCGCGCACAAGATGATCCCGGACGCCGCGCAGTTCAACGCCTTCAGCAGGATCGTCGAGCACGAGAGCGGCTGGAACCCCAGCGCCACCAACAGCTCCTCCGGCGCCTACGGCCTGGTCCAGGCCCTGCCGGCCTCGAAGATGTCCTCCGCCGGCGCCGACTGGAAGACCAACCCCGCCACCCAGATCAAGTGGGGTCTGGACTACATGAACTCCCGCTACGGCAGCCCCGCCCAGGCCTGGAACTTCTGGCAGGCCAACGGCTGGTACTGAGCCACCCCTACGCGGTCGCACCGCTGAACCAGCGGGCGACCCCGGCCAGGGCCGCCCGCTCCGACCCGAAGTGGTCGACAGGCCCCACCTCCAGCACCCGCACCCTCGCCCCCGGACGGCGAGGGTGCGCGCGCATGTCCGGGCGTTGCCGATGGGCACGTCCGTGTCGCGGTTGCCCGCGTACAGCCGCACCGGCACGTCGGGTTCCCAGCCGCAGGCGTGCCCGCGCAGACTCAGCTACGGCGCCCAGGTGTGCGGACAGCACCCGGGTGTGACGCCGGGGACTCGTGCACAGCCCGGTCCGCGGCCACGGCAGATGCGCGTGCGCCCAGGAGGAGGCGGTCCAGTCCGAACCCCGCGCCGACCACCACCGCGCCGCCGACCGCGTCCAGGACCCAGTGGTTGCCGGTGGCAACGATGGCCGAGATGGTGAAGAGGGGGTGGAGCAGGCCCAGAACCTTCATCCACCGCTTCGGCGCGATGACCGCGATGACGATCCCGCACCACAGGGACCAGCCGAAGTGGAGGGACGGCATCGCGGCGTACTGGTTGGTGAGGGCGGTCAGAGTGCCGTAGTCCGGCTGGGAGAAGTCCTGGACGCCGTGGACGGTGTCGATGATGCCCAGGGCCGGCATCAGGCGGGGCGGAGCGAGGGGAAAGAGCCAGAAGCCGATGAGGGCCAAGAAGGTGGCGAAGCCGAGGGAGGCGCGGGCCCAGCGGTAGTCGACCGGGCGGCGCCAGTACAGGACGCCGAGGACGGTGAGCGGGACGATGAAGTGGAAGGACTCGTAGTAGGAGTCGAAGAAGCCCCGCAGCCAGCCGACCCTCACGACGGCGTGGTTGACGGCGTGCTCGATGTCGATGTGCAGGAAGCGCTCGGCGGCGAGGACCAGGCGGCCGTGGTGCTCGGCGGTGGCACGGCCCCCGGCGTTGGTGCCGCCCGTCGCGGCCAGCCGTACCTGCTGGTAGGACGCGTACGTGACCCGGATGAGGAGCAGCTCCAGGAGGAGGTTGGGGCGGGTGAGGACCCGGCGGAGGGCCGGCAGCGGTGCGACGCGGCGGAAACGGGCCGGGGGCCGCGGGGCGTACTCGGTCGGGACCGGGACCTGGTAGTGCGGCGAGGTGCGGGACAGGAAAGGGACGGCCGTGGCGGCGGCCAGGGCCGCGAGCAGCACGAGGTCGTCCCGCAGCGGGTACAGCACCGGCATGTCCGGCAGCATCATCTGCGCCGGGAGCGTGGTCACGAGGATCACCGCGACCGGCCAGACGTACCGGTCGGAGGCCCGCCTGCCCACCCGGCCGACCACCGCGAGCAGCACCCACAGCAGTTGGTGCTGCCAGCTGGTGGGGGACACGGCCACCGCGGCGCAGCCGGTGACCGCCACGGCGAGCAGGAGCTGGCCGTCGTGGGCGTAGCGGACGGCGCGGCGCAGGGCGAGACCGGCGACGGCCGCACCGAGCAGCAGGAAGAGGGCGATCTCCAGGGGGCCGGTGAGGCCGAGGCGGAGCAGGGCGCCGTGCAGGGACTGGTTGGCGAGGCCGTCGGCCTTGCCGCCGAGTCCCACGCCGGCCATGTGGTGCACCCAGTAGGTCGCGGAGTCGTGCGGCAGCGCCGCCCAGGCCAGCGCGGTGCACGCGGCGAAGGTGCCGGCCGTGCTGCGGGCGGCCCGGCGGCGGCCGGTGAACCACAGCAGCGGGGCGAAGAGCAGCACGGTCGGCTGGAGGGCGGCGGCCAGGCCCAGGCACAGGCCGCTCGCGCGCTGCCCGCGGACGGTGAAGCAGCCGAGCAGGACGAGCAGCACCGGGATGATGCTGGTCTGGCCGAGCCAGAGCGCGCTGCGGACCGGCAGCGACAGCATGAGGAGGCTGATGGCGACCGGGGCGGCCAGCAGCGAGGTGCGCCGGCTGACCGGCTGGGGCAGCGCGCGGGCGGCCACCACGCCGAGGGTGACGACCAGCAGCAGGGTGCCGAAGGTCCAGCCCCAGCCGAGGGCGGCTTCCGCCGACCGGGTGAGGGGCTTGAGGACCAGGCCGCCGAAGGGGGTGCCGGTGAACCTCGTGGAGTCGTAGATCGAGCCCTTCACGTGCAGGACGCCCTCGGGGCCGACCCAGGTCTCCAGATCGGTGAGCCGTTCGCCGCTGGGGGTGGTCAGGACGACCGTCATCTGCCGTACGGCGAGGATCGCGGCGATCACCCACAGGGCGAGCTGGGCGGCGCGCAGCCGCGTTCCGGCCGCCGCTTCCGCGAAGGCATCCGTCGATCGCCCGCTGTGCCGCACGTTCGCCACGCCTCGCCGGCCTCCCGCCCCGTCGTCCCGGGCGCGTCCTGCGCGCCGGGCCCCCTCCATGCCTCCCAGGAGGCTTTCAGACCCCGTGCAGGGGGACGCGGGAAACCTCCCCTTCACCTGACGTCGATCGTCTTTTGTCCAAAAGACGGCAGTCCGGACGGCCGTCCCGGTGACCCTCGGTTGCATGCCGGGGGCGCGACAAGGATCACACCGGTCAGGCGGAATGGCGGCTGATCAGGGGGCAGGAGTACCTGCGTATCCGGCCTTTAACTGCATGCTGCACCGATCCGCGCACGGTACGTAAGGGGCGGATATGCCTCTATGGTCGTTTTTCGGCCCGTCGTACGTCAGCGACGCCGTCCGGGTCCGTCCCCCGTCCCCGTCGAAAGGCAGGCGAGCTCCGTCTTGGCGACCGTCACAGCCGTCAACCCGCCCCTGAAGGCACGACGGGCCACCACGGCCCGCGACACCGGTGATGTCACCGTCACCGACCCCGCACTCGTCAAGCGCGCCGTGAAGGCGGCGGCGCTCGGCAACGCGATGGAATGGTTCGACTTCGGTGTCTACAGCTACATCGCGGTCACTCTGGGCAAGGTGTTCTTCCCGTCCGGCAACCCGACCGCGCAGCTGCTGTCGACCTTCGGCGCCTTCGCGGCGGCCTTCCTGGTCCGGCCGCTCGGCGGCATGGTCTTCGGCCCGCTGGGCGACCGCGTCGGCCGGCAGAAGGTCCTCGCCGTCACCATGATCATGATGGCCGCGGGCACGTTCGCGATCGGCCTGATCCCGTCGTACGCCACGATCGGCGTCGGCGCGCCGCTCCTGCTGCTGGCCGCGCGGCTCGTGCAGGGCTTCTCCACCGGCGGCGAGTACGCGGGTGCCACCACGTTCATCGCCGAGTACGCCCCGGACAAGAAGCGCGGCTTCCTCGGCAGCTGGCTGGAGTTCGGCACGCTCGCCGGCTACATCGGCGGCGCGGGCCTGGTCACCCTGATGACCGCGCTGCTCTCGTCCGACGACCTCACCTCCTGGGGCTGGCGGATCCCGTTCCTGATCGCGGGCCCCATGGGCATCATCGGCCTGTACCTGCGGATGCGCCTGGAGGAGACCCCGGCGTTCGCCGCCGAGGTCGAGAAGGCGGAGGCCGCCCGGCCGAAGGTGCCGCTGCGCGAGATGGTCGCGGGCCAGTGGAAGGCGCTGCTGCTGTGCATGGGCCTGGTCCTGGTCTTCAACGTCACCGACTACATGCTGCTGTCGTACATGCCGAGCTACCTCACCAGTGAGCTGAAGTACGACGAGACGCACGGCCTGCTGGTCGTGCTCGGCGTGATGGCCCTGATGATGATCGTCCAGCCGTTCGCGGGCGCCCTGACCGACCGCGTCGGCCGCCGGCCGGTGATCGCGGCGGGCTGTGCGGGCTTCCTGCTCCTGTCCGTCCCCGCGCTGCTGCTGATCCGCCAGGGCAGCCTGGTCGCCGTCGCGCTCGGCATGGGCGCGCTGGGTCTGCTGCTGGTCTGCTTCACGGCCGCCATGCCGGCCGCGCTGCCCGCGCTGTTCCCGACCCGGGTGCGCTACGGCTCCCTGTCGATCGGGTTCAACGTGTCCGTGTCCCTGTTCGGCGGGACGACCCCGCTCGTCGTGACCGCGCTGATCGGGCTGACCGGGAACATGATGATGCCGGCGTACTACATGATGGCCGCGGCCGTCGTGGGCGGGTTCGCGGTGTGGCGGATGTCCGAGTCCGCGGGCCGGCCGCTGCCGGGGTCCGCGCCGGCGGTGGAGGAGCGGTAACCGTCCGCACATGCGGGGGTTGCGGTCGCTCGCCGGGTGCGGCCGCGTCGTGGCTCGTCGCGCGGTTCCCCGCGCCCCTTCGGGGGTGCGGGGTTCCCGCATCCCTCCGAGGCGCGCGGAGCCCCGTGCCCCTTCGGGGGTGCGGGGTTCTGTGCTTGGATCATCCGGTGGGCAGGGGCAGGCAGTCCGGGGAAGACTCGGGAACGACACTCGGGAAAGGCACCAGGCGCTATGAGCGGGTCGCAGCTGTGGGACGACGTCGACGACTACTTCATCCGCCGGCTCTCACCGGACGACGAGGCACTGCGGGCGGCCCTGCGGGAGAGTGAGGCCGCGGGGCTGCCGCAGATCGGCGTGACGGCCGCGCAGGGCAAGCTCCTGCACCTGCTGGCCCGGCTCCAGAACGCCCGCAACATCCTGGAGATCGGCACGCTCGGCGGCTACAGCACGATCTGGCTGGCCCGCGCCCTGCCCGAGGACGGCAGGCTGGTGTCGCTGGAGTACAGCGCCAAGCACGCCGAGGTGGCGAGCCGGAACATCGCCCGCGCGGGCCTGGAGCGGATCGCGCAGGTGCGGGTGGGTCCGGCGCTGGAGTCGCTGCCCAAGCTCGCCGACGAGAACCCGGCCCCCTTCGACCTGGTGTTCATCGACGCCGACAAGGCCAACAACGGGCACTACGTGGAGTGGGCGCTGCGGCTCACCCGCGCGGGCAGCCTGATCGTCGTGGACAACGTGGTGCGCGGCGGCCGGGTGGCCGACGCGGACAGCACCGAGCCGGACGTGGTGGGCACCCGCGCGGCGATCGAGCTGATCGCCACGCACCCGAGACTGAGCGGTACGGCGATCCAGACCGTCGGCAGCAAGGGCTACGACGGTTTCGCGCTGGCCCACGTGCTGGGCTGACCGCCGGGACGCGATGCGCCGGCACCCGCCTCACGGCTCGTGGTAGAAGCCCACGTTCACACTGCGCGGTGCGGTGCGGTCCTGGATGACGACCTCGCCGGACCCGCCGTACGGCAGCACCACGGTCGCGCCGTAGCCGACGGGCTGGGCGTACTCCCCGACGGTGACCCGGACCTCGGACGCCGGGTCGGGCTGTGAGCCGCGCAGCCACGTCACCTGCCAGGCACCCTCGGGGCCGCACAGGAACTCCAGGTGCACCCGGGAGACGAACAGCCAGTCCTCGGGGGTGCCCAGCCGGCACACGGTCCCGTCGCGGCCGACCCGCAGCACGGCACCGGGCTCGCTGGGCGCTTCGGCCATCGCCATGCCGGCCGTGGCGCCCGCGTCCTCCCCGGAGACGGTGGCCATGGTGAGTTCGAGCAGGAGCGTTCCCCCTGCAACGTCCTGACGCGGTGGGCGGATCGCCGTACCGCCGCCGCATGATAAAACGCCCGGCGGGGTCCCGTCCGGCACAATGGGTTCATGACCGAGCGAAAGCCACCCCTCGCCGCGGCGAACGCAGTCGGGTCCGGGGGATGCCGGCCGTTGCCCGGTCCGCCGCCGCCGGACCGGGCGCCGTACGGCGTCGAGCGGGCGGCATGCGAATGGCGGCAGCGCAGGGCTGCCGCCAGGGGGAAGGACCGGAGTCAGCCGTGCAGCAGGCGTCCGGCCAGTTCCCGGTAGTCGCGCAGGGCGAGCCGCAGCTGCTCGGTGTCGCTGCCGGCCCCGGGGCCGCGGTCCTCGCCGCCCTCCCAGGAGGTGCGCAGGGTGCGGCGGCGCTTCGTCACCGCCTCGGTGAACCGTGCGGCGATCTCCTCCAGCGCCCGGTCGGCCTCCTCGACGGCCGCCTTCGGCTCGTCCACGAACCCGGCGGCCACCTCCCGCAACCGCTGTTCCCACCGGTCCGCCTCGTCGTGCGGGAGCAGGGGCGCGTCCACGCCGGTGCCGGACGCGGCCGGCGCGCCGGATGTCCCGTCCGTGCCGGTGCCGGCGGTGCCGGGGCCGGTGCCGGGTGTTTCCGTGCCCAGGTCCTCCGTACCGGGACGCAGGCCCTCGGTGCCGTGCCCCGGCACGGATGCCCCGGACGTGGCGAGTCCTGCCGTGTCCGGTCCCGGTGCCGGCTGTGCCGTGCTCCGCGGGGTGCTGCCGTCGGCCGTCAGCCCCTCCCGGCCGGAGCCGGCCGAGCCCGGAAGCCGGCCGCCCGCGTGCTCGTCCGGGGCGGGTTCGCCGGGGAGCCGCTCCTGCGGCAGGGCCTCTCTCGGTGTGCGGTGGCCCGGTGCCGCGTCCCCGGGGGCCCACTCGTCGTGGTGCGCCTGCTCGCCGGCCGGCACCCCCGCGTCCGCCGGGGTGCGGGTGAAACGCCGGTCGTCGTCCGTACCGCTCGTACCGCTCGTCCTGTCCGGCATGCTGTTCAGCTCTCCTCGGGTCGGCTCCGGTGGAGCACCGGGGTGTGGGACCGGGCGTGGGACTGCGTGCCGGTCGTCCCGGGGTGGTCCGTGCCGGCGGAGGCGCGGTGCCGGCCCGGTTCCGTGCTCGTCAGGTCGTCGAAGAGGGCTCGGGCACGCAGCAGCGCCGACCGCAGTTCCTCGGTCCCGGCGTCGGACTCGGCCGTGCCGGTGCCGGTCTGCGCGGCCCGGTGCACCCGGCGGTAGCCGTCGACGTTCTCCGCGTGGTGCACGGACAGCGCTTCGAGCTGCTGCTCGTACCGCTCACCGGAGGGGTAGCCGCGCACCGCGGCGAGTTCGGCGAGCAGCCGGTCGGCGTCGGCCACCGCCTCGCGCGGGGAGTCGACGAAACGCTCCTGGACGGCCGTCCAGCGCTCCGCCCAGTGCTGCCGCTCGGCGGGGTCCAGCGGCAGTTCCCGCAGCGCGCCGTGGCGTTCGAGGCGCCCGGTCAGCTCCCGTTCGGCCGCCTTGCGGTCCCCGTCGTGCAGGGCCACGGTCCGCTCGTACTCGGGGCCGAAGCGCCGCTTGAGGTCGGGCCCGCCGTGCCGTGCGCGGCCGCGCGCGATCAGGGCCAGCGCCCCGACGACCACGACCGCCACGATCACGGCCAACGCGATGATCAGGCCTGTGGACATGGTTGCCTTCCGATCGGACCGGCCCCGCTGGCCGGTTCATCCTTCGTGTGACCCGGAACCCGGGCCACAAACGGCCTCCGCGCGCCGTCGCGCATATCCGGTTGCCGAGGGTGAGGGACCCCTGCCGACAATGGCCGGCATGACATGGACGATCGCTCCGGAACCGTACGACTCCCCGGCCGCCGCCGCCCTGTGGCGGGCGTACTACACGGAGGTCAGCGACCGCTGGTACCTGTTGCACGAGGGGCACCGCACCGACCCGGACGAGCTGGAGCGGGAGATCGCGGCCCACCCGGGCGCCGAACTCGCCGCGCCCACGGGCCGGCTGCTCGTCGGGAGGTACGCGGGCACACCGGCCGGGTCGGCGGGCGTACGGCTGCTGGACGCGGACACGGCCGAACTGACCCGGGTCTTCGTGCGGGAGGGGGCGCGCGGCCGGGGTGGGGCCGCGCTGCTCGTCGCCGCCGCCGAGGAGGCGGCCCGCGCCCTCGGCGCCCGGCGGATCGTCCTCGACACCCGCGGCGACCTGGTCGAGGCCCGCGCCCTGTACGCCCGGCTCGGCTACACCGAGACCGGCCCGCACAACGACGAGCCGTACGCCGAGCACTGGTTCCGCAAGGAGCTGGTCCCGGCCGAGCCCCTCAGCGGGCCCCGGCCTTCGTGACCGTACCGTTGTGCGGGCGTTCCCGTTCGGCGCCGCACAGTTCGCCGGTCAGCTCCCGGACCAGCTGCGCGAGGTCGGTGGAACGGCCCGGCTGCCACCAGTCGCCGAGCAACTCGCCCAGGGTCTCCTCGCGGGCCCCGGTGAGCCGTTCGGCGGCCTCGCGGCCCGTGCCGGTCAGCACCAGCTCCAGGCCCCGGCGCTCGGCGAGCCGGCGCTCCTCCACCTGGCGGGCGGCGGCCATGACCGCCGCGAGCGGGACGGGGCTGCGCTCGGCGAGCACGGCCGGCTCCACGGAGCCGTACCGGCGCACGCGCAGCAGCAGCCAGCTGGCGGCGGGCAGCAGGTCGTACCCGGCCCGTTCGGTGATGTCCCGGTAGATCTCCCGACGGCCCTCGCGGGTGCCGAGCACGGACAGGGCCCGGCACACCTCGTCGTAGGAGGAACGCTCGACCGGGTTGGGCGGGATGGTCTCGGAGATGTCCGGTGCGGTGACCGAACCGCGCAGCCGGTCCTCCTTCAGGAACCAGGCCAGCACGAAACCGAGGGCGGCGACGGGCGCGGCGTACAGGAAGACGTCGGTGATGGCGGACGCGTACGCGTGCAGGGCCGCCGGGCGCAGCGCGGACGGCAGGGCGGCGATGCCGCGTGGGTCGGCCTTGAGCGCGTCGGGGGTCGCGCCGGGCGGCAGGCGCAGTCCCCGGAAGGCGTCGGCGAGCTTGTCGCCGAGGCGGCCGGCGAAGATCGTGCCGAAGATGGCCACGCCGAAGGCGGCGCCGATGGAGCGGAAGAAGGTGACGCCGGAGGTGGCGACGCCCAGATCCTCGTAGGAGACGGCGTTCTGCACGATGAGCACGAGGACCTGCATGACCAGGCCCAGACCGAGGCCGAAGACGAACAGGCTGGCGCTCATCTGGGCGGTCGCGCTGCGTTCGTCGAGCCGGTGCAGCAGGAGCAGGCCGATGGTGGTGACGGCGGTGCCGGTGACCGGGAACACCTTCCAGCGGCCGGTGCGGCTGACGATCTGCCCGGAGACCGTGGACGACAGCAGCAGGCCGATCACCATCGGCAGCATGTGCACGCCGGACAGGGTCGGCGAGACGCCGCGCACGACCTGGAGGAACGTCGGCAGGTAGGTCATCGCGCCGAACATGGCGAAACCGACGATGAAGCTGATCACGGCGGACAGGGTGAAGGTGCGGACGCGGAACAGGCCGAGCGGCAGGACCGGTTCGGCGGCCCGGCGCTCCACGGCGACGAACGCCGCGGCCAGCAGGACGCCCAGCACCGCCAGCCCGATGATCCGCGCCGAGCCCCAGGCCCAGGTGGTGCCGCCGAGCGAGGCGACCAGGACCAGGCAGGTGGCGACGGCCGCGATCAGGAACGTACCCAGGTAGTCGATGACGTGGCGGGCGGCCCGGTGCGGGACGCGCAGGGCGACGGCGATCACGGCGAGCGCGACGACGCCGACGGGCAGGTTGACGTAGAATACCCAGCGCCAGCTCAGGTGCTCGGTGAACAGGCCGCCGAGCAGCGGTCCGAGCACACTGGTCGCGCCGAAGACGGAACCGAACAGGCCCTGGTAGCGACCGCGCTCCCGCGGGGGCACGATGTCGCCGACGATCGCCATGGACAGCACCAGCAGTCCGCCGCCGCCCAGTCCCTGGAGCGCCCGGAAGGCGATCAGCTGGGGCATGTCCTGCGCGGCCCCGCACAGCGCCGAGCCGATCAGGAAGATCACGATGGCCGTCTGGAAGAGCCGCTTGCGCCCGTACTGGTCGCCGAGCTTGCCCCACAGCGGGGTCGCGGCCGTCGACGCCAGCAGATAGGCGGTGACGACCCAGGACAGGTGCTCCAGGCCGCCGAGTTCACTGACGATCGTCGGCAGCGCGGTCGACACGATGGTCTGGTCGAGCGCGGCCAGCAGCAGGCCGAGCAGCAGGGCGCCGATCGGCACCAGCACGCTGCCCGGTACGTGTTCGCCGCCGTGCACGTCCTTGGCCGTGCCGTGCGTGTCCAGGGCCATGGAGACCTCCCGGGGCTCGGATGCGCCTCTCCCATCGTGATCGGTGTCACCGCTTATGGCCTGTTGAGTCCTGCGGACGAGGAGAAGTCCGCATAATCTCGGAAGTTCCCTAGGGGAGGGCCGAACGGGTGACGGGGAAAGAGGACACCGGGTGCCCGGAGTGCGGGGCGCCGAGGGAGCCGGACCACACGCCGTCCTGCGACTGCACCGCCCGGGCCGCGGAGGCGCTGCACGAGACGCGCACGGCCGAGGCGGCAGCGGCGGAGGACTTCGACCCACTGCGGATACGCCCGTACGTGAGCATGCGGGACGCGCCGGGGAGCACGCCCGCGGTGCCCGCGCGGACGCCGGACGCGCCGGAGGAGACGCCGGACGCGCCGGGGGAGACGCCGCGAGCGCCGATCAGGCCACCGGCGGCGACGGAAGCACTCGCCGAGGCACCGGACTCGCCCGGACCCCCGCACCTGACGGCGGCGCCCGGCACACCCGCGCTGCCGGACCCGCCGACGTGGACCGCCGTGTCCGACCTGCCGGACCACCCAGCCGCGGAGAGCGGAACGCCGACGCTGCCCGACCACCAGGCCGCCGGGTCCGCCCCGCGCCCCCGGTCACCGCGCCGCTCCCGCCGTACCGTGCTGCTGGCGGCCGGGGGCGCGGGGATCGCGCTCGTCGCGGCGGCCGCTTTCGCGCTGTCCTCCTACCATGAGCCCTCGCGGGACCGGGCGGCCCCGGAGGTCAGGCAGAGCATCCCGGACGCCGTCGCGCCGGGTCCCGCCCCGGCGTCGGCACCCCCGGCCGCGCCCCGCTCCCCGGCCCCGCCCCCGCCCCGTTCCCCGTCGGCATCGGCCGACCCGAGCCCGTCCCAGGGCTCGGCGTCCCCGTCCCCGTCCCCGACGCCGTCGGGCAGCGCGTCCGGCTCCGCCTCCCCCACCCCGTCCGGGACGGTCTCCGGCACCCCGCACACCACGCTCGCCGCGGCACCGGTGCTGCGGCGCGGCGACACCGGACCGCAGGTCACGGACCTCCAGCAGCGGCTGCGCCGGCTGAACCTCTACGGCGACCGGATCGACGGCGTCTTCACCCGCCCGGTGGAGGACGCCGTACGCGACTACCAGCTGGCCCGGGGCATCAGGGGCGACACCCTGGGCGAGTACGGCCCGGCGACCCGAGCAAGCCTGGAATCGGAGACCTCACAGCCATAGCCGACGACTTCACCCCCGGGGCAGGAGCCCCGCTCGGGGCCGCACCGGTCCCGCGCTCGGCGACACCCACCCCACGGGCGCGGGGAACGGCGCGACCAGCCCGCACCGGCCCGCATCCGGCCACCGACCGAACCACCCCGCCGCCGCTCAGCCCAGGCGCAGCCGCACCGTGTCGCCCGACACCTCCACCGCCACCTGCGTAAGGTCGCGGACGACTGCGTCGGGCCCGTGGACCGCGGCGCGCGCACCCACCCCCACCACCCGCATCCCCGCGGCGCGTCCCGCCGCGATACCCGCGCCGGAGTCCTCGAAGACGACGCAGTCGGCGGGGTCGACGCCCAGTTCGGCGGCGCCCTTGAGGAACCCCTCGGGGTCGGGCTTGCTCGCGCTGACGGATTCGGCGGTGACGCGGACGGCGGGCAGCGGCAGCCCGGCGGCGTGCATACGGGCGGTGGAGAGGGCGACGTCGGCGGAGGTCACCAGGGCGTGGGGGACCCCGCGCAGGGCGGCGAGGAAGGTGCTCGCGCCGGGCACCTCGGTGACGCCGTCGGTGTCGGCGGTCTCCTCGGCGAGCATGCGGGCGTTGTCGGCGAGGTTCTGCTTCCTGGGCCGGTCGGGGAGCAGGACGGCCATGGAGGCGTGTCCCTGCCGGCCGTGCACGACCTTCATCACCTCGTCGCCGTCCAGCCCGTGCCGCTCGGCCCAGCGCCGCCAGATGCGTTCGACGACGGCGTGGGAGTCGACGAGGGTGCCGTCCATGTCGAGCAGGAGGGCCCGCGCGGTGAGGACGGTGGGCGTGGCGGTGGCCGGCATCGGCAGCTCCAGGAACGCAAAAAGGGCCCGTGTCGGGGGACGGCGGGAGGGACAAGGCGGCCCCGCCCGCCGGTCAGGGAGAACGGGCGGGAACCACTTTGTTCCTCTACGGTACAAAACGCGACGGCATCCCGCCACCACCCCCGGCGGACGTTCATCCGCCGTTCAGCTCAGCCGGCCACGGCCTCGTACAGGCTCCACACGCCGAGCGCCAGCATCAGCACCGCCGCTATCCGCGTGATCAGCCGCAGCGGTACGCGCTTCATCAGGGCCTTTCCGCCGACGACGCCCAGTCCGGCGACGGCCCACAGGCCCAGCACGGCACCGAGACCGACGGAGAGCGGGTCGTCGTAGCGGGCCGCGAGGTTGGCGGTCATGATCTGGGTGAGATCGCCGAACTCGGCGACCAGGATGAGCATGAAGCCGGTGCCGGCGACCTTCCAGAAGGACTGGTCGGCGGGCTTCCTGATCTCCTCCTCGTCCTCGCCCTTCTTCAGCAGCAGCACCGCGGCCCCGCCGAGGAAGAGGACACCGGTGACGGCGTGCACGATCTGCTGCGGCAGCAGGGTCAGCACGCTGCCGGCCGCGACGGCGAGCACGACGTGCAGCAGGAAGGCGGCGGCGACGCCCGCGAAGACGTACGAGGCGCGGTAGCGGGTGCCGAGGACGAGGCCGGCGAGCGCGGTCTTGTCCGGCAGTTCGGCGAGGAAGACGACGCCGAAGACGAGCGCCGTCACGGTGATGCTGATCAAGGTCCCTCAATCGATCGGGCTGCCCCGCCGAGAGTGCGGTACGTCTTGCGCTGACACCTCGGCACGGCAGCGCACACGGCGCCCGCGCCGGGAGGCGCGGGCGTGCACTGCTTGCCGAAGGTCTCGCTGGCGGACCTCGATGAGAATCGGTGGTCCGCCTCCGGGCGCCGGCTCAGGCTCGCTGAGCAGTATGTCGACGGTCCGGCGAAGAGCTACTCCCCTTCTGCGCCACCCATCGTACGGGATGTGAAGGTTCCGCCGTGAACCTTGTCGTGTCATGCACACGTCATTAGCTTCTTACCGAGCGCTCACCCCCCGGCAAGACGGTCCCGCGAGCATTTCCTCGCCCGCACCCCAACGCCCGCACCCCACAAGGGAGTTACCCCATGCCCAAACTCTACGCGCGTCGACGGCTGAGCATACTCGCGGCCCTCACCGGCTTGACGGCCTCCGCCGCCCTGGTCAACTCCCCGAGCGCCTCGGCCGCCCTCCCCACGCCGGTCAGCGCCGCCACCGCCCGCGGCTACCTGGCCCAGCTCACCGTGGCCACCGAGAACCGCACCGGCTACAGCCGCGACCTCTTCCCGCTCTGGATCACCATCAGCGGCACCTGCAACACCCGCGAGACGGTCCTCAAGCGGGACGGCACCAACGTCGTCACCGACTCCGCCTGCGCCGCCACCAGCGGCAGCTGGTACTCCCCCTACGACGGCGCCACCTGGACCGCCGCCTCGGACCTGGACATCGACCACCTCGTCCCGCTGGCCGAGGCCTGGGACTCCGGGGCGAGCAAGTGGACCACCGCCCAGCGGCAGGGCTTCGCCAACGACCTGACCCGGCCGCAGCTGATCGCCGTCACCGACAACGTCAACCAGGCCAAGGGCGACCAGGACCCGGCCACCTGGGTGCCGTCCCGGACCGCGTACGTCTGCACCTACGTCCGCGCCTGGGTGCAGGTCAAGTACTACTACGACCTCTCGGTCGACACAGCCGAGAAGAGCGCGCTGACGAACTACCTCGCCGGCTGCTGAACCCCGCGCGCCCGGTGACCGCGGGTCCGCCGCAGACGGTCGTGCGGTGCCCGCGCCCCCGCGGGCACCGGGCGCGCCGCGTCAGGCGGCCGGCCGGCGGCGCATCAGGAAGCCCGCCGCCGCGCCCGCCCCGAACAGCGCGGCCACCGAGACACCCGTGGCCAGCCAGGTCGCGCCCAGCCACTGGGCGCCGTAGTAGCCCAGGGCGACGCTGTACCCGGCCCAGGACAGGCCGGCCAGGGCCGACCAGGGCAGGAAGTCGCGGGCGCGGCGGTGGGCGGCGCCCGCGCAGAGGGAGACGACCGAGCGGCCGGCGGGCGCGAAGCGGGCGAGGACGACCAGCGCGCCACCGCCCCGGGCGAGCGCGTCGCCGAGACGTTCCTGCGCGGTGGTCAGCCGCCGGGAGCGGGCTATCGCGCGGTCCAGGCGGGCGCCGCCCCGCCACGCCAGCCGGTAGGCCACCAGGTCGCCGAGGACCGAGGCGGTCGCCGCGGAGACGATCAGAGCCAGGATGTCCGGCACCTCGTGCGGAACCCCGCCCGCCGCCGCCCCCGACCCCGCGGCCGCCGCCGTGCCGGCCGTGATGACGAGTACCCCGCTCGGCAGGACCGGCAGGAACACGTCGAACAGCACCGACAGGGCCACCACGGCATAGATCCACGGACCGGCCGCCAGCGACCCCACGCTTTCGAACACCACGACTCCCGACACTCCCCCGTTGACAGCCATACAGCGTACGCCGAGGGAGTGACAGGAGGGTCGCGGGGGTTTCCGCAGGGGCGGATCAGGCCGTCAGGGGGGCCTGTTCGGCGGCGGGCTCGCCGGCCGCCGCCGTGCGCCGGGCGAGGAGCCGGTCGAGACCGAAGGCGCCGGAACCGGTGAAGACCAGCAGGAAGAACGCCCAGCAGAACAGCACCGACGGCTCGCCGCCGTTCTGGAGGGGCCACAGGGCGGCCTGCTGGTGGACGTCGAAGTAGGCGTACGCCATCGAGCCGGAGGCGATCAGCGCGGCCCCGCGGGTGCCGAGGCCCAGCAGCACCAGGCCGCCGGCGACCAGCTGGATCACGGCCGCGTACCAGCCGGGCCAGGCGCCGGCATCGAGCGTGCCGCCCGTGCCGGCGGCACCGCCGAGGACGCCGAACAGGGAGGCGGCGCCGTGCGCGGCGAAGAGCAGGCCGATGACTATGCGGAAGAGCCCGATGACGTACGGCTGAGCGGAATTGAGGCGTGCGGACATGGGGGATATCTCCTCTTCGGTGCGGTCGGACCGGCCAAGGACATGGGCCGGCCGTGGGGCGGCGGAACCGAACGAGAGTCCAGGTTAGGGGTACCTAATCAATGCTTGCAAGTTCAACATACGCGCTGAGACCGCGCCCGCGCACCGGCTCGAGAGATGGGGCATGAGGGCATGAGGGCATGACGAGGCGGCGGGACGGCGCGCCTCGACGGAACATCGGCGTCGGTCCGCCGGCGCCCGGTCCGCCGTTCCGCCGGGCCCTGGTCCGGCGGGCTACCCCCGCGCCGCCCGGACCGCTTCCGCCCGCGCGGCGCCCGCGCCCCGGACCTCCAGCCCGTCGAGCAGCTCCGCCGTCGCCCGGGCCACGGCGTCCACCGCCCGGTCGAACACCTCGCGGTTGTGCGCGGCGGGTGCCCGGAAGCCGGACACCTTCCGCACGTACTGCAACGCGGCGGCGCGCATGTCCTCGTCCGTGGCCTCGCCCGGCAGCGCGGGCGGACGCAGCGTCTTGATGCTCCGGCACATGCCCTCAGTCTGGCGCGCCCCGGCCGCCCCTGCGATGATCACCGCGAAGGCGGCCACCGACCCGGGGCCGACCGTCGGAAGGACAACTCCATGACGCACCCGTTCACCGTGGCCGTACTCGGCCCCGGCGGCACCGGCGGCCTGCTCGCCGCCCTCCTCTCCCGCGCCGGCCACCGCGTCGTGTGCGTGGCCCGCGACGACACGGCCGACGCCCTGCGCCGTACCGGCATCACGGTCCGCAGCCCGCAGTTCGGCGAGTTCACCGCCTCCGTCGAGGCGGACACCGAGCTGCGCGGACCGGTGGACGCCTGCCTGATCGCCGTCAAGCACACCGCGCTCGACGCGGCGCTCACCCGCGTCCCGCCCGCCGCCCTCGGTGACGCGCTCGTCGTACCGCTGCTGAACGGCGTCGAGCACCCGGCGGTCCTCCGCGCCCGCTACCGTCCCGACCGGGTCGCCCCCGCCGTGATCCGGGTGGAGTCCACCCGGATCGCCCCGGGCGTGATCGAACACGGCAGCCCGTTCACGGAGCTGGACCTGGCCGGGGACGCCGTACCCCGTGGCCGTCTCGACGCCCTCGCCGCGCATCTGCGCGCAGCCGGTACGACCGTCCGCGTGGCCGGGGACGAGACGGCGGCCCTGTGGGCCAAGATGACCTTCCTCGCCCCGTTCGCGCTGCTCACCACCCGGTACGGCCGCCCGCTCGGCGAGGTCCGCACCCATCACCGGGAAGAGCTGGAGGCGCTGGTCGCCGAGACCGCCGCGGTCAGCCGGGCCTGTGGCGGGCCGGCCGATCCGGCCGGGGCCATGGCCCGGTACGACGCCTTCCCGCCGGGCGCCCGGTCGTCCATGCAGCGCGACGCCGAGGCGGGCCGGCCGCTCGAACTGGACGCCGTCGGCGGGGCGCTGCTCCGCGCGGCCGGACGGCACGGCGTGCCGGTGCCGGTGACGGCGCGGCTGGTGCGGGAGGTGCGGGCCGCCGGGCACTGACATCGGTCACCCGTTCGGATGAACGGCCTCCGTTTCCGCCGCACGGACTCGCCCCATAAATTCGAACAGGCGTAGCATTACGGCGTGGCTACGACCTATGACTTCCCCAGTGACCTCCTCGCCGGCCAGGAGGAGCTGCATCAGGTCCGGGCCGAGCTGTCGGCCCTGCTCAGGCGGCTTCCCTGGTCGGTGGAGCCGATGGACGGCTTCAGCGACGACAACGGCTGGCGCAAGGTCGAGCGGCCCGCGTCCCCCGGCTGGACGGACGACGAGCAGGCCGAGGTGGAGAAGCTGCGGCGCCGCGAACACGAACTCGCGGTCTTCGTCAGCACCCACCGGTTCTGGACGGAGGTCGCGGCGGCGGACCGCGTCGAGGCGCGCACCCGGCTGAAGCACGTCCACGAGGAGACCGCGGAGGGCGGGAGGTAGCGGGCGGGGCGCCGCTGAAGCACGACGGCCCCCCGGAGACTTCTCCGGGGGGCCGGCCGGTGGGCGCGGACGGTTTCGAACCGCCGACATCCTGCTTGTAAGGCAGGCGCTCTACCCCTGAGCTACGCACCCGGGACAGGCCGACAGCCTACATTGCCCGGTGGGCCGCGCCGCAATCCGTTCGCCCCGCTGCCCGGGTCGGGGGCCGCGCGACAGGAGGCCGCGCGACAGGAGGGTTGCCCCACCCCGGGTCCGGGTGTCCGCCGGAGCGTCACGCGGGTGCCCGCCGCCCGGAGTCGCCGGAGACCGACGTGCTCCGGCCCCCGGTCCGGCGGACCGGCCCAGGGGGAAGATCCGACGGCCCGTTCCGTCCTTGCCCGTACCACCGGCGCCGTCCTCACCGGGGCGCCCCTCGCGGGGGTGAGCGCCTGCGGCGCCCCAGCCGCCGACGACGTGCAC
This sequence comes from Streptomyces sp. Y20, assembly GCF_043195475.1. Taxonomy (NCBI): domain Bacteria; kingdom Bacillati; phylum Actinomycetota; class Actinomycetes; order Kitasatosporales; family Streptomycetaceae; genus Streptomyces; species Streptomyces sp. Y20. Next base: position 33,762 of record NZ_JBIDDP010000005.1, read on the forward strand.
GTCGTGAGCGAGGACGGGGCCGTGCGGGCCTCCGGATTCCGGGACCCGCTCAGCGTCCGCGTCGGCTACGGCGCCGTGCACGTCACCGGCTCCAGCGGGCCGCTGGACCTGCGGGCCGACGACGGCTCCGTGCGCGCGGAGGTCTCCTCGCGCCGGGTGAGGGCCGCCACGCAGGACGGCCCGGTGGACGTCCGGCTGTCCCGCGCGCCCGACCTCGTGGACGTCCACAGCGACGACGGCTCGGTCACCGTCACCGTGCCCGAGGGCGCGTACCGGGTGGCGGCCGGCACCGACGACGGGACCGTGTCCGCGCCCCGCGACGACAGCAGCCCGCACCGGGTGCCGGCGCACGCACAGGTCGGCGAAGTCGCGGTGCGTACGGCGAACTGACCGGCCCGTGTGTTCGTCTTCGACGGGTGGGAGAATGTCACCACCCAGCGCGGACCACAGCACGGGAGAGGGATGTGACGGCGACACCGGGCACGCCAGCGACGCGGCCGTACCCGCCGCCGCCCCCCGCACGGGTCCCCCGCGGGTCCGCTCCGCGGCGGGGCGCCCTGCGGGACACCCTCACCCTGATGGGCCTGCCCGTGCTGGCCGCGCTCGCGCTGCCCGCCGCGTTCGCCGGCGGCGGCACCCGCCGCTGGTTCGGCGGGCGGGCGGAGAGCCAGCGGGCCGACGCGCAGGCCGCCAAGGACGCCGCGGCGGCCGCGTTCTACGAACTCGACACCGCCCAGCGGGATCTGCGGATCTCGATCGAGACCATCACGGCGGTGGACGACTCCCCCGCCGCCCGGCGCGCCGTGTCCGACTTCGAGGTGCTCGGGCGCCGGATCGACGAGGCCAGCGGACAGTACATCCAGGCGGTCGACGCCCATGACCTGGACCACGACGGCCTGGAGGCCGCCGCGGCCGCCCGGGCGCGGGCCGAGCTGACCGCGGCCCGGGACGAACTGGTGCGGGTCCGCCAGGACCTGGAGCGGTTCGGTGCCTCGCTGGGACCGCTGCTGGGGAGCGCGGAGACCGCGCTGGCCCGGCTGGCACCGGCCGTGGAGCGGGCCCGGCAGTCGCTGCTGGCCGCGAGCAACGCCCTGGACGCCGTACGGCAGCGCGGGCTGCGCGCCGACGAACTGGCCGCGCGGCTGGCGGCCCTGTCGCCCGAGCTGACCCGGCTGAACCAGGGTGCCGGGCAGCACGGTGTGGCGCCGACGCTGGAGCGCGCCGAGCGGGTGCAGCGGGAGGCCGGGGCGATCCGGGCGGAGGCGGAACGGCTGCCGGAGAAGGCCGCCGAGATCGACCACCGGCTGGTCAGTCTGCGCACCAGGGCGCAGGCGCTGACCACGCGTGCCGGGCAGGTGCAGCCGGTGCTGAGCGAACTGCGGCGGCGGTTCGCCGCCGCCTGCTGGCAGGATCTCCAGCACGTGCCCGAACAGGCCGCTGAGAACGTGCGGCAGGCCGAGCTGAAGCTCCACGAGGCGCAGGCGGCGCGGGACGCCCAGCGGTGGCCGGACGCCACCTCGCTGCTGTCGACCGTGCGGGCCCTGCTGAACACCACGGACGACGCCGTCTCGGCCGCCGGGGACCGGCTGACCAGGCTGAACGCTGTGCAGAAGGATCCGCATCAGGAGATCGAGCGGACCCGGTTCGCCCTACGGGACGCCCAGCGGCTGGCCATGACGGGCCGGACGGCTCCCGATCCGCGGGACGCCCGCCCGCTGGACGACGCGGTGGCCCGCCTGGAGCGGGCGATCGGCACGCTGGAGGGGCGGCACCCGGACTACTGGCACTTCCTGACCGAGACGGACGCGGTGCGGCAGGCGGCGGCCCGGGTGGTGTCGCGGATCCGCGAGGAGCGCGGGACCGGGCACTGAACTGCCGCGCCGTGTTGCCGAGGGGGGCGGGGCGGGCGGATATTGAAGTGGACGGATGGCCTCCGCTAGCGCCGAGGGAGCCGGACATGGCCGCACACGCTGTGCACACGAGGAAAGCCGACGAGCGCCCGCGGATGCGGCTGGACGACCACCTGCCCGTCGATCACCGCCTCAACCGGGTCTACCGGTTGGGCGCGGGCCTGATCGGCGCGTTCCTGGTCGTCTTCGGCGTCCTCGGTTTGATCAACCACATCGGCTACTTCAACACCGGCGGTGCCAGGGTCGTCGGGCTGAACGCCAACGGCTCGCTCAGTGTGCTGTCGATCTGCATCGGCGCGATCCTGCTGGCCGGCATGGTGATCGGCGGGAACGTCGCCTCGACCCTGAACATGGTCCTCGGCGTGCTGTTCCTGCTGAACGGCTTCCTCTTCCTCGGGCTGCTGGACACCCGCAGCAACTTCCTGGCCTTCAAGATCCAGAACGTGTTCTTCAGCTTCATCGTGGGCCTGCTGCTGATGACCTTCGGCATGTACGGCCGGGTCGGACACGCCCTGCCGTACGACAACCCGTACTGGCGGGCCCGCCACCCCGACCCCTCCCCGCAGGAACAGCGGGACGGGCCGGAGCGGCAGGACCCCCGGCGGGGTCAGGTGCGGTAGGCGTAGAACGCCGCGCTCGGGTACGAGGCGACGAGGCTGGCCACCGACCTGTTGTAGGTGTTGGTCGAGTGATAGCTCACGTACGGCACGCCCCGGCGGTCCCGGTACGTGACGATCATGGAGTGGTCCTTCGACCCGTCCCGGTTGAAGTCCATCTGGAGCACGTCACCGACGTCCAGCTGATAGACGTTGGCCAGGCTGGTGACCCGCTTGGACGACAGCGCGAACCAGGAGAACTCGTTGACCCCGACGAAGGAGTCCGACTGGATGTCGGAGTTGCCGAACCACTTGTGGAAGTCGTTCGTGTAGCCGGGGACGTGCTTCCAGCCGCCCGCCTTCAGGGACTGGCTGACGAAGTTGGTGCAGTCGCCGCCCGCCCCCTGCCCGTTGAAGTCCGGGTAGGCCGGGTTGTACGTGTTCCAGTACTTGGCCGCGTACGCCGCCATGGCCTGGTAGTCGTAGCCGGACGCGGAGAAGTTCTTCGCGTTGGCCGGCGCGGGCCAGCTGGTGGCCGAGCGGGCCGCGCTGGGCGGACCGTCGTCCTCACCGGCGGTCTTCACCTTGGCGACGGCCGGCTTGGCGACCTGGTTCACCGCGAGATAGCCGTCGTCCGTGTCACGGATGCCGGTCAGCTGCCAGGTCCCGTGCCGGTCGGCCGTGAAGGTCAGCTCGTGGTGCGCCTGGAAGCCGGTGGACTTCGGGCCCTTGGTCGTGGCCTTGTCGTAGGACAGCGTCGTGTTCTCGGTGACGTCGACCTTCGCGTGCCGGCCCGTGACCCGGGTCGCGTCCAGCGTGACCTTGGTGTTCCCCCCGCCGTACGTCTCGCCCAGCCGGGCCAGCCGGCTGCGGCGGTCACGCAGCTCGTCCAGCGCGGACGTCTGCTCGCGGGTCTGCCCGCCGGACAGGCGCACCGATCCCGAGAAGCCGGACGTGTGCCGGGTGCCGGCCTTGCCGGCACCCTCCACGAGCGCCTGCGTGCGGTCGGTGAAGACCGCGTCGGCCAGCCGCTGGAAGGTCGCCTTGGTGGCCGCGTCCACGGTCGGATCGTCGGTCACCGCCGCACCCGCGCTCCAGTTGGGTACCAGGGCCACACCGGCCACCACCGAGGCGGCGGCCGCGGTGACTATGGCCGTGCGGCTCCGCTTACGGCTAAGTCTTCTTGATTTCAATGATGTTTCCCCTCTACGCCGGTACACCTACCGGGAGGGGGGCATCTTCGCACGGCGTGTGCGGCGGTTGTGAAGGGGGTTGCACAAGTGGAACCAACGTCACGCGCCGGTCACTTGACGACCGCGGACCAGTCCGGCGACTGGGCGGGGTCGAGGCTGCGCAGGGCGGCCAGCGTCTGCGGCTTCTGTACGTCGAGCCAGTCGGACAGCTCCTTGAAGGACACGCACTTCACGCCCTTCTTGGTGCAGACGTTCTTGACCACCTGGTCGATGGACCGCATGTAGATGCCGCCGTTCCAGTCCTCGAAGTGGTTGCCGATGAACAGCGGTGCCCGGCTGCCGTAGTACACGCGGTTGAAGCCGGCCATGTAGGAGTCGACGGTCTGCTGCTCCCACTCGGGGTACTTGGCCGGGTCGCCCTTGGTCTCGCCCCCGGACTGGTTGTAGAGGAAGTTGAAGTCCATCGACAGGCCCTGGTACTTGCCGCTCTCGTACGGCAGCATCTGGAGCGGGAAGTCCCAGACGCCGCTCTTCTTCGACGGCCAGATCTGGAAGTCGCCCGGCGAACTGGCGTCGTAGCGCCAGCCGTAGCTCTTGATGGCCTTCAGCAGGTTCTTCTGGCCCTCCAGGCAGGGTGCCCGGCCGCCGGTGACCTCCTGCTTGAAGTCGAACGGCAGCGCGGGTATGTCCTTGAAGCCGGTGTTGGTCTTCCAGTGCTCGACGAACGAGAAGAACTGGTCGATCTCGCTCTTCCACTCCTGCACGCTCCAGTCACCGCCGCCCTTGGCCTCGCAGAAGTGGCCGTTGAAGTGCGTGCCGATCTCGTCACCGTCCTTGTACGCCTCGCCCAGCTGCTCCAGCGTGGTGCGGATGTGGTCGTCGGTGGCGTAGTCGATCGCGGCGTCGCCGGGCGAGTGCATGGGGCCGTGGTAGAGCGACTTCTTGGTCTTGGGCAGCAGGTAGATGCCGGTGAGGAAGAACGTCATGTGGGCGTCGTACTGCTCGGCCAGCTCCCGGTAGTGCGAGAACAGGTGGTCGCTGCCCTCCAGCGCGCCGTCCCAGGAGAACACCACGAACTGCGGCGGCTTCTCCCCCGGCTTGAGCGGCACCGGCTTCAACTGCCCCTTCTGCGGGCCTGTGTACGAGGTCGAGCCGTCGCCGAGGATTTTGGTCCTGCCGTCCCAGCTCGGGCTCGGCGTGCCCTTCGGGGCAGCCGCGGGCTTCCGGTCCGCGGAGGCGGTCGGCGTGGTGCTGTCCGAGCGGGACAGCACCAGGAAACCGGCCACCAGCGACGCCACGACGAGGAGCGCCGCCAGGGCGGTCAGCACCTGGGGCCGGGTGGGGAGGGGCGCACCGCGGCGACGGGGTGCGCGACGGCGGCCTGACGACGACATCTTCCGGGGCATGCGCGGCTCATTCTGGGGAAGGGGAAAGTGGGCAGGTCTCAGCCGAGGCCCGTCGCGGCAGACCAGAGGGCGTACGGGACGCTGTTGTCGGAGGTGCCGGCCAGTCCCTGGAGCGGCAGCGGTTCCAAGGACGTGGCCAGGTCGATCCGGTAGACGACGGCCGCGGTGGACACGGAGTCGGCCGTGCCGACGTACCAGGCGGCGGTGTCCTTCTCGGTGGTGCCGGCCTTCCCCGACACCCCGGTGCGGCCGGCCGCCGCCTCCGGATGGGCGGTGCGGAAGGAGTCGGTGAGCGCCTCGGTGACCTCCTGGGCCACCTTGCCGCCGACCGCCCGCCTGGCGTGCGGGACGGTCAGCGCGACCGGGGCGCCGTTCCGGGTGACGCGGCGCACCGAGTACGGCTCGGTGTGGGTGCCGCCGGCCGCGAACGTGGCATAACCGCTGGCCATGCGGATCGCACTCGGCGTGGAGTTGCCCAGCGACAGGCCGGGCACCTGGGGGCCGATGCTGGAGGGCAGCAGCCCGGACTCCTCGGCGGTCCGGCGCACGGTGGCCAGGCCGGCGTCCATGCCGAGCTGCATGAACGGGGTGTTCACCGACCGGGCCATCGCCTCGCGCAGCGTGATCCGCCCGTACGACCTCCCGCCGTCGTTGTGCGCGGCGACCTTCTTGCCGCTGCGGTCCCAGTAGGGCCCCTCCGGGGTGGTGACGGGCACGCCGTCGTCGCCGTCGTACACGGAATCCGGGGTGACGGGCGTGGCCGGCCCGTCGCGTGACGTGCGGACGCCGTGTTCGAGTCCGGCGGCGTAGACGAACGGCGTGAACGCGGTGCCGGCCGGGACGGTGGTCGCGTTGGAGTCGTTGTAGCCCTGCTTACGGTGGTCCGGGCCGCCGTAGACGGCCAGGATGCGCCCGTCCGCGGCCACCGAGGAGGCGCCGTAGTGCGCGTCCGACGCCACCTTCGGGTCGTCCCGCTTCGCCTGCTTGCGGGCCTTGGTGACGGCGTCGGTCAGCGCCTTCTCCCGCTTGCGGTCGAATGTCGTGTAGATCTGGTAGCCGCCCAGGTCGAACTGCTTGTCCGTGAGGTGCGCGGCCTTCTTGGCGTACTGCGTCGCCAGCTCCACCAGGTAGTCGCTCTGCTCACCGGTGTCGTACAGCGGATTGCTCTTCAGCGGCTCGGGGAACTTCGTGTACCCGGCCCGTTCCTCCGGCGACAGCTTGCCGATCTTGACCATGCGGTCGAGGATCCAGGACCAGCGCTCCACCGCCCGCGCGTGGTTGGCCTTGCTCAGCGTCGGGTCGTACAGGCCGGCGCCCTTGAGCAGCGAGGCGAGCATGGCCGCCTGGGAGGCGTTGAGCTTGCCGACGTCCTTGCCGTAGTACGCCTGCGCCGCCCGCTGGATGCCGTAGGTGCCGCGGCCGAACCAGCTGGTGTTGAGATAGCCCTCGAGGATCTGGTCCTTGCTCATCGCGTTGTCGAGCTTGAGGGAGATCATCGCCTCGGTGAATTTGCGGCTTACCGTCTGGTTCTGTGTGAGATAAACGTTTTTGACGTACTGCTGGGTGATGGTGGAGCCGCCCTCGGTGTCCCCCTCGCCCAGCGTGCGGAACAGCGCCCGGGTGATGCCCTTGGCGGATATGCCCGGGTCCGAGTAGAAGCTCTCGTTCTCCGCCGCGAGCACCGCCCAGCGGACGTCCGGGGGTATGTCCCGCAGGGGCATCGCCTGCCGCTGCACCCAGCCCGTCCGGGCCATCGGCGTACCGTCGGACCAGAAGTACACGTTGTCCTGCTGTGTCGCGTACGAGTTGAGATTGCTCGGTATGTCCGTCATCGCGTAGGCGGTCACGAGGAACGCGCCGAGCAGGCCGAACGAGGTCAGGACGGCGCCGAGCGACTGGCGCCAGGAGGGTATCCAGCGCCGCCAGCCGGTCCGGCCGCGGCGCGGGTAGACCGGCTTCAGACGGCGCGCGTACGGGGCCAGGCGGCGCGCGTACGGCGCCAGCCGGGCGAGCAGCGGAGCGAGGGCGGTGACGGCGCGCTCGCGGGCGGCGGAGAGGCCGGAGGGAAGGCCGGAGGGGAGGCGGGAGGACAGGCCGGAGGAACGGCCACCGGAAGAACGGCCGGAAGCATCCGCCGGGGTGCCCTCGGCGGCGCGCGCGCCGCGCCGCCGCTCCGCCCGGCCGCCGGCCGGGGCGGACGGCTCGGGCGGCGGCGGGACCCGCAACTGCATAGTCTCGTCGGCCCTGAGGGCGTCCACTCTCAGATGCAGGGTCTCGTCGGCCTCCCACGGCTTCTCGCCCCGACCATCCCCCATGGAGCCGCCCTCCCCCTGCGACGCGTCGGTCACGCCTGCGTCTCCCTCCGCACTAGGTCTCGCTCGCGCGGGTGAGCTGAGCATCCTCGCAACGGCATTCACAAATTATCAGTAACGTTTTCGAATGCCCCGCACATATGCCGGATAGTAAGCAACACTCATGGAACATTGAGACGCCCCCCAGCGGCCCTTGACGGCTAACCTGGGCCCATGCCTCGCTACGAGTACCGCTGCCGGACCTGCGGCAGCACGTTCGAACTGAACCGCCCGATGGCGGAGTCCGCCACCCCCGCGAGCTGCCCCGAGGGCCACGCCGACACGGTCAAACTCCTGTCGACGGTGGCCGTGGCCGGCGTCTCCCGCACCCCCGCCCCGGCCCCGGCACCCCGGGCCGCCGGAGGCGGGGGCGGTGGGTGCTGCGGCGGAGGGTGCTGCGGCTGAACCGGGAGCGGTTGCCAACAAGTGTTGGCCCACCGTGCTGCCTACAGCCGTAGGCCGACACCGGTAGGCCGACACGCGTAGGTCAACACACGTAGGCCTACGGCTGTGGGCCGACTCCAGGGGGGCCTACGGCTGTGGGCCAACGGTCGTTGACCCGAGTCCAGCCCGCGCCGCCCGCGCCGCCCGTGCCGCTCCCACCGTCTCCAGGAACTCCCGCAGGATCCGCTCCCCCGCCAGCACCCCCCGCTCCGGCAGCGCGCTGATGTGCGGCGCGTTCCACGCGGTGTCGGCCAGCTCGCCGTGGCCGGGGCGCCAGCCGCGGTCGGCGGCCAGCAGCAGGTCGGCGTCGAGCAGCGAGTCCCCCGCCGCCAGTGTCAGCTGCGCGCCGGTGCGACGGGCGACCTCGCGAACGGCCGCGCTCTTGGTGAGCGGCTTCGGCACGGCGTAGATCTTGCGGCCCTGGAGCGAGACCGTCCAGCCCCGGTCCTCCGCCCACACCGCCAGCTCCTTCACCCACTCCTCGGGCAGCAGCTCGCGCTCGACCACGAGGTAGGCGAACAGGTCCTCCGCGATCCGCTGCCTGCGCACCCAGACCGGGTCGGCGGACCTCAGCAGGTGCTCGCGGATCTCCTCCAGCGGCGCGCACTCGTCGGCGAGCCGCGCCTGTACGGCCGCGTGCCAGCCGGCGTCGGTGACCCCGTCGACCAGGAGGTGCCCGCCGTTGGCGCAGATCGCGTACTTCGGCGGGGGCCCGGGCAGGTTGATGCGCTGGTACTGCTTGCGCGTCCGGGTCGTCGTCGGCACGAAGACGGCCGCGTCGCCGAGGTCGGTCAGCAGCCGGGCCGCGGTCTCCGTCAGGTAGGACAGCGGCCGTGCCTCATGCACCTCCACGCACAGCAGCCGGGGGGCGCGTGCGTCCGGCATGGTCAGCGCGAGGGCCGCGGCGGAGTAGATCAGCGTACGGTCGAGGTCGCTCGCCACCAGCACCGGCATCACGCGGTCACCGCCCGGCCGTCGGCGCCCGTCGCACCGCGCGTGTACTGGGGGTGGATCAGCCCGACGCAGGTGTACGGCAGGCCGTCGACCTCCTCTACCGGCACCCCGCGCTGCCCGGCGAGCAGCCGCACGTGGTCCAGGTCGGCGCCGGCACCGGCGCGCGCGAGGATCTTCCACGGCACCCGGCGCAGCAGCACCCGGGTGGTCTCGCCGACGCCGGGCTTGACGAGGTTCACGTCGTGGATGCCGTACTCCTCGCTGATGCGCTCCACGGCCCGCCAGCCCGCCCAGGTGGGCGAACGGTCCTCGGCCATCAGCTCCCCGGCCGCCGCGCCGACGGAGCCGGCGACCTCCGGGAAGCGGGCGGAGACGGCGTCGAGGAAGGCCCCGGAGACGTCCGAGCCGGCGAGTTCGCGGTAGAACTTGGCGCCGTGGAAGTCGTCCGGGCCGACGAGGTCCGCGCGCAGGACGGTGCGGGAGATGAGGCCGGACACCGTGGAGTTGAGGCAGGCGGAGGGGATGAGGAAGTCCTCGCGGGTGCCGTAGGTGCGGACGCAGGAGCCGGGGTCGGCGAGGACGGCGATCTCCGGGTCGAAGCCCGTGATGCCTTCCTTCGCCTCGAACTCCTCCACCGCCCGGGCCAGTTCGCGGGTGATGGCGCCCTTGCCGGTCCAGCCGTCCACGAACACGACGTCCCGGGGGTCGTGATGGGCGGCGAGCCAGCGCAGCGCGTTGGCGTCGATGCCCCGGCCCCGGACGATGGAGACGGCGTAGTGCGGCACGTCGAGACCGTGCCGGAACCGCGCCCAGCGGCGCATGAGGATGCCGACCGGGGTGCCCGCGCGGGCGAGGGAGACCAGCACCGGGCGGGGTGAGCGCTCCGCCAGGACCAGCTCCGTCACCGCGCCGGCCGCCCGGGCGATCCGTGCGGCCGAGGCGTCCAGGGCGGCGTGGAACAGCTGCTGGTACTGCTCGCTGGGCTGGTACTCCACCGGCAGCGACTCGGCGTAGTGCGCCCCGCCGCTCTGGATGGCCTCCTCGCGCTCCTCGGTCGGCGCCTCCAGGGTGACGTCGGAGAGGTCCTGGAGCAGCCAGCCGACCTCCTCCGGCGCGTACGAGGAGAAAGCGGGGCCGCGGAGGGGCTCGGGCAGCATGGCCGGCCTTTCGGGTGCGTGCGGGACGTACGAGGGGACGACCGCGAGCAGGACGTGCGGGACGTGCTCGGCGAGGCGGGCGAGGAGGCCGTCGGACGCGTGCAGGGCGGGAGTGTCGCCGACCGAGTCGACCACGGCGACGACGGCGTCGAAGCCGGCGCCGGCGACGTTGTAGGCGTAGCGCTCGCCGGGGCCGTCGGCCGGGTCGTCGTGGGCGGGGAAGACCAGGCGGGTGCGGATGGCGTAGCCGGGGTCGTCGACCGCGAGCACGGGCGAGCGCGTGGTGGTGGAGAACCGTACGTCTGCCGGCAGGAGGCGTTCCAGCTCGCGGGCGAGCCGCAGCGGGGCGTACATCAGCTCCTCGGACCCGAGGACGAGGACGCGGCGGGCGCCGGCGGGCAGGGCCGCGGCGGTGCGGGCGGCCATGGCGGGCAGCGCGGCGTCGAGGCGGGCGCGGTGGGCGGGCGTGAAGCCGTGCCGGCCGCCGTCGGGGAGGCCGGGGGGCCAGCACAGGTCGACCCGGGCCGCCCGCCCCGGCCGGGCCGTGTCCGGCCCGGCGTACGGGGAGAGGTCGGCGGCGGACGTGTACCGCGCTACCAGCTCCCGCCCCTTCTCCAGCACCCCCTCCGGCAGCCGCACGGTCCCGGACGCGGCGGCGACGAGATCCACCCGCGCCCCGATCTCACCGGCGAACCGTTCCATCCGGGCGGTGTCCTCGGGCGCGCGCATGTCCACCAGCGCGACGACGACATAGCGCCGTCGCGCATACCGTTCGTGCAGGTCGCGAATGGTGTTCAGGACCGTGTTACCGGTGGAGAACTCGTCGTCCACCAGGACCAGCGGCCCGTCGCCGGACAGCAGCCCGGGGTCCTCGGGGAGCAGCAGATGGGACGTGGCGTGGGAGTGCGACTCCTCGAAGCCGCCGGCCCGGGCGACGCCCGCCACCGGCCGGCGGGTGGAGTGCAGGTACGGCGCCGTCCCGAGGCCGTCGGCCACCGCGTGGCCCAGCCCGGTCGCGGTCTCCGCGTAGCCGAGGACGACGGCGGTGGCCGTCTCCGCCCCGAGCAGCTCCGCGACCCGGCGGCCCAGCCGGAACCCGTGGCCGTGCACCACGGACGGCGTCTGGGGGACGTGCTTGCCGAGCACGTTGGAGACCAGCAGGTGGGCCCGCTTGGGGTTGCGGCGCAGGGCGAGCCCGAGGAGGGCCGGCAGCCCGTCGTCGCCCGTGAGTCCGACCCCGAGTCGCTCGGCGACCCAGCTGCCGGACCAGACCCCGTCGTTCACTGCGTTGTTCATGCGTTCCTTGGAAAGAGGTGGGCAGGGTCAGCCGGGTATGCCGGCGGCGAGCAGCTCCACGAAGCCGACGTCCTCGTTGGCGACGCCGAACACCTCGGCGCGCAGCAGGGTCCGCTCGGCCCAGGCGCGGTGCGGCTTCACCTCGTTCATCTTGTTCGTGTACGCCGACCTGAGGACACCCCCGCCGCCCCGTTCCGGCCGCAGGATGTCCTGGGCGTCGCTGAACTCCTCGTGGCTGACCACGGAGAGCGCGTGGACGGGCAGGACGTGGGAGGGGTGGATGCAGGTCTTGCCGAGGAGGCCGTTGGCCTGGTCGAGGGAGATCTCGCGGAGCAGGCCGTCCATGGCGTGTTCGATGAGCTGCTCGCGCAGCGCGACGGCCTGCATCTCCAGGAAGGGGCTCTGCCGGAGCTGCGGCTTGAACATGCGCTCGGAGACGCGGAAGTACTCCCAGACCGGGCCGGTGACGGTGAAGCCGGTGCCGTCGGCACGGCCGAGCATGTTCACGACGTCGGCGATCACGGACGCGACGATCCGGACGTCGTAGGCCGTCATGTCGGGGGCGCGGCGCAGGCCGTAGGAGGAGCAGAAGTCGGTCACGCCGAGGCGGAGGGCCAGGACCCGCTCGCGGTACTTGTCGACCGCGCGGAATATGCCCTCCAGGGCGTCCACGCGGGACTCTAGGTAGAGCAGTTCGGGGGACTCCAGGACCGGCATGGCGAAGAGCCGCCGGCCGGCGGCGGCCTCGGCGTCGGTCAGGGCCTCCAGGAAGGGGATGCCGCGTTCCCCGGTGAACTTGGGCAGCACGAAACCGGACAGCAGGTGCACGGCCGGGCCGAGACGCCGTACCAGGTCGGGTATCTGCTCGGGGGTGCGCACCCGGATGAACAGCAGGGGAAGCTCCACGCCGGGCCGGGCGGCGTGGCCGGCGAGGGCGGTGAACTGGCGGACGAGGTTCTCCTCGCCCGCCGGGACGTCCGCGTCGCCGATCGAGTCCTCCAGGCACAGCACCATCGAGACCACGCCGTTCCCGGCCTGTCTGACGATGTCGTCGGCCAGCCGGGGCCGGGTGGCCGGGCTGTACAGCGTGGCGCCCAGGGCGGCGGAGAGCAGCCGGGCCGGGGAGTCGGCGGTGAACGCGCACGGCTCCCGGTGGAAGAGGCGCTGCCGCACCTCCGGGGCGATGTGCCCGAAATGACGCATAGGACTCCCTCTGGGGTGCGAGCCGAGTCTGTGGATTCGGTAAAGGGTGGCCGGTAATAGTACGTAGGGATCCGTGTCCGGAGTTCCCGGTGGGCATGAATTTCCGGTAACCCGCCCATGTCGGCGCCACGGCCCCCCGCATTGTCGTGAGCAGGACCGAGAGGGCAGGATGACCGCATGACGCACGCGATGCTGAAGGGGTCGAACGTCCCGCTGGAGGCCACCACGGTCCGCGCGGTGCTGCGCTGGACGCCGGGGCGGGAAGTCCCGGACGTGGACGCCTCGGCGCTGCTGCTGGGCCCCGACGGCCGTGTGCGCTCCGACGAGGACTTCGTCTTCTACAACCAGCCCCGGCACCCGTCAGGGGTGGTGTGGCGACTGGGCAAGAAGCGGATCGCCGAGGGACTGACCGACACGATCCAGACAGACCTGCCCGGTGTCGAACCGGGCATCGGCCGGATCCTGCTGGTCGCCTCCGCCGACGGTGTCCCCTTCGACCGGGTGCCGGCGCTGTGCATCCTGCTGTACGACGCGGGGGCCGCCGACGGGGAGCCGCTGGCCCGGTTCGACATCAAGCCGGAGACCGGTGCCGAGACGGCGCTGATCTGCGGGGAGCTGTACCGGCGCGGGGAGGGCTGGAAGTTCCGCGCCCTGGGCGAGGGGTACTCCAACGGGCTCAGGGGGCTGGCCACCGACTTCGGGATCTCGGTGGACGAGTCGGAGGGGACCGAGGAGGAGCCGGCTCCCGCCGGGCCGGGGTCCCGGCCGCTGCCCCCGGAGCTGCCGGCGTCCGCGGTGCCGCCGCAGGCGGCCTACGGCTACCCGCAGCCGGCGCCGCAGACGCACCCGCAGCCGGTGCCGGTGCCCGTGCCGGCCACCGTGGGGCCGGACCCGTACTTCCGGCTGCCGCCGCAGGGGCCGCAGTTCATCGGGCGGTAGGGGCGGCGCCTACGGGTCGGTCCCCGGCGTGACTACCGGTCGACCTTGGTCTTGTAGCCCCGGCCCCACTGGAGCCCCCAGCCGTACAGGCGGTCCAGTTCGCCCTGGAAGCCGTAGACGAACTTGACCTCCCGGCGGACGACGAGTTCCCCCTTGACGTTCTCGATCATGACCACGGCGCAGGAGCGGGCCTGGGGGTGGCGTTCGTCCAGGCCTATCTCGATGCGGGGGCCGTTGCTCGGGTAGAGGGTGACGATCGCGTGGGTGCGGTCGAAGGCGGGCGTCCGGTCGTAGATGTAGACGAAGACCAGCAGCCGCTTGAGCTCGTCCCGGTGGTCGAGGTTGACGTACATCGTCTCGCCGGACCCCGAGCCGAACCGGTCGTCGCCGCTGAGCTTGATGTACGGCGGCGCGTTGACGTCGCCGAGATAGCCGCCGAGGGGCTGGACGACCCCCTTGGTGCCGTCGGCCAGCTCGTACAGGCAGCCGAGGTCGAGGTCGACGTCGACCATGCTCTGCCCGTGGCCGAGGATCTCCGGCGGCTTCAGTGCCCGGAAGGGGTGCCGCAGCAGGCTGGGGCGGCGGCCCCCGTCGAAGTCGGAGGTGCGCATCCGCCAGGTGAGGTTGACGCGCAGGTGCCCGGTGGCCGCGTCCTGTTTGGTGAGGGACACCGCCTGATGCCGTCCGGTGAGCTGGATGGCGTTGGTCGCGTTGCCCGAGTCGAAGTCGGCGGCGCGCCCGCCCAGCAGTCCGTCGAAGAAACCCATTCCCGCCCCCAGGTGCTCGCGTGCTCGTCCAGACGCCGTCGGGGGCGGCCGCCACTCCGGCCGCCCCGCTGAGAGCGTTCCTCACCCGCGGGGCCGTCACACCCCGGACGGGACCTCCGCCTTGTCGCCGCTGCCCGCACCGGCCGCGGCCAGCGCGCGGTTGCGGCGGACGGAGGACCAGAACGACCAGGCGATCAGGACGACGCCGACGAGGCCGGTGATGACCTCGTTGATCTCGTACCGGATGGTGACCATGAGGATGATGGCCAGGGCGCCGATCGCGTAGTGGGCGCCGTGCTCCAGGTAGACGTAGTCGTCGAGGGTGCCCTGGCGGACCAGGTACACCGTCAGCGACCGGACGTACATCGCGCCGATACCGAGGCCGAGGGCCATCAGGACGATGTCGTTGGTGATGGCGAAGGCGCCGATCACGCCGTCGAAGGAGAAGGACGCGTCCAGGACCTCGAGGTAGAGGAACATGAAGAACGCGGCCTGGCCGGCCAGGACGACCGCGGAGCGCTCCTTGCCGGAGCGGGCGGCCTGTTCCTCCTCCTCGTGCTCACGCTCCTCCTCTTCCTCCAGCCTGTCCTCGAAGAAGCCGGAGAGACCGCCGACGACCATGTAGGTGATCAGACCCGCGATGCCGGCGATCAGGACCGTCTGGGCCTTGTCGACGTGGGCGCCGCCGTGCTGGTGGGCGTGGGTGGCGAAGGTGAAGGAGGTGATGAGCAGGACGACGAGGGAGATGCAGACCGCCAGCATGTCGACCTTGCCGAGCTTGGCAAGGGGCCGCTCGATCCAGCGCAGCCACTGGATGTCCCGGTCCTCGAAGATGAAGTCGAGGAAGATCATCAGCAGGAACATGCCACCGAAGGCGGCGATCGCCGGGTGCGCGTCGGTGACCAGCTGCTGGTAGCGGTCCTTGTCGTTGAGCGCGAGGTCGACGGCCTTGAGCGGGCCCATCTTGGCGGTGACCGCCACGATGACGACGGGGAACACCAGCCGCATGCCGAAGACCGCGATGAGGACGCCGACCGTGAGGAAGATCTTCTGCCAGAACGCGCTCATCTTCTTCAAGATCCCGGCGTTGACCACCGCGTTGTCGAAAGAGAGCGAGATTTCCAGGACGGCGAGGATCGCCACGATGCCGAAGGCCGTCCACCCCCCGTAGAACACCGCGGCGACCAGGCCGAGCGCGGTGATCGCGAACGACCAGCCGAAGGTTTTCAGAAGCACTGGCTACCCCATCATCTGTTGGGGGAGGTTCTCCCCCGCGCCGTACGCGGCTTTACGAAACGTTGACTCCGAAGTCTAGAGCGATGCCCCGGAGTCCCGACGCGTACCCCTGACCGACGGCACGGAACTTCCACTCGCCCTGGTACCTGTACAGCTCGCCGAAAATCATGGCCGTCTCGGTGGAGGCGTCCTCGCTGAGGTCGTAGCGGGCCAGCTCCTGGCCGTCGGCCTGGTTGACGACCCGGATGAAGGCGTTGGAGACCTGGCCGAAGGTCTGGCCGCGCTCGTCCGCCATATGGATGGAGACGGGGAAGATGATCTTCTCGCAGCGGGCCGGCACCTGGCCGAGGTCCACCAGGACCGACTCGTCGTCGCCCTCCCCCTCGCCGGTGAGGTTGTCCCCGGTGTGCTCCACGGAGCCCTCGGGGCTCGTGAGCTGGTTGTAGAACACGAAGTACTCGTCGCCCAGCACCCGGTTGGCGCCGTCGCACAGCAGCGCGCTGGCGTCCAGGTCGAAGGGGGCGCCGGTGGTGGACCGCGCGTCCCAGCCGAGCCCGATCATGACGTTGGTGAGGTTCGGTGCGGCCTTGGAGAGGGAGACGTTGCCTCCCTTGGCGAGCGTGACGCCCATGATGCTGGTCCTCCCCTGGGTGGTGCCTGCCTGGTGGTGCTGCGCGTCCGGCGCCGCCCGTGGAACGGTGCGGCGCCGGAGCGGGAGCGGATCGGTGTCAGACGTTGACGCCGAAGTCCTGGGCGATGCCGCGCAGACCCGAGGCGTAACCCTGGCCGACGGCGCGGAACTTCCACTCCGCGCCGTTGCGGTAGAGCTCGCCGAAGACCATGGCGGTCTCGGTGGAGGCGTCCTCGCTCAGGTCGTAGCGCGCGATCTCCTGCTGGTTGGCCTGGTTCACGACGCGGATGAAGGCGTTGCGGACCTGGCCGAAGGACTGCTGGCGGTTCTCGGCTTCGTAGATCGACACCGGGAAGACGATCCTCTCGATGTCGGCCGGGACGCCGGCCAGGTCCACCTTGACCTGCTCGTCGTCGCCCTCGCCCTCACCGGTGAGGTTGTCACCGGTGTGCTCGACGGACCCGTCCGGGCTCTTGAGGTTGTTGAAGAAGACGAAGTGCTGGTCGCTCGCGACCTTGCCGGAGTTGTTCAGCAGCAGCGCACTGGCGTCGAGGTCGAAGTCCGTGCCGGTGGTGGTGCGCACGTCCCAGCCCAGACCGACGATGACGGCGGTCAGGCCCGGGGCCTCCTTCGTCAGGGATACGTTGCCGCCCTTGCTGAGGCTGACTCCCACGGGTCCTCCATGTGGTGTTCGGGGGCGGGGGCCCCGTCGTGCTTCGGATATGGGATCAACGTGCCGATCCTAGTGACGGGTTCCCGCCCCGCGCAGATCATGAGCATGGGAGATCAGCGGTTCCGAGCCGCCGGACGGCTCAGAGGGCGTCGAGCGCCTTGACGTATTCGCCCAGGTCACGGGCGTCGGGCAGACCGTTGACCACGGTCCACCGGACGATGCCCTCCTTGTCGATGATGAAGGTGCCCCTAACGGCGCAGCCCTTGTCCTCGTCGAGGACGCCGTACGCGCGCGAGACCTCACCGTGCGGCCAGAAGTCGCTCAGCAGGGGGTACTCGAAGCCCTCCTGCTCGGCGAAGACGCGCAGGGTGTGGATGGAGTCGTTGGAGACGGCGAGCAACTGGGTGTCGCGGTCCGAGAACGTCGGCAGGTTGTCGCGCAGCTCGCACAGCTCGCCGGTGCACACGCCGGTGAAGGCGAACGGATAGAAGAGGAGGACCACGTTCTTGTCGCCGTGGAACTCCGAGAGCCGCACGGTCCGGCCGTGGTTGTCCTTCAGCTCGAAGTCGGGGGCCTTGTCTCCGACCTGGATCGCCATCGTCGTGCATCCCTTCGGTGGGCTGTCGGGGGGAGGGCACAGCAAACGCCGTGCTCCACCCTACGCAGCGATCCCCGGGGGGTGCGGACGGGCCGGGCGTCGCCGGCCCGTCCGGTGGCGGTGACGAAGCGGTCACTTCTTGGACTTGGCCGCCTTGGGTGTCGCCAGACGGCTGCCGCTCCAGTCCTTGCCGACACTGACGCTCTTGGCCGCGGTCAGGCCGGCCGTCGTGGCGGCGTCCTGGATGTCGCTCGGCTCCACGTACCCCGAACGGCCGGTCTTCGGCGTGAGGAGCAGGATGATGCCGCCCTCTTCGATGTACGTGGTGGCATCCACCAGCGCATCCGTCAGGTCGCCGTCGTCATCACGGAACCACAGCACGACGGCGTCGGCCACGTCGTCGTAGTCCTCGTCCATGAGGTCGCCCTCGATGGCTTCCTCGATGGCCTCGCGGAGCTCCTGATCGACGTCGTCGTCGTAGCCGATCTCCTGGACCACCTGCCCGGGCTGGAAACCCAGCCTGCCGGCAGGGTTCGTCCGCTCCTCCGCGTGGTCCGCGGTCGCGCTCACGGGGTGCCTCCTGATCATGTTTTGGGGGATATCTCAGCCACGCGCGTGCGCGAAGCATTGGCCGTAGTCCACACGGGCGGGGCGGATCGCGCAAGTACCCGGCCCTCGGGACCGCCGAAACGGTGACGATCCCGGCCGGGTCGCCGCAACTTCTGGCACCGTATCCCGTTTC
Organism: Streptomyces sp. Y20; assembly: GCF_043195475.1. Lineage (NCBI taxonomy): Bacteria > Bacillati > Actinomycetota > Actinomycetes > Kitasatosporales > Streptomycetaceae > Streptomyces > Streptomyces sp. Y20. The sequence continues at coordinate 51,858 of NZ_JBIDDP010000005.1, forward strand.
CGGGTAACCCACCTCACACCGATGTGCCCCGTTTGTGCCGTTCGGAATCATCCACAGACACGTCACTCGAACGACTTTGCCAAGCGCGTCACACCCCGGGCGTATCGTTGCGTTTTGACCGGTGCGGATGACGTACGCCTTCCCGAGGTACACGATGGGGACGGCGTAGGCAGGCGCAGAAACTGGCCCTCTCACAGGTAAGGAACAGCGTGGCTTCCGGATCCGATCGTAATCCGATCATCATTGGCGGCCTTCCGAGTCAGGTTCCTGACTTCGATCCCGAAGAGACCCAGGAGTGGCTCGACTCCCTGGACGCCGCCGTCGACGAGCGCGGCCGGGAGCGGGCCCGCTACCTCATGCTCCGCCTGATCGAACGGGCGCGTGAGAAGCGCGTGGCCGTGCCCGAGATGCGCAGCACGGACTACGTCAACACCATCCCCACCAAGAGCGAGCCGTTCTTCCCCGGCAACGAGGAGATCGAGCGCCGGGTCCTGAACGCGACCCGCTGGAACGCGGCCGTCATGGTGTCCCGCGCCCAGCGCCCCGGCATCGGCGTCGGCGGCCACATCGCCACGTTCGCCTCCTCCGCCTCCCTGTACGACGTCGGCTTCAACCACTTCTTCCGCGGCAAGGACGAGGGCGACGGCGGCGACCAGGTCTTCTTCCAGGGCCACGCCTCCCCCGGCATCTACGCCCGCGCCTACCTGCTCGACCGGCTCACCGAGGACCAGCTGGACGGCTTCCGCCAGGAGAAGTCGAAGCACCCGGTCGGCCTGTCCAGCTACCCCCACCCGCGCTCGATGCCGGACTTCTGGGAGTTCCCGACGGTCTCCATGGGTCTCGGCCCGCTCGGCGCGATCTACCAGGCGCGGATGAACCGCTACATGGAGGCGCGCGGTATCGCGGACACCTCCCGCTCGCACGTGTGGGCGTTCCTCGGCGACGGCGAGATGGACGAGCCGGAGTCCCTCGGCCAGCTGACCATCGCCGCGCGCGAGGGTCTGGACAACCTGACCTTCGTCGTCAACTGCAACCTCCAGCGCCTCGACGGCCCGGTGCGCGGCAACGGCAAGATCATCCAGGAGCTGGAGTCGGTCTTCCGGGGCGCCGGCTGGAACGTCATCAAGCTGATCTGGGACCGCACCTGGGACCCGCTGCTCGCGCAGGACCGGGACGGCATCCTCGTCAACAAGATGAACCGCACCCCGGACGGCCAGTTCCAGACGTACGCCACCGAGTCCGGCGCCTACATCCGCGACCACTTCTTCGGCGACGACCACCGGCTGCGGGCGATGGTCGAGAACATGACCGACGACCAGATCCTGCACCTGGGCCGCGGCGGCCACGACCACCGCAAGATCTACGCGGCGTTCAAGGCGGCCAAGGAGCACCGGGGCCAGCCGACGGTCATCCTCGCCAAGACGGTCAAGGGCTGGACGCTGGGCCCGAACTTCGAGGGCCGCAACGCCACCCACCAGATGAAGAAGCTGACGGTCGACGACCTCAAGCGCTTCCGGGACCGCCTGCACCTGCCGATCTCCGACAAGGAGCTGGAGTCCGGCCTGCCGCCGTACTACCACCCGGGCCGGGACACGGAGGAGATCCAGTACATGCACGACCGCCGCCGGTCGCTCGGCGGTTACGTCCCCACCCGCGTCGTCCGCTCCCAGCCGCTGTCGCTGCCGGACGACAAGACGTACGCGACCGTGAAGAAGGGCACGGGCCAGCAGTCCATCGCGACGACGATGGCCTTCGTGCGCCTCCTCAAGGACCTCATGCGGGACAAGGAGATCGGCAAGCGGTTCGTGCTGATCGCGCCGGACGAGTACCGCACGTTCGGCATGGACTCCTTCTTCCCGAGTGCGAAGATCTACAACCCGCTCGGCCAGCAGTACGAGGCGGTGGACCGCGAGCTGCTCCTGGCCTACAAGGAGTCGCCGACCGGCCAGATGCTGCACGACGGCATCTCCGAGGCGGGCTGCACGGCCTCGCTGATCGCGGCCGGCTCGGCGTACGCCACGCACGGCGAGCCGCTGATCCCCGTCTACGTCTTCTACTCGATGTTCGGGTTCCAGCGCACGGGTGACCAGTTCTGGCAGATGGCCGACCAGCTGGCACGCGGCTTCGTGCTGGGTGCCACCGCCGGCCGTACGACCCTGACGGGTGAGGGTCTCCAGCACGCGGACGGCCACTCCCAGCTGCTCGCCTCGACCAACCCGGCGTGCGTGGCCTACGACCCGGCGTACGCCTACGAGATCGCGCACATCGTGCAGGACGGCCTGCGCCGGATGTACGGCAGCTCGCCCGAGCACCCGCACGGCGAGGACGTCTTCTACTACCTGACCGTCTACAACGAGCCCATCCAGCACCCGGCCGAGCCCGCGGACGTGGACGTGGAGGGCATCGTGAAGGGCGTCCACCGGATCGGCGAGGGCACCGGCGGCTCGATCCCGGCGCAGATCATGGCCTCCGGTGTCGCGGTGCCGTGGGCGCTTGAGGCGCAGCGGCTCCTCGCCGAGGAGTGGGACGTCAAGGCCGACGTGTGGTCGGCGACCTCCTGGAACGAACTGCGCCGCGAGGCCGTGGAGTGCGAGCGGCACAACCTGCTGCACCCCGAGGAGGAGCAGCGGGTGCCGTACGTGACGCGGAAGCTCGGCGGTGCGGAGGGCCCGTTCGTGGCCGTGTCCGACTGGATGCGGTCGGTTCCGGACCAGATCGCCCGGTGGGTGCCGGGCACCTACCAGTCCCTCGGCGCGGACGGCTTCGGCTTCGCCGACACGCGGGGGGCGGCGCGCCGCTTCTTCCACATCGACGCCCAGTCGATCGTGGTGGCGGTGCTGACGGAGCTGGCGCGCGAGGGGAAGGTGGACCGGTCCGTGCTGAAGCAGGCCATCGACCGGTACCAGCTGCTGGACGTCTCGGCGGCGGACCCGGGCGCGGCGGGCGGCGACGCGTGACCTGAGCGGCCCGGAAACGACCCGAGGGCGGTGGAGCCGGACGCTCCACCGCCCTTACGTCTTCTTTACCATGCGTGCATGGAACAACTGTCGGCGCAGGCCCGGTGGGAGCGGCACACCCAACGGCCGCTGCTGGCGTTCGCACTGGCGTTCGCCGTCGCTTACGCGGTGCCGATCGTGGACGCGTCCGCCGGACGCTCGCTGACCGTCGCGTGCACGGTGGTCGAGTGGGTGGTGTGGGGCGCTTTCGCCGTCGACTACCTGATACGGCTGGCGCTCGCCCCGCACCGCAGGCAGTTCGTACGGCGCCACTGGCCCGACCTGTGCGCGGTGGTCCTGCCGATGCTCCAGCCCCTGCGGCTGCTGCGCCTGGTGTCCACACTGCTGCTGGTGGGCCGAAGGGCGCGGATGGCGCCGCAGATCCAGCTCACCACGTACGTCGTCGGGGCCGTGATCGGGCTGCTGATGTTCGGCTCGCTGGCGGTGCTGTCCGTGGAGCGCGAATCGCCGCACGGGAACATCCTGACGCTGGGCGACGCCGTGTGGTGGTCCTTCACGACGATGACGACCGTCGGGTACGGGGACCACGCGCCGACCACCGGGCTCGGGCGGATGATCGCCGTCGGGCTGATGCTGTCCGGCATCGCGCTGCTCGGTGTCGTCACCGCGAACATCGCCGCGTGGTTCATCTCGCGGTTCGAGAAGGACGACGTGGAGGAACGGCGGCAGACGGAGGCGATCAATTCCCTGACCGAGGAGGTACGGCTCCTGCGGGCCGAGGTGGCCCGGCTGACCGCGGAACAGCGCCAACACCGCTGACCCGACCCCGGGCGAGCCGGTACCGCGCTCGACCGGCCCGCGCCGTTCCCGCGCCCCGCGGGGCGCGGGAACGGCGCGGTCAGCCACGACGAACCCGCGGCCGCACCCCTACGTCAAGGCGTCGCGGGCCGCGGGCACCCGCGGTGACGCTTCGTCCGTCACAGCAGGCCGTGGCCCCAGGCCGCCGCGCCCGCCAGGGCGATGATGGCGAGCAGGGTGTCGATCGCGCCCAGGATCAGGGCCACCAGAGCCGGTACGTTGCGGTCGTTGGACCAGGCGCGGCCCATCGACTGCCAGCCGCAGAACATCGCGACGGGGCCGAGGACGATGCCCAGCGCGAAGAAGCCGGCCACCGCGCAGATGGTGCCTATGATCCCGAGCGTCGCACGGTCCGGCCCGGTCCGCTGCCACGTCCGGCCGCGGGACCGGGGGTACCCGCGCGTTCCTTGCCCGAAGCCCGCCATCATCAACTCCCTGAGGTTTTCTGGACAGTTCGGCTTCGGTGTGCGGGTACCCCGGTTCCGTCCCGGCAGACCTGCGTGCGTCGCCCCCCTCCGGCAGCGCGCGCCGCGGCCCGGCCGTCCCCAGGCCCTGCGGAGGACTTGACCCACCGTGACCTGCGGCGCGCGCCTCGCGCGAGGGATGTTGAGCGGGGTCACCCTGATAGGGGAACTCCGCCGAAGGGTGGAGCGGTGAGCGGGTCTCAGATGTGCCCCACGCCCGCGCCCGCCTCCGCGTTGTCGCCCCGCTTGGTGAGCAGCGCGACCAGAACGGCGACCGCCGCCACGCCGGCCGCGACCAGGGAGGCGCGGCTCATGCCGGAGATGAAGGTGTCGTGGGCGACGGCCGTGATCTTCGCTGCGACCGGCTCCGGCATGCTCTTCGTCACCGGGGCAACGCCGACCTGCACCGCCTCCGAGGCCTGGCCGAGCTGACCGGGCGTCAGCTTCGGCAGGCCGGCGTCGGCCCAGTTGCCCGGCAGGTCGCTGTCGACCTTGGAGGCCATGACGGCACCGAGCACCGCCGTACCGAGGCTGCTGCCGATCTGCATGGCCGCCTGCTGGAGACCGCCGGCCACGCCGGACAGCTCCATGGGGGCGTTGCCGACGATGACCTCGGTGGCACCGACCATGACCGGCGCCAGACCGAGGCCGAGCAGGGCGAACCACAGGGACATCAGCGCGCTGCCGGTGTCGACCTCCAGCGTGGACATGCCGTACAGGGCGACCGCGGTGACGGCCATGCCGCCGGCCAGCGGGACGCGCGGGCCGAGCCGGGTGATCGCGGCGCCGGCCAGCGGGGAGCCGACGATCATCATGCAGGTGAGCGGCAGCAGGTGCAGGCCGGCGTCGACGGGGCTCATCCCGTGGACGTTCTGGAGGTAGAACGTCACGAAGAACAGGCCGCCCATGAACGCGATGGCCATCATCACCATCAGCACCGCGCCCGCCGAGAACGGCACGGAACGGAACAGGCGCAGCGGGATCAGCGGTTCCGCCACCCGCGTCTCCCAGAGGGCGAAGAGGACGAACAGCAGCACCGAGGCGCCGAGGAACAGCCAGGTCCGGCCCGCTCCCCAGCCCCACGCCGGTGCCTTGATGAGCGCCCAGACCAGGCAGAACATCGCGCCGGACAGCAGGGCGATGCCAAGCAGGTCGAAGGAGCGCGGCGCGTTTTCCGCCCGGTGGTCGAGAAGGATCATGGTGCCGAGGAGCAGGGCGAGGGCGCCGACCGGCACGTTGATGAAGAACACCGACTGCCAGTTGACGTGCTCGACGAGGACGCCGCCGAGGATGGGACCGCCCGCCGTGGAGGCGCCGATCACCATGCCCCACACGCCGATGGCCATGTTGAGCTTCTCGGCCGGGAAGGTGGCTCGCAGCACGCCGAGCGCGGCCGGCATCAGCAGCGCGCCGAAGAGCCCCTGGAAGACGCGGAAGGTGACGACCGCGGCGATGCTGCCGGAGAGCCCGATGGCACCGGAGGCGAGGGCGAAGCCGCTGACCCCGATGAGGAAGGTCTGCCGGTGGCCGAAGCGGTCACCGAGCTTGCCCGCGGTGATCAGGGTGACCGCGAGGGCGAGGAAGTAGGAGTTGGTGATCCACTGCACGTCGGCGAAGGACGCGTGCAGATCGTCGCGGATGGCCGGGTTGGCGATGGCCACGATGGTGCCGTCCAGGGCCACCATCATGACCCCTACGGCAACGGTGATGAGGGTGAGCCACGGGTGGCCACGCAGGCCCGGGGCCGGGGGCGGTCCCGGCGGAGCGGGCGACTTGTCCCCCGGTCCCGTCGAGTCGATGGCGGTCTGACTAGTCATACCCCGAGATTAGTGACAGCGACTGACAGTTGACAAACGGAATCACAAGCCGGTTACTGACATGGCGCCGCCGGATAGGCTGAACAGGCCGGACGTTCACGGAAGAGAGGCCCATGGAGACGCTGCGCGAACGCAAGAAGCGGCGTACCCGGGAGGCGCTGCTGCGGGCCGCTCTCGAACTGTTCACCACGCAGGGGTACGAGCAGACCACCGTCGACGAGATCGCCGAGGCCGTCGACGTCTCGCAGCGCACCTTCTTCCGCTACTTCGCGGGCAAGGAGGACGTGGCCTTCGCGGTCCAGCAGACGACGGAGGCGGCCTTCGTGGCCGCCGTCCGGGCCCGGCCGCCGCAGGAGGCGCCGATGCAGGCGCTGCGGCAGGCGTTCCTGGAGGGCTGGGACGCGATCCGCGAGACCGTCGCGTCGGCCGTCCCGGTCGAGCTGTACCTGCGCATGTACCGCACGATCGATTCCACGCCCGCGCTGCTCGCCGCCCATCTGCGCCGGTCGGCGGCGACGGAGGAGACCATCGCGCGGGTGCTGGCCGAGCGGGAGGGCGTCGACGTGGACGCCGACCCCCGGCCACGGCTGGCGGTGGCCGTGTTCGGCGGGGTGATACGGGTCTCCGAACGGCAATGGTGCACCAGCGAGGACTTCGGCCTGGAGTCGATCCGCACGCTCACCGCGTCGTACCTCGACCAGCTGGGTTCGGCGCTCACGGGCAACTGGCGCGCCGGCTGAGAGCGCCGGCGGACCATGGCGGGCCCCGACGGAACGGCGGCGTGGCGCCCGGTGCCCGCTGAAACGTGTCCGGGCACGTGATCCCTGTCACTCCGTTACCGCGAGACCCTCTCGTTCTCCTAGTGTGTCCTCCCAGTGACTTCCTTCGACACCTCCCCGAAATTCAAGGTCTGGCGCGCCCTGCCGGCGCTGGCCGTGGTGTTCGTGATGCTCGCGACCACCGGCTGGACCGCCATGCGCAGCCACCGGGAGTCGACGGCACTCCAGGCCTCGCTCTCCCAGTGGGAGCACGGCAGCATCCACGGCCGCCACCTGCCGGACCCCGGGTCCGGCCCGGCGCCCCTCCGCCGCTTCTTCGCCTCGCTCACCCCGCACGAGCGCGACCGTCTCGCCCACCGCTACCCGCTGGCGGTCGGCAACATGAACGGCGCACCCGTCCCGCTGCGCTACCGCGCCAACCGCGTCGCGCTGAAGCAGGCCCGCGGGGTGGAGCGGAAGCGGATGCACGACAGCCGGCTCAGCTCGGCCGGCCAGCAGGACGCGGGCCACCGAATGCAGCGCTACACGTCCCTGCTGAGCCCCGGCCGGCACATCCTGGCCTTCGACCCCGAGGGCTCGGGCCGGGTCGCCGAGGTGTTCGGCGACCTCGACAGGGCGCGGCGGGTCTCGGTCGTCGTCCCCGGCGTCGACACCGACCTGCTCACCTTCCAGCGGACGTACCGCAGGTACAGCGCACCGGTCGGCATGGCCAAGGCTCTGTACGCGGCCGAGCGCGAGGCGAGCCCCGCGACCGGTACGGCGGTGATCGCCTGGGCCGACTACACCGCCCCCGACGGGCTCGGCGTGGACGCGGCCACCGGCCTGCGCGCCGAGGAGGGCGCCGTGCGGCTGAACGCGCTGCTGCGCGCGCTGCCCGGCCGGGCCCCGGTGTCGATGTTCTGCCACAGCTACGGCTCCGTCGTCTGCGGGGTCGCCGCGCACGGCATGCCCGGCCGGGTGGCCGACATAGCCGTGGCCGCGAGCCCCGGCATGCGGGTCACCGCGGCCGGCCGCCTGGGCACGACGGCCCGGGTGTGGGCCATGCGGGACGCCACCGACTGGGTGCAGGACGTGCCGTACCTGGAAGTGGGCGGCCTCGGTCACGGCGCCGACCCGGTGTCCGCGGGGTTCGGCGCGCGGGTGCTGTCGGCGCGGGACGCGCAGGGCCACAGCGGTTACTTCCAGCCGGGCACGGACAGCCTGCGCAACCTCGCCGACATCGGCGTGGGCGCGTACGACGGGGTGACGTGCGCACAGGAGAACGACGTGTGCCGGTCCGGTCTGTCCGGCACGACGACGGCCGGACGCGCGTAGAGACAGCAGGAATTGCGGTCTGCGCGGGTGGCGACGGAGGAGCACGTGCCGCATACGATGAGCCGCATGGGTGACGTACTGGCGGGTTTTCATGCCGTCTGGGAGTTCGAGTCCGACTCCGTGCTCATCCGTTACGAACGGGGGATACGGACACCGAAGCTGTTCCAGGCGCTCGGCGAGCGCCGGATTCCGCTGGCCGCGGTCGAGGGGGTGACCCTCACCCCGGGCCGGCGCGGCACGGTCGTCCTGCGGCTGCGGCCGCGCCCCGGCGCCGATCCGCTGATGGAGGCGGCCGACGGCCAGCTGAAGGAGGGCTCCGACCCCTACCGGCTGGTGCTGCCGGCGGAGCGGGAGACCCTCGCGGAGTACTACGCCGACGAGCTGAGGGGCCTGCTGACCGGGTCCGGACCCGCCGACCGGTACCTGGTGGCGGCGCCCGAGGCACCGCTCCAGTTCAAGGCGTACGACGGGAAGGCCTCCTTCGACGGGACGTCCGTGCAGTTCCGCTGGTCGTGGACGGGGGCGTCCTCGGCGAAGTGGAAGGCCGGCGACCAGAGCTTCGCGGTGGCCGGCCTGAGCGGGGTGGAGTGGCGGTCGCCGGAGGTCTTCGAGGGACACCTGCGGCTGCTGCCCCGTGACCAGGGCGCCGGCCGGTCCGCGCAGCCGGACCAGGACCCGGCGTCGGTGGTGTTCGGGCTGGGCTACGGGCCGGTGCACGAGTCGCTGCCGTTCGCCGCGGCGGTCCTCGCGGCGGTGCGCTCCCGCGGGGCGGCCCCGGCGGCGCCGGCCGTGTCACCACGCGATCCCGCCGGCATCGCCGAGCGGATCCGGCACCTCGGGGAGCTGCACCGGGCGGGGCTGATCACCGACGAGGAGTTCGCCGCCAAGAAGGCCGAACTGCTCGCCGAGCTGTAGCGTCCACCGGCGCGGTCCGGCGGGCCGGGGCCGGCCCCAGCGCGGCCGGGCCCCGTCCGCCGGGCACGGTCCGCTCCGGAGCCCGCGCGTCCGCGCGTCCGGCCGCTGTCCCGCCTCCCGGTCCGCCTGCCGGGCGAGGTCCGTCCGCCTCCGGCAGGACGTCCGCCTCGGACGGCACCGGGCGGCGGACGGCCACCACCGGACCTCCGCCCCGCCTCGGCCGGCCACCACCGGACATCCACCCTCGGACGGCCGCTACTCCCTGCCCGCGGAGGTGAAGGCCATGTCCGTGTAGCGGTCGCCCGCCACCTCGGCCGCGAGCGGCTCCAGCCGGGCCAGTTCCGCGTCGGTCAGGGTGATCCGTGTCGCCGCGGTGTTCTCCGCCACCCTGTCCGGACTGCGGGTGCCCGGGATGGGGACCACCGTCAGGTCGTCGACCGCCGCCCGCTGCTGGATCCAGGCCAGGGCGATCTGGCCCAGGGTGGCCCCGTGGGCCTCGGCGATCGCGCGGACCGGCGCCAGCAGCGCCGCGTTGGCGGCCGCGTTGTCCCCGCTGTAGCGGGGCATGTGGCGGCGGAAGTCGCCGGCGCTGAGGTCCCGCGCGGCGTCGGCGAAGGCACCGGTGAGGAAGCCGCGGCCCAGCGGGGAGTACGGCACGAGGGCGACGCCCAGGTCCCGTGCGGCCGGTACGATCCGGGCCTCGATGTCCCGGCTGAACAGGGACCACTCCGACTGCACGGCCGCGACCGGGTGCACGGCGTGCGCGGCGCGCAGCTCGTCGGCGGTCACCTCGCTGAGCCCGAGGTGCTTGACCTTGCCCTCCCGGACCAGGTCCGCCATCGTGCCGACGGTCTCCTCGATGGGGACGTCCACGTCGCGGCGGTGCATGTAGTAGAGGTCGATCACGTCGACGCCCAGCCGCCCAAGGCTGGCCTCGACGGCCCGGCGGATGTAGGGCGGGTCGTTGCGGATGATCCGCCTCGTCGGATCGTCCGGATGCCAGGAGAGGGCGAACTTGGTGGCGACGACCACCTCGTCCCGGTGGGCCGCGAAGAACGGGGCGAGGAACCGTTCGTTCTCGCCGGAGCCGTAGAAGTCGGCGGTGTCGTAGAGGGTGACGCCGAGTTCGAGGGCCCGCTCCAGCGTCGAGCGGGCCCGATCGGTGTCGGTGGGCCCGTACGCGGCGCTGATGCCCATGCAGCCGAGCCCTTGGACGCCGGTCACCGGCCCCCGCGCGCCGAGCCGTACCGTGGCGATCTGGGCGTCGGTCATCGGTCGGTCCCCTCCGCGGCGTAGAAACTGATCTTGCGGTCGAGTACGGCGAGTGTGTCCCGCAGTTCCGCGATCCGGCCGAGCACGTCCCGGCGGGTGGCCTCCAGCAGCCCCCGGCGCGCCGCGTACGTGCTCTCGCCCTCGCGCACCAGTTCCGCGTACCGGACCATGTCCGCCACCGGCATGCCGGTCAGCCGCAGCTTGGTCACGAAGTCCAGCCAGTCCAGATCGCGGTTGCTGTAGCGGCGCTGGCCGGTGTGCGAGCGGTCGACGTGCGGCATCAGCCCGATCCGCTCGTACCAGCGCAGGGTGTGCGCGGTCAGACCGGTGCGGGCGACGACCTCGCTGATCGTGTAGTGGTCCTGGCCGTCCGGCAGCGGATGGCGCCGGGGCGGGGCGGAGCAGATGTCGGCGGGGGTGGCGTGCCCGGTGGCCGCCATCGTGGTCTGCATCACCGTCATGGCCCCCACGCTATGGCCTTCGAGTGCACTCCAGGCAAGCGCGACCGGTGAGAAATCCGCGCGACGTGATCAAGACCGGCCGGTTAGCGTGCGGGGCATGAGTTCCGTACGCCGAGCCCGGCCCGATGACGCCGCCGAAGTGCTGCGGCTGCGCCAGCTGATGATCGACTCCCTGTGGGGGGACGGGAGTGCGGGGCCGGCGGGAGCGGCCGACTGGCACGCGGAGTCGCTGCCGACGCTGCGGGAGCGGCTCGGCGAGGAGGACGGGGACTTCGCGGCGTTCGTCGTGGACCGCGCCGGGCGGCCGGGGGCGCTGGCCGGGCTGGTGGCGGGCACCGTGGAGTACCGCATCGGCAGGGCGGGCAATCCGCGGGGGCGGGTCGGGTACGTCTTCAGTGTGGCGACCGACCCGGACGCCCGGCGCCGGGGATACGCGCGCGCGTGCATGACCGAGCTGCTGGCCTGGTTCCGGGCGCGGGGTGCCGGGCACGTGCTGCTCAACGCCTCGCCGCAGGCCGAGCCGCTGTACGCCTCCCTCGGCTTCACCCGTGACCCCGACCCGTCGATGCGGCTGCCGCTGTGAGCCGCATAGGCTCGGGCGCATGTCGTCGCAGAGCCTTGCACTGATCGAGAACTGGCCCGTTCCCACCGCCGCGGCGGGTGTCGTACGCGCCGACGGGACCGTCCTCGGGACGCACGGCCCCGTCGGGCACCGCTTCCCACTGGCCTCCGTCACCAAGCCGCTGGCGGCCTACGCGGCGCTCGTGGCGTACGAGGAGGGGGCGGTCGAGCTGGACGAGCCGGCCGGTCCGCCCGGGTCGACGGTCCGCCATCTGCTCGCCCACACCTCCGGCCTGGCCTTCGACGAGCACCGGGTCACCGCCCCGGCCGGGGAGCGGCGGCTGTACTCCAACGCCGGGTTCGAGCAGCTGGGTGACCACATCGCCCGGGTGACGGGCATCCCGTTCGCCGAGTACCTGCGGCAGGCCGTGCTGGCGCCGCTGGGGATGACGTCGACGTCGCTGGAGGGCTCGCCGGCCAAGGACGGCGTGTCGACGGTGTCGGACCTGCTGCGGTTCGCGGCCGAGGTGCAGGCACCGCGCCTGCTGGACCCGCGGACGGTCGCGGAGGCGATGAGCGTGCAGTACCCCGGGCGCAAGGGCGTCCTGCCCGGTTACGGCCACCAGAACCCCAACGACTGGGGCCTGGGCTTCGAGATCCGTGACGGCAAGTCCCCGCACTGGACGGGCGGTTCGTCCTCGCCGCGTACGTTCGGGCACTTCGGCCAGTCCGGAACGTTCCTGTGGATCGACCCCGACGCGCGAGTGGCCTGCGTGGCCCTGACCGACCGCGCCTTCGGCCCCTGGGCGGCCGAGGCGTGGCCGGCGTTCACGGACGCGGTGCTGACGGAACTGCGCGGCCGGGCCGGGTGACGGCCGTGGTCACGGCGCCATCTCCCACAGCAGCAGCTCCGCCGCCGTGACCGCCGCCGCCTCCAGGTCCGCCGCGTCCGTGACGCGGGCCGCGTCGCCCGCCCCCAGCTCCTCGCCGTCCAGCCGCACGGCACCGCGCACCACGTGCACGTACACGAACGCCGCGTCCGGCACCGCGGTCCGCTCCCCCGGTGCCAGGCGCCGTACGTGCAGCATCGCGCCCGCGGCCGGGACCGCGTACGGCGTGGAGTCGGCGATGCCCGTGACGGTCCGGTACGCGGGCTCGCCGCCCGCCTCCCGGGGGGCCAGCCACATCTGGAGGAAGACCAGCGGGACGGCGCCGTCGTTGCGCTCGGTGTGCCGCACGCCCGTCGCCGCGCTGAGGTGCTGGACGTCGCCGGGGCGGACGGTCGTCCGGTGGCCCGTGGAGTCGCGGTGGGTCAGTTCGCCCTCGATCACCCAGGTGACGATCTCGGTGTGGCTGTGCGGGTGTTCGCCGAAACCGGCGCCGGCAGCGAGCCGTTCCTCGTTGCAGGCGATCAGCGCGCCGAAGCGGAGGTTGTCCGGGTCGTAGTGGGGGCCGAAGGAGAAGGCGTGGCGGGAGTCGGTCCCGTTCCCCGGGTCCCCTCCGCGGTAGCGCTCACCGGCGCGCCGGACGTCCATCACGGGCCCCACCGTAGACCCCGCCCCGGACCCGGCGACGCAGGGGCCCGTCCCGATAAGGCAGTCTTGTCCCCGTGCCCGAACCCGAAACCCACCGCGGCGACCCCGCCGTACACGCCGTCCACGCGCACGTCGCGACCCTGAGACGACTGGAGAGGTCCTCCGGGAGTCTCGCCGCGCAGGCCATCGCGCGGATGGACGAGACCCTGCCGTGGTACCGGGCCATGCCCCCGGAGAACCGTTCCTGGATCGGGCTCGTCGCCCAGGCGGGCATCGCGGCCTTCACCGAGTGGTTCCGGCGCCCGGACGCGCCGCAGGCGATCTCCACGGACGTCTTCGGGACCGCGCCGCGCGAGCTGACCCGGGCCATCACGCTGCGGCAGACCGTGGAGATGGTGCGCACCACGATCGAGGTGATGGAGAGCGCCATCGACGAGGTGGCGGCGCCCGGCGACGAACGGGTGCTCCGCGAGGCGCTGCTGGTGTACGCCCGTGAGATCGCCTTCGCCACCGCCCAGGTGTACGCCCAGGCCGCCGAGGCACGGGGTGCCTGGGACGCGCGCCTGGAGTCGCTGGTGGTGAACGCCGTGCTGAGCGGGGAGGCCGACGAGGGGGCCGTCAGCCGGGCCGCCGCGCTGGGCTGGAACTCCCCGGAGCATGTGTGCGTGGTGCTCGGGACCGCCCCGGACGGGGACAGCGAGCTGACCGTCGAGGCGATCCGGCGGGCCGCCCGGCACGCCAAGCTCCAGGTGCTCACCGGGGTGCTCGGGGACCGGCTCGTCGTCGTCGCCGGCGGCAGCCCCAACCCGCTCGCCGTCGCGAAGTCCCTGATCGGGCCGTACGCGGCGGGGCCGGTGGTCGCCGGACCCGTCGTACCCGACCTGCTGGCCGCCACCCGGTCCGCGCAGGCCGCCGCCGCGGGCCTGAAGGCCTGTTCCGCCTGGCCGGACGCGCCGCGGCCGGTGCTCGCGGACGATCTGCTGCCGGAGCGCGCCATGGCGGGCGATCCCAGCGCCCGTGAGCAACTGGTGGAGGAGATCTACAGACCGCTGGAAGAGGCGGGCTCGGCTCTCCTGGAAACCCTGAGTGTCTACCTGGAGCAGGCGAGCAGCCTGGAAGGCGCGGCGAGAATGCTCTTTGTTCACCCGAACACCGTGCGCTACCGGCTCCGACGTGTGACAGACGTCACCGGCTGGTCCCCCTCGGATGTACGATCCGCCTTCACACTGCGGATCGCGCTCATCCTGGGGCGTCTGGCCGACGGTGATACTCAGACATAGGTTTTTGTGGGGGCTCCACAAAAGCCCTCCATGTTCTTCGTCCCTGTCCTCACGGGCGGCCGCGACCGTCCCCAAGAGAGAGTGTGAGAGTGCTCGTACTCGTCGCTCCCGGCCAGGGCGCCCAGACGCCCGGCTTCCTGACCCCCTGGCTCGACCTCCCCGGTGCCGCGGACCGCGTCGCCGCGTGGTCGGACGCCCTCGGACTGGACCTGGCCCACTACGGCACCCAGGCCGACGCCGACGCCATCCGCGACACCGCGGTGGCCCAGCCGCTCCTGGTGGCCGCCGGCATCCTGTCCGCCGCGGCACTGGGTGACATGTCCGAGATCGCGCCCGGCGCGGTCGCGGGTCACAGCGTCGGCGAGATCACCGCCGCCGTCTTCACCGGCGTCCTGGACGACACGGCCGCCCTCGGTCTCGTCCGTACGCGGGGTCTGGCGATGGCCGACGCCGCCACGGTCACGGAGACCGGCATGGCGGCGCTGCTGGGCGGTGACCCGGAGGTCACCCTCGCGCACCTGGAGAAGCTGGGCCTGACCCCGGCGAACATCAACGGCGCGGGCCAGATCGTCGCCGCCGGCACGCTGGAGCAGCTCGCCGCGCTGGCCGAGGACAAGCCCGAGGGCGTCCGCAAGGTCGTCCCGCTGAAGGTCGCCGGCGCCTTCCACACCCGTCACATGGCTCCCGCGGTCGAGACGCTGGCCAAGGCCGCGGCGGACCTCACGCCCGCCGACCCCCGGGTCGCCTACGTCTCCAACAAGGACGGGCGGACCGTCGCCACCGGTGCCGAGGTCCTGGAGCGGCTGGTCGGTCAGGTCGCCAACCCCGTGCGCTGGGACCTGTGCATGGAGACCTTCAAGGAACTCGGCGTCACCGCGCTGATCGAGGTGTGCCCGGGCGGCACGCTGACCGGCCTGGCCAAACGCGCACTGCCCGGCGTGGCGACGCTGGCCCTGAAGACCCCCGACGATCTCGACGCGGCCCGTGCTCTGCTCGCAGAGCACGCCGGCGTCTAAGGAGCCGTACATGGCGAAGATCAAGCCCAGTAAGGGCGCCCCGTACGCGCGCATCCTCGGTGTCGGCGGTTACCGTCCGACCCGGGTCGTGCCCAACGAGGTGATCCTCGAGAAGATCGACTCGTCCGACGAGTGGATCCGTTCGCGCTCCGGTATCGAGACCCGGCACTGGGCCGGCCCCGACGAGACCGTGGCCACGATGGCCGTCGAGGCCTCCGGCAAGGCGATCGCGGACGCGGGCATCGACGCCGAGCGGATCGGCGCGGTGGTCGTCTCCACCGTCTCGCACTTCAGCCAGACCCCGGCCGTCGCCACCGAGATCGCCGACCGGCTGGGCACGAACAAGGCCGCGGCCTTCGACATCTCGGCCGGCTGCGCGGGCTTCGGCTACGGCCTGACACTCGCCAAGGGCATGGTGGTGGAAGGTTCCGCCGACCACGTCCTGGTCATCGGTGTGGAGCGGCTGAGCGACCTGACCGACCTGGAGGACCGGGCGACCGCGTTCCTCTTCGGCGACGGTGCCGGCGCGGTCGTCGTCGGCCCCTCCGACGAGCCGGCGATCGGCCCGACCGTGTGGGGCTCCGAGGGCGACAAGGCCGAGACGATCCGGCAGACCGTGTCGTGGGACCGGTTCCGGCTCGGCGACCTCTCCGCGCTGCCGCTCGACAGCGACGGCAACATCAAGTTCCCTGCGATCACGCAGGAGGGCCAGGCGGTGTTCCGCTGGGCCGTGTTCGAGATGGCGAAGGTCGCCCAGCAGGCGCTGGACGCGGCCGGGATCACCTCGGACGAACTGGACGTCTTCATCCCGCACCAGGCCAACGTGCGGATCATCGACTCGATGGTGAAGACGCTGAAACTGCCGGAGCACGTCACGGTCGCCCGTGACATCCGCACCACCGGCAACACCTCGGCCGCCTCGATCCCGCTCGCGATGGAGCGGCTCCTGGCGACCGGGGAGGCGAAGAGCGGCGACACCGCGCTCGTCATCGGATTCGGGGCGGGTCTCGTCTACGCCGCCACGGTCGTTACCCTCCCCTAGGCACTCCGTGCCGGACCATGCGGTCCGGAACGGGGACAACTGCCACAAACCGTCTGGAACATCGAAGAAGGAGCGCCTGACATGGCCGCCACTCAGGAAGAGATCGTGACCGGTCTCGCCGAGATCGTGAACGAGATCGCCGGGATCCCCACCGAGGACGTGCAGAGGGACAAGTCCTTCACCGACGACCTGGACGTCGACTCGCTGTCCATGGTCGAGGTCGTCGTCGCCGCCGAGGAGCGCTTCGACGTGAAGATCCCGGACGAGGACGTCAAGAACCTCAGGACCGTCGGCGACGCCACCGACTACATCCTCAAGCACCAGGCCTGAGCCACCGCGCAGGTAACAGGCCGCTAGGCCCCGCCACCCGGCGGTGGCGCCGTCGAATCCCGTATCCGTTGGAGAAAGAATTCCCGTGATCCCGACCAATCGCACCGTGGTCGTCACCGGTATCGGCGCAACCACACCGCTGGGTGGCGACGCAGCCTCGACCTGGGAGGCCCTCCTCGCCGGCACGTCCGGTGTCCGCCTCCTGGAGGAGGAGTGGGCGGCTCAGCTGCCCGTCAGGATCGCCGCGCGGGTCGCCGTCGAGCCGGGCGAGATCCTCCCCCGCCCGCAGGCCCGCAAGCTGGACCGGTCCGCACAGTTCGCGCTGATCGCCGCTCAGGAGGCCTGGAAGGACGCCGGTTTCACCGCGAGGGCGGGTGAGGACCCGTCCGTGAACCCCGACCGCCTCGGCGCGGTCATCGCCTCCGGCATCGGCGGTGTGACGACCCTTCTGGACCAGTACGACGTACTCCGGGAGAAGGGCGTCCGCCGTGTCTCCCCGCACACCGTGCCCATGCTGATGCCCAACTCCCCGGCGGCCAACGTCGGGATCGAGCTGGGTGCCCGCGCCGGCGTGCACACCCCGGTCTCGGCCTGCGCCTCGGGCGCGGAGGCCATCGGGTACGCGATCGAGATGATCCGCACCGGGCGTGCGGACGTGGTCGTGGCCGGTGGCACCGAGGCCGCCATCCACCCGCTTCCCATCGCCGCGTTCGGCAACATGATGGCGATGTCCAAGAACAACGACGACCCCAAGGGCGCGTCCCGGCCGTACGACGCGGGCCGTGACGGCTTCGTGCTCGGCGAGGGCGCCGGTGTGATCGTCCTGGAGTCCGAGGAGCACGCGAAGGCCCGCGGCGCCCGGATCTACGCCGAGGCCGTCGGCCAGGGCATCTCCGCCGACGCCCACCACATCACGCAGCCGGAGCCGTCCGGCAACGGCATCGCGCACGCGCTGCACAACCTGATGGACAGCACGGATCTGAAGCCGGCCGAGATCGTGCACGTCAACGCGCACGCCACGTCGACCCCGCAGGGCGACGTCGCCGAGATCAAGGCGCTGCGGAAGGTGTTCGGCGACGACGTCGACCACATGGCGATCTCCGCGACCAAGTCGATGACCGGTCACCTGCTGGGTGGCGCCGGCGGTGTCGAGACCGTCGCGTCGATCCTGGCGCTGGTGAACCGTACGGCTCCGCCGACCATCAACGTGGACAACCTCGACCCCGAGGTCAACGCGGACGTGGTGACCGGTGCGGCGCGGGCGCTGCCCGAGGGCCGGATCGCCGCGCTGAACGACTCGTTCGGGTTCGGCGGGCACAACGTGGTGCTGGCGTTCAGGACCGTCTGAGCGGACACATGGGGAAGGGCCCTCACCGGTGGTGAGGGCCCTTCCCCATGTCCTCCGGCCGCCGGACTCACACCACCTGGTGCAGCCAGCGCACCGGCGCGCCCTCTCCCGCGTAGCGGAACGGCTCCAGTTCGTCGTCCCACGGCTTGCCCAGCAGCCGGGACAGCTCGCCCTCCAGGTCCGTCTCGCCGCGCTGGCTGCGCTGCAGGGCCGCGCGGAGCCGGTCCTCGGGGATGAGGATGTCGCCGTGGATGCCGGTGACGGCGTGGAAGATGCCCAGGTCGGGGGTGCAGCTGTAGCGCTCGCCCTCGGCGGTGGGGCAGGGCTCGGCGGTGACCTCGAAGCGCAGCAGGCGCCAGCCGCGCAGCGCGGAGGCGAGCTTGGAGGCGGTACCGGCCTCGCCCTGCCAGGAGAACTCCGAGCGCCAGGTGCCGGGGGCGGCGGGCTGCCGGATCCAGTCGAGGCCGACGCGCGTGCCGAGCACCCCGGCGACGGCCCACTCGACGTGCGGGCACAGCGCGCGCGGCGCGGAGTGCACGTACAGAACTCCACGTGTCGTCACCGGAACCTCCGGGCAGAGCGGGACATCTTGCGGATTGGCTGGGCGGCTGTGGCACGACGGCCGCGTTGATGGCGAGGCTACCTTGCGGCGGGGCGCAGAGTGTGACGTACCGTCGGTCCCGCTGCCAGGAAAACGCCGCCATTCACCCAGGGGGACGCTTGTGCGGGGGTGTGCCGTTCCCGGGAGCCGGCCGGGAACCCCGGCACGTTGTCAGGGGAGGAGGCCGACCGTCGAGCGAGGGGAACACCAGGGATGCGAAAGCGAAGCCGCCGTGCGCGGGCCGTGCTCGCCGCCGTGGCGGCCGTCATGCTGGGCGCCGCCGGATGTGACGGCGGCGGGGGCCCGGCCGCGCCGGAGGGCACGAAGGCGCACGCGTCCCGGCCCCCGGTGTGGGACCGCAGCCCGCAGTCGATCGCCGCGGTGGGTGACTCCATCACGCGCGGTTTCGACGCGTGCGCGGTGCTGTCGGACTGCCCGGAGGTGTCATGGGCGACGGGCGGCGACGCCCGGGTGGACAGCCTGGCGGTGCGGCTGCTGGGCGTGCCGGGGGCGGCGGAGCGAAGCTGGAACTACGCGGTGACGGGCGCCCGTATGGCGGACCTGCCCGGGCAGATGGAGCAGGCGGCCCGGCGCGGCCCGCAGCTGGTGACGGTCATGGCCGGTGCGAATGACGCCTGCCGGTCGTCGGCGTCGGCGATGACGCCGGTGGCCGACTTCCGCGCGGACTTCGAGAAGGCGATGCGCACCCTGCGGACGGCGCTGCCGAGGACCCAGGTGTACGTGGCCAGCGTGCCGAACCTGAAGCGGCTGTGGTCCGAGGGCCGGACGAACGCGCTGGGCAAGCAGGTGTGGAAGCTGGGCATCTGCCCGTCGATGCTGGCCGACGCGGACGATCTGACCGCGTCGGCGATGGTGCGGCGGGACAGCGTGCAGCAGCGGGTGGTGGCGTACAACGCGGTGCTGAAGGAGGTCTGCGCCAGGGACCGCCGCTGCCGGTTCGACGGGAACGCGGTCTACGACTACCGCTTCGGCTCGGATCAGCTCAGTCAGTGGGACTGGTTCCATCCCAGCACGGACGGCCAGGCGCGGCTGGCGGAGATCGCCTACCGGAGGATCACGGCGACGCAGCCGTGACCTAGGGTTCCCACATGAACGAACTTTTCGGCACACTTCCCGACGGCAGCCCGGTGCACCGCTGGACGCTGGAGCGCGCCGGCGTCCGGGTCCGGGTGCTGTCGTACGGCGCGATCGTGCAGTCGGTGGAGGTCCCCGACGGGGCCGGACGGATGGCGGACGTGGTGCTGGGGTTCCCGTCCCTCGACGGATATCTGGAGCATCCGGAGCCGTATCTGGGTGCCGTGATCGGCCGGTACGCCAACCGGATCGCGGGCGGCCGGTTCCCGCTGGACGGCCGGACGTACGCCCTGACGCGCAACGAGGGCGCCAACTCGCTGCACGGCGGGACGCGGGGCTTCGACAAGCGGCTGTGGGACGTGACCCCGGTCGGGCACGGGGTGCGCCTCGGCCGGGTGAGCCCGCACGGCGAGGAGGGCTTCCCGGGGCGGCTGGAGGTCACGGTGACGTACACGCTGACGGACGCGGGCGCGCTGCGCATCGCCTACGAGGCGGTCACCGACGCGCCGACGGTCATCAGCCTGACCAACCACACGTACTGGAACCTGAGCGGCTCCGGCCGGGCGGGCGGCCACGAACTGCGGCTGGCCGCGTCCCGCTACACACCGGTGGACGCGGACCTGATCCCCACGGGCGCCCTGGCGGAGGTGACCGGTTCCCGCCTCGACTTCCGCACGGCCCGGGCGGTGGGCACCGGCTACGACCACAACTTCGTGCTGGACAAGGGGGTGACCGAGGCGGCCGAGGAGGTGGCCGAGCTGTACGATCCCGCGTCCGGCCGCGTCCTGACGGTGGCGACGACCGAGCCGGGCGTCCAGCTCTACACCGCCGACCACCTGTCGGACCCGTTCACCCCGGGCGCCGCGATCGCCCTGGAGACCCAGCACTTCCCGGACTCCCCCAACCACCCGCACTTCCCGGCCACGGTCCTGCGACCGGGCACCCCCTTCCGCTCCGAGACGGTGTACGGGTTCGGGGCACGGGGGCGGGACGGGGCCGGCGACTGATGTCGCCCCGGTCCAGGGGTCAGGTCCCGGACCGGGGCCGTTCTCGGGGGGTGTCCCGCGCGGTGGGGGACTTGTCCTGGATCAGACGTTAATCGGTGCGGTGAGCCCGCGGTCGGCGATCGAGCGTCCGGCGGCGATCTCGTACGAACCCTTCACACATGCCCACGCCTTCGCCGTCTCGTCCCAGACCTCGAAGGCGCGGCGCGGGAGTTCGACGGTGACCTCCGTACTCTCGCCGGGGCCGGCCTCGGCGGAGGCGAAACCGGCCAGCCGGCGTGCGGGGCGGTCGGGGCCGGGGCCGACCGGGGCCACGTAGATCTGGACCACCTCGCGGCCGGCCCGCTCGCCGGTGTTGCGGAGGCGGACGCGGACGGTGGTGCCCTCGACGTCCAGGGACTCGTAGGCCCAGTCGGTGTAGCCGAGGCCGTGGCCGAAGGGGTACGACGGCGCGCGGCCGGCCTTCTCCCAGGCGGCGTAGCCGATGAACACGCCCTCCTCGTAGCGGAGTTCGCCGTCGGTCGGGACGACCTGGGTGACCGGGGCGTCGGCGAGGGAGCCCCAGGTGGTGGGCAGCCGGCCGCCGGGTTCGTGGACGCCGGTGAGGACGTCGGCGAGGGCGGCGCCGCCCTCCTGGCCGGGGAACCAGCCGAGCAGGACGGCGGCGGCCTCGTGCCGCCAGGGCAGTTCCACCGGGGAGCCCGCGTTGACGACGACGACCGTGTTCGGGTTGGCGGCGGCGACCGCGCGGACCAGGTCGTCCTGGCGGCCGGGGAGCCGCAGGTCACGCCGGTCGAAGCCCTCGGACTCCACGCGGTCGGTGGTGGCGACCATGACGACGGCCGTGTCGGCGTTCCGGGCGGTCTCGACGGCCTCGGCGATCAGCTCGTCGGCGTCGCGCCGGGGGCCGCGGTGGGCGAGCGCGAACGCGACGACCTTCATGGGGAGGTTCTCGGGGAGCCGGACGACATGGGTGAGGGAGACGTCGACCGGCTCGCCCGCGGTGAGGCCGGCCCGGGCGCGGGGCACGGGGGCACCGAAGAACGCCTCGAAGGGGTCGCCGTCGCCGGGGCGCTGGTCGTCGTCGTAGTACGTCGTCCCGCCGACGGTGAGGGTGAAGTCGCCGGTGCCCTTGATGCCGAAGGTGTGCGTGCCGGACTCGCGCGGGGTGAAGGTGCCGGTCAGCTCGACGGTGTGGAGGGCCTCGTGGGTGACACCCTCGGGGAGGTCGGTGCCCATCCACTGGATCAGGCCGCCGGGGGCGGAGCGGGTGCCGATGACCTCGCCGGCGGCGTCGCGGCAGACGGCCCGCAGGGTGAAGCCGGCACCGGCGACGGGGAGTTCGGTGGCGGGGTCGGCGCCGACGGCGTAGCGGAGGGTGCCGTCGGCGAGTGCGGCGCTGAGGCCGTCGAGCGGGGAGACGACCCGGGCCGGGAAGACGGTGGCGGAACCGCCGCCCAGGATGCGGGCGTCGCGGGCGGCGGCGCCGATCAGGGCGACGGTGCCGTGGGGCTTCAGGGGCAGGACCTGGCGCTCGTTGCGCAGCAGGACGAAGGAGCGGCGGGCGATCTCGCGGGCCAGGGCCTCGCCGTCGACCGGTGCGGGCGGGGCGGTGACCACGGGTTCGGCGCCGTCCAGGATGCCGGCGCGGGCGGCGAGCCGCAGTACCCGGCGGACGGCCGCGTCGACCCTGGCCTCGCCGACCCTGCCGTCGCGCACGGCCCGGGCGAGGGCCTCGCCGTAGACGGTCCCCGGTCCGGGCATGGCCACGTCCAGACCCCCCTCGATGGCGCCGGTGGTGTCCCGGGCGGCGGTCCAGTCGGAGACGTTGACGCCGTCGAAGCCCCACTCGCCGCGCAGGATCTCGTTGACGAGGTGGTGGTGTTCGGTCATCGTCGTGCCGTTGACCGTGTTGTAGGCGGTCATGACGCCCCACGGGCGGGCGTCGCGCACGATCGCCTCGAAGGGGGCCAGGTACAGCTCGCGCAGGGCGCGCTCGGGGACCAGGTTGTTCACGGTGAGGCGGTCGGTCTCGGCGTCGTTGGCGACGAAGTGCTTGACGGTGGTGCCGACGCCGCCGGACTGGACGCCGCGGACGTAGCCGGCGCCGATGACGCCGGTCAGGTACGGGTCCTCGCTGTAGCACTCGAAGTGGCGTCCGCCGAGCGGGGAGCGGTGCAGGTTGACGGTGGGGGCGAGCAGGACGTGGACGCCTTTGCGGCGGGCCTCCTGGGCGAGCAGCACACCGGCGCGGCGGGCGAGTTCCGGGTCCCAGGTGGCGGCGAGGGCGGTCGGTGAGGGCAGGGCGACGGAGGGGTCGTCGGCACTCCAGCGCACGCCCCGGACGCCGATCGGGCCGTCGGACATGACCAGGGACCGCAGGCCGATCCCGGGCAGCGCGGGCAGGCTCCACATGTCCTGTCCGGCCAGGAGGCGTGCCTTGGTGTCGAGGTCGAGGGTGCGCAGGGCGGCCTCCACGACCGCCTCGCGGGCCTGGTCGGCCGGGGTGGGCTGGGCTCCCGCCATCGGTTCCTCCTCGTCGGGTCCGTGCAGGTGCCTCCATCCTGCACCGCCTCCTGTGGCGCGGTAGGTTTTGTCATCCGGCCGTTATATTCGGGTCGGGGGGATGTCGTACGGTGACGTCATGAGCGCGAGGGTGCGGAGCGAGGAGCGGCGCGCGGAGATCGTCGGCGCGGCCCTCGAGGTGATCGCCGAGCGCGGTTACCGGGGAGCGAGCCTGGCCGCGGTGGCCGAGCGGGTGGGGCTGACCCAGCAGGGCCTGCTGCACCACTTCCCCACCAAGGACGCCCTGCTGGTGGCCGTGCTCCGGGAGCGGGACCGGTGGGACGCGGTGCCGGGCACCCCGTGGCGGACGGAGCTGCTGGCCGCGCTGGTCGAGTACAACGCGATGCGCCCGGCGATCATCCAGACCTTCTCGGCGCTGCTCGGCGAGAGCGTCACCGAGGGCCATCCTGCGCGCGCCTACTTCACCGAGCGCTACGCCCGCGTCCGGGAGAGCACGGCCGCGGCCCTGCGCACCGAGTACGGCGACCGGCTGCCCAACGGACTCACCCCGGAGCGCACCGCGCCCCTGCTCGTCGCCGTCATGGACGGCCTCCAGTACCAGTGGCTGCTGGACCCGGAGTCGGTCGACATGCCGGGCGCGTTCCGCGACTTCCTGCGCCTGCTGGGCGAGCCGGCGGCCTGAGCGGACCGGGTCCTCCCGGCGTGCGTCGCGCCTCAGCCGGTGATCAGGGTGCGGCCGATGAGGGGGGCAGGCGGTCCCGCCGGCCGAAGGCGTCCGGGTACGGCAGCACCGCCGGCCGCGGTCCGCCGCCGCCGGGGTAGCGGCGAAGGCGTCCGAGCGGCCGTCCGGGGTGGGGACGCGAAGTGGTCCGGTGGGCATGGCGGTTGCTCCTCCCCCGTCCGTCGCCGCCCGTACCCGGCCCCGGCCGGTGGCATGGCGCGGGCGACTCCCCCCGGGTCATACTGCCGCCGTCCACCGCATCACGCGCCCCACAGCGACGGAAGGACCCGAACTCCCTTGACCCGCATATGTCTTCGCCTCGGTGTCGTCGGGCTGGCCCTGCTGGCCGGCCTGTCCGCCCCCGCCACCGCGGCCTGCGCCGGTCCGGCGGCGCCTTCCCCCACCGTCGAGGAACAGCGGCTCGGCCAGGCCGTACCGCGGGAGATCCTGCGGCGCTCCGGGTTCGACGGCGTGGCGCCCGGGTTCCGCCACGGGCTGGAGCGGGCGCACTCCTACGCGCGGGCCCGCCGCCTCGTCGTACGGGAGGGGACCGCGCTGTGGCGGCGGGCCGTGGCCCGGGCGCAGGGGCGGGGGCCGGCGGGGGGTGACCTGAGCCGGGACGACGACCGGCCGCTGTACTGGGCGCGGCTGGGGATGACCCGGGAACTGCGCCTCTGGAAGCCGGGGTTCGGGCTGACGGACGGGCAACGCGACTCCTTGCTGACTGAGTTGGAGCGGACCTCGCGCGGGCAGACCGGCATCCACTACCCCGCGACGAGCCGGCTGCGGCGGGTGCTGCTCACCGGTTTCGACCCCTTCACCCTCGACCGGGACATCCGCATCTCCAACCCGTCGGGGGCGAGCGCGCTCGCGCTGGACGGCACGGTGATCGAGACGGACCGGGGGCCGGCGCGCGTCGAGACCGCCGTCTTCCCGGTGCGCTGGCAGGACTTCGCCGAGGGCACCGTGGAGCGTGCCCTGCGGCCGTACCTGCCCGAGGTGGACCTGTTCACGACCGTGAGTCAGGGCCGCGTCGGCAGGTTCGACATCGAACGCACCAACGGCGCCTGGCGGGGCGGCTTCCCGGACAACGACAACGTCTCGCGGACGGAGACCGTCCCGGTCGCCGACCCGGCCTCGCAGCCGCAGTGGACGAGCACGACCCTGCCGTACGCCGCCGTCGTGGCCGCCCGGACGGGACGCTTCCCCGTCTACGACCACACCGAGGTGACCGAGATCCCGGCGGGAGGCACGGACCCCGTCGTACGGCCGGACGGGCCGAGCCCCGGCTCCACCGCCCGCGCCGGGGGCGGCGGCGACTACCTCTCCAACGAGATCGCCTACCGGGCCACCCTGCTGCGGGACCGGCTCGGGCTGCACGACACCCTGCCCGGCGGGCATGTGCACACGCCCGTCCTGACGTTCGGCACCGGCAACACCGATCCGGCGACGGGAGCGGTGACCGACCCCGAGTTCGTACGCAACCGGCTGGACATCATCGCTCAGGTGCGGTCCATCGTGACGGTCGCGGTCGGCGCCGCGGCGCGGGCGGCGCACGGCTGACGCACCCGGGTCACCGGGAGACGTCCTCCGTGTCCGGCAGCCCGCCGGCGGCCGCGGACTCGCCGGCGGCGCTCTCCTCGCCCAGCAGGTCGCGGGCGAGGAAGGTGGCGCCGGCCACCGCGCCCGGCATCAGGAACACCGCGGCGAACGGCACCAGGAAGGCCAGGCCCAGGGGGGTGCCGAAGCCCCAGACCAGGGTCTTGCGGGAACGGAGCAGGGTGAGGCGGGTACGCAGGCCGACGCCCCGGCGCTGGAGCGCCACGGCGGTGAGTTCCTC
This sequence comes from Streptomyces sp. Y20, assembly GCF_043195475.1. Classification (NCBI taxonomy): domain Bacteria; kingdom Bacillati; phylum Actinomycetota; class Actinomycetes; order Kitasatosporales; family Streptomycetaceae; genus Streptomyces; species Streptomyces sp. Y20. Next base: position 77,594 of record NZ_JBIDDP010000005.1, read on the forward strand.
GGTGAGGAAGAAGCCGGTGACGAAGAAGCCGAGCACGGGGACGGCGGTCTGCCCGACGAACGGCAGGAACCCGAGGCCGAAGAGCAGCACGCCCCACAGGGCGGCGCGGAGCAGGATGCGCAGGCTGTCACGGGCGGAGACGCACAGCTCGCGCCAGAGCGGGAGGTCCGAGCGGGGCGCGGTGCCGTCGGGCGAGACGTCGGCGTCGGCCTTCTCCGACAGGCTCTCGTAGAAAGGCTGGCCGACCAGCAGGGTGACGGCCGTGAACGTCAGCACGGCCAGCAGCAGGCCGAGGGCGAACAGGACGGCGGTCAGCAGGCCGCGGAACAGCCCCTGCCAGGGGCTGGACCAGTCGTCCGCGAACGGGGTCGCCCAGGTGACCGCGTCCTCGCCCCACACGGCGAGCGCGACCAGCGCGGCGGCGTACAGCACGAGCGTGATCAGTCCGGGCAGCAGCCCGAACCCGTACTGCCGCCCGTGCCGGGCCACCCACCGCTGGCCCTTCAGCAGATAACCGAAACCCACCCCGAGATCGCGCATGACATGGACTTTACTGGCTCGCCGCCGGGGCGGATCCTCAGTCGTCGAGCATGCGGCGGAGCAGGTCCCGCAGGGAGCGGCGCTGCTCCTCGGACAGGCCGGCCAGCGGTTCGCGGGCGAAGTGCAGGCCCTCGCGGAGGTCCCGGGCCACGCGCCGGCCCTCCTCGGTGGCGGCGGCCACCTTCACCCGGCGGTCGGCCGGATCGGGGCGGCGCTCCGCCAGCCCGCGGGCCTCCAGTCGGTCCACGATCCCCGTCACGTTCGACGGCTCGCACTTCAGCTTCTGCGCCAGCTTGCGCATGGGCAGCGGCTCCAGCGAGAGCAGGCTGAGGAGGCGGGCCTGCGGGCCGGTCAGCGCGTGTTCGCCCGCCGCCTTCTCGTAGTCCGCGTAGAAGCGGGCCACGACGTCCCCGATCAGCTCGACGACCTCCAGGGTGAGCGCGTCGGGGCGGGGGGGCTTCGATGGGGTGGACATACCCACCAGGATACCCGGTTACTTGACATCATGAAATATCCATGAGCATGGTTGTTTCAGGTACTGAAGTAAAAGGAAAGGCGCTGTCATGATCAACCGCGAGTGGCACCTGCTCAGCCGTCCCGTCGGCTGGCCCAAGCCCGAGGACTTCGCCCTCGTAGAGGCACCGGTCCCGGCCCCGGGCGAGGGCCAGGTGCTGGTGCGGAACAAGTACCTCTCCGTCGACCCGTACATGCGCGGCCGAATGAGTGCCGCGAAGTCGTACACCGCCCCGTTCGAACTGAACAAGGTCATGCAGGGCGGTGCGGTCGGCGAGGTGATCGAGTCCCGCGCCGAGGGCATCTCCGCCGGCGACCACGTCCTGCACTTCTTCGGCTGGCGCGAGTACGCGGTCGTGGACGCGCGCAACGCCGTCAAGGTGGGTCCGGCGACCGTGCCCGCCGTCAAGGTGGACGCGGGCGTCCCGGACGTGCCGCTCTCGGCGTACCTCGGCGTCCTCGGCATGACCGGACTGACCGCCTACGCCGGCCTGCTGCGCACCGCCTCCTTCAAGGAGGGCGACGCCGTCTTCGTCTCCGGAGCGGCGGGTGCCGTCGGCAGCCAGGTCGGACAGATCGCCAAGCTCAAGGGCGCCTCCCGGGTCATCGGCTCCGCCGGGTCCGACGAGAAGGTCCAGCTCCTGGTGGAGGAGTACGGCTTCGACGCCGCCTTCAACTACAAGGACGGCCCGGTCGCCGAGCAGCTGCGGCAGGCCGCGCCCGACGGCGTCGACGTCTACTTCGACAATGTCGGCGGCGACCACCTCGAGGCCGCCATCGGCTCGCTGAACCAGGGCGGCCGGATCGCCGTCTGCGGCATGATCTCGGTCTACAACAACACCGAGCCCGCCCCCGGCCCGAAGAACCTCGCCCGCCTGATCCAGACCCGCGGCCGCATCGAGGGCTTCCTGGTCGGCGACCACTACGACCTCCAGCCCCAGTTCGTCCAGGAGGTCGGCCCGTGGGTCGCCTCGGGCGCGCTGAAGTACCGCGAGACCGTCGTCGAGGGCATCGAGAACAACCTGGAGGCGTTCCTCGGGGTCCTGCGGGGCGACAACATCGGGAAGATGGTCGTCAAGCTCTGACGGCACCCTTCCGTGGTGGCCGCCCGCTCCCCGGGCGGCCTTCCCGTCGTTTTCGGCATGCGGTAAATTCTTTCCGAAATCCGTCGGCGATCGTGGGCGCGAGTCGCGGCGGACCGAAGAGGAAGACAACCGCATGCCCATCACGCAGTCCGACGTCCTGTACACCGCCGTCGCCACCGCCGAGAACGGCCGCGACGGGCGGGTCGCCACCGACGACGGCGCGCTCGACGTCGTCGTGAACCCGCCCGAGGAGATGGGCGGCAACGGCGCCGGCACCAACCCGGAACAGCTGTTCGCCGCGGGGTACAGCGCCTGCTTCCAGGGGGCGCTCGGTGTCGTCGCGCGGCAGGAGGGCGCCGACGTGTCCGGGGCCACCGTCACCGCGAAGGTCGGAATCGGCAGGAACGAGGACGGGTTCGGGATCATCGTGGAGATCTCGGCGAGCATTCCCGGCGTCGACGAGGCGACGGCGCGGGCGCTGGTCGAGAAGGCCCACCAGGTGTGCCCCTATTCGAAGGCGACGCGCGGGAACATCAGCGTGGCGCTGCTCTGACGGCCCTGCGGCGTCCCTGCTGTGCCTTCGCGGGAGCGGGGCGTCGTGCGCGGGGTGCGGTGCGCTGCCGGCGGGTCCTGGTGGGCCGGTCGCGCGGTTCCCCGCGCCCCTTGGGGGCTGGGCCGGCCGCTGGGCCCGGGGGGGCCATCGGGGCGTGGGGGTCAGGTGCACCACCAGAGGAAACGGTCGCAGGTTCTGGTGGGGGTCGGGGCCGGGGTGGGGGCCGTGGTCGTGGGGGTGGCCGTCGGGGTGACGGTGGGCTGGGTGGCGGCCGGGGGCGCGGGGTCTCCCGCGGGGGCCGTACCGGAAGGTGTCGTCGTCGGCTGTCCGGACTCGTCCGTGTGCTGAGCGGACGGGGAAGCGGAATGGTCGTCCCGCGGGGACTCCGAGGCCGACGCGGAGGCCGACGCGTCGGCGGACGCGGAGCCGCGCGCGCCCGGGGCCGCGGCGGAGACGGCGTCCAGCGGGGCCGCCGTGCGGGCCGGTGCCGCCGGTGACGCGCCGCGGTCCGCCGCCGCGTCACCGGCCGGGGACGGCGTGTCCCCGGCGAACGGCGAGAAGGGCATGTCCGTGCCCAGTTCGGCGAGGCTGAGTCCGCCCGCCGCGAGGACGAACCCGGCGGCGACCAGAGCCGTACGGCGGCGCCTGCGGCGGTGTGCGGCGGCCTTGCGGTCCCGCCGGCTGTCCTCGGCGCGGCCGCGCGCCCGCCGGCCGCCGGACGCGACCGCGTCCTCGGCGACCGCGACACCCTCGACGGCTTCGACGGGGTCCTCCGCGGGATCCGGCTCGCCGTACGCGTACCCGTCGGCGGCTTCGGCGGGCCGGCCCGCGGACTCCGGCTCGCCGTACGCATACCCGTCGGCGGCTTGGGCGGGCCGGCCCGTGGACTCCGGCTCGCCGTACGCGTACCCGTCGGCGGCTTCGGCGGGCCGGTCCGTGGACTCCGGCTCGCCGTACGCATACCCGTCGGCGGCTTCGGCGGGCCGGCCCGCGGACTCCGGCTCGCCGTACGCGTACCCACCGCCAGCCGCGACACCCCCGGCGACATCGGCTTGCGCCGGCCGGTTCGGGGCTTGCGCGGGCGTGTACGCGTATGCCCCGTACGCCGTCGGCGGCGTCTGCGCGTACGCGGCCGGTGTTCCGCACCCGGGGCAGGCCAGGGCGCCGTTGAGGTGCCGTTGGCACGGGTGACAGAAGTTCATGACGCCGGAAGACTAGAGTCCGCACGACCCGGCTTCCAGGTGCGGCTGTGAAGGTTTCGTGCGGGACCGAAAGAGTTTCCGGTCGTCGTGCCGAAACCGTTACCTGTTCGACCCATTGACACCCCTGCCGGACCGTCCTTACTGTCACGCCAGCATTTCGAACGTGTGACGAAATCTCGAACAGCTGAGGGGCAACTGTCGTGCGCATCACCGGAATCAGCACGCACGTGGTCGGTACACCGTGGCGGAACCTGACCTACGTCCAGGTGCACACCGACGAGGGGGTCACGGGCGTCGGCGAGACCCGGATGCTCGGTCACACCGACGCGCTGATCGGCTACCTGCGGGAGGCCGAGGCCAACCACATCCTCGGATCGGACCCGTTCGCGGTCGAGGACCTGGTGCGCCGGATGAAGTACGGCGACTACGGCCGCGCCGGCGAGATCGTCATGTCGGGCATCGCGGTCGTGGAGATGGCCTGCTGGGACATCAAGGGCAAGGCGCTGGGCGTGCCGGTGTGGCAGCTGCTCGGCGGGAAGGTGACCGACAGGGTCAAGGCGTACGCCAACGGGTGGTACACCACCGAGCGGACCCCGGAGGCCTACCACAAGGCCGCGCAGGGTGTCATGGAGCGCGGCTACCGGGCGCTGAAGATCGACCCGTTCGGCACCGGGCACTTCGAACTGGACCACCGGGAGACCCTGTACGCCGTCTCGCTCATCGAGGCCGTACGGGACGCCATCGGCCCGGAGGCGGAGCTGATGCTGGAGATGCACGGCCGCTTCTCCCCCGCCACCGCCGTCCGGCTGGCCAAGGAGATGGCGCCGTTCAAGCCGGCCTGGCTGGAGGAGCCGGTGCCGCCGGAGAACCTCAAGGCGCTGGAGAAGGTCGCGGCCAAGGTCGACATCCCGGTCGCCACCGGTGAACGCATCCACGACCGGATCGAGTTCCGCGAGCTGTTCGACAGCCAGGCGGTGGACATCCTCCAGCCCGACGTCGGCCACATCGGCGGCATCTGGGAGACCCGGAAACTGGCCGCGACCGCCGAGACCCACTACATGCTGGTCGCCCCGCACAACGTGGGCGGTTCCGTGCTCACCGCCGCCTCCCTCCAGGTCGGTTTCACCTCCCCGAACTTCAAGATCCTGGAGCACTTCAACGACTTCGCCGACGCGGAGATCAAGAAGGTGGTCAAGGGGGCGCCCGAGGTCGTGGACGGGTACTTCCACCTGTCCGACGCGCCCGGTCTCGGCGTGGAGCTGGACGTCGACGCGGCGGCCGAGTTCCCGCAGCAGCAGGCCCGGTTCGACCTGTGGGCCGAGGGCTGGGAGCAGCGCAAGCCGAAGGGCACGCAGTGAGTTTCCAGATCCTGGTCGAGGCGCCCGGTGCCCACCGGCTGGAGGCGCACACGCCCCGCGACCCGGGCCCCGGTGAGGCGCTGGTGGCCGTGCACGCGGTCGGGATCTGCGGCAGCGACCGCGAGGTGTACCAGGGCAACCGGCCCGAGGGATACGTGCGTTACCCGCTCACCCCCGGACACGAGTGGTCGGGGACGGTCACCGCGGTGGGGCCCGGGGTGCCCGGCACGCTCGCCGGCCGCAAGGTCGTCGGCGAGGGCTTCCGCAACTGCCAGGTGTGCGAGCGCTGTCACGCGGGCGAGACCACGCTGTGCACGGCCGGGTACGAGGAGACCGGGTTCACCCGGCCCGGCGCCATGGCGGCCACGCTGACGCTGCCGGCCCGGCTGCTGCACGTCCTGCCGGACGACGCCGACCTGACGGCCGCGGCGCTGCTGGAGCCGGCCGCCTGTGTCGCCGCCGCCGCGCTGAAGGCGGACGCCCGGCCGGGTGAGCGGGTCGCGGTGGTGGGCACGGGCACGCTGGGCATGTTCGCGGTGCAGTTCCTGCGGGCCGTCTCGCCCGCGGAGCTGCTCGTCGTGGGCACCCGCAACGACCGGGAGGCGCTGGCCCGGCGGTTCGGGGCCACCGGCTTCCGGCTGAAGGACGAGGAACTGCCCGCCGGTTTCGACGTGGTGATCGAGACCGCCGGGTCCGCGTCCGCCGCGCGCACCGCCGCCGCCCTGCTGCGGCGCGGCGGTCGCCTGGTCCTCACCGGGATCCCGGCGCCGGGCGCGGACGGGCTGGACCCGACCGATCTCGTCGTACGGCAGCTGGAGGTGCGGACGGTCTTCGGGGCGCCGCCGGACGCCTGGGCCCACACCGTGCGGGTGTTCGGCGCCGGGCTGCTGGACCCGCTGCCGCTGGTCACGCACGAGCTGCCGCTGGCCGAGTTCTCGCGGGCGATCGAGCTGGCCGGGGCCGGCGACCCGGCGGTGGGCAAGGTGCTGCTCCGCCCCTAGGGCCTGCCGCCCGAACAGTCGTACGCCGGCCGGGGTGTGACCTGACGGCGCCCCGGCCGGCGTACCACCAGCGCCTCGCCGCACCCAGAGCCGCGAACCTTGTCCGATATATCGAACACGAAGGACAGCTTGTGACCGACGCTTCCGCCCCGGCAGTCCGCAGGCCCGGCGAGCAGGTGCTCGCCGCACTCGGCCTGGGGGCGCCCGCCCTCGACCCCGCCGACGCCTCCGCCCGCACCTTCCCGGGCGGTGGCCGCTGGCGCACCGAGATTCCCTCGTGCGAGGGTCCCGAAGCGCTGGCGGTCATCCTGAAGGAGGCCTCGCGCCTCGACGTGCCGATCCACCGGATCAGCCAGGGCAGCGGCGTGTGGATGCTCACCGACGCCGAGATCACCGAGATGGTGGACGCCACCGCCGAACGCGGCATCGAACTCTGCCTGTTCACCGGCCCGCGCGGCACCTGGGACATCGGCGGCTCGGTGCGGTCCGACTCGCGGGGGGCCGGACTGCGCGCCCGGGGCCACGACGCCGTGGCCGGCTGCGTCGAGGACGCCGTCCGCGCGACCGAACTGGGCGTCCAATGCCTGCTCGTGGCCGACGAGGGTGTGCTGTGGACCCTGCACCGGGCCCGCGAGGCGGGGATCATCCCGGCCGACACCACGCTGAAGGTGTCGGCGCTCATCGGCCCCGTCAACCCGGCCTCGTACGCCGTGTACGAGCGGCTCGGCGCCGACTCCGTCAACGTGCCCAGCGACCTGACGCTGGACCACCTCACCGAGATCCGCCGGGTGTCCGGGGCCCCCATGGACATGTACATCGAGGCCCCCGACGACCTCGGCGGCTACATCCGGATGTACGAGGTCGCCGAGCTGATCCGGCGCGGCGCACCGCTCTACCTGAAGTTCGGCCTGTCCAAGGCGCCCGGCATCTACCCGTGGGGCACCCACCTCAGGGACCTGGCCCTGAACACCGCCCGGGAGCGGGTGCGGCGCGGCCGGCTCGCCCTGGACCTGCTCGCCCGGCACGGCGCGGACGACGGCATGGCGCCGCTCGGCTCCCGGCTGCCCGGACCGCTCCACCGCTTCCCCGCCGAAGCATCCGCTCCCCTCAACGACGAGATCGACAAGGACTGATCCCCATGCGCAACCGCAGAGCCGCAATCGCCGCGACAGCCGCGGCCGCCTCACTCGCCCTGACCCTGACCGCCTGCGGGCAGAGCGGCGAGGGCGGCAGCAAGGAGAAGCCCGGCGACACCAAGGGCGCGACCATCGGCATCGCGATGCCGACCAAGTCCTCCGAGCGCTGGATCTCCGACGGCAAGAACGTCGTGAAGGACCTCCAGGCCAAGGGCTACAAGACCAAGCTGGTCTACGGCGAGGACGACCCCGAGCAGCAGGTCTCGCAGATAGAGAACCTGATCACGCAGGGCGTCAAGGGCCTGATCGTCGCGGCCATCGACAACAAGTCCCTGGACAGCGTGCTCCAGCAGGCCGCGGACGCGCACATCCCCGTCATCTCCTACGACCGGCTGATCCTCGGCACCAAGAACGTCGACTACTACGCCTCCTTCGACAACGAGAAGGTCGGCAGGCTCCAGGGCTCGTACATCGCGCACAAGCTCGGCCTGGACAGCGGCAAGAAGGGCCCGTTCAACATCGAGCTGTTCGCCGGCTCCAACGACGACAACAACACCCGGTACTTCTTCAACGGCGCGATGAGCGTCCTGAAGCCGTACATGGACAAGAAGCAGCTCGTCGTCCGCTCCGGCCAGACCGCGCTCAACAAGGTCACCACCCTGCGCTGGGACGGCGCCACCGCCCAGCGGCGGATGGACGACATCCTCACGTCGTCGTACAAGAGCGAGCGGGTCGACGCGGTCCTCTCGCCCTACGACGGCATCTCCATCGGCATCCTGTCCGCGCTGAAGTCGGACGGCTACGGCTCCGGGAGCAAGCCGCTGCCGGTGATCACCGGCCAGGACGCCGAACTCGCCTCCGTGAAGTCGATCATCGGCGGGCAGCAGACGCAGACCGTCTACAAGGACCTCCGCAAGCTCGCCGAGGTGGCCTCCACGATGGTCGACGACGTCCTGAAGGGCAAGAAGCCGCAGGTCAACGACGTCAAGTCCTATGACAACGGCAGCAAGGTCGTCCCCGCCTACCTGCTCCAGCCGGTCAGTGTCGACAAGACCAACTACGAGGACGTGCTCGTCAAGGGCGGCTACTACACGGCTTCGCAGCTGAAGTAGTCCCGCCGGCCGCCCGATCCCACCACTGACTGAAAGGCACGACCATGGCGGGACCCGTCCTGGAAATGCGCTCGATCGTCAAGACCTTCCCCGGTGTCACAGCGCTCTCGGACGTCACACTGACGGTGCGTCAGGGCGAGGTCCACGCCATCTGCGGTGAGAACGGCGCCGGGAAGTCCACCCTGATGAAGGTGCTCTCCGGCGTCCACCCGTACGGCAGTTACGAGGGCGACGTCCTCTTCGAGGGCGAGCCCTGCCGCTTCAAGGACATCCGGGCCAGCGAGCAGCACGGCATCGTCATCATCCACCAGGAGCTGGCGCTGGTGCCGTACCTCTCCATCGCGGAGAACATCTTCCTCGGCAACGAGCACGCCACGCGCGGCTTCATCAACTGGAACGACACCCTGCGGCACGCCACCGAACTGCTGCGCCGGGTCGGTCTGAGCGACCATCCGGAGACCCGCGTGGCCGACATCGGCGTGGGCAAGCAGCAGCTCGTGGAGATCGCCAAGGCGCTGTCCAAGAAGGTGAAGCTGCTCATCCTGGACGAGCCGACGGCCGCCCTGAACGACGAGGACAGCGGAAAACTCCTCGATCTGATCCTGGAGTTGAAGACGCAGGGCATCACCTCGATCATCATCTCCCACAAGCTGAACGAGATCCGCAAGGTCGCCGACTCGGTGACGATCATCCGCGACGGGCACTCCATCGAGACGCTCGACGTGAAGTCGGCGCTGACGACCGAGGACCGGATCATCAGCGGCATGGTCGGCCGCGACCTCGACCACCGCTTCCCCGAGCGCACCCCGCACGAGGCGCAGGAGGGCGCCGCCCCGGCGCTGGAGATCCGCGACTGGACCGTGCACCACCCGATCGACCAGCAGCGCAAGGTGGTCGACCAGGTGTCGCTCCAGGTGCGGCGCGGGGAGATCGTCGGCATCGCGGGTCTCATGGGCGCCGGCCGCACCGAGCTCGCCATGAGCGTCTTCGGGCGCTCCTACGGCCGGTACGCGGGCGGCACGGTCCTCAAGGACGGCACGGAGATCCGTACCCGGACCGTCCCCGAGGCCATCGGGCACGGCATCGCCTACGTCACCGAGGACCGCAAGCACTACGGCCTCAACCTCATCGACACCATCAACCGCAACATCTCGCTGACCTCCCTGCGCAAGGTCGCCCGGCGCGGTGTGGTGGACGAGCACGAGGAGCGGCAGGTCGCCGAACGGTTCCGCACCTCGATGAACATCAAGGCGCCGACCGTCTTCGAGCCGGTGGGCAAACTCTCGGGCGGCAACCAGCAGAAGGTCGTCCTCAGCAAGTGGATCTTCACGGGTCCCGACGTGCTGATCCTGGACGAGCCGACGCGCGGCATCGACGTCGGCGCCAAGTTCGAGATCTACACGGTCATCGACCGGCTGGCGGCCGAGGGCCGGGCGGTCGTCTTCATCTCCTCCGAGCTGCCGGAGCTGCTCGGCATGTGCGACCGCATCTACACGATGGCCGCGGGGCGGCTGACCGGCGAGTTCTCACGGGCCGAGGCATCCCAGGAATCGCTGATGCGCCAGATGACGAAGGACAAAGAGGTAACCCGATGAGCACGGACGTGACCGCCAAGACCCCGGCACCGGCGCCGCCCGGGAAGAGCGGCGGCCAGGCCTCCGGCGGCCTGCTGCACCTGATCCTGGACGGCCTGCGCAACAACATGCGGCAGTACGGCATGCTGATCGCGCTCGGCCTGATCGTGATCCTGTTCTCGGTGTGGACCGGCGGCGATCTGCTGCTGCCGCGCAACGTCTCCAACCTGGTGCTCCAGAACAGCCACATCCTGATCCTCGCGATCGGCATGATGCTGGTGATCATCGCGGGCCACATCGATCTGTCGGTCGGCTCACTGACGGCGTTCACCGGCGCGTTCGCGGCCGTCCTGACGGTCGAGCACGGTGTGTCCTGGCCCGTCGCCCTGGTGCTGTGCCTGCTGGTGGGCGCGGTGGCCGGCGCGGTGCAGGGCTTCATGATCGCCTACTTCGGCATACCCTCGTTCATCGTCACCCTCGCCGGGATGCTGATCTTCCGCGGCCTGACGGAGATCTTCCTGGAGGGCCAGACCCTCGGCCCGTTCCCGGACGGGCTCCAGAAGATGGGCAACGGCTTCCTGCCGGAGACCGGTCCGGACACGAACTACCACAACCTCACCCTGCTGCTGGGCATCGCCCTGATCGTCTTCACGGTCCTGCGGGAGATCCGCGACCGGCGGCGCCAGCAGGAGTTCTCCCTCGACGTCCTGCCGGGCAACATCTTCCTGCTCAAGCTCGTCGCCATCACCGCCGCGATCCTCGTCGTCACCATGCTGCTCGCCAGCTACAAGGGCGCCCCGATCGTGCTGATCATCCTCGGCGTGCTGGTGGTCGGCTACGGCTACGTCATGCGCAACGCCGTCTTCGGCCGCCACATCTACGCCATCGGCGGCAACCTGCCGGCGGCCAAGCTGTCCGGCGTGAAGGACAAGAAGGTCACCTTCTACGTCTTCCTGAACATGGGCGTGCTCGCGGCCCTGGCGGGTCTGGTGGTCGCCTCCCGCCTGAACGCGGCCTCGCCGAAGGCGGGCCTCAACTTCGAACTCGAGGCCATCGCCTCGTCGTTCATCGGTGGCGCCTCCATGAGCGGCGGTGTCGGCACCGTCCTCGGCGCCATCATCGGCGGTCTCGTCCTCGGCGTGCTCAACAACGGCATGAACCTCCTCAGCGTCGGCACCGACTGGCAGCAGGTCATCAAGGGCCTGGCCCTGCTGGTGGCGGTCGGGTTCGACGTGTGGAACAAGCGCAAGTCCGGTTCGTAAGCGCCCAGACAAGGGAGCCGCATCCATGGAACTGAACAGACGCACGGTCATCGCAGGCACCGCCGCGGCGGGCCTCGCCGCCACCACCCTCGGCACGGGCAGCGCCCGGGCCGCCACCGCGGGCCGGAAGCCGGTGCGGGAGCCCTTCGGCACGCTCACCGACGGCACGAAGGTCCACCGCTGGTCGCTGGAGAACGGCGGCACCCGGCTGAAGGTGCTGTCGTACGGCGGCATCGTCCAGTCGCTGGAGATACCGGACCGGCACGGCCGGCACGCCGACGTCGTCGCCGGCTTCGGCGACATCGCCGACTACGAGGCGAAGAGCCCGTACTTCGGCGCCCTGATCGGCCGCTACGGCAACCGCATCGGCAAGGGCCGGTTCACGCTGGACGGCACCAGCCACCAGCTGTCCGTCAACGACGGCGTCAACCACCTGCACGGCGGCGCCAAGGGCTTCGACAAGCACGTGTGGCACGTGGAGCCGTTCACCGAGGGCTCCGACGTCGGCCTGCACCTGCACTACACCAGCGTCGACGGCGAGATGGGCTATCCGGGCACCCTCCGGACGAAGGTGACGTACACCCTCACCCGGCACGGCGACTGGCGCATCGACTACGAGGCCACCACCGACCGGGCCACCATCGTCAACCTGACCAGCCACGTGTACTGGAACCTGGCCGGCGAGGGCAGCGGCACGATCGAGGACCACGAACTGACGATCGCCGCCTCCCGCTACACCCCCACCGACTCCGGGCTGATCCCCACCGGCGAGCTGGCCGGGGTCGCGGGCACCCCCTTCGACTTCCGCCGGGGCAAGCCGGTCGGCCGGGACCTGCGGGCGGGCCACGAGCAGCAGGTGAAGGCCAAGGGGTACGACCACAACTGGGTCCTGGACAAGGGCATCACCGCCCGGCCCGAGCACGTCGCCACGCTCCGCGACCCGCGCTCCGGCCGCACCCTGCGGATCGCCACCGACCAGCCGGGCCTCCAGTTCTACTCCGGCAACTTCCTGGACGGCACCCTGACCGGCACCGGTGGCCGCACCTACCGCCAGGGCGACGCCCTCTGCCTGGAGACCCAGCACTTCCCGGACTCGCCGAACCACCCGCACTTCCCCTCGACGGTGCTCCGGCCCGGGCAGACCTACCGGACGACGACGGTCCACACGTTCGGGGCGTGAAGCGGCTCACACAGCCGCCGAGTTGAACGCCACTGAGGCCTCCTGCGTACCAGTGGGCGGCCCGTGCTCCCCCGCACGGGCCGCCCCCGGACGGAGGTTCCCTTGCCTGACAACGTCACCTCGTTGTTCCGCGACGCCGCCGCGCACAGCCCTTCGATGGCGGCGCTGACGCGGGAGAGCGACGGGTCGGGCCCGGTGGACTTCTGCATCCCGTGCAACCCGTACTTCCCCACCCCCGCCATGTTCGAGGAGATGGGGGCCCGGCTGCGCGAGATCATCACGTACTACCCGAGCAGCGCCGACACCATCACCGCGGAACTGTGCGGCCTGCTCCAGCTGCCCCCGCAGTGCGTGGCGATGGGCAACGGCTCCACGGAACTGATCACCTGGATCGACCACCTCCTCGTCCGCGAGTCCCTGGCGGTCCCGGTGCCCGCCTTCGGCCGCTGGACCGACCAGCCGATGGAGACGGGCAAGCGGGTCGACATGTTCCCGCTCCAGGAGGCGAACGGCTTCGCCCTGGACCTCGGCCGGTACGCCGAGTTCATCCGCGCCCGGGGCACCCGGGTCGCGGTGGTCTGCAACCCGAACAACCCCGACGGCGGCTATCTGCACCGCCGGCAGGTCGTGGAGTTCATGGACGCCATGGCGGACCTCGACCTGGTGGTCGTGGACGAGTCCTTCCTGGAGTTCGCCGACGCGGAGGCCGAACCGAGCGTCGTCCAGGAGGCCGTGCTCCGCCCCAACGTCGTCGTGCTGCGCAGCCTCGGCAAGAACTTCGGCCTGCACGGCGTGCGCTTCGGCTACCTCGTCGCGAACCCGGCGCTCGCGGGCCGGATCCGCTCGATGCTGCCGAAGTGGAACCTCAACTCCCTCGCCGAACACGTGGTGTTCATGCTGCGGGAGCACGGGCCCGAGTACGCGCAGAGCCTGGACCAGGTCCGCCGCGACCGGCTGGACATGGCCGGCCGGCTCTCCGCGCTCCCCGGGCTCACGGTCTACCCCTCCCAGGGCAACTTCCTCTTCGTGCGCCTTCCCGTCGGCGCCGAGGGCACGGTGGTCCGGGACCGGATGCTCACCGAGCACCGGATCCTGGTCCGCGAATGCGGCAACAAGATCGGATCCTCCAGCCGCTTCCTGCGGCTCGTGGTGCGCCCCCAGGTCGACGTGCGTCGCCTGGTGTCCGGCCTGGAACAGGTGCTCTACGGGTCCAGGAGGGAAGCCGCCGTACCCGGGCCGGGCGCCGGGACCAGCTACAGCTCGGGTACGGCGGCGGTCGACCGGCTGGTCAGCGAGACCAACGGGGCGGGTCTGCCGGGGCTGGCCGCCCGTGCCGTCGCCCCGTCCGCCCCCTCCGTCCCCGCCCCGGCCACCGGCACGGGCATGCCGCTCCCCGCCGCCGTACCGCCGGCCGGCACGGGAACACCGCTCCCGGCGGCGGCCTCCCTCCCCCAGCCGCCCCCCGCTCCCTTCTCCCAGCCGACGTACCCCCCGTCCCCCCAGCCGGTGTTCACTCCCACCCCTCAGCCGGTGTTCACCCCGGCTCCCCAACCGGCGTACGTGCAGATGCCGGCCCCCCTGCCGACACCGGCACCGGCACCCGCGCCCGCACCGCCCGCCTTTCCCGCGCCGGTCCCGCTGCCCACCCCGCCCCCCGCGCCCGCGCCCGCGCCCCTGGCCCCCGCGGCGTTCGCCGCCCCCGCGCCCACTCCGCCCGGCGTCCCGGCCCGCGGCGGGCTCACCGCGGCGCAGGTCCGCGGGAGGACGGCCCCGGCTCCGGCGGCGGGTCTGACGCCCGCGCCCGCGACGGGCTGGCCCAACGCGCAGAGCTGGCCGAACGCGGCGGGCACGGGACAGGCGGCCGGTTAGCGGACGCCCCGGCCGGCGGAACCCTCCCGGCCGCACCGCCCACCCGCACCGCGCCCCCCGGCCGCCCGTACCGCGCCGTCCGGGCGCACCCGCGGGAGCCCGCGGTCCCTCTCCGTGAGGGGCGCGGGCTCCGGGGGCTCCGAAGGGTCTCCGGTGACTCCCAGGTCAGGACTTCGGGCAGTTCTTCCAGGCCATGTGGTACACCGTGCTGATGTCCCCGTCGGTCGAGTCCATCGTCATGAAGCTGACCTTGTCGGGGGCCGCGGTACCGGCGTTCACCCGCAGCTCGGTGTTGATGTTGAAGTTGCGCAGCACCCCGCAGGGTGCCCAGACCAGCTGGGCCCAGTCGGTGGAGTCGGTGGCCTGCCAGTCGTCGTTGTAGGGGCCGCCGAACGGGTGGGTCCGGGGCACGGTGGCGGAGGAGCCCTGGAAGTAGTACGACGCCTTCTGCGTGGCCGTGGCGCCCCGCTGGAGCGAGGCGAAGCCGCGGTAGTCCGCGCTGGCTATCGCGTAGGTGAAGCCCTGCGGGACGTGTACCACCAGGTTGAGCTGGCAGTTCTTGCGGAAGGCCGTGGGGTCGGAGTTGCCCCCGGCCTGGGCCAGGTAGGCGCTGTAGGTGACGGTGAAGGCCGTGTTGTCCGGTGAGACCGCCACGGCGGCCGTACCGGCGGGGCAGCCGGAGCCGTTCACCGTCGCCACGTCGATGACGATCTTGTCCGGGGGCGGGTCGTCGAACACGGAGGAGGGGCTCCGGGTGGGCAGCGCGGTGGTGAGCAGAGCGGCCACGGCGCCGCTCAGGAGGAGTCCGCCGGTCATGGTTTCTCCCGGGTTGTCGGGTGGGGGGTGCGCCTCCCTCAGGTGTCCGCCCACAGGTGAAGGATCTGTGCGCCACCTGTGAAGTGGGGAGGGAGGCGTGGGCATCGTAGGGAGCCCCACCCGGGCCCGGCAGGGTGAACTCCGGCCATTCACACCGGGGTTTTCACGGTGCCCGGCCCACCGCTCACCCGCCCAGGACGCCCAGGGGCACCAGGGGCTGCGGGGAGGCCGCCGGGTCGCCCGCCTCCAGGGCGCCGAGGAGGCCCCTGAGGAGAGGCACGCCGGGGGTCCCGGCGGACGGAACGGGTTTCACGGCCGCCTCGGCGGCGGGAGCGGACGCCACGAGGGCGACGGCGAGGACGGAGGCACAGGCGAGTTTTCTGATCATGCCGGGTCCAACGACGGACACCCGTGAGGGGAAACCCGCCCGTCCCCCGGCTGGACGAGTGGCAGAGCCGCTAGGGGTTCTCCCAGGCGGCCGGTTCCGCCGCGAGCGCCCGGACGGGTTCCGGCAGGGTGTCCGCGGCGAGGTCGGCGAGGGTGACGCCCTCCAGGACGCGGCGGACGCTGGCGCGCAGGGCGATCCACAGGGGCAGCAGCGGCTGGGCCGTACCCGTGTAGGCGAGGCCGGTCGGGCGTTCGCCGCGTACCGACACGATCGGGCCGTCGACCGCGCGGATGACGTCCGCCACGGTGATCGCCGCCGGGTCCCCGGCGAGCCGGTAGCCGCCGCCCCCGCCGCGCCGGCTGTCCACGATCCCGGCCCGCCGCAGGTCGCCGAGGATGCCCTCCAGGAACTTGTGCGGGATCTCCTGTACGGCGGCGATCCGCTCCGCCTTCACCGGGCCGTCACCCTGTCGTACGGCCAGCTCCAGCACCGCCCGTACCGCGTAATCCGCCCGCGCCGAGATCCTCATGCGTCCATTGTGGGGCGTCCTCCCGTGCAGAATGGCCGCACCCGCGCCCCGTAAGATCGCCCGGGAGGATCCACCTTGGCGCTCAGCAGACGTACCTTCAGTGCCCTGACCGGCTCCGCCGCGCTCGGCCTCGCCATGGGCGGCAGCGGCGGCCCGGGGGCGCCCTCGGCGTACGCGGGTGCCGGTGTGCCGACCGGCCCGGCGCCGGCCCCGCCGGGCGCGGACGGTGCCCGGCACACCATCGGCTACGACCGCCACTCGCTGCTCGTGGACGGGCGGCGGCTGGTGGTGTGGTCCGGGGAGATGCATCCCTTCCGGCTGCCCAGCCCGTCCCTGTGGCGGGACGTGCTCCAGAAGATGCGGGCCCACGGCTTCAACGCCGTGAGCATCTACGTGGCGTGGAACTACCACTCCCCCGCGCCGGGCCGGTACGACTTCACCGGCGTCCGGGACCTCGGCCTGTTCCTGCGCATGGCCGCCGAGACCGGGCTGTACGTCATCCTGCGGCCGGGCCCGTACATCAACGCCGAGGTCGACGGCGGCGGCTTCCCCGGCTGGCTGACGGCGGCGAAGGGCACGGCCCGCACCGACGACCCGGCCTATCTCCGCCACGTCGACGAGTGGCTGACCCGGGTGAACCGGATCGTGCGCGAGCACCTGTTCACGCGGGGCATGGGGACGGTCCTGCTGTACCAGATCGAGAACGAGTACGACGCCCATGTGAGCGAGGCCGCCGGCCGGAACTACATGGCCCACCTGTACCGGAAGGTGCGGGCCGACGGGATCGACGTGCCGCTGTTCCACAACGACAAGGGGCGCAACGGGTACTGGGTGCCCGGGTCGTTCGACACCGGCGGGGAGCGGGGCGGTTGGCTGTACGGGTTCGACGGGTACCCCTCGCCCGCCCAGACCCCGCCGGACTGGGGGCGCTTCGGGCCCGGCGGCCCGAAGGGCGGGGCCACGGCGTCGCCGTCCACGCCCGGGTTCGTGCCCGAGTTCGGGGGCGGCTGGTTCGACCCGTGGGGCGGGGCCTGGTTCGACGGCAAGGGGTACGCCGAGTCCCGCCGCACCCGGGACGCGGCCTACGAGCGCCGCTTCTACCTGACCAACCTCGCCAACGGGCTCACCCTCCACAACGTGTACATGACGTTCGGCGGCACGTCGTGGGGCTGGCTGCCCGCACCCGTCGTCTACACGTCGTACGACTACGGCGCCGCCATCGACGAGGCCCGCAACGTCACCGAGAAGATCGCCCCGCTGCACCAGCTCGGGCACCTGCTGCAACGCGTGCCCGCCTTCGCCAGGCTGGACCGGGCGGGCGATGTGAGGGCCGAGGGCCTGAAGGTCTACCACCTCACCAACCAGGACACCGGCACCCACGTGTACGTCGCCCGCAACGACGGCACCGGCGAGGTCACCACCGACCTGCCGACCGACGCCGGCCGGCTGCGGATCACCGTGCCCGGCAAGGACGCCAAGCTGCTCACCACCGGGCTGCCGCTGGGCGCGCGGACCCTGGAGTACGCCACCGCCGCGCCCATGCTGTGCCTGACGGCGGGTCGCCAGGACATCGCCGTGTTCGCGGGCCGGCGCGGTGAGATGGCCGAGCTGGTGCTGCGGTGCCCGGCCGAGCCGTACGTGCAGCGGCTGGACCCGGAGGCCGCCTGGGTCTACGACCGGGACCGGCTCCACGTGAGCGCCCCGCTGGGCCGGGGCGGCCTGATCCGGGTGCTGGTGCGCAAGGGCGAGACCGACACCCCGCTGCTGCTGCTCTTCGCCGACGACGCCACGGCCGTCCGCCTCTTCCCGTACGACACCCCGTCCGGAACCCTGCTCGTGTACGGGCCGGCCCTGCTGCGCCACGCCGAGGTGCGCGGCTCCGAGGTCCACCTGACCGGTGACGTCGGCGAGGCGGCCGGCCTGGAGGTGTGGGGTCCGCGCGGGATCGACACCCTGGTGTGGAACGGGCGCCGGCAGGCCACCCGGACCACCCTCTCCGGCAGCGTGAAGACGACCGGTGTGCTGCCGGCCGTCCCCGAGGTCCGGCTGCCCGAGCTGGGAGGCTGGCGGATGCGCACGGAGAACCCGGAGGCGGGCCCCGGCTTCGACGACTCGAAGTGGCGGGCCGCGGACAGGACGTCGTCGTACAGCACCACGGCCGTCCCGGCGGGGCAGCCGGTGCTGTTCGCCGACGACTACGGCTTCCACTACGGGGACGTCTGGTACCGGGGCACCCTCACCGGCACCACCGGCGTCGAGGAGGTCTCGCTCGCCTACAGCAGCGGCACCCAGGGCCTGCTGATGGCCTGGCTGGACGGCGAGCCGCTCGGCACCCACCGCATGCCCGTCCCCGACAAGGAGACGACGATCCGCAAGGGCACCTGGACGGACACGGCGGTCTTCCCGGTGCGCGCGCGGCTGCGCTCCCCCGGCCGGCACGTGCTGTCCGTCCTCGTCCGGCGCATGCAGCACGACCAGGACGGCAAGTCCCTCGACACGCACAAGGCGGCACGCGGGCTGACGGCCGTCACGTTCAAGGGCGCGTCCCCGAAGGTGCGCTGGCGCATCCAGGGCGAGGGCGCTCCCGACCCGGTGCGCGGGCCGATGAACAACGGCGGGCTGTACGGGGAGCGGGAGGGCTGGCACCTGCCGGGCTTCCAGGACCGGGACTGGGAGGAGGTCACCTTCCCGCGCGCCGTGCGACGGCAGGGCGTCACCTGGTACCGGACCGCCTTCCGGCTGTCGGTGCCTGCCGACGTCGACGCCTCGGTGGGGCTGACCCTGGAGGACGACCCGTACCGCGCCTACCGCGCGCAGATCTTCCTCAACGGCTGGAACCTGGGCCAGTACATCAACAACGTGGGCCCGCAGCACACCTTCGTCCTGCCCAACGGCATCCTGCGCACCCGGGGCACCAACACCCTCGCGCTGGCGGTCCTCTCGGAGTTCACCACGCTGTCGGGGCCGGGGTCGGTGCGCCTGACCCTGCTGGGCACAGCGATGGGCCCAGTGCCGGTCACGCCCGTGTGACCACACTCCGGAACAGATCGTTCCGTGCGGGACGGCGGTCGCCGGATCGCATGACGCGGACACGCCCGGACGCGTACGCTCGGACCGGCCGGACACCGCGGACGGGGAGGGAGAGCGATGAGCTTCGGCGGCGCGCGAGAAGGAGCCGCACGCCTGGCCGCCCGCCTGCGGCGCCCCCGTCCGCGCTCCGCGATGCGCTCCCTGGCCCGGGACCTGGCCACCGCCGTCCGCGCCCGGCCCCGGCAGCCCGGCGGCGTACGCGAGCTGTGCCTGGCGCTGTGCGAGGAGATGGGCGCGCTGCGCGGCGGACGGCCGGTGGAGGTGCGCTTCGAACGGTTCCCGGACGAGATCGAAGTCACCGGACTGTGGGTGGAGTTCACCGACTTCGACCTGGTCATCGTGGAGGAGCGCGCCGAAGCCGTGCAGCAACTGGTCATCCTCGGCCACGAACTGTGGCACCTGCACGCCGGACACCGCCACCAGCACCTGACCGGGGTCGCCGCCCGCGCCCTCGCCGGCACCCCCGGCTGGCGGGAGACGGCCCTCACGGTGGCCGCCCGCAACGGCTCCCGGGAGGCCGACGAGGCCGAGGCCGACGAGTTCGGGCACCGGCTGGCCGCCCTGTTCCGGGACCGTCTCACCCGCACCCGCGACCACCTCCCCCTCGACCCCGTCCAGCGTTCCCTCGGCTACCGCGGACGGGAACGGGCGGGTGAGCGCGAGGGGCACGCCCCGGAGGCGGGCCGCGCGGCGGGAACAGGTGGAGCCACGCGGTGACCCTGCTGGCGCTGGATCCCTCGGGACTCCTCGGCGAGTTCTACATCTCCTTCTGGATCCCCACCGCCGTGCTCACCACCGCCCTGGTGATCAAACTTCCCTCGATCATCCGGTTATGGCGGGACCCGCTGCTGCGCGCCGCCGGCGGACTGCTGCTGCTCGCCTGCGCGGTGTTCGTGTTCTGCGCGCCCTCCACCATCGCCGGGGTGAACCGGCTGACCGGCGTGCCCAACATCTCGGCGCCCTGGTGCTACTCGCTGATCACCGCGTTCTGCGGCTCCTGCCTGCTGCTCATCATCACCTGGCGCAACGGCCTGTCCGACCGCTCGGCCGCCACCCGCCGCGCGACGCGCTGGGTGGTCACGGTGTACTCCGGGGTGATCGCCGCCCTGTGGACGCTGTTCCTGCTCGCCGACGCCCCCGAGGAACGGCTGCGGGACCTCGACACCTACTACGCCACCACGCCGTTCATGCGCGAGGAGATCCTGCTCTACCTCCTCGCGCACTCCGCCGCCTGCCTGATCACGTCACGCCTCATCCGGAACTGGGCGCGCGCCGAGGACCTGGACGCCTGGCTGCGGTGGGGACTGAAACTGCTGGGCGCCGGCTACGCCCTCAACCTGATCTTCGACGCGGCCAAGCTGACCGCCGTCGCCGCCCGCTGGTGCGGCCGCGACCTGGACTGGCTCAGCACCGGCCTGGCCCCGCCGGTCGCCGCGCTGTCCGCCATCGTCATCGCGGCCGGCTTCATCCTGCCGCACGCCGGGCAGTACCTGCGCGACCGCTGGCGGATCCGGCTCGCCCACCGCGAACTGCGGCCCCTGTACCGGCTGATGCGCGCCGCGAGCGGCGACGGCGTCCCGTTCGTGCTGCGCGCCACCCCCGAACTCCGGCTCACCCGGCGGGAGACGTTCATCCGGGACGTGCTGCTGCCGCTGGCCCGGCACCTCGACACCGACCTGGGCGGACGGTCCTACGACGCCGCCCTCGGGCTGGGTCATCCCCCGGAGCGGGCCCGCGCGCTGGCCGCCGCGGTGAGCATCCTGGACGCCGTCGGCGCCGGGGCCCGTACGGCTGAGCCGCCCGGACCGGCCGCCGGGCCCGACCCCGCCGGCCTGCTCCGGGAGATCGGGGCCGTCTCCCGCGCCCTCGGCCGTCCCGGCGACATCGAGGCGGTCCGGGCCCGGGCGACCGCCCCGGCCCGGAGCGTCACCGCACCCGAGTGACCGCCGGGCCCCGCCGGCGCCCTCAGCCCGCGAACGCCGGCTGCGGCAGACCCTGGCCCGCTCCCGGGACCACCAGCAGCGAACCGGACAGCGGATGCGGTGCCGGCAGGCCCGTACGTGCCGTCGTGATGTACAGGTCGGTCAGCGCGGGACCGCCGAACACGCAGGCCGTCGTGCGCGGCGCGGGCACCCGGATCACCCGGTCGAGCACACCGTCGGGCGTGTACCGGCGCACCGCGCCGCCGTCCCACAGCGCCACCCACACACACCCGTCCGCGTCGACCGTGAGGCCGTCAGGGAAGCCCGCGCCCTCTTCGATCTCCACGAGCGGGCGGCGGTCGCGCACACCGTCCGCGTCGTGGTCGAAGACGTCCACGCGGCGGGTCGGGGTGTCGACGTAGTACATGAGGCTGCCGTCGGGACTCCAGCCGGTGCCGTTGCTCACGGTGACGTCGGCGAGGACCGTGCGCACCGACCCGTCCCCGGTCAGCCGGGACAGGGTGCCGCCGCCCGTCGCCTCGTCGTAGCGCATCGTGCCCGCCCACAGCGAGCCGTCGGGTGCCACCGCGGCGTCGTTCGCGCGGCGGCCCGCGACCGGCTCGTGGTGCAGCCAGCGGAAGGTGCCGTCGGGGTCCAGCAGGCCCACGCCGTCCCGCAGGTTCAGCACCAGGCCGCCGCCCGCCCGGGGTTTGACCGCGCCGACGTGCTGTTCCGTCGCACGGACCGTGCGCCGGCCGGTCGCCGGGTCGTACGTGTGCACCCGCATGCCCAGGATGTCGAGCCAGATCAGCCGGCCCGTCGCCGGGTCCCAGGTCGGGCCCTCGCCGAGCACCGCTTCGGCCCGCACCGCCACCTCGTACGCCGTCATGCCGCGCTCCGGTGGCCCAGGCGCTCCGACAGCTCCGCCGCGCCCTTCACGGCGAGCTGCTCCAGCTCGGCCCGGCGCTCCTCGCTCCAGCGGATCATGGGTACGGAGATCGACAGGGCGGCCACGACCTGACCGGTGCGGTCGCGGACCGGCGCGGCCACGCAGGAGACGTCCGGGTTGGACTCGCGGTTCTCCACCGCGAGCCCGCGCCGCCGGATCTCCGCCAGGGCCTCGCGCAGGGCGGCCGGCCCGGTGATGCTGTTCGGGGTCATCGCGGCCAGCTCGGCGTCGTCGGGGATCCGCGCGGCCAGCTCCGGCTCCGGCAGGGAGGCCAGCAGCATCTTGCCCACAGAGGTGCAGTGGGCGGGCAGGCGCCGGCCGGCGGCGGAGACCATGCGGACCGCGTGCGTGGAGTCGACCTTGGCGATGTAGATGACGTCGGTGCCCTCCAGGATGGCGACGTGGACGGTCTCGTCGCAGGTCTCGGCGACGGAGCGGGCCACCTGCTGGCCCTCGGCGGCGAGGTCGAGCTGTTCGGCGTAGCGGCTGCCGAGCTGGTACGGGCGTACGCCGAGCCGGTACCGTCCGGGCTGCCCGGGCAGCGGCACGATGTACGAGCGTGCGGCGAGCGTGGTGACCAGCTCGTGCACGGTGGTGCGCGGCAGCTGGAGCCGGCGCACGATGTCGGGGGCGGAGAGTGTCCCGTCCCCGTCGAGGAACAGCTCCAGAATGTCGAGAGCCCGGGTCACGGCAGGCACGAGGCGTCCCACGTCCGGCCCCCTCCCTTTGGGTCTAGGCGCCTGCGGGCGACATCCCTGGTGTTCGAGATATCAACAGACGATCGGCATGACGAACACAGGCTAGTCAGGGAAGGGGGTGCGGGCAATGGCCGGGAGCGGGCGGAACGCGCCGGGCACCATGGATGCCATGCGACTCGACTTACAGCTGGTGCTGCTGCGCCGGATGACCGACCACAATCCGGGCCTCGTCGAGGAGGCCCGCCGCGAACTGGGCGCCTCGCCCGCTCAGATGCGGGAGACGAACAAGCGCTGGCAGGCCATGGCC
Organism: Streptomyces sp. Y20; assembly: GCF_043195475.1. Taxonomy (NCBI): domain Bacteria; kingdom Bacillati; phylum Actinomycetota; class Actinomycetes; order Kitasatosporales; family Streptomycetaceae; genus Streptomyces; species Streptomyces sp. Y20. The sequence goes on from NZ_JBIDDP010000005.1 coordinate 100,678, forward strand.
CGCTCGCCGCGGTCCCGGGGTGCCGCCGCGCGCTACCGCTCCGTCCTCGGCGCACCCGCGCGCGTGCTCGCGCGCCGTCTCGGTGACGTCGACTGCGAGGCCTGGCAGTGGGCCCTCCCGCTCTGGCCCGGCCTGCTCTTCGAGGTCCTCGTCGGGCCCGGCGGCGGGGTCTGGAACGAGTGGCTGGTGCGGGCGCCGGACGCCCTCGCCCCCGACCTGCGCGCCCTGGAGGACCTGACGCCCTGGTCGTGCACGGTGGACGAGGCGGCCCGCGCGTTCGCCCCCGCCCGTCCGCTGGAGGGCACGGCCCCGACCCGCTGGGGGCTGGCGTTCACCGCCCCCGACCGGGCCGGCACCCGGCACGAGGTGGTCGCCGAGTTCACCTGGGGCCTGCTCCAGCGCACGGCGGTCGTCACCTGAGCCGCGCGGCTAACCGGGGCCGGCCGCCGTCAGGACCGCCGCCGTCACGTGCTCCAGCGAGCCCGGGTGGAGCCACAGGAAGAGGTTGGGTTCCACCAGCTCCAGTTCCATCAGGCGGGGTGCGCCGTCCTCACCGTCCACCAGGTCCACGCGCGCGTACAGCAGCGCGGAGCCGCCGGGCACGGCCGCCAGCGCCCGTTCGGCGACGGCGAGTTCGGCGTCCGTGGGCCGCCAGGGCTCCAGGCCGGGATGGGCGACCTTGTCGGCGTCGTACGGGGTGCCGGGGGACAGCACGGCCCCCTTGCGGCTGGCATGCAGCAGCCGGCCGCCGAAGAACTGGAGCGCCCGCTCGCCGTTGACGTCGATGCCCGGCATATAGGGCTGCACCATCGCCGTGAGGCCCTCCGCGTGCATCCGCGCGAGCTGCCGCAGCGCCGTGCCGTGCTCGGAGGGCGTGTACCGGGCGGCGAACCGGGCGCCCGCTCCCGACGTCGGCTTGACGACGAAGTCGTGGCCGGCGGGCAGGCAGGCCGGTTCGCCCGGCGCCGCGTAGCGGGTGGGCACGGTGGGCACGCCGGCCGCCGCCAGCTCGCCGAGGTAGCGCTTGTCGGTGTTCCAGCGCACCACGGACGGCGGGTTGGCCAGCCGGGTGAGCGCGCCGGCCCGCTCCACCCACGCGGTGAACTCCGCGGCCCGCCAGCTGTAGTCCCAGGTGGAGCGGATGACGACGAGGTCGTAGCCGGCCCAGTCCACCGCCGGGTCGTCCCAGTACGGGGCGTCCGCCCGCGCCCCGGCGTCGCTCAGCGCCCGCACCAGCAGCGGCAGGTCGGCGTCCCTGCTCGGCACGGCTCCAGGGTCGTAGGTGGCCAGGGCGATGCGGGGCACGGCGGGCTCCCTGTCGTACGGCGGTTCGATGGGCGGGCGCGCTGCGAGGCTAACAAGCACCCCGCGACCGCGGCATCTCGTTCGACCTTCCCCCTCGGGGAAGCCCCAGCATCGGTGGCGGACGACGAGAGGTACGGGATGCACACGGAACTGCTGACGATCGGTGCCTTCGCGAAGGCCAGCCGGCTCTCGCCCAAGGCCCTGCGGCTCTACGACGAGCTGCGGCTGCTGCGGCCCGCCCGGGTCGACCCGGACACCGGCTACCGGTACTACGCCACGGCACAGCTGGAGCGGGCCCGGCTGGTGGCCTGGCTCCGCCGGCTGGGCATGCCGCTCGCCGGGATCCGGGCGGCGTGCGTCCTGGACCCGGCGGACGCGGCCCGGGAGATCCGGGCGTACTGGGCGCGGGTCGAGGCGGAGACGGCCGTACGGCGGGACCTCGCCGCGTTCCTCGTCGACCAGCTGACCGGCGAACCGGAAAGGGAACCCACCACCATGCTGGAACTGCGCTACAGCGCCCACTCCGACCGCGGGCACGTCCGCCCGGCCAACCAGGACTCCGTGTACGCGGGCCCCGGACTGCTCGCCGTCGCCGACGGGTTCGGGCCGGCGGGGGCGCCCGCGAGCAGCGCCGCCGTGGCCGCGCTGAAACACCTGGCGGACGGCGGCGGGGAACCGGCCGCGGGCGGTGTGCTGAACCTGCTGGAGGACGCCGTGCGCGGGGCGGGCGAGGCCGTACGGGACCTGGCGGAGGGCGACGGCGAGAACACCACGCTGACCGCGCTGCTGTGGACGGGGTCGAAGCCGGCGCTCGTGCACATCGGGGACTCGCGGGCGTATCTGCTGCGGGACGGGGAGCTGCTCCGCATCACCCACGACCACAGTGTGGTGCAGTCGCTGGTCGACGAGGGCCGGATGACCCCGGAGGAGGCCGGCAGCCGTCCGCAGCGCTCCCTCCTGCTCAAGGCCCTGGGTGGCGGCTTGTCCCCGGCACCGGACCTGCGGCCGCACGACGCCCGGACCGGCGACCGGTATCCGCTCTGCTCCGACGGCCTGACGGGGGTCGTGCCCGACGAGCGGGTCCGGGAGCTGCCGGCCGCCGCCCCCGGCCCGGAAACGGCGGTCCACCGGCTGATCGCCGCGGCCGATGCGGCCGGCGGTCGACGACAACGTCAGCTGTGTGTTCGCCGATGTGGTGGACACCTCACCGGTCTGAGGGCGGTCGTGGGCCGGGGGTGTCTGGTGTAGGAAGGGTGCTGTCGTCCCCGGCGGTCGACAGTGCCGACTGTGAAGGAGTGCGCCAGGTGTCCTCTCTCTTCCCCGCTCTGACGGACGGTCCGGGCGGGCGGGCCGCCCTGCGGTTCGGCCCGCGGACCCTGACGTACGGCGGGCTCGCGGGCGCCGCCGGCGCGCTCGCCGGCCGGCTGCGGGGCACCGGACGGGTCGCCGTGTGGGCCACCCCCGAGCTGGAGACGGCCGTCGCCGTCACCGGCGCGCTGCTGGCCGGGGTGGCCGCGGTGCCGCTGAACCCCAGGTCGGGCGAGAAGGAGCTGGCGCACATCGTGTCCGACAGCGCGCCGTCGCTGGTCCTCGCCGCGCCCGGCGCCCGACTGCCCGCCGTCCTGGCCGCGTTGCCCCGGCTCGACGTCGACGCCTCGGCCGCCGGGACCGTCCCCGGGCAGGAGGCCGGGGACGGTGATCCGGCGCTGGTCGTCTACACCTCCGGCACCACCGGCCCGCCCAAGGGCGCGGTGCTGCCCCGCCGGGCCCTGGCCACCACGCTGGACGCGCTCGCCGACGCCTGGCGGTGGACCGCGGACGACGTGCTGGTGCACGCGCTGCCGCTGTTCCATGTGCACGGGCTGGTGCTGGGCGTCCTGGGGCCGCTGCGGCGCGGCGGCGCGGTGCGGCACCTGGGGCGGTTCTCCCCCGAGGGCGTGGCCCGGGAGCTGAACGACGGCGCGACGATGGTGTTCGGGGTGCCGACGATGTACCACCGCATCGCCGAGGCCCTGCCGGGCGACCCCGAGCTGGCGGAGGCGCTCGGGCGGGCCCGGCTGCTCGTCTCGGGGTCGGCGGCGCTGCCCGTGCACGACCACGAGCGGATCGCCGCCGCCACCGGGCGCCGGGTGATCGAGCGGTACGGCATGACCGAGACGCTGATGAACACCAGTGTCCGCGCCGACGGGGAGGCGAGGGCGGGCACGGTCGGGGTGCCGCTGCCGGGCGTGGAGCTGCGGCTGGTGGAGGAGGACGGCTCGCAGATCACCGCCTGCGACGGGGAGAGCGTCGGCGAGATCCAGGTGCGCGGGCCCCACCTGTTCACCGAGTACCTGAACCGGCCCGACGCCACCGCCGCCGCGTACACCGCCGACGGCTGGTTCCGCACCGGCGACATGGCCGTGCGCGAGCCCGACGGCTACGTCCGCATCGTGGGGCGCAAGGCCACCGACCTGATCAAGAGCGGCGGTTACAAGATCGGGGCGGGTGAGATCGAGAACGCGCTGCTGGAGCATCCGGGGGTGCGGGAGGCGGCGGTCACCGGGGAACCCGACGCCGACCTGGGCGAGCGGATCGTGGCCTGGATCGTGCCCGCGGAGCCGGGCGCCCCGCCCGGCGCCGAGGAGCTGGCGGACCACGTGGCCCGGCGGCTGGCCCCGCACAAGCGTCCCCGGGTCGTCCGCTACCTGGAGGCGCTGCCCCGCAACGACATGGGGAAGATCTTGAAGCGGGCGCTGACCGGTGCCTGACCGGCGGCTCTCGGCGCGGGAGGTGCTGACGCTGGTCACGGACGCCGGCAGCTTCCGTGACCTTCCCGCGCCGCCGCAGGACTCCCGGCCGGACGGTCCGCTCGGCTGGCGGGGCTACGACGCCTCGCGCGCCCGCGCCGCCGAGCGCACCGGTGAGCGGGAGTCGGCCGTCTGCGGCACCGCGAGCGTCGCGGGCACCCCGGCCGTGCTGATCGCCTTCGAGTTCGGCTTCCTGGGCGGCTCGCTCGGCGAACGCACCGGGGACCGGCTGGAGGCGGCGTACAGGTACGCCCGCGCGCACCGGCTGCCCATCGTGCCGCTCGTCGCGACCGGCGGCAGCCGGATGCAGGAGGGCATGCTCGCGCTGACCCAGCTCCAGCGGGTCGCCCGTCAGTCCGCGCTCACCAGGGCGGCCGGCCTGCCCCAGATCGCCGTCCTGCGGGATCCGACGACCGGCGGCGGCTGGGCCACGCTGGGCGCGGGCGCGGACGTCGTCCTGGCCCTGTCCGGCGCCCAGGTCGGCTTCGCCGGCTCCCGCGTCCGCCCCCCGGACGCCGACCCGGCGGCCTACACGGCAGAGGCGCAGGTGGCGGCGGGTTCGGCGGACGCGGTGGTGGAGCCGGCCGAGGTGCGCGCGGTGCTGGGCCGGTGGCTGCGGCTGCTGACGCGCGGAACACCCGAGGACGGCGGGCCGGTCGTGGCCGCGGACGTGCCGGCCGCTCTCGGCGCCGCCGGGCTGCCCGGCACCGGCTGGGAGGCCGTCCGGCGGGCCCGTTCGCCGCGCCGGCCGCGCTGCGGGGCCTACCTGGACGCCTACTTCACCCACCGGGCCGGCATCAGCGGCGACCGGTGCGGCGGCGCGGACACCGACGGCATGCTGTGCGGGTTCGGCGAGCGGGACGGCCGTACCGTCGCGTACGCGGCGCAGACCGGGGCGGCGACCCGCCCCGCCGGGTACCGCACCGCCGCCCGGCTGATCCGGCTGGCGGACCGGCTGGGGGTCCCGGTCCTGACCCTGGTGGACACCCCGGGCGCCGCCAACGACGCGGAGGCGGAGTGGCAGGGCGCCGGCCCGGCGATCGCCGAGGTGTTCGGCGCGGTGGCCGCCGCCCGCGTGCCGGTCACCGCTCTCGTCATCGGCGAGGGCGGCTCCGGCGGGGCCCTGGCACTGGCGGCGCCCGGCAACACCTGGGCCACGCCCGACAGTTACTTCTCGGTGATCGCCCCGGAACTCGCCGCGGCGATCCTCAAACGCGGGCCCGAGGAGGTGGAGGCGACCGCGGGACAGCTGCGGCTGCGCCCGCAGGACCTGGTGGAGCTGGGGGTGGTCCGGGGCATCGTCACGCACGAGGGGCGTCGGGAGCACCCGGGCGAGGCCGGACGCGGGGGCCGGCCCCGTCCGTAGCCCGGCGTACCGCCACCGCCCGGACGACCCCCAGGGCCGGCGAGCCGCCCCGGTCGTCGTGCGCCGAGGTTCGCAGGGAGACGGTGGACGCGGTGCGCGGCACCGCCACGGTGCCGTGCCAGGAGGGGTCCCGGCCCGTCAGGGGTGCCGGAGGAAGGCCGGCCGGAGCCGGCGGGCCGGCGCGAAGGCGGGTTCTCGCCAACCTCGGCCGATGCCCCGCCGCGCGCCGTCAACGGTGTGACACCCGAAGCACCGTCCGTAACATGGGAGTTTCAGCGGTCAGGTACGACGGGGGAGCGAGCGGCGCCATGGACGGGCTGATGGAGTTCACGACCGAGGACGGCGCGCGGGTGATGGTGGAGGACGTGATCACCCGGTCCGGTGCCCGCCTCGTCTCGCGCGGCGACGGGCCGGCGCAGGCGGCGCGGACCTTCGAAGGCGCCCTGGAGGGCGTACGGGCGGCGGCCTCGGCGGCGCTGCGGGTCTTCCGGGACGGGAGCCTGCGCCCCGACGCGGTGGAGATCGAGTTCGGTGTGCGGCTGTCCGCGGAGGCCGGTGCCGTCATCGCGAAGGGGACCACGGAGGGCCACCTGGTGGTCAAGCTCAGCTGGTCCCCCGGACGGCAGCCGGAGCGGACGGCGCCCGCGGAGCCCGCGCCGGAGCGGAGCGTGCCGGGCCAGGCCGCGCCGGTCCCGGAGGCCGCCGACCGGTGATCAGCAGTGCTGCCTGGCACGCCCGGATCGTCTGCGGCCACGAGGTGGGGGCCGGCTTCCTGATCACCGGCCGCCGCGTCCTCACGTGTGCCCACGTGGTCGGGGACAGCGGCACGGCGGCGGTGACCGTCTCCTTCCCGAACGCCCGGGAGCTGGGCGAGCTGTCCGCGTCGGTCGTCGCCCACGGCGGCTGGGCGGGTGACGTCATCGACCCCGGTGACGTGGCCGTACTCGAACTGGAGCGGGACGTCCCGCTCGCGCCGGCCGGCTTCGCACCACCCGACGCCGCGTACACGGAGCCGTACCCCAAGCTGATCGCGTACGGCTTCCCCGAGGGCTACGACGAGGGCACCCTCGCCGAGTACCAGGCCGTCTCCGGGCAGTTGATCGCCGGGGAGTGGCTGGAACTGGTGGCATGGCACGGGCACGGGCAGCCGCTCGTGGCCGGATTCAGCGGGGCGGCGGCGACCCTGCCGGACGGGCGGGTCGCCGGTATGGTCACCGCGGCCCTGGACGCGCCGGCGGTGCGCAAGGGCCGGATGCTGCCGCTGGACGTGATGGCCCGGTACTGGCCCGAACTGGGCGAGCTGGTGCCCACCCCCGGCCACCGGGACGACACCCGCCGGCGGTTGTACGCCCTGCTGCGGCGGGCCACGGGCACCGGCCGCGCGGACGGCTCGGGCGCCGGCCGCGGCTGCGATCCCAACCGGCTGTACGTCGACGCGGTGGGCGGTTTCGGGCCGCCCCTGCCCCCGGGCGGCTTCCCCTCCCTGTGGGCGGCCGCCGCGTATGTGCAGTGGGAGGTACCGGATCCGGAGGCGGTGAACCGGTTCGCCACCCGTCTGGCGGAACTGCTGGACACGGCTCCGGCTCCTCCGGCTCCTCCGGCTGCCCCGTCCTCTTCGGCTCCTCCGTCCCCTCCGGCTCCTCCGGCCCCTTCGACGGCGGTCCCCGCCGCGGCCGCGGTGCCGTCGGCCTGGGCCCCGGTCGTCGTCGAGATCGAGCCCAGCGGAGCCGGCCCCGACCAGGTCACCGTGGAGGTGTCCGCGTACCGCGACGGACAGCGCCGGCCGGTGGGCGCGGGCCGGCTGCCGCGGACCGGTGTGCGGGCCTACGTCCAGCGCCGCATCGACGAGGCCGTCGCCCAGCTCGCCCCGGACGCCGACGAGCTGGTGACGTTCGTCCTGCCGCGCGAGTGGCTCAACGAGGCGGTGGCGCAGTGGGAGTGCGGCGCGGAGGACAGCACGCCCCTCGGGTGCGCCTATCCCCTCGTGGTGACCGACCGCGCACGCCACCACAGCGGCCGGCTGCGCCACCAGCTGCGCAAGAAGTGGCAGAAGCTGGACTCCGCCGGCCAGGGGGTCGAGGTGCACCGGGTGGAGTGCGGCACCGCGGAGCGCCCGCCGAGCCTGCGCAAACGGCTGTGGGACGGCGACGCCGGACTGGCGGGTTACGCCTGCCCGCCCACGGCGGTACGCGGGCACTTCGAGGTGGGACTCAATGTGCCCGTCCCCGTCCTGCTGTGGTCCCGGAGCGGCTGCCCCCGCGCCACGCACACGGGCCCGCACTGCCCGGGGCAGGCGGAACCGCCCTGCCCGGGGAGCGCGTTCCTCGACCAGCTGGCCGTGTCGGTCGCCGAGGTCCCACCCGCCGAACTCCCCCGCCACATCCTGTCCCTGCGGCTGGCCGCGGACGCCGCAGACGAGCCGGACCTGCACTGGGCGAGAGACCTCCAGCTGCTCTGGGACGACCCGCGCTGCTTCCCCGGGACCACCGCGAGCCTGCACTCCCCCGTCGCCTGACCGACCACACCACCGACAGCGCCCCCCCACGGAGAAGAAGAGCCCATGCCCCTGTGGCCCGTCTACACCGGTACGAACGAGCCGCACGACGGCATCGCGAAACTGCCACCGCCGCCGCCGTGGCGGGCCTTCGACGGCGGGCCGGCGCTCCGGGCGCCCGACGCCGCCGCCGACGCCGCCGCCGTCTCCCCCGACCGCATGCACCGCGCCGAGACGTACCAGGCCACGGAGCAGACGGTCCAGCTGGTCAACGCGGCCCTGTACCTGCGCCGCCCGCTGCTGGTCACCGGCCCGCCGGGCACCGGCAAGTCCTCGCTCGTGTACGCGGTCGCCCGTGAGCTGCGGCTCGGTCCGGTCCTGCGCTGGAACATCACCAGCCGCAGCACGCTGCACGACGGTCTGTACCAGTACGACCCGCTGTCGCGGCTGTACGCGGCCCGGCAGGCGGTCGCCCCCACCGGCCGGACGGACCGGCCCGGTACGGACGGCCGGGCGGACCGGGACGGACGGGCGGAGGAGGTGAGGCGAGCGGGCGGCGGGTCGGGCATCGAGGACCATCTGCGCCTGGGCCCCCTCGGCACCGCCCTGCTGCCCTACGACCGCCCCCGCGCCCTGCTCATCGACGAGATCGACAAGAGCGACCTCGACCTGCCCAACGACCTGCTGAACGTGCTGGAGGAGGGCCAGTACGAGATCCCCGAGCTGGTGCGCGCCGCCCGCCTCGCACCCGGCGGCGTCGCCGAGGTGCTGGCCGACGGCGCCGAGGAGCGGGTGCCGGTGGCACACGGCCGGGTCCGCTGCCGGGCCTTCCCGTTCGTCGTCCTCACCAGCAACGGCGAGCGCGAGTTCCCGCCCGCCTTCCTGCGCCGCTGTGTCACGCTGCACCTGCGGCAGCCGGACGACCGGCACCTCGCCGAGATCGTCCGCGCCCACCTGGGCGAACCGGACGCGTACGCCCGCACCCTGATCGACCGCTTCCTGTCCCGGTCGGGCGTCGGCGACCTGGCCACCGACCAGCTCCTCAACGCCATCTACCTGGCCCGCTCCGCCGACCTGGACACCGAGTCACTCGACCGGCTGGCCGAACAGCTGATGCCGTACCTCGGGCAGGCGGCGCAGTCCGATGTCTTCTGACCGCGCCGGCTCCCCGGACCCCGCTCGAACTGGCCGAACTGCTGTGGCTGGCCGGGCACATGAGCCCCGCCACCGCCGGCGCCGAGGCCACCGGGCACTCGCCGGTCAGGGACCCCGCCGGCGACCCGGCGGTCCCGGACCGGACACCGCCGCCCACGGACCGGCCGGTGCCCCGGCCCTCCCCCGCGCCGGACCGGGAACCGGCGCCCGCACCGGCCGCGGCCCCCGGGCCGCCCTCCCGCGTCCCCCTGCGCCTGCCCTCCCGCCGTCCCGTCCCCGGCCCGGCGGGCCGGCCCCACACCACGCTCCTGGCCCCGGCGCCCCCGATGCTGCGCCACCCCCTCGCCCTCCAGCGCGCACTGCGCCCGCTGGGGCGCCGCATCGACGCGCCCGTGGGCTTCGAGCTGGACGAGCGGGCGACCGCCGACCGCATCGCCCGCCTGGGCGCGGCCCCCGAGTGGTGGCTGCCCGTGCTGCGCCCCGCCCAGGAGCGCTGGCTGCGCCTGAACCTGGTGTACGACGCCGGGCCCACGATGCCGGTCTGGCGGCCCCTGATCCGCGAACTGCGCACGGCGCTGGCCCAGTCGGGCACCTTCCGCACGGTCGCCCTGTACCGGGCCGCCGCCGACGGCACCGTGCGCGGCACGGACGCGCACGCCCCCGGCGACGGACGCACCGTCACCCTGCTGATCAGCGACTGCATGGGCCCGCAGTGGCGGGAGGGCGCCGCCGGCACCCGCTGGTACGCCACCCTGCACCGCTGGGCACGCCGGACACCCCTCGCCGTCGTCCAGCCGCTCCCGGAGCACCTCTGGCGGGACACGGCGCTGCCCGCCGCACCCGGACGCCTGTCGGCCCCGCACCCCCTGGCCCCCACGGCGGCGCTCACGTTCACCCCGTACGAGCAGGACGGGCCCGAGTCCGGTACGGCCCGCGGCGCCGTGGCCCTGCCCGTGCTGGAGCCGGAACCGCGCTGGCTGGCGCACTGGGCGGCGCTGCTCACGGTGCCGGGCGGCGGGGAGGTGCCCGGCGCGGTCGCCGCCCTGGGCCGGCCGCTCCCGGCGGACGCCGAGGACCGTACGGACGTGGGCGCGCTGTCCGCCGAGGAACTGGTGCTGCGGTTCCGGGCGACCGCCTCCCCCGAGGCGTTCCGGCTGGCCGGCCATCTCGCGGTGGGGCGCCCCGACCTGCCGGTCATGCGCCTGGTCCAGGCCGCCGTCGAACCCGATCCCCGCCCGCAGCACCTGGCCGAGATCGTCCTCAGCGGCATGCTCACCACCGTCCCGGGCGGCCCACCGGGCTCCTACGCCTTCCGGGACGGGGTGCGGGAGCTGCTGCTGCTCGGCCTGCCGCGCACCGCCCGCAACAGCACCGCCGGACTCCTGGAACGCGTCGGCGAGTTCATCGACCGCCGGGCGGGCCGGGCACCGGGCGAGTTCCGGGCGTCGGTGCCCGCGGCGCGGGGCGCGGGCACGGCGGCGGAGGGCGACCCGTTCGCCACGGTCAGCGCGGACAGCGTGCGCCGGCTCTCGGGAGCGCCCACGCCGTTGTTCGCGGGGCGCTACCGGCTGCTGCGGCGGACGGGCCCCGAGGACGCCGGGAACGCCGGGGACGCCGAGGACACCGACTGGCTCGCCCAGGACACCCGGCGGGACGACAGGACGGTCCTGGTACGGCAGTACGGGCGCCTTCCGCAGGAGCTCCGCGCCGACTTCGCGGACCTCGCCGGGCGGCTCGGCGGCATCCGCCATCCGGGCATCGCGGCGGTCACGGACCACGGCATCGCGGACGGCATCCCCTACCTGGTCCGTGAGTCCGTCACCGGCCGCACACTGAGCCGGCGGCTCGGGAGCGCCCCGTACGGGCTGCCCGCCGCGGAACTCACCGCCCTCCTGCCCCCGCTCGCGGCGGCCGTGAACGCGCTGCACACGCAGGGACGCCCGCACGGGCGGCTGACGGCGTCGGATGTCGTCCTCACCCCGCACGGGCCCGTCCTGACCTGCCTGGACGTCAGGTCCTTCGGCGGCGGGAGCCGCGCCGACGACCTGCGCGCGCTGGGGCACATCGTGCGGGCCATGCGTCACGGCCCGGTCGCCGGGCAGCAGCGCGCATTCCAGCCGGCGCCCCCGTCCCTTCCGGAGCCGATCGGAGCGGAGCTGGACACGGCGGTGACCGAGCTTCTCTCCGACCGTCCGCAGACACAGCTGCGCGGCGCGGACCGCCTGCGCCGCCTGCCCCCGCACCGGGAGGACGGCCTCCGCGCCGGGTCCGGGGCCGGGGTTCCCACCGCCCCCTGCGGGATCCGGTTCTCGGCCGACGACCTCACCGGCCGGCCCGAGGTCCGCATCACACTCGAAGCCGCCGTGCACGAGGTCCTGGCCCGAGGTTCCCTCGGCCCCCGCCAGTACGCGGTGGACGTCCGTCCGGACGGCTACCTGGTGCGGACCGAGCCGGGCGCCTATCTGCTGCCCGCCCTCGTCGCCGTCCTGCGCGAACTCCCCCAGGCGCTGTCCCGGCTGACCGGACCGCCCCGGCTGGGCGTGACGTTCGGGGAGTTGCCGGTCCGGCCGCCGGAGGCCGCCGCGGACGTCGTGGTCACCGTGCCGCCCGCGTTGTACGACGACTTCGCCGCCAGTTCCGCCGCCCGGCGCTCCCCGCCGTTCCGGCCGCTCTTCCGCGACAGCGCCCCGGACAGCCCGCCGGCCGCCTGGTACTGCCTGCTGGGGCCGAGGTCCCCCGAGTCCGGTGAACGCGACCTGGTGCGGGGCCCGTTCATCACGCCGGATCTGCACGAGCTGGGCGTCCCCACCCCGGGCCGCACGGCGATCGTGCACACGCGGCCGGACGGCCCGCTGACGCTGCTCGACCCGATCCAGCCGTACGGCACCCGCGCGCCCCGCCCGGAGACGTACTACTCGGTCGACCTCACCCCGCACGAGGCCCGCCACCTGGTGTCCCTGCCGAGTTCCGGGAAGGGCGCCTTCAAGGCCGCGGTCAAGCTGTCCTGGCGTGTCGAGGACCCGGTCGCCTTCGTCCGCGCCGAGACCACCGGTGTCCCGGGGCTCCTGCTGGCGCATCTGACCGCGGCGGCGGCCCCGCTCACGCGCCACCATCCGCTGCGCCGCGCGGGCGCGGCCCAGCGCGCGGTGAACGCGGGGATCGACGCCTGGCCGGTGCCGGGGCTGGCGGTGTCGTACACCATGCAGCTGGTCCCCGAGTGGGCGCCCGCACCGGAGGCGGAGCCGCCGGTCCCGTCGCGCCGCCGGCTGTCGGCGCTCCTGGCGGACGCCCAGACGGTGCTGGTCGGCTTCGACGGACCCCTCGCCCGGCTGTTCCCGGCGCAGCGGGCCCGGGAGGCCGTCCTCGACCTGCTGTCCGTCGTGGCCGACCACCGCGACCCGCAGGACGCGCTGACCGGCCGGCCGCTCCCCCTCGCCGGCCCCGCCGGCCGGGAGGCGTTCACGCATCCGCTGGACCTGCTGCGCGCCTTCGCCCACGACCGCCTCGGCCCCCTGCTGCGGGCCCGCCTGGACGACCTCGAACTGCGCGCCGTCCCCGACGCCCCCACGACGCACCGCTCCCTCGCACTCGTGCGCGCCCTGCACCGCTCCGGCCGGCGTGTCAGCGTGGTCACGGACGTCAGCACCCCGGCCGTCCAGCGCTATCTGGAGCCCTGCCGGCTGCCCCTCGCCGGCGTCCACGGCCGCCGCGCCGACCTCGGCCTGCTGACCCCGCACCCCGACTGCCTGCTGCGTGCCCTGCGCGCCCGCGGCACACCGGCCCGCGGCGGCGTCCTGATCAGCTCCTCGGTCGCCGAACTCACCGCCGCCCAGCAGCTCGGCCTCCGCTTCATCGGCTACGCCCCCACCTCGGCAGGGCGCCGGCGGCTGCGGGAGGAGGGCAGCGAGGTCACCGTGTCGTCCCTGGAACCGCTGCTGGAGGCCGCCCGTTCCCTGTGACGGGCGTGTTGTCCGGCCGACACTCCGGGACGGCCGGGAAGTACCCCCGTTCAGCGGCGCCCCGCCCGGCCGCCCAGAAAGGGCGCCCTCCCCCTGCGCCGCGCAGGATTCCAGTGAGCCCGCCGACCAGGCGGGACACCGAGGCCCGCGCACCCGGGAGGAGCTGCCGTGACCGTCAGCCTGGAGCAGTTGCGCCGCTGTCACTTCGCCGTCGACCTGGGTGCGGCGCGTACCCGCGTGTACGTCAAGGGCACCGGCCTGGTCGTCGACCAGCCGTCGGCCGCGGCCGTGAACACGCGGACCGGCGCGCTCATCGCGGTCGGCGAGTTCGCGGAACAGATGACGGGACGGACCCCGAGCTACATCAAGGTCGTCCGGCCCATCTCCGGCGGCACCGTGGTCGACATCGAGATGGCCCAGCGGATGCTGCGGCACCTGCTCGGCGACAAGATGCGCCGGGCGCTGCGCCGCAAGCCCCGGCTGCGCGCGGCGGCCTGCACCCCGCACGACGCCGATCCGCTGGCCCGGCGGGCGACGATCGAGACGCTGGTCGGGCTGGGGGCCAGGCGGGTGGAGCTGGTGGACACGCTCATCGCGGCCGCGGTGGGGTGCGGACTGCCGGTGGAGCGACCCGAGGCCACCATGATCATGGTGTGCGGGGCGGCGGCCACCCAGGTCGCGGTGCTGTCCATGGGGTCCATCGTGGCCGCCGAGCGGGTCCCGGTGGGCGGCGAGGCCGTGGACCACGCCATCGTGCAGCACCTGCGGCACGAGCACGAGCTGATACTGCCCAGCCAGTCGGTACGGCCCCTCCAGTTCACCCTGTCCGGCAACGGTCTCACCTCGCAGGGGCCGGCGTCCGCCGAGATCCACGGCCGGGACGTGGTGACGGGCCTGCCGCGCAGTGTGCGGGTGGACACCGCCGCCGTGCGGGGCGCGATCCAGACCCCGCTGACGGCCGTCCTGGACGGCATCGGCAAGGTGCTGCGCGACTGCCCGCCCGACCTGGTGGCCGATCTCGCCGACCGCGGGATCACGATGGTCGGCGGCTCCGCGCGGCTGCCCGGCTTCGACCAGATGCTGCGGCAGGCCACGGGGATGCCGGTGCACATCGCCGAACGGCCCGACATCTGCGCGGCGCAGGGCCTGGGCGACATGCTGGAGGGCCGGATCGAGCCGCTGGTGCTGAACCCCCTGGCCACCTGAGGCCGGTGAGCGCCGAGCCGACCGCGGACGGCGGCGGGCTCAGCGGCCCAGGTAGGCCCGGACGGTCGTCCCCGCGGGCCCGGTGTGGACCCGCACCAGGTCCGCCACCAGGTTGACCAGCAGCAGACCGCGTCCACCGCGCTGGTCGCGGGCGGCGGGCCGGCGGCCGGCCAGCGGATCGGCGAGGCGGCCCCCGTCACGGACCTGGCACAGCACGTACCCGCTGTCGGGCCACACCGCGAGCACGCCCGTGCCGCCGCCGTGGACCACGCTGTTGGTGGTCAGCTCGGCGGTGATCAGCGCCAGGTTCTCCAGCGCCGTGCCGGAAAGGCCGAGGCGTTCGCCGTGGCCGGTGGCCGAGTGCCGGACGGCGGAGAGCAGGCCCTCGTCGAAGCCGACGGAGAGCAGGTCCGGGCCGTCGGGCACCGGCGGCAGCGGCTCGTTGTAGCGGGCGACCACCCCGTCGGGGTCGTACGCCGCGCCGGTCGTCCGCTCGCCCCCGGAGCCGGCCGGGATGACGACCGGGTGGGTGGCGTGCGCGTCGGCGAGCGCCCGCTCGTCCAGGCTGGAGGTGTCGTAGGGGCACAGGATGGTGATCTCGCGGCCCTGGAACGCCGCGTTGATCAGCGCCTCGTGCTGGACGCAGGCCGGGTACTCGGCCGCGCTGCGGCCCGCCCAGACCGGCTCGCCGATGATGTGGACCCGCCGGCCGGGCGGCTGGGCGTCGGCGAAGGCCCGCAGTACGCCGGGGATGATCCGGCCGGGGTTGCGTCCGGCCTCCCGCATGTCCAGGAACCGTACGGTGCCGCCGTCGGCGCCCAGCTCGTCCTGGATGAGGCGCAGGTTCTCCCCGGGCACCGCCACCGCGACGGGCTCCCCGGCCGCCAGCGCCGCCCGGACGAAGGGGACGGTGCCGGTCAGGTACTCCCGCGTGTCGCCGTAGAACAGGGCGGGGTGGACGAACGGGTCGGCGGCCTCGGTGGCCTCGACGACTTCGGTCATGACGCCGACACCTCGATCCCCCGGAGTCCGGGCCACAGCAGGTCCAGTATCCGCGGCAGGGCGGCCGGGGGCCGGTCCAGCACCAGCCGCCGCCGCTCGCCCCGGCGCAGGGCCGCGTCCGCCAGGACGCCGGCGCCCGCGACGTCGACGAAGGTCAGGGCGGAAAGCTCCAAGTGGTACACGTCATCGCCCTCGCGAACGGCCCGCTCCAGCGCGCGTTCCCAGATGCCGTGCGTGGGCAGGCTGACCTCGCCCGCCGCCCGCAGCCCGATCCGTCCGCTCAACGGGTACACGTCGAGTCGCGGCACCGGCACGACAACGGCCCGAGGGGGCCTGCCCGGCTCGGTTCCGCTCACGTCGACTCCCAGCTGCACAGGTACACGACTGCCCAGTATGCGCCTTCCTCCCGCCCCGGTCGGGTGGGAGGCCGGACACCCGGGCCGCCGGGGCCGGCCGGGTCAGTACGGCAGGATGCGTCCCGAGGGCGTCCTGCGGTCGATCTCCTGCCCGCGTGGCGCGGCGGGCCGCCGGCTGACACGTACCCGGATCCGACGGTCCATGACGCCCTCCTCCTGCCGGCCACCCCCCGGCTGGACGCCGGTAGGAGGTCCGTGCCCAGGACATGCCCCGTTCAAGCCTGAACGGGTCAAGTCGTGCCCGTCTCAGGGTCGTTGCCGGGGCCGGCTAGCGGGTCAGATACCGGGCGAGGACCGGGTCGAGCTGGGCCAGCCAGGTGTTCAGCCGGGCCTTGCGGCGGGCGTTCAGCTCGCAGGAGTACACACCGCCGTCCCACAGCCGCACGGTGACGGTGAGCCGGTTGCCGCGCCAGCTGCGTTCGACGTGCGCGATCTCGCTCCACGGGAAGTCCGCGGTGACGCCCGCGAGTTCCAGGAGCACCCCGGTGGCGTTGACGACCACGCCGGCCTGCGTGTCGGCGAGCACGGCCTCCGGGCTGCCGTACGGGACCGGCGGCCCGAAGCCGTAGGGGGCCGGCGGCGCGCCGGCGGGCAGGTGCGGGGGTGTGGCGGGCTGCACGGGCTGCTGGTACGGCGGTGTCGCGGGCGGTGGGGGCGCACCGAACCCCTGGGCCGCCGGGAGGAACACCGGCGGGGGCGCGGCGGACAGGTGCGGGGGCGTGGCGGGCGCCGACGGGGGCGCGGCGGACAGGTGCGGGGGCGTGGCGGGCGCCGACGGGGGCGCGGCGGGCCTCGCCGGCGGGTACGGCGGCGCGGCGGGCGGGCGGGCCGGCTGCGGGGCGGAGCCGGTCAGCCGGTCCAGCAGCGCGCTGGGCGTGGGCCGGTCCGCGGGCTCCTTGGCCAGGCAGGCGGCGACCACGTCCGCCAGGGCGGCCGGTACGGCGGACAGGTCCGGCGGCTCGTGCACCGAGCGGTACATCAGCCCCATCGGGGTGCCCTCGCCCCAGGCGGTGCCGCCCGCCGCCGCCACCAGCACGGCTCCGAGGGCGAACACGTCGGCGGCGCCGGTCACGTCGTGCCCCAGGGCCTGCTCGGGCGCGAGGAAGCCGGGGGTGCCGAAGGCGGTGCCGGTGGCGGTGAGGCGGGTGGACTCCACGGCCCGGGCGATGCCGAAGTCCAGGACGCGCGGCCCGTCGTCGGCCATGATGATGTTGCCCGGCTTCAGGTCGCGGTGCACCAGGCCGCAGGAGTGGATGGACTCCAGGGCCTCGGCGAGGGCGGCCCCCAGGGCGCGCAGCCGCGGCTCGTCCATGGCGCCCTCGGCGGCGAGCCGGGCCGCGAGGGTGGGCCCGGGTATGTAGGCGGTGGCGAGCCAGATCGGGTCGCCGGTGACGTCGGCGTCCACCACCGGTGCCGTGTGGAAGCCGCCCACGGCCCGGGCGGCCTCGACCTCGCTGCGGAACCGCTCGCGGAAGACCGGGTCGGCGGCGAGTTCGGCCTTGGCGACCTTCAGCGCGACGGGCCGTCCGCCGCGCGTCCGCGCGAGATAGACCGTGCCCATGCCGCCCTCGCCGAGCCGGCGCTCGACGAGGTATCCCCCGATGCGTTCCATGCGGCAAGTATGGCCGCCGGACAGGACCGTTCCGTACGGCGCGCTCGGCTTCGCCGTACCGGTGGCGGGCGCGGTCACCGGGCCGGCCGGGCTCCGCGGCCGGTGAGGAGGGCGAGGGCCACGGCGGCCTCGCAGGCGATGCCCGTGGCGAGGACGTCCTCGTCGATGCGCATGCGGGACGAGTGCAGGGACGGGGACTCGTCCGGGGCCAGGTCCGGCGGGCAGGCGCCGAGGAAGGCGAGGGCGCCGGGGACCTCTTGGAGGACGTAGGAGAAGTCCTCCGCCGTCAGCTGCGCGGCCGGCAGCACACCCACCGCCCCGGTGCCGAGCGCCTCCCCGGCGGTGCGCAGGACGAACTCGGTGAAGGAGGCGTCGTTGACGGTGACCGGATAGCCGGGGGTGACGGTGGCCTCCGCGCTCGCTCCGTGTGCGGCGGCCACCCCGTGGGCGACCCGGGCGATCGCCTCGTGCAGCCGCCGCCGGGTCCGTCCCGACAGGGTGCGCACGGTGCCGCCCAGCTCCGCGGTGTCCGGGATGACACCGGGGGCGGTGCCCGCCTCCAGCCGGGTCACGCTGAGTACGGCGCTGTCGTCGGCGGCGAGGCCGCGGCTGACCGCCGTCTGGAGGGCGAGCACGATCTCGCAGGCCACGGGCACCGGGTCGCACGTGGTGTGCGGCGCCGAGGCGTGGCCGCCGCGCCCGCGGACGAGGACCCGGAACCGGTCGGAGGCCGCCATCTGCGGTCCGGGGCGCAGCCGCACCGATCCGGCGGGGAGGGTGGGCTGTACGTGCAGCGCGAAGGCCGCGTCGGCCCGGCCGCCGGACGCTTCCAGCACCCCTTCCCCGATCATGTGGCGGGCTCCGTGGTCGCCCTCCTCGCCGGGCTGGAACATGAACACCACGTGCCCGGCGAGCGCGTCACGCCGCCCGGCCAGCAGCCGTGCGGCACCCACCAGCATCGCCATGTGGGCGTCGTGCCCGCACGCGTGCATCAGCCCGGGGGTCCGCGAGGCGAAAGGCAGCCCGGTGTCCTCGGTGACCGGCAGCGCGTCCATGTCGGAGCGCAGCAGGACCGTCGGGCCGTCGGCGGCCCCGGTCAGGGTCGCGGTCACGGAGGACAGGGCGCGGCCGGTGCGGATCTCCAGACCGAGGCCGTCGAGCGCGCCGAGGACCAGACGCTGGGTGGCGGGCAGGTGCAGGCCGGTCTCCGGGGTGCGGTGCAGGGCGCGGCGCAGGGCGACCGCGTCGCCGGCCGCCCGGCGCGCCGCGCCGAGCAGGCCGGGCAGGTCCGGGCCGGGCAGGTCCGGGCCGGGCAGGTCCGGGCCGGAAGGGGCGGGGGCATCGGGCCTGCGGGGCGGGGTCAGTGGCGGAGGTGGCATGTGACCGTTCTCCTTTTCGGGTCCGGCCCTGCCGGCGCGGCCCGCGAAGAGGGCCTCACGAAGAGGCGGTACCCGTTCACCGTAGAGACGCCCCGGCCCCACCGCACCGTCCCGGCGGCCTCCGGGCCACGGGGGCCGCAGATACCTCCTCTACTCGGCCCGCTCGGCGGCGGACCGGGAGCACGTGAAGCGCGCGCTGGAGGTCCACTACACCTGGTGCCCCATGCCCGAGGGCATCCACCGGCGCGCACGCGTCGTCCAGGAGATGCTCACCGCCAAGGGCGAGCACCGCGGTGCGGGGCCCGTCGACCTGCTCATCGCCGCCGCTGCGGAAGAGGCCGGGCTGACCCTGCTCCACTACGATCGCGACTTCGAGACGATCGCCCGCACGACCGGGCAGCCGGTGCGGATGATCGATCTGAAGAACTGATCGGCCTCGGGCCGTGGCGGCGACGGCCCGCACCGTCAGCGACCCGGGCCTCGATCTGCCGGAACTGTCTGCCTGGCTCAGCGAGTTCGGTGAGACGCTCGCGCAGGGCAGAACGCCTTTCAGACCTGCGTCTGGTGGGGCGGGTGGGACTCGAACCCACGGCCGACGGATTATGAGACCGCTGTCGATCCTCCATAGCTTATGACGCCGTTTTGCGTCTTGCGTCGCGCAGTTCCTTCCAGTGCAGGTCAGTAGCGGTCTCACAGCTTGGAGCGTACCGCGCTTGTTGTTTCATGTTTCGCCCTGTGACGCCGACTTGCTTGGCCTTCGGGCGAGCACCGGGCGAGCAGAAGGGGCTCTCCACCTGCGGCGACGAGCCCCTTCACGATGCGCCTTCGCTGTCCTCTGACACCGGATCTGGGCTGTTTGCCATGGATGTTGGACAACCGGTCGGGCAGGTCTGGGCGAAGCCGATCTTGGCGAGTACGCGGCGCGAGGGCAGCGGGGGCGGGGGCCGGCTGGCCCTCGCTGCGAAAGACGGCCGAGGTCGGGCGGATCAACCCTTTAATGTCAGGACATTAGCCTCAAGGACGTTACCCGTCCGACGGATGGTCCGCCTGTGCCACGGCGCCGGGCAGACGCCCCTGCGGAACGGCGCGGCCGCAGACCGCTACGCCACCGTCCAATTTTGGCAGAATCGGCATCCGTCTGTGACCAAATTGAGATTTAAAGGCAGTAGTGGGGCATCGCCCCATGGCCCGAGAGTGGAGGCACGTCGGCGGAGGACCCACACACCTAAGGGAGAGGGAGGCCAAGCACCTCACCGGCAGGCCCTGTACCTACTCACGGGAAGGAGAAGGCGATCATGCGGAAGGCCCTCATGGACCTGGCAGTCACCGCCGGCGGGCACCTGCTCGCCTACGTGCTGATCATCTGGGTGACGCCGTTGTGGGGCCCCCATCTGTAGCCCCCCGCGGCCAGCAAGCGGGCTCCAGATGAGGACACCGGTCGAGCCTCCTAAGAGGCCACAGCCAAGAGCATAGCTCGCGGCGCGCGAACCCCCGTTGACTCCGGTCGCGGGGGTTTCGCGTGAGCGCGCTACGCCGCCTCGCCGGCATCGCCATCGGGCTCGTCGACTACGCCCTGGTCCTCGACGGCAGGCCCGGCCGCGGCGGAGCGTCGCCGCGGGACCAGGCCCGCCGCTCTCTCCGCGATACCCCGGTCAACCTCCTCCAGCAGCTCTGTGTACGTCTCCATGGCGAGCTGCCCGGAGGTGTGCCGCAGCGTCTTCTGCACCGCGAAGATGTCGCCTCCGCCCGCGTGGACGAGGGTCGCCGCGACGTGCCGCAAGTCCCGCAGATTGATGGGCGGCAGTTCGGCCCGCGCCACGATCCGGCGGAACTCCTCACTGACCTGCTCTGGGTGCAGCCAAGTCCCGTCGAGGTCGGTGAACACCTTCCCCGTGTCCACCCAGTCCACCGTGTCCCTCCCCGCCGCGCGGTCCTCGGCCGCGCGCCGGTTCCAGTCGTCTCGCTCGGCGAGCTGCCGCTGCCGATGCTCACGCAATACGGCCACGGACCCGCTGTCGAGGGCGATGGCCGTCGCGGATTCCTCCGTCTTCGGCACCGTCTCGAACACCTCCCAGTTGTCCACGACGAGGTTTCGTGCCGGCACGATCACGCCCGCATCCAGGTCGACATGCACCCAGTCCTGACCGACGCCCTCGCCACGGCGCAGTCCTCGGAACGCGATCAGGTGGTAGAAGGCGTACAAGCGCGACGTCTCGGCTTCGTCGAGGAAGACACCGAGCTGCTCGGGCGTCCACACCATGACCGGGCTCGGTTTCTCACCCGTGCGCCGCCACTGCTCAACATGCCGCGCGGTCCACAGCTTCGCCTTCGGCCGTTTCCCGCTCTCCAGCTCGATCCACTCCGCCGCGTTGAAGGTGATGAGCTGCTTCCTGATGGCCGCGTTGAGCGCGGCCCGCAGCGTCGCCCGGATCCGCTGCTTCGTCGCCGGCCCCGTCTCCTTCCGGTATGGCGGCATGGACGTCAACTTCACTCGCTCGGCCGCAAGCCGGGCCGACACCTCAGCCGGCGGCGCCCCCGGCTTGCCCCACCTACAGCGCGCCTCCTGTTCCCTGCGGGCGCGGTTCTCCGCGCGGATCACCTCGTTCTGCTCATCGATCCCGTCGAAGAACGCCTGGACGTGCCCGATGGTCATCCGGTCCAGCCGGTACCGGCCCAGGCCCGGCCTCAGGTGCACACGGATGTGCGAGGCGTATCCGCTCGTCGTCCGCCGCGCCGTCTTCTTCGCCGTCAGCCAGGCATCAAGCCACTCGCCGACCGTCATATCGCTGTGCAGTGCGACGCCGCCGGCCAGGCGCCGCTTCACATCCGCGGCGTCGGGTATGTCGTCACGCTCAGCCTGCACCTTGGCGAGCAGGTCGCTCACCTGGTGGCCGTAGTGCTCGTCGTCACCGACCAGGTCGAGGATTGCGCGCACCTTGTCGAGATCGGACTGGGCAGCGCCGACCGTGGCATAGCCGGTGCGGCGGAACGTACGGCGCGCGCCGTCGGCCGCAAGCGGCAGCTCCTGCCTGAGCTGGTAGCTGCCGTGGTTCTTCTTCGCCAACAGCGGACAGTCGGCGCCGATCCGGCGGCCCCCCTCGCCGCGGCACTCACAGCGCCGCGTGATACCACCGGCCCGTCGTACGGCCATCATGGTCCTCCCCACCGGCCCGAGCGACCGCCACCCCGAACCGTTCGCGTCCACACCGACGAACGGCATGGCCAGGGCCCTGCCGCGCGGTCGTCGATTGCGCTCAAGGTACTTCCCGTGTTGTGCCGTATCAAGGCGTGTCGTAGTGTGCGCAGTAGGCCGCGCAGTTTGCGCAGTGCGCGGAGGGATCGGAACGGGAGAAGGCAATGACAGAACCTGACGCCGCTGGCGCCCAGCCCCTGACGACGGCCGAACTGCTGGGCCTGCCCCCCGCCATCGACATCGACACGGCGGCCCGCGCTCTGAACATCAGCAAGACGTTCGCGTACAAACTCGCGCGCGAGGACAACTTCCCCTGCAAGATCGTCCGGCTAGGAACCAGGAACTTCCGCGTCGTGACTGCCGACCTGCGCCGCGTTCTCAATGTCGCCGCGCCCGCTGCCGGCGACAGCGACGCCGCCTGACGCGGCTGGCCACCGGCGCCCGGACCGTCGCGAACCGTGTCCGGGGCCGGTGCCGGCTCGATTACCAGCGGACGGACTGCCCTTGAGGGCCTACGTGCACGGTGAGCTTCTCCCTGTCGGGCGCCCCGTCAGCACGCCAACGGGCAATCTTGTCCTCGACGGCATCCCACAGCGCCGCCAGTCCCCCTTGACGGACGATCCATCGGCCGGCGTCTTGGCGGAGCGCGGCCCAGGCGCCCAGCTCGGTGTCGATCAGTACTTCCTCTGGCGCCCCGTCGCGGTGAAGCGTGAGCCGCTGTGCCCGCGGGGCAACGTCCTGCACGAGGAAGCGGATCACCCAGTCGGCCAGCGCGTCAGCGCCGACGGCTGTCTCCCGCTCGGTGCCGTCGCTGAGATCGGGAAGCAGGCCGAGCGGAGGCGGCATGTGGGGGCGGGCCAGCATGAAGCTGACCTCGTCCCCCAGCAGTGGCCCGGACGCCGTGCCGTCCTCCCCCACCGTCAGCCGCGCGAGTTCGGACGCGCCGAGCCAGCCACCGACGGTCGCCAGGATCAAGCCGCCCGGCCGGGCCTGCTCGACCCACGCGCCGGGAATCCTCCGCACGCCGCACGTCGCGATGATCCGGTCGTACGGCTGATGTTCGCCGTGCCCGAGCAAGCCGTCACCGACGACCAGCGTGGGGTACACCCCGAGACGCCCGAGGGCCTCCCGGGCGCAGGCCGCCACCTGCTCGTCGTACTCGACGGAGGTGACAGCGTCCTCGCCGAGCCGCGCGCACAGCACCGCTGTCGAATACCCGGTGCCGGTGCCGATCTCCAGCACCTGGGAATCGGGCCCGACTTGTAGGTCTTCCAGCATGCGCAGCACCAGTGAGGGCAGGGTGCTGGAGCTGCTCGGCTGCCGCATGATCTGCCCGCGGATGTCGGCCGGCACGATCGTGTCCGCGATCTGGGTGACGAGCGACTCATCGGCGTAACAGCCAGCGAGCCAGCCGGCGTCGTTCTCGTGGACTGCCTCCCACGCCGTGGGCGCCGACCCTGGCACCGCCCGGAAGTACCCGCCACGGAGGAACTCGTGACGAGGGACGGCCTCGGCGGCGCGCCTCCACTCCGGGCTTCGAAGGCTGCCGTTCGTCGTCATCGTGTCGATCAGTTGCCGGTGCAGTTCTGCTTGGTCGGTCACGTCTTCCTCTCCAACAGATCCGCGAGCGCGGCGCACATCGGCAGACCCGTTTCGGTCTCCAGCCAGTACCACTGGCCGGATGGGTTGCACTCCAGGAACCACCACTGGCTGTCTTCGGTGACGCAGAAGTCGAAGGCCCCGAAGGCGAGCCCGAAGCGCTCCAGGTACCGGTACAGCGCCGGTTCGATCTCGGCCGGTGGCTGCACGGGCGTGTAGGTCAGCCGGCTGTAGTCGGTACGCCAGTCCAGCAGGTCGGAGTCGATGCGGACGCAGAAGACGTCCCCGCCGATCACGGTCACCCGCACATCGGCCACCTTCCGTACGCGTTTCTGGAACAGGTGCGCTGTGCCGGCGACGCCGTCCCCGATGTCCTCCTGCAACACTTCCGCGATCTCGACGACGTTCGACACGCCGTCGACGCGGTAGATGGGGTTGTAGAACGGCTTGTAGATCACGGAGCCGTGCCTCTTCACGAACTCGCGGACGGCGTCGGGGCTGGACGTGATCAGGGTGGGCGGTACCCGCAGGCCGGCGTCGACGGCGGCAGCAAGCCCGGACGGCTTGAACTCGGCGTCGCCGATGCGGTGCGGGTGGTTGACGTAGCGGCAGCCCGGCAGGGACGCCAAGACGCCGCCGAGTCCGTACCGGGCCTGGGTGACAGCGAACCGTGCGTCCTGCTCGTCGAGGTGCGGGAACGCGAAGCCGGTCGGCCGGCGGTAGTAGAGGGCGCGGACGCGCGCGAGATCGGCGGTCCGGGACGGCGTGCTCAGGCAGCCCTCGATCCCGTGCTCGGTGATCTCGGCGTCCACCGACAGTGATGCGGGGAAGTCCCCCGAGTCGAACCGCACGACCGGGACGCCCCGGTCGTGCAGTTCGCGGATCACCACGTCGGCGGTGGGGTCGTGCAGGCTGGTGACGACCAACACCGGACGTGTGTCAGTCACTGGTCGTTGTCGCTGCCGGTGTCGGAGTCCGTGTTGCCCTGGCCCTGTCCGTCGGGGCTGGTGCCGGTCGAGGGACTCGTTCCGGTGCTGGTCCCGTGGCCGGGCATCTCCATCACGTGTCCGTTGCCGTCGAAGAAGACGGCCGTCTGGGTGGCCGGGTCCAGGCGGACGCCCGCGTACTCGGGCGCCATGGTCGGGTACGGCTGCATGCGGCTGACGCCCCACGGCCGGGGTGTAGTGGTTCCCTGCGGGACCGGCGCGCTCGTGGGCAGTCGGTCGGAGTGCACGTACATAGCTCTCCTCAAGGTCGCGGTGATGGGAGGAGCCCGCAGGGGCGGCGGGCTTGGTGCCTTGACTTGCGAACCAGCTTGGCGCCAACGATGTCCGCGCCGCTGGCAGTTTCCTCGTCCGGACTCGAACCGGATGCTCCCGTAGCCGCCGGCATCCCGGAGGGCGAAGCGATCGAGGAACCGACACTGTCTCGGGCTACCCGCAGGCCGAGGTGGTGTCGCAGGCGGACGGGCTCTTCGGGCGTTGGGCGGGACGCTGCCGGACGTGGACCTCGGCGGTATGCGGGGCGGTGACGGCGCTGTGGTCGGGGATGGTGCGTGCGGCGAGGGTGACGCCGCTGGCGATCCGGCAGTCACGGCCGACGGCCACGCCGGGGCCGAGGCTGATGTTGTTTCCGGTCTGCACCCGGTCGCCGATCAGCGCGCCGAACTGCGGGGTGCCGCACCGGTACAGGCCGCCGGGCGCGCGGAGCACGATCTCCCGTTCGGGCCGGCTCATGTGGGGGCTCCACAGGCTGATGGCCGCGACGGTCACGTTGGCGGACAGGTGGGCGTCTGCGCCGACCACGGTTCGGTTGACGCCGATCCGGTGGCCGAGGATGGTCCGCTCGCCGAGGAATGTGCGGGTCACCTCGCAGTTGAAGCCGATACGGACTCCGGCGCACAGTACGGCTCCGGCTCGGACGGTGGAGAACTCCCACACGCGCACTCCGGGGCCGATGATCACGTCGTCGCCGATGATCGCGGTCGGGTGGATCTGGGCGGTGGGGTGGATGCGGTGCGGCAGCAGGGCCAGGGCTTGGGTGTGCCAGCTCTCCCAGCGCTCGAGGAAGTCGGCCAGATCCGTCTGTTCCATCTGCTCGTAGGGGGTGCCGGCCAGCATGCCGCTGGTCGGTGCGGTGACGAAGTCGCCGAGGCGGAGGGTGGGCATGAGGGGCCTTCCGGTAGGTGGTCGGTGGCCGGCTCCTGGGCCGCTAGCATCGCGGCACCGGAACCGAGGAACGTGGAGTTCATCCGTGCGTCACCCGCGCTTAGGCGTCGCCATCTTGACCATGGGCACGCGGCCCACCGAACTTGCCGACCTGCTTGCGTCGGTCGCCAGGCAGGACACGGCCGCCGCGCGGGTGGTGGTCGTCGGTAACGGCTCGCCGCTGCCTGCCCTGCCGGAGGGGGTGACCGGCGTCGAACTGCCGGAAAACCTGGGGGTGTCCGGCGGTCGGAACGCCGCCCTGGCCCGGCTGCGGGAGTTCGGGGACGTCGATGTGGTGGTGGACCTGGACGATGACGGCCTGTTGATCAGCCCGGACGTCTTCGCCCGGCTCGCGGAGCTGTACACGGCGGATGAGCGGTTGGGCATCGTCAGTTTCCGCATCGCTGATGAACGAGGCCGGACCCAGCGCCGTCACATCCCTCGTCTGCGTGCTTCCGATCCGATGCGGGGCGGGCTGGTCACGACGTTCCTGGGCGGCGGCCACGGGCTGTCCATGCGGATGCTGGACCAGATCGGCGGGTGGCCGGAGCCCTTCTTCTACGCGCACGAGGAGACCGATCTTGCGTGGCGGGCGCTGGACGCGGGCTGGAAGGTGCTCTATGCGCCGGAGCTGGTGCTTCAGCATCCGTGGACGTCGCCGACCCGGCACGCGGTCTTCCACCGCATGGTGGCCCGTAACCGGGTGTGGCTCGCCAAGAGGCACCTTCCCGCCCTCCTCGTCCCGGTGTATCTGGGGGTCTGGACCGTGGCGACCGTGGTCCGCACCCGGTCGGCGGCGGGACTGCGGGCCTGGTTCGGCGGATTCGCCGAAGGGGTGCGTACTCCGTGCCCACCCCGCCGGCCGATGCGCTGGTCGACGGTGTGGCGGATGACCCGGCTGGGCCGGCCGCCGGTCATCTGATCAGGCGGACGCGGCTTCGGACTCCGAGCGCAGCCACCCTGGGATCGCTGCGGGGGTCCGGTTCAGCCAAGCCACGTAGCGGGCCACCCCCTGCTCGACGGTGATCGTCGGCCGCCAGCCGAGGACCGATTCCATGCGGTGAGTGGCCGCGTACCCGCCGAGCGGGTCACCGGGCGGCATCGGCGTCTCGACCAGCTGGGAGCCCGGGTACCGGGCGGCGACCAGCTCGGCCACCTTGCGGATGCTGGTCGGCGTGCCGGTGCCGATGTTGATCGTCTCGTTGTGGGCGCGGGGCGCGAGCAGAGCCCGCACGGTGGCGGCGGCGATGTCATCGACGTGGACCAGGTCCCGGACCTGGTGGCCGCCTCCGTTGAGGTGCAGGGGCAGCCCCAGCGCGGCGCGGGTGGCGAACCAGGCCACCACCCAGGAGTGGCTGTTCTGCTTGACCACCTGCGGCTCACCGTAGACGGAGAAGTACCGCACGATCGTGTACGAGGTGCCTACCGCGCCGAGCGTGAGCGCAGCTTGCGTCTCGCCCCACGCCTTGCTGTTGGCGTACACGGACATCGGCCGCAGCGGGGCGTGCTCATGGAACTGAGCCGGCACCCGCCCGTAGATGGCTTCCAGTAACGCCCTCATCGACCGGTATTCGTCGCAGGGGCGCGCCCAGTCGTCGGGGTTGCCGTTGCCGTAGACGCTGGCCGAGGAGACGAACACCACGCGGCGGATCCGCTCGCAGGCCGCGACCGCGTCGAGCACCACCTGAGTGCCGGTGACGTTGTTGTGGATCGCCGCCATGGGCCTGCGGGTGCAGGCGGCTACGTCGGCGAGAGCCGCGGCGTGGATCACGTAGTCGGCTTCGGCCACCGCCCTCTTGACCGCAGCCGGGTTCTGGACGTCCCCGACGATGACGTCCGGGTCGGACGGATCGACGCCGAACAGGTCCCTGTAGGTGTTTCGCGGGTAGGCGTCCAGCGTGCACAGGGCAAGCGGCCGGGCGCCGACCTCGCGCAGGTAGCTGGTGATCCGGCTGCCGATCAGCCCGGCCCCGCCGGTGACCAGCACGGTCCGGCCGGCGAGGTCCTTCAACTGGGTGTCGTGCACTGTGTCCTCCGTCTGTGGTGATGGGTGCGACTCGAACGCACGCAGCTGCGGTCGGCGCGCGAGTCCGTCGGGTCTTGTCAGCAGGCCTGCGCGCCCGACTCCGGCCCAGAGCGGTGGCTTGCCATGCAGGGGCAGGAGGCGGGCAGTTGGCCCGCCGGGCGCGGGGCGGCCCTGCTCTACTGGACGGTCACCAGGAGACCGGCCACGCCGACGATGAGCAGCACGACGTACCCTGCGGCCGCCCAGGCGAGCAGCGGCTGTCGGCGGCGGATGACCTGCCAAGCCTCCAGCCCGGTCCGGCCGTCGGCTCGAACGCGGATGCCAAGAGCACTGATCGTGATGCTCGTGTACTGGTCGGGCGGAGCAGTCCAGGTGTTCTGCGGGTCGCTGTCGCTGCTCATTCCTCGCGGTCCTCTCCACTGTCGATGATGTCTTTCGGGGCCCCGACGCACCGCCAGCACTGGCCGTCGTCGGAGAGGTCGATCGTCCGGCCGAACGCCTGGTGAAAGGCGCACACGGCGCGCTGGCCCAGGGGCCGCGGCGGATCGGTGTCTCCGCTCGGCCGCTCACCGTTCACGGGCGGCCGTCTCCTGCACGAACGCTGCGATCGCCTCGTCGCTGTATCCGTAGAATCGGCCGCGCCTGCGGTCGTCGGCGAAGCCGGGCGACGGATCTCCCCACACAACGGCGTGGCAGACGTCCGGCTCGGTCGACCAGCGCACGCGCACGTCGGGGAAGCCGTCGATCCGGTCGAGCACGTCGCGCAGGCGCCACACCACGTCCGTGTCATCGGCGCATACGTAGCCGCCGCGGCGGCCTCCTCCGCACGGCACCGCCAGGAACGCGGCGCCGCCGACGACGACCACGACCGCGACTTCGAGTATCTTCCGCTCGGCCAGCCGCTCGCGGTACCAGGACGTTTGCCACTCGTCCCGCTGGTCGGGTGGCCGCACTTCGACCGCCATGGAGTGTTGCTCCACGCTCTCTCTCCTCGTGCGCATAGGGGTGCCCGTGGCCGCAGCCGACGCGGCCGTTGGTTGTTGCGGGCGACTGCGGCCACGGGCGTTCCGCCGGACACTCGATGCCCTCCCCCGCCGGGGATCGCCCGGCGCAGGTCTGACGCCGGCGGAAGTCTTACGCCCCCGCCGCGTCCGTACACGCGGACGCGGCGGGGGCCACCCCTTCAGAGGCGATTCGCCGTCACCCTCTGAAGGGGGCTCTCAGCCGGTCAGGTCGGCCGCGAGTCCACGGGGCGGCCGACGACGTGCGTCGGCCGGTTCAGCGGGCCCGGCCCATCCGCCACGGGGGGAGCAGACGAGCCGGGCCCGCACCCCCGGTGCCGTGACACGGTCACAGCGCCGGGGGGTCCTGGGGAACCACCTGCAACGCCTCGCGTCGTCGTGCGGCGACGACGGGGCAGCTGTCGGTGTGCCGGTACGCGGGCTCGGAGCCGGCGGACAACGTCGCGAGGTGCAGCTCTTCGACGCCTTCGCCGGGGTGGATCGGTTCCATACAGGCGGCACAGACCTTGCCGTGGACGGCGCGCTCGACGCCGTCCGCGTCGGCGGGATCGCCGAGCGGCCCGGGGCTCTCGCGCAGCGTCAGCATGGACCGGACGAGGGACGCGGCGTCGTACACGTACCAGACGAGCGCGTCGTCGCCGGCTCCCGGGGAGTCGTCGAGCAGCCGGTGGGTCATCGCCATCAGGCGCACGGCGATGTCCCGGTAGGCGCCCCGCATGCGGGGCGCGAGCCCGAGCAGATCCCCGGCGAGCGCCCGCAGGTGGCCGGTCAGCTGCTCGCACCTGTCGTCGAGGTCCGTGCCGGGCCTGGCGGCGTACCCCTCCAGCACGGCGCGGTACGCCGCGCGGGCCGACTCCGTGTCGACCGTGACGGCCTGGTCAGTGGGCATCGGTGGCCTCCAGCGCGGCGAGCAGTCCGTCGACGTCGAGCACCCGGAACGACGACAGCCGGCGCACCAGCTGCGAGGCCAGCATCGTCGGGATCCGCGGATCGTTGAACCGCACCGCGCCGTCCGGGGCCTCGATGACGGTGAACTCGCGGTTCGGGCCCCAGCCGTAGACGCTGCCGAGTACGCCGTACAGCGGGGCGCTGCCGGCCAGAAACACCATCGGGTTGCCCTCCATGTGGCGGCACAGGGCCGCCGCCATCCGGACGTGCCGGCGGCACACCGGGGGCTGGGCAGTGACGATGAGCGGCGCGTCCGGGTCCTGGTCCTTCGGCCCGGCCAGGAAGATCCACCCGAGCGGAGTCCGCGCCGGTCGCGTGCAGATCTGGCAACGGCCCGAGAGCATGGTGATCATCTGCCGGTAGGGATGCAGGTACTTCCACATCGGCTCACCGGTCGGCATACCGGTGTCGTCGTGGCTGAACGAGCAGCGTGCCCACAGCACATCACGCACCGGCCGGTCCCTGGGGTCCTCGTCCCGGTACATCAGACGGACGACACCGCCGTTCCGGTTGGTCAGCACGTGGAGATCCGCCGCCGGTGCGGGATGCTCACCCTTGCGGTGGGTGACGAACGGGACGATGCCCCACTCACTCCTGCTGTCCACCGAAGGTCGGGGGAACGTGATCACGCGTACTCCTTCAGGCACCCCAGGGCGCCCAGACGTTCCAGTAACTCGGTCGCGGTCCACGCCATGCGGCGCAGGTGCCCGACGGCCCGCCAGTGGTCGCCGGGAACCTCTTCGGTCCGCATCGCGCGTGCTCGCTGGATCAGCCCGGCCGTCTGGCCGTCGTCGCCGGCCCGGGCCGCGAGCGCGATGGTGACGAGCCGCATCAGGTGCCCGCGGAGCCGTACGGCCAGCTCCTCCACCCGGTCCCCGGCGGGCACGATGTCGTCCAGGACCTCGCCCGCGTCATCGAGCAGGGTCCCGCCGTCGAACGGTGTCCACGCCTGCACGGCCTTCAAGAGGCTACGCAGGGTGCGCTCGTCGACGGGCCCACACGGCGGGGCGAGGACCGGCGCGGTCATCGCACGGCCTGCGAGGCGGTCGCGTGCCGGTGGGTGCGCAGCACGAACAGCAGGTGCGTGGGGTCGACGTACCGGAAGGCGACCGTGTCCGGCGGCGTCAGCCAGAACAGGCCCGGCCGCTTCACACGGTCGACGCGCGGCACGCCGACGTGACGCACGTACGGCTCGGTGCCGCCCAGGCACTCCACCTCGTCCGCCACAAACTCCTCGCGCGGCCAATGCGCATCGCTGCCGGGCGGTACCAGGAAGTACGTGTACGGGCGGTACGGGTCACAGAACGCCGGGCCGACCAGACGCAGCCGGGTCACGCACACGCGCAGCGCCTCGGGCTCGGTGTCGTAGTCGAACGTCGGATCGAGCAGCCGGTACGGCACCCGGACGGCGTCCCAGGAATGTCCGGCGACGAGCACCGCGACACCGCTGTCCCACTCCTTGAGCGCGGTCTCCTCGGACGGCGCCGCGCGCAGCAGCCACCGCTCGGCGGCCCTCCGCCGGGCGTCGTCGGAGCCGTGCTGTGGCGATCCGCCCATCACTGCACCGCGCCTTCCGTGACAGGGGTCGTTTCGGCCAGGAACGCGTGATGGGTGTCGAGCCACTGGGACAGCACAGGCGCACCAGTCGTCTCCGCGCATGCGCGGCGGGACGTCGTGACGATGCCGCGTGCCTGGCCGCTCATGATCAGGGCTTTCGCCTGCGGCCAGTTGGGCCGGTGCTCCAGGGGCGTCGCCGTCGTCGTGTGGTCTATGACCGTGCCCACGATCACCCAGTCGCGCGCTTCGGCGTACTGGCGCAGCGCGTGCACGGTGTCGCGCTGCTGCTGGCCGGGCTGGATGCATGCGTAGAGCACGACAGCGGCGCGGGTGGGGAATCCGCCGGCGGCGTCCGCGATGTTGCGGCGCCTGATGGTCTCGCCGAGTGTCCTCGTCATGCCGTAACGGTCTCGCTACGCACGGTTGAAGTACAGAAAGCGGGCGGACGACTCCGGAAACTGGAAATTCCCGAAGTCGTCCGCCCAGTACTACGGCTGACGACTCAACACCCAAAAGTCGTCCGCTGCATACCAGTCACCCTTTATAGGGCCGTTTTCGCCGTGGCCGGAAGGAATCCCCCCGACCACGTCGGCGATACCCCGATCAGCTCGGAAACGCGCCGCAGCTGAGACGTCGACGCCTTGCCGACTTTCTGCACGATGACACCCGGCAGCGTCTGATGCCGGGACCAATCCGGCGCGCTCCGCAACGTCGCCTCCAGCGTGTCCAGCGCCCGGCCCCACTGCTTCGCGTCCGCGTGAGCCATGGCCTTATCCATGGAGTACCGGTTCCGCGCGGCCTCCGTTAGCGGCGAGACGTCGTGGATCGAGTCAATGAGCGCGAGAGCCTTCGACGTCTGCCCCAAGGCCACGTTGATCCCGACGGCCTGCGTCGCCGCGCTGACCGGCCCGAACAGGGTTCCGTGCGCGCGTACTTCCCGGCCCATCCGCGCGCCCGTGGCGTGCGACTGCGACAGGAAGTCAGCGGCCCTGTCCTTGTCACCCATCCTCGACGCCACCACGGCCGCGAAGTTGACGTGCGAGCCGTACGCCGTGAGCTGCTCCGGGGTCGCCCGGGAGAACCGCGGTTCGATCTCGGCCGCTGCCCGCTCGGCGAGGCTGAGGGCCTCGGGCAGTCGCGCGTCGCGCAGGTACACCCACGACCGGCCCGAGCGGACCAGCGCGACGCGCATGTCGTCGGCCGCGCGCTCGGCCGCCGTCTGCGAGTGCCCGATCGCCGCGTACGCCAGGTCGCGCGCACCCATCAAGTTCGCGACGTACCCCGCGATGCGGTACGCGTCCGACAACGCGCCCCACGCCGGCGCCTGTTCGCCGTCGGGCTGGTCGTGCAGCCGCGCCGCCGCCGCGGTGATGAACGGGGCCGCGACGGCGCCGGCCTCGGCGTACCGGCCCGCCCAGTACAACTTCCAGCAGCGGGCCGTGGTGGCTTCGAGGTCGTCGAACGTCGCGGGCTCCACGTCGGCCGGGATGATGCCAGCGGCCGTGTCGTGCACCGCCCGCGACAGTTCGCGGATCATGTTCCGGTCGCCCTGGGCGAGCGCGCGCCGCGGCGCCTGCTGGCCGAGGATGACCGAGGTATCGACGCTCAGCGCGTCGGCGATCGCGAGCAGCGTCGGCAACGAAAGCGCCTTGTCCTGCTCGGCTTTCTGAATGGTGACGATCGAGAGACCTGTCAATTCGGCGAGGTCGGCCTGCCGAATTTCACGGCCGCGCAGGATCTTGATGCGCTCGCCGGTGCTGTAGTCGCTCCACTGGGGCATACTGGCTCCATTCCTAGCGTCCACTAGGCACGGTACTCCGGACGGGCCGGGCGGGACCGGCGAAGCCTCTTACGTCTTCATGACGTGAGGGGCTTTCGTGTACCGGCCGCAACATCTGCCCCACTTACGAGCGTTGTCGCCCCCTGCCCTTACGGTGACGGCATGTCCACCCGCCCCCGACTCGACGGTCCGCCGCGCGCTGCCCTCGACGACATCAACCAGCGCATACGGCACCTGATGCGACAGCCCGCCAGCAGCTGGCGGACGCAGACCTACCACGAGCTGCTCGCGGAGTGGGAAGCGCTCACGCGCGGCGACGTCGAGCCGGCCGCCTGAAGCACGCCGCCCCGCGCGTCGCCGGTCAGCGCCCCAGCATGGCAAGGCCCCCGGACCCTCGGAGCGGGGAAGGGCCGGGGGCCGGCTTCGGGGCCGTCAGCGGAGCATCAGGGCGGCGACGCCGGTCGCCACACCGGCAAGGCCGGTGAGCGCACCGATCGCCGGCAGGGGCCACCGCCCGGTCTCCAGCGAGGCGAGACGGGCTTCGTCCCGCTGCTGCCGCGGCGTCTCGCCCAACTCCAGCGCGCGGAGCCGGGCTTCATGATCCGACACATCGCCCTTGATGTCCCGGCTGTCGGCGAGGATGCCGTCCAGCTTGCCGTCGACGCGGGAGACCAGCCGGGACACGTGCTGCACCTCCTGGTACATCTGAACCGCAGAGATGTAGACGCCGGGCTCGGGCGAGGGCTGTGCGGTCATGGGCGGCTCTGGCGCAACAGCTCGCCGACATTGTCCGTCGACCGGTACCGGGGCGGGGTCGCCCAGCCCAGCAGGGCGCCCGCTGCGCCCTTCAGCCAGGCCGGCCCGCCTATCTTCTCGACGGTCCGCTCCACGAGCCGGAACAGCAGGTAGTACGCGCCGGCGACGGCGAGCGTCACGGCGGCCTGCGCCGTGTTCGAGTCCAGGCTGAAGCCCAGCCCGGTCAGGGCCACGATGATCCAGCCGGCGATCAGCGGAACACCGGTGCGGAGCAGGGAAGGCAGAAGCATCAGGACTCCTTGAAGATGAGCGCGGTGAGCACGGCGCTGGTGATGGTGACCGCCGTGTCCGACTGGTTCAGCAGGCGCACCCGCATACCACGGTCCTTCCCGAGCCGCTTCACCAGCGGCACGATCCCGTACGTGCCGCCGGGAGTGCCCACCATCTCGTCGATCGGGTGGTCGAGGGCGTGCTGGTCGCCGAGGTACTCGGACATGCGGGCCTGGACGACGTGGCCGGCCGGCAGGCCGCTCACCGCCAGGCTCAGACTGCCGGTGAACCGTGCTGCGCCGCGCACGAAGGTGCTGCCGCCCGGGGCGTGGCCGCCTGCCTCGTCGGCCCACTCCGTCGTGAACTCGACCGTGTCCCACTTCCCCGGGTCGAGGCGGTACGGCTTGGCGATGCCGAGGTTCACGTATGCGGGCATGTCGGTGTCCTCCTTCGGGGGCTGGGTCTGGCCGTTGGCGCGCGCGACGATCCCTGGGAAGACGACCTCACGGAACTGGCGGACGCGGGCGTCGCCGGGGCAGGTGTGGCCGTTGGGGTTCCACGCCGCGAACATGCGGTGATAGCCGTAGCCGGGGTCGTCGGCCGACCGGCACAGGCGCAGCGGGATGCCGTGCTCCTGGTGGACCCAGACGCCGACCCGGATCAGCGTCTCGACCTGCTGGTCCGTCCACGGGTCCGAGGCGTCGAGGTTGGACGCCGACTCCAGCGAGACGGCGCCCGTGCCGTCGGCCCGGCGGTTGGCCGCCGCGTTGGCGTCGGCGCGGGTCTGCGTCCCGATGTACTGGGCGATGCTGCCGTCGTAGCCAAGCCCGAAGTGCGACTCCAAATTCGTGGAGTCGCGCCAGTACTCGTACGTCCGCTCTGGCGTCCAGGGCGCCACGATGCTGTGCACGATGAACTGGGTCGGCGTGATCGCCGGCTGCGCGTCACTCTCCGGCTGAAGCTCAAGTTTCGTTGCGAACGGGCACCAGGACATCAGCCCTCACCACCCCACTGCGGGGTGTAACCCGACTGCGTCCTCGGTACGCCGAACCCCTGCGCCCCCACCGCGCAGTTGCAGGTGACACCGCCGCACGTGCAGCTCGCCATGAACCCCTCCGAGGGGTGTTGAGTCGAGCCAGGCCCTCAACCATGCGGCGTGCCAATTCTAGGGGTCCCGCCTCCACGGGCGGGACCTCGATCACCCCGGCCGGCCTGGAGGCGTGTATCCCGACAGGATTTGAGCGACGTCCGGCGATATGCCCGAAGAGACGAGCGCGCTGTAGACCGTCTGCCCGCGCACTGCATCCGCGGCCTCCAGCGTGGCTACCTGCTCGGCTTGACGTGTCGCGGCTTCGGCGAGAAGCGGCGTGTATTCCTCCTCGCTCAGAGGGACGGCGCCTTCCGGGTAGTCGTAGGTGATGCCCGCGCTCACCGTCACCGTGGCAAGGTCACCGTTCGGGAGCCGGTAGTACCTCGTCTTGTCCACTGCAAGCCCCCTTCTAGGTTGGGTTCGAGAACAGCCACGCCCTGATGACTGCCTGGAGTCGAGTCCACGTCGCGCCGCCCCCACCACGCGCGAGCGTCACGTCCAGGGTGAGAGTCACCGTGCCGCCCGCCGGGACAGTGACGTTGTGCAGCACGTTGTGCTGCCCATGCCATGCCGTCATCGAGGTGCTGCCGGTGTTCTTCATGTAGTTCAGGTCATCGCCGTTAATGCCCATGGCCGCCTGGCCACCGTCGGCAGGAAGGGTGAAGTCGACGTCGGCCTGCCGGAACACGATGGCGTTGGCGGGGCGGCACGGGTCCGGGTTGCTCAGCACCAGGCTGGCCGTCTGCACGGTCGTCTCCGCAGAGGCCACCGTGCGCGGCGATGTCGGTGTGACGTCAACGCTGGCCTCCTGGTACTTCTGTCGTACCGGCGGGTCACTGTAGAGCCTGCTGTCGCTGCCGCAGTACACCCCACCGCCCCGATCCTCGACGGCGCAGGAGAACGGCCACGTCTTGGTGTTCACCGCGACGGGGGAGCTTCCCGAGCCGTCGCCGCGCAAGCCACAGCCGGTGCTCACCGTGGCCGAGCCCGTCGGCACGTACAGGCCGCCGTCCGGGCGCAGCACCAGGTTGTTCCCGGCATCTTTGGCCAGGTCGGCAGATATCACGCCGGTCGCCGGGTCGTAGGCGACGCCCGGCCCTGCCGCGATGCAGCTCCTCACCTCTTCGCAGTTCGTCTCGGCGCTGACCGTGTACGGGTTGAGCGTGCTGCCCGAGCCGGTCACCGTCGCGTTCTCTCCCCCGCGGACGACGCACGAACAGTCGCCGCCTCCGCACTGGCACCTCGCCACGAGTCCGTCCTCTCAGCCGTACAGCTCGATGATTACGAGGCCGTCGCCGCCCGGGGCGCCGTCGACGGCACCGCCGTACGACACCGCGCCGCCCGCGCCGGCACCGGCGCCACGGCTGCTGGAGCCGTCCGTCTCGTACGCGCGAGACTGCCCGCCGTGCCCCATGACGGATGCGCCGCCCGCGCCGCCGACCCCGTTCGTGCCGTTCAGCCGGATCGCTGGCCCGCCGGGGCCGCCGCCCTGCTTCCAGTCGCCCTTGCCGGAGAGCGGGCCATTCGCACCCGACGAGACGTCGAGCGCCGTACCGGACGTCTGGAGAGCGTGCCCGCCGTCGCCACCGTTGGCCAGGAGGAAGCCGCCGAACGACGAACTGCCGCCGGTGCCGCCCGACGTCGTCGCCGTACCGGGCACGCCCCCCGCGCCGACGACGATCGTCTCCGACGCACCGAGGCTGGCCGCCTCGAGGAGCGCCTCGGAGTAACCGCCACCAGCAGCGCCGGGCCGCACAATGCACTGGTCAGTCGCAGCGTTCGCGCCGGCCGTACCGCCGCCGGCGCCCTGGACACGGACATGGACGCGGGCGAGCCACGGATAGTCCGCCTTCTTGAAGACGTAACTTCCAGGTTGGGTGTACGTCAGGGTCGCCCGGAGCCCAGCGGAGCCGGGGACCATGGTCAGCTCACCATTCGCGTTGATCTTGAAGTACGAGCCGTCAGCACACGCGCGCAACCGGACTCACACCCTTTCAGGTTGGTGGAGTCCGGCCCTGAACCAGTCGACGGAACGAGTCTACGAGCCTGATCAGGAGAGAGTGCCCACCGCCATCACGTGCACTTTGACCCCGGCGCCGGCCGGTGTCGCTGTTTGACCGCCGGTGACCACTCCAGTCGACTGCCACACCCGCACCATGGCCTGCGTGGCGGTTACGGTCTCCAGCACCGCGAACAGGCCGCGCGCGTCATTCGGGTCGGGGTCGACGGCAAGCGCACTGATAACCGGCGGCGTCGTAAACGGCCGGGTGTAG
Source organism: Streptomyces sp. Y20 (assembly GCF_043195475.1). Classification (NCBI taxonomy): domain Bacteria; kingdom Bacillati; phylum Actinomycetota; class Actinomycetes; order Kitasatosporales; family Streptomycetaceae; genus Streptomyces; species Streptomyces sp. Y20. The sequence continues at coordinate 138,082 of NZ_JBIDDP010000005.1, forward strand.
ACCCACGTCGCACGCCCGTCGGTCGTGGTGGTGACCACGCTTGCGGCTGGCGGGGCTCCGGGAGACCCGGGTGGTCCGGGCGGCCCTGGCACGGTGGAGTCCATCCCCGGCGGCCCGGGAGGCCCCGGCAGGCCCTCGGGGCCGCGCGGCCCCTGCTCGCCCTGCCGACCGCGCGGCCCCGCCTGCTTCCCCGCCCGCTGGGCCTCACGCAGCACTCCCGCGAGTGGATTGTCCGGGATCAGCCTCGTCGCCGGTCGATACGCCATCAGTCCTCCACCTCCGAGGTACTCACGGGCCCGAACTGGACCTTCACCTGCTCACCTGTACCGTCCGCCGACACGCTCAAGCCGGTGATCTTCATGCGCTGGGAGATGTTCCGGCACGTCGCTGTAGTCGTGACGTCCACGCACCATCCCGGCACCAGACGCGCGATGTCCACGCCCGCCTCCGGAGACAGCGTGACCTCTCGGCTGTCGATGTAGACAGGGACCAGAAGTGAAGCATTGAGCCGCGCCTGCGCCGACGCATCCGCCGACGCCTGATCTCTGATGCTGGTGTCCTGAACCGACCGCTCGACCAACCCGTAGTACGGGTGCACCCCGCCGGCTGTCCCCACGATCCCCGACTCGTCGTCGCCGTACACGTTCCACTTGGTCACGAGCGCCGAGCCGTCCTCGGCGACGTTGAGCCCATCGGGTAGATCCGCATCGGTGACCGTGCCGACGCTGGCACTCCAGTCGTCCGGCATCAGCAGCAGCGTCTCCCCGAACGCGGTGAAGTCGAGGCCGGTGTCCGCGAGGTCCCGCAGATGGTCGCCGCTCTGCCCGATGGAATCCCTGTACTCGCGGGAACCGAGGATGCCCGACTCCGCGAGCACGTGCACGCTGTGCCCCGGGTCGTCCGGGGCCATGGCATCCTCGATGAGCCACTCGGCGATGTCCGTCAGATCGGTGTTCGTGAACGTCCTGGTCTCGTGCGGCACCCGCCGGTTCAGCACGGACACGATGTCGGCCGCCGGGACCTGCACTGTGCCCACCCCCCACGTCGGCTGGAGGATCTGGCCACCCCACACGTAGCGGTCGTTGCGGTAGACGTGTAGCCAGTGCCGCATGGCACGCATGTCACCGAGGACGCCGCAGCAGTCCACGTCGGGTTCAATCACCACGCTGGCAGTGGAGGCGTCGCTCAGGACGCGGGACCACTCCACCTTCGTGACCGTCTGGGCCTGCGTGAGGATCGCCCCGCCGCGGTCCGTGATGAACGCCGAGTACGTTGCGTCGCATCCGAGGCCGGCCATCACAGGGCTCGGCCCGACACGGCGAACGACAGGCGCGCGTCCGCTGCGGGCGGCTCGAAGGCGTCCGTCTCCACCAGTAGGCAGTACTCGGCGCAGTCCAGGGCGGGCCACGACGCCGGGGCGCCCTCTCGGCCGGCGACCGTGGTCGCCGACGAGCAGTCACCGCCGCAGTAGACCGCGGCCCGGCTCGTCTGACCGTCGAGGACGATCTCCGACCCGGCCGCCAGGTACGAGACCGTCCACTGCGCGTAAGGCTCGCACCGCTTCTTCTCGGCGATCTCCTCGCACGTCAGGCCCTCGTCCGCGCTCGTCTTCTGGAACAAGCTGACGGTCAGCCGCCGCAGGTCGCTGCTGCCCGCGTACACGCTAATGAGCGGCACGTCATCCATCCAGCTGGGCCGGCCGGACAAGTCGATGGCGTACGCGGCGGAGTTGACGGCGAGCGCCTCGCAGAAGCACGTCACGGGCGCCGTCGGCACCGGCGGCGCCGCGGTGGCGCAGCCCGGGTCACCGCACCCGTCCTGGCTGTCCTGGCACGGCTTGAGACGGCAGTCGGTGCACTGCGGCACCCACGGCGGAAGCCGGTTGCTGTGGATGCACCACTGGATGCACCGGCCGTCGGTGTCAGTGGGCAGGAGCACGTCCAGGAGCTCCACCGCGTCCGTGTACGCGAACGGGGCCGCCGCCGTCATCGTCCATTCGACCTGGATGATGTCGGCACCCATGGAGCAGGTGCCGCCCGCGCACGCTCCATCTCCGTTCCGGCCGGTCACCTTCGGGCCCGACGTCAACGCTCCCCGACGGAACGTCCGCCGGTGCGCGGCGTTGAACTCCTCCCGGGTCATCTCCCTCCCGGGACAGCACGCGTACATCTCGACGCAGTCCCCGCCGCACTGCGACCCCGTGCAGCCCTGCAACGCCGCCTTGAGGAACTGCAACCCGTACTCCACGCCGCAGCACGTCGCCCCGAGCAGGATCGCCGTGAACGTCATCTGCCGTGGCTGCACCCGCGCCGGACCGACCGAGCCGCCCCCGGTGACCGCCGTGCTCACCGACCGCTCCACGGGGAAGTCGTCGACGCCGTCCACGCTGAGCAGCAGCACACCGGCGAACTCGACGCTCTCCGGGGCGTCCGGGTCGTACCACTCGGCCGGGGTCAGCGGATCGTCCGGCGTGGTGTACGGCTGCCCGTCCGGGTCGAGCACGGCCGCGGTGAGCGTCTCGCAGCTGCATATCTCGGCCCCGCTGGTCAGCGGCGAGCCGACCGAATTCAGGTAGGCGCGGAGCCGGGCGTGGTTGACCACCTCCACACCGCCCACACTCACGAAATCAGGGAGCACGAGAACACCTCTCTCACGTCAGGTTCGCCATCGCGAGACGCCGCAGAACCACGCGCGCTGTCTCCTCCGGGTCGTTGGCCGCCTGGACGGTGATGTTCGCCGTCATCGACGTCCCGAACGGGGCGCGCGCGGCGCCCGGACCGGCGAAACCGCGCGGCCCGGACGCGGCCGCGGCCAGGCCGGTGCCGGCGAAAGCGCCGAGCGTCGGCTGAACCACCGGCCCGGACACCGTGCCGGCCAGGTCGGCGAGCGGCTCACTGACCGCGCGGCTGAGGCTGCGGGCCGACGACCGCGCCGAGGACACCAGGTCACCGAGGCGGCCGAGGAAACCCTCCTGAAGACCCAGGCCGGTCAGGTCACCGATCTTCGCGAACACCGTCGACGGCGACTTGATACCGAGGGCCTGCCGGATGGCCTTCTGCATCGACTTCGCGATCGAGACCATGAGGGCCTCGATGTCCTTCTGCTGCGCCTTCAGGCCCGCCAAGAAGCCCTTGCTGGCCTGCTTGCCGGAGTCGAACAGCTCATCGGCCGCGTGCTTGCCCAAGGCGTTCGTGGCGTCCGCCAGCTTCTTCTGAGCGCTGTTGATCTGCTTGAGCGCGCCGGTCGACTGCGACGACAGGAACGAGGCGAGCTGGGCGCCCTGCTGCGGTCCCAGCGCGATGACCTGCCCCAGCAGGTCCTTCCGCAGGCCGCGCTTCTTCAGGTCATCGATCTGCTTCGTGAACCGCTTGACCTGGGCCAAAGCAGTGTCGAGGCCCTCCAGGATGTTGAACTTGGAGACCCCGCCCTGGGTGAGGTTCTGAAGGCTGAACGACTGGAGCGCCGACGCCGCGGTGTCCGACGCGAACTTCTTCGCCTCGGCGATCTTCTTCGCGATGGCGTCCCTCTGGTTCGCCAACGACACCAGCTTCTTGTTGCCGTCCCCGATCAGCTTCAGCAGCCGGTCGTCCAGCGTGGTCTTCTTGCCCTTGAACGCCTGGGTGATCTCCTGGGCGATCTTCTGCGTGGTCGCCCGGATCTGGTCCACCGTGCCGGTGAGACCGATGACGAAGCCCTTGCCGGTGTCCCGACCGATCTGGATGAACACCTTCGACGGCGAACCGATCTTGAGGACGTTCTTCGCGGCGCTGATCGCAGAGGACACCACTTCCTTCGCCGCCGACGCGACCTGCCCAGCCATGGCCCTGACGCCGTTGATCAGGCCTCGGACCAGGTCCCGCCCCACACCGATGAGCGCCGACCCGGCGCCGGCCAGGGCGCCCCGGATCCTGCCCGGCAGCCCCGAGAAGAACGACGTGACCTGCCCGCCACTGGAACGGGCGGCGCCGAGCATCTGCGAGCCGGCCGACCGCAGTACCGATGCCGCCCGGCCCGGCAGCGACGAGATCGCGGAAACGGCCCGGCCCGGCAGCTGGGAGAAGAACGAGACAACCGACGACACACCCGACGACACCGCGCTTCGCGCGGAGGACCACGCCGAGGTGAACAGCCCAGCCAGCCGCGAGCCCAACGACGACAGGGCGTTCACGATCATCCCCGGCACGCGGGTGAACAGCAGGATGACCAGGCCGATGGCCGTGCCGATGACCGTCCCGAGACCTTGCAGCGTCGCGTGGAAGAACGAGGCCAGCAGCCCCGGCAGCGCCTGCAAGGCAGCCATGATCATGCCGGGGAGCTGCTGGAAGAACGCGACCACCGCGGTGAACGCCGCGGCGATCAGGGAGCCCAGCGTCGACAGCCCGGACGTGATCAGCGACGGCAAATTCGTGACGAACGTGACGACCGACGTCAGCGCGGCGGCCAGGCCGGTCAGGACACCCGCGACCCCCTGGATGATCGGCACGACGACGTTGATCGCCGTCCACGACACGAACGCCGCAGCGACCTGAAGGACGGGGGCCAGCAGGTTCGTGATCGTCACCAGCAGCGGGGCCAAGGCGACGACGAGGTTCGCGATCGGCGGCAAAATCGGGACGATCGCCTGGAGGACCGCCGAGAACGCTTCGACCAGCGGCGGCAGGACGGGCAGCAGCGCGTCCGTCAGCGCGGTGACCAGCGGCACCAACGCGACCGCGACCTGCGCGACGACCTGCGCGACCTGCGCGAGGACCGGTGCGAGGACCGCGAAGACCTGAGCGATCGCCTGCCCGATGCCGGCCGCGAGTGGCGTCAGCGCGGTGACGAGCTGCACGAAGGCGTCCGCCAGGGGCGGCAGCACCGGCATGAGCGCGGCGACGATCTCCTCGATGATCGGCTCGAACGCCTGCGCGAGCGCCGACAGCACGGGGGCAAGCGCCGTCGCCAGGACGGCCACGACCCGGCCGACGAGCGGCAGCAGCGGCGCCAGCGCGGTGATCACCTGGCCGACTGCCTCACCGACCGGGCCGAGGCTCGGACCGATGACCTCGAAGGCGGCAGCGAGGGACTTCGCCACGCCCTGAAGGCTCGGCGCGATCGCCGCGAGCGCCGGCCCCAGCGCGGTGATCAGGCCGGTGATCGCCGGACCCAGGGTCGCGAAGACCGGGGCGAGAGCGGGCGCAATCTGCCCGATCTGCGTCACCAGCGCCGCGAGGATCGGCCCCAGCTGCCGCGCGATGGTCGCGACGGTCGCGAAGATGTTCCCGGCCGCCGACTGACCGGCGGCGCTCTTCAGGAACGCCGCGATCTGCCCGGTGACTTGCTGGATGTTCGCCAGCAGCCCGCCGCCGACATCGCCGGCGGCCTTGAAGACGCTGCCCAGGATGGAGCCGACGTTCTGGACAATCCCGCCGAGCTGCCGGAACACCGTCAGCGCGTTCTGGATCCACCGCAGCCCGTCGCCCGCCGCCGTGGCGCGCTCGAGGAACCCGGCGATCTTGTTGGCGACGCCGTCGACCGCGCCGCCCAACCCCTTGAACCCGGGCAGCGTCGACGTCGTGAACTTCGCGATCGACGTCAGCAGCCGCTCGACGCTGTCGGACTTGACCCCGGCTATCTCGGTCTTCAGCCCGGCGAAAACGCCGCGGACGACCCTGACCGCCGCCGTCGACTTCGCGAACCCGAGCACCGACGACGCCAGCCGTCCGAACTCGCCGGACACGACCGTCATCCCGCTCTTCAGCGGCCCCTTCAGCGCGGTCGCCGCCGCGGTGATGTCACCCTTGAGCGGTTTGAAAAACGCCTGCTGGACGCTCGACTTCAGGGAGTCCAGCACCGGTTTGAGCTGCCGCACCTCCTGGGCTGCCGACCTCGCTGCCGGGGCCAGTTCCTTCAGCGACGCCTCGAACTCCTTCGAGGAGCCGGTCAGGGCCGCGGTGAACGCGTCACCGACTCCGAGGAGCGCCACCTTCAGCGTCCCGATGGCCGCCTTCAGGCCCAGGAACGCGGCCGGGGCCGCCGCGACGATCCCGACCGCGGGGGCGAGCGCCCCGACTAGCGCCGCGACGCCCTGGGCGGCGCCGGCCGCCGCGATGCCCATCGCCCCGAGCTTCAGGCCCGAGGCGAGGGCGCCGCCGATGCCGAGCGCGATCCGGCTCAGACCGGCCAGCGACCGCGTGAACCGGTCCGTGTCGACGTCCGCGTTCACCCGGACGTCAGGCCCGCGGTGGCCGCGTATTCGGTTGTCGAGGTCGCTCAGGTCAGGAACGACCCGGATCGACACCTCTTCGTCGGCGAGAGCGGCCCGCAGCCGCTCCATGAAAAAGCTGACGTCCGGCGCGACCGGGATATTGATCCCGTCGATCCCGGCGAGCCCGTTCAGCAGCTGCGCATCGAACCGGGACAGGTCCGGGTCGACCCGGATCGACACCGACAGCGAGCGCAGGCTGTTCTGGATGTTGTTCCGGATGCTCCGGGCGATGCCGTTCGTCGCCCGGTTCAGCGCGTCCTGGATCCGCTGCCCGAGCTGCCGCGCATCGGCGACGACCCGAGTGTCATCGAGGTCGATCGTGATGTGAGCGGACCCGAAGTCCTCATCCTCGCCGGCCAAGGCAACCCCGCTTCCGCGTTGTTGCCCGGCCCTGAACCAGTCAGCGTGGCCGCCCCGACAGGCCCGGGGCGGCCGATCCTCCGATTATCCGCTAGCGGCCCATCAGCCGTGCGTCCTCACCAGCCAGTGCAGCCATCAGCGCCTGCGCATCGCTGGCCTGCATCGCCGCAGGCCGAGGCCGGCTGGCCGCACCCGCGCGGGCCCGGGCGTTCTTCGGTGGCGCCCACAGCTCCGCCCGCCTCCGCGCCCGCTCGCTGTCGTCCTTCGCGCCCGCGTCCAACTGGGCCTCGACAGCGTTCAACAGCCGCTTCAGCGGCCACTCGTGCGGGTTGACGCCCTGGAGGGCGAGGGACCCGTCCCACGCGTCCCACCAGGCCGCGGCCTGCTCGACGAGGCGGAAGACGACCCAGTAGGGCGGTTCCCACCGCCCGCGCCGTACAGCTCGACGACGACTTCCAGCATCTCCGCGACCACGCGGACCGGCAGCCGCAGCGCGTCCTGCACCTGCGCGCCCGGGTGCTCGGCGGCGAACGCCGCAGCCTCGTCGGCGTCCTGGAACGACTCCAGCACGTTGCCGTCCACGATGACATCCAGGCGCAGGAATCGCTCCGCCGAGTCGGGGAGCATCTGCCGGGCCAGGAACACCCGCACCGCGCGGATCGTCTTCCGCAGCGACGCCGGGTCGGCGGCCTCCAGGTCCTCCAGGTCGACGCCCTTCGCCGCCTGCGCCTCCTGGAGTTCCTCGTAGGCGTCGATGAACTCGGCGCCGTACACCTCGGGGAGGAACTCCAGCTCGTGGGGGCCTACCGCAATGACGTGGGGTTCAGTGTTGAGCGCGATCGTCTTCCGCACGGGTCATGTCCTTGTCTCCCGCTCCGTCGCCCGGCCCTCAACCAGTCAGCACCCATGAGGGTAGTCGCACAGCAGAACGGCCCCGCACCAGCGTGCGGGGCCGTTCCCTTGAATCGAGTGGTCGTGCTTACGCGCGCTGCGAGAAGACCTGATGGCAAGCGGCGTCGGAACTTCCGGAGAGGGCGGCGACGCTGAGGTTCCCGGTACTACGCAGGCCGGAAGGGCTTCAGCGGGGCTGGCCAGAGCGACGCAGCACCCACAGCACCACGGCGGCGGGGACACCCAGCCCCAGGACATACGCTCCCACCGCTCCCGGGTTCTCCACGCTCAGATGCTGCCCGCTGGCACGTGCCAGCTCAGCGATGCACCACGTCAGCCCAAGAATTGCGGAGATGAAGACGGCGCCCCACAGCCCCCGTCGTGCCCACACCTCACGTCCCGCAGCGGCCGAGACAATCATGACCAGCCCTAGCAGCGCGACCAGGTGAGCGGGCCAGTGCCGTGCGGACGCCAACCCTGCCCCGATGATGAACCACAGCCCCGCTACAGCAAGAACGGTCCTTTTCATCACATTTCCCCTGGAGTCAGAGCCTGGGGAACCCGCAGGCTCCCAAGCACATGCGTGCGACCTACATGCCGTCGGTCTCGTACTCGGTGCCGTCGGCGTGCTGGTAGAAGTGCAGCCACGGGTACCGGTGCATCGACCCGGTGTCGAGGTGGGTCGGGTCGTACGTCGGTGGCGCGCCGAAGTCGACCGTATGACCCGCAGATGATCTTGCGCCACGGTTCTGAGGAAGACGTGAGGGTGAGAGATCGGTAAGCGGATCTGCTCCCCCTACCCCCGCACACAGGTGGCGCCGAATAGCGAGTTGGCGGTCAACGCCTGATCATCGACCCATTCGGAGGGCACGACCCAAGAAGTTGTTCGGCCTGCTGCCAGGATGTCTGACCAGCCGCGTGTAGACGACCTCGCCGCCGACCTCGAAGCGGAGTACCCCGCCGCGCCGGCGAGGGCGGATGAGGTGGGGCCTCGAGCCGTGCAGGACGAAGAGCGTCGCGTGGTGCCGGGAGTGGATGACGCCTTCAAGCCCGCGGGGCCCCTGCTGGATCTCCCAGTCGATGTAACGGCCCATCGACCCGGGCGCCTCCTGCGCGGCGATCCTCGCGATCCGCTCGGTGCGCTCGCGCAGCTTGCGCTCCACCCGCCCGTTCCGCAGCCGCAGGAACCGGGCGATCCGCCCGGGCTCGATCCTCACCTCAGCACTCATCACGGGCCTTCCACGGGGTCACAGGGCAGGCACGGCGGCAACGCCACCGTCACCGTCTGCTCGATGCCGACGCAACCGCCCTGCGGGCCCACCGTGCGCTGCTGGCCGAGGACGAACCGGCGGCCGCGCCGGCCGGACGGGGCGGTGTGCGGCAGGCAGCACAGCAGCGCGTTGTAAACCGTCAGCGCGTCCACGTGCAGCACGCGCGCCGACTCCCGCAGCTCCTCGCACGACGGCGGGCAGCCCGCCTCGCTGGGGATCGGCGCGCACCGCAGCACCGTGATGACCAGCTCCACCGCGGTGACCGGCGGCGGCGCGCAGTTCCGGGCGTCCCGAACGCTCTGGTCCTGCTGCGGGAAGCTCGTCGTCGACGACGGGTACACCCGCGTCACATTCACCGACAGCTGCCCGCCCGTGCTGCCGGTGCACGGGTCCTCGCAGCCGTCCCACGCCGCAATGCCGGGCACCACGCACCTGCGGCAGTCCGGGCAACCGGGGTGGCCGTCGACCTCTTGGGCGACGTCGTCGAGCGCGGCGCACACGCACGCCAGTACGGTCTCGGCGACCTCGTCGATCGCCAGCGGACTGAACGCCATCACAGCCTCACGGGTTGGTGGTGATGCGAGGCCGGCGGTAGTCCACCGACCAGACGCGCGACACGGACGGCTGCCGGTAGGGGTTCACCGCGACCAGCCACGCATCGACCTCGGGCAGCCCGGTCCGCATGTCCGCGTACATGGCCGTCGTGTCCTGGAACTCCAGGTCGACGCCCTGCCGGGACACCCGGGACACGTTGCGGTTGCGCTGGAGGGAGCAGCCGCAAGAGCTGCCGCCGCAGCCCTTCACCAGGTGGCACACCAGCGCGGAGAACGCGGCGATGGCCGCCTCGTCCAGCGGCAGGCCCACCCGGTACGTCACGCAGAACGACCCGGTCTCGCCGCAGGGCGCGCTCATGTCCTGGCAGTCGGGCCAGCGGCCGTCGGTGCGGACGAGGAGGTCCCCGTTGTCCACCCGGTACGCGGCCGGGTCGAGGGCCTCACCGCCGATGGTCACGGACACGATGTCGTGCACGGGCCCGTCGAGCCGCACCTCGCACAACTCGGTGCACGAGCAGTCGGACTTGCACCCGCACGTCGACGCGTTCCGCCACAGCCCATCCCGGCCCAGGTACGGCACGTACAGGCCGGTGCCGCCCCACCTCACCGTGCCCGCGTACTCGTCGAGACACGACCGGCGGCACGGCCGGACGGTGATCGGGCACAGCGGCCCCCAACGCCGGCCGGACAGAGCCCAGAGCAGGTTCGTTGCGACGCGCCGCCATTTGTCGATCTTCTCCTGCGGGGTGTCCTCTGGCAGCGAGCAGCAACCCGGAGAGAACGGCCACGGCTCACACGGGGTGGGGTGAAGCGGCATCAGGGCCTCCGCGGGGCGTGGCAGCGCCGGACAGCCGCGCGGCACATGGCCGGCGCGGCTGTCCAGCGGCCGAGGACGATCTCCACCAGGTCAGGCCGGGACGAGTGCGTAGTCACACGACGGCACCGGCGGCGGGGTCGCCGTGATGAACGTGCGCCGGTGGCACTGGTCGCCCAGCGGGGTGAGCAGCGGGCCCGGAGTGCCCGTGGCGTCGGTCGGCTGCACCTTGTACGGGCCGACATCCCACGCACCGCCCGCGCGCGTCGAGCCAGTGATCTGGAGGGTCACCGCCTCCGACCCGATTTCCAGGTCGCCGAGCAGGCCGTTCGCGACCCACGGCAGCAGGAAGTAGATCCACTGCCCCTGCGAACCGTCCTCACACTCGTTACCGAGGACCTCGGCCCACAGTTCGAGCGCGAACCCCGAGCTGCACTTGATGGAGCAGGTGTCGAAGCCGATCGGCTTGCCGTCCCAGCTCATATAGACCGGGTTGCCGGTGAGGATCTCGATCAGCTCCGGGGAGACGCTGAAAACATTCAATTCCAGGTCAAATCCACGGAACGTCGGGCAGCCCTTGCGGTACCCACACACGCGGCCATTTGCCGCCTTGTACTCGATATCGTCCCCGTCGTCCGAGTTGTTGTTCATCGCCAGGCTGCTGAAGCAGTCGAAAACGAACCCGTTGGGGCCCGGAACGGGGTGACCGCACTGGTCGAGTCGCGTCACGCGCATCACATCCGCGTTCGCGATCAGGGGGCAGGACATGGGCCGCAGCTCCTCTACTCGCAGGAGCCAGGCCCTCAACCATGCGGCGACAACAGTCTAGCGATCGACAGTTCGAGGTAAGGGGCCATCGCCATGGCGTGAACGGTGATGCCCGCCGCTGGGGCGCCAACCGCGGGCACACCGATACCGAGCAGCGCACACCCGACGCCTGAAGCACGGTCACCGTCGTCTGCGTGGCCGCCGAGGTCCGAGCGGATCGGATCCGTCGGGGCCCTGCATGCCGTCCTGGTCGACAGACCATGTCCGGGTAGCGGCGGTGGGCGGTGTCACAGAGCTGCGCGGGCTGCTCGACGCCGGCTGAGCACGTGGTGATGGTGCCGGTCGGGGAGCAGGCGGCGCAGGGGGTCGCGGCGACCAGGCGCACGGAGTCGATCGTGCCATCCTTGACGTAGCTGTACTCGATGAGGACCAGGCAGCTACCGGTTCTTCGGGCTGGTCTTGCGGCGGCCCGCGGCCACCGCAGGAGTCCGCCGGGCCGACGCCTTGACCTCCGGGGCCGGGGACGCCTTCGCGGGCTCCTGGACGAGCTCGGGCGCCGCTGAGGCGGACTCGGACGCCGCCACGTGGGGCACCTCAGGCGCCGACTGGGCCTTCTCCACGGGCTCCTGGGCGGGCTCGGGTTCGGCCTGGGCGGGCTCGGCGGGCTCCAGGGGTGTCGCGCCGGGCGGGTACACCTTCGGGGGCAGCCGGTGCAGTAGCTCACCTGCCGCGCCCACCCGCTCCAGCACGGTCGCGGCCTGCCATTCGTCCTCCAGCGGTGACCGGTACCGGTGCCCGTCCACGATCGCGCCGATCAACAACTCCTCGGGGACGAGGGTGAATAGGTCGTGGGGCACGCAGAAATCGACGTGCGAGCAGGTGTCCACCCGCGGTGACTGGACGATCGCCCAGTTCGCGAATGCCGGCCGCAGCTCGGGCGCCGGCTTTACCTTGATCGTCAGCAGCACGTCGCAATCCTCACTGCCGCCGCCTCGCAGCACGCCGTCTCGATGACGGACGTCCGCTCGGCCAGCACGTAGCGGTCGTTCAGGCGGGTGTCGATGGACTGCGCCTCGCTGGGCGGCAGGATGTCGAGCGGGCCGCGCCGCACCCTGACGGGCCCGGTGACGTACACCCACGCCTCACCGGCCGGGGCCTGCGCGCACGTCGAGCCGCCCACGTTCGTGGCGTAGCCGGCGCCGAAGACGACGCCGTTGCCCATGAGCGTCTCCGGGCACTGGGTGGCACGGGTGCGGGTGACGATGTTGCAGCAGCCGAGGAGCGCGGCCGCGCCGGCGGGGACGTGGAGAACGCCCTCGCCGCCGTAGTGCTCGGCCAGCCAGCCCTCCAGCGCCGCAACCCCCTGCGCGGCGGGGAGCGCACCGCCCGCCGGGGTGAGGTCGTTGGACGCGGCCATGGTGCACAGCGCGTTCACCATGAACCACTCCTCCAGGGCGCGCTGCTCGCCCAAGCGGATCGTCTCCGTCACATGGGCTATGGCCTCGTCCTGCGTCATGCCGAACGTGGAGCAGGTGGCGCCCGCGTACACCGTCACCGCGTCGAACTCGCACACCCCCGGCCGGTCGAATATCTTCGACACCGGGTTCGGCACGGTGGGGGGCGGGCAGTCCCGCTGCCAGGTGTGCGCCTCCGTGCACGAGAACGGCACCATCTGCGTCCCGTTCAGCTCGTGCAGGTCGGTGACGTCGACGACCTCCACACACGCGCCGAGCAGGCCGTAAGGACTGGGGTTGCCGCGGATCGCTGCCACGGTCTTGGAGAGCCCTGCCATCTGCCTCGCGTCCTCTCATCTCGGGGCGCAGCCCGGGCCGGGCAGTAGGCCAGGGCTGCGCGAGGAAGGGTCAGGCAGTCGGGCAGGCGGGGGTGATGCGCGGGCCCACGGAGCCGTCGGCGCACACCGGGATCGTCACCCGCCGGGACTCCGGGCCGCGGTAGATCAGCGCGTTGCACGACTCGAAGAACAGCGCGGTCATGTCGTTGGTGCGCATCAGCGTGCTGTCGTGCACCACACCGAGGTTGACCTCCGGGCCACGGCCCATCTGGAACGCGCCCGCCGGGTACAGCAGGACCTCGATGGTGTCCGGCCAGTCCGTCGCCGGCTTGGTCCCGCCGATCTGTGCCGGAACGGCGGGCGGGATGTTCTTCACCCAGTTCACGCGGACGCCGATCTCGGCGAACTTGTCCTCGATACAGCGGGCGGGCAGGTCACAAATCTGCGACCCGGAGCGGCGGGCGATGTCGGCGAGGAACATGTTCCGCGCCCACCACGGCATCGCCACTTCGAGGTTGATGGTGTCGCACAGGTGCCAGCGCTCCACCATGTCGGCGACCTGGAGGGCCAGCGCGCCATACACGGCGGTGAAGCTGGCGAACGAGGGCGCGGTGGTGACCGGGGTGGCCTTCGCGCGGGCCTGCGCGTACATCGCGGCCTTCAGCCGCATCTCGTAGGCGACCATGGCGCGCCGGATGTAGAAGGTGTTCAGCTCCGGGAAGAACCGCTGCGACAGGATGCCGGCCTGCACGCACACCCCGTACACGGTGCAGCGGACCTCGACCGGGTCCTGACAGGGGATCTTGAAGCACGGCTTCGTCGGGTCGCCGTCGACGGCGCTGATGTCGTCCGCCTCGGTCCACTCCCACGACATCGCGTTGACGTCCAGCTCGGGCGTCATGTAGTAGCGGATACCACCACGGGACAGGCTGATCTCCGGCAGGTCCCACAGGTTGTCCGGGCAGGAGTACTCGACGAAGTCGTAGATCGTCTCGCTGGGCGCGCACCAGCCGCCCGAGGCGACGAGGTCGCCGCCCTTCAGCCGCCGCTGATCCGACGCCTTCAGCACCTTCATGGTGCCCTCTTCCAGGCTGCCTGCGTCATTGACGACCAGGTCCTGCGCGAAGGGAAGCTGGTAGCTCGCCGCGATGGCCTGCCCGCCGCCCTTGACGAGGCCGGCGGCGCGGGTGACGGACTCCGTCAGCCCCTCCATGTCGAGGGTCGCGCCGAGCGGCGACCCGGGCACCTCGGCGGATGCGGTGATCGTCAGCCCAGAGGCGCCGTTGCGAGGCACGAGCTGCTTCGGCTGGTGCAGGCGCACCGTAGACAGCAGCGGCGCGCGGCGGGCGGGCACCGCCGCGGCGGCGGCCGCCACCTCCTCACCGCCCTCGACGGGCGACTCTGCCTCGGCGGCCGGGGGCTCGACCGTGGCGGGCTCGACCGCGAGGGTCTCCAGCCCATCGGCGGTGGCCGGCTCGACGGCCGGCGTCTCGACCGGCAGGCCGACCTCGGCGGCCAGGGTGTCGAGTTCGGCCAGCGCGGTCTTCGCCTGCTCGACGCGGGAGTCCTGCTCGGCCTGCATCGCCTTGATGCCGGCGGCCAGCTCCCGCACGGCGGGCATGTCCACGATGTCGAGGTTCGGGTCTTCGCGCTTCGCCTGGAACGCCTCCCGCGCGGCGGCGAGGTGCCGCTCCAGGTCCTCGTTGCCGAGGGCGGTGATGTCGTCCGGGAGCTTGTACGGCTCGGGCTGCATATGGGACTCCTGTAGTGCTTCGCAGGAGTCAGGCCCTCAACCATCGACTGAAGAGGCATATTAGCTGCCCACACGGCCAGGCCGGGGCCTCCATACCTGGTCCAGCGACCAGGCTTCCACTGGGGCCAGCGTTACTGCGAGCGCTTCGCGGGGCGCACGGGTCGCAGTGCAGGAAAACGCCTGAAGAATCTGACTGATAGTCATTGCAGGGTTCGTCCTGCTCCGGAATCCTTGTACGCGGCCACAGGTCGAAGACCTCGGCGCATGCTTGCTGCCACCAGGTCGAGACCTGAGATCAAGCAGTCATGGGGGAACCATGGATTTACGCACTAAGGGGGCGGCCGCGCTGGTCGCTACGGCCCTCACCGTCGTCAGTGGCATCGGCATCAGCGCAACACCCGCGTCGGCAAGCACGACGGCGCCCGCATCAGTAGCAGCGAAGAAGAAGTGCTCCGCCGACGTCGACCAGCCGTGGTCCGGTGGCGGCCGCGCCTACACGTACGGCTGGAACACCTGCTCGTTCGCTGGGTGGACGTCGTTCCGTCTGTTCCGATACACCAACGGCAAGTACCGTCAGGTAGCCCAGAGCGGCACATACTGGAGCAAGTTCAAGGGCCGGAGTATCTCTGCGAAGTGTCTCCGCGGGGGCCACTGGTACGTCGCCGAGATGCTCCAGGACAACGTCCTTGGTCAAGAATCCGAGTGGTGGTCGCCGGCCGCATGGCTCGGTAGCTGCTGACCATCACCTCTGCGGCAAGGTCAGTGCCCGCCCCCGCGTCGGGGGCGGGCACTGTGTTGTTCGCGGTGGTTCAACCCTGATCTTCGTCTCGACTTTCCTTGGCCTCTTCGTGCGCCTGAGCGGCGCCCGGCGTCGCGATGGTCTCGACGGCCAGCTCCTCAGCCGGCTGGCCAGCGTTCGGGTCCGGGTCCGGGTCCGGATCCGGGTCCGGGTCCGGGTCGATGACGCTGCCCGGGTAGTTGCCGTTGACCGTGCGGGCCTTGGCCAGGTCGTGCGTCTGGAAGACGACCGCGCCTTCACCGCCGTGCAGGATCACCTTGTACAGCGGTGCCGGGACAGTCGCGCCGGACGCGGTCACCACCGTGCGGTTCTTGCCGCAGCCGCAGCCCATCAGGCACCTGCCTTCGGGACCTCGCGAACGGTGCGGCCCGGCGTCCGCGCGGCCACGGATTCCGCGGTCACCTTGTACGGGGTGGGTCCGAACACGCGACGGCCGTTCTCCACGACCTCGTACTGCGCCTTGTTGCCGGCGTTCTTCGATCCGCAGTTGCAACCCATGGCGGTCAGTTCCCTTCGGTCAGGTCGGCGGTGACGGGCCCGTCGAGTTCGGCGGCGAGCTGGTCGAGTTCGGCGCGGGCGGCGGCACGCTGCTCCCGGCGGCGCTCCAGGGCGGCTGCGAGGCTGTCCAGGGCTTCCGGGACGTCCAGGAGCGCCGCCCACGCCTCCGGGGTCGGGGTGCCGGCGGGCCGCGCGTGCTCCGGTTCCACCTCGGGCGGGGCCAGCGGCTCCCCGAGGACGGCAGCCGCCGCGGTGATCGCGATGTTCGACCGGTCGATGACGGCCGCGACCTGGTCGGCGCCGGATGCGGCGAGGCGGGCCGGATGCCCGGGCGTCGGCACGGACAGCACGGCCTTGAGCTGCCAGGTGCCGTCGCTGCCCTGGGTCATGTGGTAGCTCGGCACGCACGCTTTGAAGATGAGGCCGTCCCAGGCGGACAGCCACTCGCCAGCGGCACCGGAGAACCACATGCCGCCCTCGTTGATCCCGACGGTGACCACGGCGCCGACGGTGCGGGAGTCGTCGAACTGACAGACGCTCGTCTCGCACTCGGCGCCGTCGCGGTGGTGGCCGACGTTCATCGTCATCGGGCCGACCGCCACCTGGGAGCCGTCGTCCAGGGTGAGCTTGGTCCGCAGGAAGTAGCTCGTGTCGATGCCGCGCGCGGCGAGCTTCTCGATGGTGACCTTCCGGCCGTGGACTTCGTGCGGTACGCCGGCCTGCGCGACCCAGCCGTAGGCGCGGCCGTCGACGACGTGGACGCCGCCGCTGTCCGGGGGCAGCTCCTCCGCTGTGGGCTCACGGAACCAGACGGCGGGGAACGGCTCCCGGGCCTCCATGACCCGCATCGCAGAGGCGACGATGTCTCCGCCGCCCGGGCCGTACAGGGCGTCCAGCATGCCGGGCTGCTCCAGCAGCGTGTTCACCGCGTCGACGCCGTGCCGCTCGGTCAGATCGTACAGCCGGGCCACCGCTTGAGCGCTGGCGGCGATCTCGCCTTCCGGGTGGCTGGAGGTACCCACGTACCGGCCGTGCGCGATCCGTGTGACGTGGCCGGCCTCCAGAGCCCGGTTCAGGTAGGAACGGACCACGGGGCTGTCGAGGGACAGGGCGTCGGCGACCTCGCGCGCGGTCACGGGCACAGGGCTGCTGCGCACGTAGGTGACGACACGCTCGTGGTCGTCACCACCCGCGGCGAGGATGACGGGCCCGGCTGCCATCTGCTCGGTCGCCGTGTCCAGGACGATCCGCGCCTGGTCGAACGCCGGCATCGCCACGAGGGTGGCGCCACGCACCCGCGCGCGGGTGATCCGAAGCAGGTAGGCGCCGGCCTCCTCTTCGTGGACCACCACGCCGTCGCCGTTGTCGGGGTCGCCGGCCGCGGCCGACAGCTGTCCACCGAACACCTGCTGTGCCGTGGCGCGGGATATCCGGCCGCCCGGACTGGTGAACAGGGTCACCGACCGTGAGGCGTACGTCATCTCGACGCCGGCCGCGGTCCACTCAAGACGGCTGGCCCCACTGATCAGCCACGCCCCGTCCGCGCACTGGAGCAGGTTCATCGCCGAGAACGACGCCTCCAGCAGCAGCGGCATGTCCTGCTCGGCGTCCGACGGCTCGTCGGGCTGGGCGGTGGTGTCGAGGACCTGCACGCTGACGTCGTCCAGGTCGACGCTTACACCGAGGGGTGCCTGCTGATCGAGGAGGCTCGCCGCTTCCCACCCGGCCTCCGTGGTCAGGTACAGCACTCCCGAGCCGGTGAGCCGGTCACCGTCCACGGCCATGGCCTGGATCGCACCGGCGAGTTCCGAGCCGTCGTGGGCCTGTCCCATCCGTTCGCAGTACGACAGCGGCCACGGCCCGTCGCCGTCCCAGTAGAGGGCGTCCTGCGCGAAGACACGGCCGTCCCCGGTGGCCTGGCCGAGGTAGGCCAGCGCGGTGCCGTCCGGGGTGGACCAGGTGCGTACCGGCGGCGGCAGTGGCTCCTCCGCCTCGACAGGGGTGTCCTGCATGGTGTCCTCCTCTTGCGGGGCGAGCGGGATGTCGACGTGCTCGCCGGCGAACGCGATCCGCAGCCGGTCGAACGTCACGGGGCCGACCTGCTCCACGAGGTCGTGGAACCGCTCCGGGGCTGCGTCGTACACGGCGGTCATGTGGGCGTGCCACGGGGTGTGCTGGTCGGGGAGGCCGCCCACGTCGTAGGCATCGCCTACCGCGTACCAGGCGGCCCGGTATGCCTCTTGCAGGTTGGGGGCCTGCGGGTCGGCGTCCTCCTGGTTGTCGCCGAGGCTTCACACCCATACGGGGTCGTCGCCGTGCGGGTTCCAGTGGGCGACGCCGAACGCACGGGCGGCGATGGGCAGGCGGGGCGCGTACTCCCGCACCATCGCGACGAGCTGCTCCCGCTGGTCGGTGCTCCAGCCGTCGGCGGCGCCGAGGAAGATCAGCGTGCAGTGCAGCTCGTCGGCGAGTTCGCCGTCGGCCAGCGCCATCCGCTGCTGGTCTTCCTCGGACGGGACAAGGGCGATCATCGCGCCCGTGTGGGTGGCCGCCGCTGCGGTGACGCCCTCTGCCTTCGATCCGAAGACGCCGGGGCGCGGACTGGCTTCCGATCCTGTGGCTGCTGCGCGTAGTTCCGGCGCCAATCGAAGAACGCACCGGCAGTTCACGGTCAGCGCAGCTGGGGCGAGCGGGTCCCCGGGGTACTGCATCGGGTGTCCGCCGACCGTGAACGCCTCATCGAGGAGGCGCAGCGCCCCGTCGACGGCGTTGTGGGCGTGCCGGACCCGCCTGTCGTGCCGGGTGACCCACTGCTTCACCAGGGGCCGGCCGGGCGTCGTCAGGTCCTGCGCGGCCGCCAGCGTCGCCGAGTTCCAAGCACGGGTGGACTCCGTACGGGCGACGCGCTCCTCCCGCATCTCGCCGAGCTGCGCGCCCTGCCGGGAGAGCACCTCACGCAGCCGGGCGCGGAGCTGGGTGATGTCCTCGCCGGCGTCCAAGCCGGCCGCAAGCTCGGCGACCGCGGCTGCGGTGAGCTGGTCGCCGATGGCCCGCAGCAGGTGCTCCGTGTCCGTCACGTACGAGCCCAGAGAGCGCGGGAGCTGGTCGCCCTGGTCGTGCTGCCCGGGCAGGTCCTGCCAGCCGTCGGGCAGCTCACTGCCGGTGTCGGCGGCGGCCTGCTCGGCTGCCTGCTCGGCGATGCCGAGGAGCCGGCGCATCAGCCGAGGCACGCGGGCCCTCCACATGCGGCCGATCTGAGCGAGGGAGAACCGGGCGGCGACGATCTCCGTCGCGTCCGCCAGTTCGCGGCCGATGTCGGCCGCCACCTCGTCCAGGACGGCGCGGACTTCGGCGGCCACCTCTGCCTCGGCGGCCTGGAGCAGCTTCTCGACATCAGCCACGCTGCACCTCGGGGTCGTCGGGGTCGTCGCAGATCACGCAGCCGGTCACGGTGCCGATCACGGTGACCGCCGCCGGGAACAGCGCGATCACGTCGAGCAGGAAGCCGCTGTACGCCTTGCAGGAGCCGCACCACTGCTCGGTGCGCACGTTGGCCACGTCGACGGGCGTCACGAGCGTGTGCGGCCGGTGGGGGGCGTTCATGCGGCCAGCCCGTGACAGCGGGAGAACCTCAGGACGGCTTCGGTTTCCTCGAAGCGGTGGGACTGGCGGGCGGCGATCAGGGCCCGCGCGTACTCGTCGAGGGCGGTGACCAGGCAGGCGCCGTCGATGCCGTAGCGGTCGGCGACCTCGGGGACGCGGACCCAGGCGCCGTCGAGAAGGTGCCAGGCGTCGATCATGTCGGCGTCGACCGGGTACACGGTGTGGAGTTCGCCGGCCCGGATCTGCCGCGCGCGGGCACGCTCGGATCGGGGGCAGGCGGGCTTGTTCCGCAGCCGGTCCCCGGCCACCGCGAGCGCGGCCCAGATCAGTGCGTCGGCGGCGGCCACGAGTCCGTCAGGGAGCCGCGGGGCGGCGGAAGCGGGCAGGGTGTCGGGGATGCTGGTCTTCTCTCCCACGGGCAGGTTGTTCACGTCGCTCTGTGTCTCCTCGTGCGGGCTGGTGGTGTCCTCGCCGGGCGTGCTGTCGCCCTCGTCGGCGGGCGTCTGCTGGGGGGCCTGCTGCTCTTCGGCGTCGGGGGCGTCGGCCTCGTCGAAGCCGGTCTCGCGGCGGGCGGCCGCGGCACTGATGAGGCCAGCCTGGAAGGCTTCCAGGGCGGTCTGGGCGCGGTTGGTCTGCACGCGGAGCTGGCTGGTGTCGTACCAGACGAGCCAGTCGGCGGCGTCCTCGACGTTCTGCGCCTTGAGCATGGGGCGCAGCCACTGCGTGGTCAGGGCGTGGCACACGATCCGCAGGCGGGGTTCGACACCGAGGCGGATCGCTTCCGAGGTGAGCGCCCACGCACCCCAGTGGTTGACGTCGCCCAGGCCCAACAGGATCTCGGCGGGGACTTCCAGGCCGTTGGCGAAGCGGCGGATCGTCTCCTCGCGGAGCTGGATGGCCAGCTCGTCGAATGTCGACTCGAACTGGATCCACCTGATGTCACTGATCGACTCGGCAGGCACCTCCAACACGATCGGCACCGTCGCCGCGGCACTGTCCGGTTCCCGGATCGCCGTGGCGGCGACCTCAAGGAAAATCTCTATCAGGTCGTCCTCGGCGTCGCCGGCCTGCCCGGGCTGGGTCGGGAAGCGCGTGCCCTTGGGGACGAGGAGGACACCGCGGCCGGTGATCCGCGACCGGGCTATCGCCGAGATCGCGGCGTTCAGCAGCTGGAGCTGCTCCAGCAGGTGCAGGGAGGCCCGCACCGGGGAGTCCGCTTCGATGTGCCTGCCCGGGAAGGGCTTCCACACTCGGATCGCGATGGGCGCGTCCGGGGTGTCCGGGCTCTTGTCGTCCAGGGCGGGGATCTCGACGTCCTCGCCGTCGATCTCCGCGATCAGCTTCCCGCCGTTCTCCTCTCGGATCTCCAGCTTCGACAGGACGTGCCACGAGTACTCGACGCCGTCACCGTCGACGTCGCCGGTGCCGTCCTCGTTGTCGTCGTCTTCTTCGGTCTTCGGCCGTACGACGACCCAGCCCTCCCCCGCCACCACGAGCTGGGGTCCGAAGTCGCCGAGGAGGGCGCTCTGCCCGTCGGGTCCGCCGGCGATCTCCTTGACGATCTGCATCGCCGGATGGTCGTCAGGGGCCCGCTCGATCGCCCCGTCGTCCATGCGGCGGCCGGCGAACAGCGTGGCGCCGGACATGGCGTTGCCGACCCACTCGCCGGAGAACCGGACTTCGGGGACCTCACGGAACTGCTCCCATGCCTCGACCTGCCATTTGTCGTCGGGCTTCTTCCGGTTGCTGGCGCCGACGGTGGCGGTCTTGACGGTGTACCGCTGGGCTGCCGCGGTGAGCTGCCGGGGCATCGCTCACGAGTCCAGGGTGTCGTCGACCCGGTTGGCGAGGGCCTGCACTCCGGCGACGGCGAACCACTCGATGCCGTGCACCAGCCAGGGCGCGTCACCCCAGCTGTGGGTCCCCAGCAGGTAGGCGAGCAGGGTCACACCGGACAGCCAGAAGCCGAGGCAGTAGATGCATGAGACGAGCTGCACGACGAAGCTGCGCGGCCGGGACACGACCTTGTTGGCGTGCCAGCCGCCCAGGCGCTGCCGGGCGGCGTTCAGGATGCTGTCGTGGACGCCGAGCTGAGTCGCCCGGTAGGCGGCGAAGCCGAGTAGCGCGAGTACGGGCAGAGAGATCACAGGCCGCCTCCGTGGAGATCCCCAGGTCAAGAACGGCGGCCATCGTACTGCGCACTACTGCGCACAGGGCGCGCAGTGCCCTGCTTGGCGGCACCCCCCTCAGCTGCACGGGGAGACTGGCTTCACGGCTGGCTGTCGCCTGAGACGCAGTGGCCCATAGTGACTAAAAATCTCGCTCAGCCATTTATCGATAGGGCTGTACGAAGAAGTCAGTGCTTCTCCGGTGCGCAGCCACGTCTTACCGGAACTGTCGACGAACTCCACCCCCTTCACCACGGGATGCGTAAGCAGCAGTACGGGCTTGCCCCCAGGAAGCGCAAACGAGTCATTGTCGATCACAAGCTCGGAGCAGGGAGCGAGTCCCGGGAGGAACGCGTCATATTCTCCGTCCGGAGTGGCGCGTATGTACGCCGCGGTGTAGACGTACACCACCAGCACGAGATTGCTCACGGGATCCACAGAGCCGTTCTTCAGATGCACGCGCTCCATGTGGTCCGACCCTTGGTCGACCCAGAACGTGATGCGTGAGGCTTGGGCGCGCTCCTCCCGTCGAGCGTCCTCTTTCGACTGGTGAAGCTGGTCAGAGGCCACGCAGGCCTGGAAGAAGGTCGACACGCCGGTGAAAAGCACGGTCAGGACGGCAGCGACCACGCCTACCGCTACGCCAACGTCTTTCCAGCCCGAGAGGCGCCTGTACCAGGGCCTGGGCGGTCGATTCCGTGCTCTCTGCTGCGCCGCCCTGACCGCTGCCGTGTTCCGGGCTCTGCGGCTTCTGCTGCGTCCCATCGGCTGCCCCTTCCTCGGATCAGCTGCGGGCCTCGCATACTCCACCGGCTACTCCCAAGTGCGGTTGATCGCATCCGGTCACCTGCTTGATCCTCGTCCGCACGCGGATGCCGCATAGCGTCGTGACGATGGGCGGCCAGAACGGCGGCACGGCATCGATGCCGTTCCGGTCCGGGTCGGCGGCCGGCGGCGCCCCCGGCGGGACCATGCGGCTAAAGACTCAGCAAAGAACGTCACCTGCACCCTGAGGGAATCGGCAGAAATCCCAGGAAGACCACCGACACTCGCCCACCTGCAACGACTCCAAGAAAGCTGCGATTAAATCGCAGATTGCTGCGCACCAGGCGCAGATACCAGTGCCCAAAAAGCGCGTTTCCGCAGGTCAGGTGACTTTTCTCTGCCCTATCACGGCTTCCGGTGGCTTAAAGTCGAAGCGTCCCGTGAAGCGGAACGATGAAGGGAAGTGCCCGGCGGCACCCTCACGAGCCTTTTCCGAGCATTTCCCTTTCATGACACGGACCGGCCACACCCGTTCAGAAACGAGAGGCAGACCCATGACCATCACCGACGGTATGCCACCGCAGGTACCTCCCTCGACGACACCGCAGCCTGCGGGGCCACCGGAGCCGGAGAGGCCTGCCCGGCCTTCCCAGGCCCTGGCGTGGGCTCAGCTCGTTCTGTGCGCCGTGAGCGTCATCTGCGGCGTCTACATCGGCCTCAAGTACTCGACCGAGTTAGGGAGCACCTTGGCGGGCGCCTGCCTCGGTGGCGCAGGCATCCGCATCATCATCAACGTCCGCCGATAACTGCACCGGCTGGCAGCCGGCCGGGCGGCAGCCCAGGGTCAGAACAGCGGCAAGGTGTCCAGGCCGTGCGGGTCCCGGTCGGGGCCGGCGGTGGCGTCGGTGTCGGGCTCGTCGAGCTGGAGCTGCTCGGCGGGCTGTGGCAGATCCACGATGGCGAGGGACCCGGTGCAGGACACCAGGTCGGTTCCGCGCCCTGGCGGGTCATGCCGCCAGATGCGGCCCTTGCCGAGCCGTCCGGCGACCGGTCCGGCCGCGATGTGCCGGCGGCAGGTCTGGCACTCGATACGGGGCAGCTTCACACACATCAGTGTGCCCGCCCGGGCGGACTGCGGGGGCCGCCGTTCAGCCGGGCGCAGGGCCGCGGCGCGGCATGCTCCCCTGCCGACTCTCGTCCACTCCCCTGGTCGGCTGGACGCTGCTACGGCGCGCGACGCGCAGGCCGGGCTGTGGCCACTGGTACGTCAGGATGCGCGCCGTCGTGTCTCCGACGAGGTCGACCTGCACCTGGTAGCGGATCGTGCCGTCCGGCCAGTCCTGCCGGGCGACGACGGATGCGTGCCGCCACTGGCCGGCAGACATCACCCAGAGCGCGGGCCGGTCTGTGCGGGGCCACGTCCACACCGCGGGCTGGGGCCCGTCCTCGGGGCGCCAGGGGCGGGCCGGCTGCGCGTCCGGGATGCTGTCCATGCTCCGATCCTGCCTCACATGGATCGCACCGGCCCGGGGGTCCCGGTCAGCCGGTGCCACGCCCGTACATGCGGTCCTGGGAGAGGCGGGCCGTGTCCTCAACCTCACCGATGATCTCCTCCAGGTGCCGCCCTGTCCGGATGCCCCCGGGATCGTCGACGCGGACCAGGGCGTGCTGAATGACGGCCTTGTGCTCCAGCAGTGCGAAGGCAAGCTCGGCAGGGCTGTGCCTAACGTAGTGGGCGAGAGCGGCCTCGTCGCTGGCGAATGGCATGTCGGCGTCGTTGCAGATGGGGCAGCCCTCGGCAGCGCCTTGGTAGTCGACCAGTTGGCTCGGCATGCGCACAGTCTGCCCAGCGCTCAGCCGATGCGCCGCGAGTACGGCGACACCGGCCGGCTCCCGCCGCCCTGGGGGGCCTGCGGGCGTGGTGCGTGGGCGATGGCGCCCGCGTTCGCTTCCGGTATGAGGCCGTACACGAGGACGCAGGAGGCGTCGATCCGGCCGGGGCTGTCGGGGTCGGTGGGCTGCCAGGTCGCCCATTCGCGCTCGAGATCGGTGAACACCCCACGCAGCCGGACTTTGTCCTGCACCATCTGCTGGGCGATCGGCTCCGCCCGCAGCAGTTTCCCCTGCCGGGCGCGCACCGGGTGGATCGCCGGCATGAGGACGTTCTTCGGGATTTCGCCCTCCCGCTGGAGCTTCTCCCACGACGTCTGGATGGCGAGGACGCACATGTCCCGGCCGAAGTTCCACTCCACGTAGATGATCGACGCGTTCGTGCGGTGCGCGAGCCGGCAGGCCGCCATGGACCACTCTGCGGACGACATCGGCGCGGACACGTCGTCGGTGATCCACACCCGGCCGTCGTCGCCGAGGAACCCGCCGATGACGCCGGCGACGTCGCGGCCGCCACCGGACGGGTCGATGGACACGGCGATCTTCTGCGGCTCCACCGGTGTGCCGGTGTCGCGGAGCAGGCGCAGCAGTTCCTCGGACACGAGCGCTCCTTCACCGGGCTGCGGGTCGCCCTGGTACAGGGCGTGCCAGTCCCGGACGATCGACGTCGCCTTCTTCTGCGCCCACCACGCCTTCAGCCGTTCCACGGCACGGGTGGGAATCTTCGGATGTGGCAGCGGCTCCCCCGCCTCCCGGCCGAGCGGGTCGGGCCCGAACTTCGGGTTGGCGACCGCGGGGAGGTGGATGACCTTCCACCGGCCGCCGTCCTCGACGCGGCCCTCCTCGTGGATGCGGCGGCCGGCGAAATCATCGGGATGCCATCGGGTTTGGATCGCCACCACCGCGCTGCGGTCCGGCTGGAGGCGGGACAGGGCCGCCGAGCTGTACCAGTCGTGCAGCGCGCGGCGCGCGGCCTCGGACTCGGCATCGGCACGGTCCTTGTGCGGGTCGTCAATGATCAGCAAGTTCACGTCGAAACCGGTGAGGCCCTTACCCACGGACACCGACCGGCAGCCGCCGCCCGCGGTGACCTCCCAGTCCTGCATCGCACCGGAGCCGGGCTTCATCCGCAGATCCCACTCGTCGCCGAACTCCTCGACGTAGCCGCGGATCCTCTTGCCGCGCCGCAGCGCCAGGTCGTCGCCGTACGAGGTGACCGCGACCTTGTCCACGGGGAACATGCACAGCCACCAGAAAGGGAACCACTCAGCGACGCAGGTCGACTTCCCGACCTGCGGCGGGGTCAGGATCAGCAGCCGGTCGTACTCGCCGGCCGCGACCTCCGCCAGCGCTTGGCCGATGAGCTTCAGGTGCGGGCGCATCCGGAACCGGCGGTCGAGGCCGCGGGCGAGCGTCACCGGGTCCCTCAGCAGGTCCCGGCTCATGGCCCGGCGCGCCGCCTCCAGCTGCCGGTAGACCTCCGCGTCGTCCAGGTGCTCCAGCTCGTCCACGGCCGTAGTCACGGGCTACTCCTCCTCGTCCTCGTCGTCCGAGCCGTCGACGGCCTTGATCCGCTGGTTCACCGACGCCGCCAGCTCGCTCAGGCGGGCCCGCCGCTGCTCGGGCGGCATCTGCGCGAACTCGGCGAACTGGTGCGCCAGCGCGTTGGTGCCCTCGCTGGTGACGGCGATGGTCTCCGTGGGGTCGCCGAACAGGACCCGGCGGTGCCGCATGGCGACGTCCATCAGCCGGATGAAGTCGCCGGCGGACAGCTCGTCGGCGCGCAGTGAGCCGAGGCGCTGGGCGAGCTTGCCGATGGCCGCGCCCAGGATCTTCGCGTCGGTCTCGGCGGCCTTGCGGCGTTCCTCCAGCCACATCGCCTCGTACTGGCGGTCCAGGTGCCGGTCGTAGGCCTCGACCCGCTCGCGCCACCGGTACTGGGCGGCGAGGTTCCTCACGTGCCCGTACGCGCGTGTCAGCCTCTGCGCGGCTTCGGTCAGGGTGCGGGTCCGGCCGATGTCGCGGTAGGTGACGAACTGCCCGTGTTTGTGGGGGGTCTCGGTGGGCTGACGTTCCCAGGGGTCGAGGTCGGGGCTGAGGGTGATGGGTGGGCGGGTGCTCATGCCGGGTCACTGGGGGTGTGGTTCGGGCCTGACAGGTACTCGCCGGCAAGGCGGTCCAGCAGGCGCCAGCCCTGTCCCTGCTCTATCTCCCCTCTGCCTTCTGCGGCGGCGATGGCCTTGTTGAGGGTGACCGCGGCGGGGGCGGGGAGGGTGCGGGTTCCGAGGACGGTCTCCAGGCCGACGTGCCCGGTGTGGAGGTGCTCGCCGCTCGGGGAGGTGTAGCCCTCCTGTAGCTCGTCCAGGTGGCGCTCGACGATGGCGAGGATGGCGTGGAGGGCGGTGGCGACGTTGCCGACCTTGTGGGCGGCGTGCGTGGAGGCGAGCGTGTCGAGGGTTTGCTGATAGTCGGCGCGTGCGGCGAGCCAGGACTCGTTCTGGCCGAGGCGTGCCTGCTCGAAGGCCTCGCGGGCGGCTTCCAGCTCGACGGGCAGGAACACCAGGCTCACGGTGGCGAAGTCCAGGTTCGCTTCGGAGAGGCCTTCGGGGCTGACTTCGGCGAGGAGGGAGAGCTGTTCGTCGTCCAGGCCGGAGTAGGCCCGCCAGTCGACGTCATCCAGCTCTTCGTACAGCTGCTTGAGGGTGGCTGGGTCGTCTTGGCCGGCGATGGCGTTGTGGGAGAGCTGGAGCGCGACGAGCTGCTGCCGGGTCAGCTTCTCCTCGATGAGCATGCAGTCGATCTCGTCGAGGCCGGCCTCTACGGCCGCCATGGTGCGGTGGTTGCCGGACAGGACGAGTTCGGTGCCCTCGGCGTACTCGCCGCCGGAGTAGATCAGCGGGGTGGAGGTGAGGCAGCCGTCGCGGCGGATGTTCTCCACCAGCCGGTCGAACTCTTCCTTCCGCATGTAGCGGGCGTTCACTTCCAGGCGGGTGAGGGCGCGCGGGTTGCGGCGGACGAGCTTGGGCCGGAACAGGGGGGTGGTGGTGTCGGTCGTCATCGCATGTCCTTGCCGTGCTTGCGCTTCCACAGGGTCAGGGCTTCTTGCAGGTCGTAGGTGCCCAGGGGGCCGCCGTACTGGAGCTGGTAGCGGTGGATGCCGTCCGCGCCGGGCTCGGTGCGCTTTTGCAGCTTCACGCCGGGGATGCCGCGTCCGTACTTCGCGCTGTTGGGCCGGTCTGTGAACGCGGTGGTGGCCCAGCCGTCGATCCGCTTGGAGAGGCTGCGCTGGATGAGGACCTGCGCCTCCTGCGTGGAGGCGGCCATGACGATGAGCTTCGCCAGGCGCCGGTACCGGGTCCAGGACACCGGGAAGTCCGACATCAGGTAGGCGGTGTTCGGGTCGAACTTCGGCGGCAGGTAGGCGAACGCCCCGATCAGCTTTCCGTCGACGGCGACACCGCAGGCGATCAGCGGACTGCCGGGCTTGATGGTCTTCGACATGAACTGGGAGCGGATGCCGGCGAACTGGCCGCCTGTGAGGACGTGCAGGGTCATCCGGTCGCCGAGTTCCTCGCCCTGGCCGATCTTCGGCATGGGGATCGGCTCGACGGGCTGGCGGGGCCGGACGATTCGGCGGGGGCCGGCGGCGGCGTACACGTAGATCGGCAGGCCGCGGTTCGCGGTCTGGACGACGCCGGCCAGCTTGTCCCGCAGCTCGGGGCGTTCGATGTGCAGGCCAAGGACCCAGTTGGGCCGGTCCTGGACCTGCTCGATGATGCGTTCCTTGCCGTCTTCGGTCAGCTCGTCGAAGGGTGGCTCGGGCCAGTTGAACGCGGCGTCGATCGGCGCGAACTGGGCCTGGTAGTCGGCCGCGTAGAACGGCGGGAACATGACGACTGGGGCGTCCTGGGGTACTTCGGTGTCGAGGTAGTCGCGGACGTCGCCGGCGAAGAAGGAGCCGAGCCGGGTCTCCAGGCCGCGGAGCTTCGTGGCGGTCTTGTCGTGCATCCGCTCCCACTGGTCGTGGGTGGCGTCCATCATCCGCCGGTAGTAGGCGCCTTCCTTGCCGACGTACTGGAGGAACCGGGTGCCGAGCATCAGCGTGGCCATGAGGTCGGAGCGGTCTTCCAGATACGGGTGGAGCCAGCCGAGAGTGTCCTCGTACTCGGGCTTCAGCGTGTAGTCGAGCGGGTCGCCGGCGAGGTACCAGCCGAGGGCGCAGCTGTAGGCGGTGATGTCGTTGCCGTGGACTCGGCGGGCGTCACCGAAGCGGGCGTGCAGCACCCTCTCGATGGTGAAGTTGCCCGAGCAGCCGACGTAGATGTCCTCGCCCGGCCAGGTGCCGGCGTGCTCGTAGATGATCGAGCGGAGGGGCGCGGGTATCGAGCCGTGGAACATGGGCCGCTCCTGAAGTCCGACTGCGCAGGGCGCGCAACCTGCGGGTTTGGCCCATTGTCAGCGGTGGGGCGGAATGCGAAGGACCCCACCCGGGGGCTTGGGTGGGGCCTTCATGGAGCGCCGGCCAGGGCTTGCACCTGGACCGCCCGACTGGAAGTCGGGCCGTGCTGCTTACACGCACCAGCGCGGGGGCGGTTGTGCCGCTGCTCAGAACGACCGGCCGACCCGGACGTTACGCACAGGGCGGTCGCGGATCAAGAAATTAACCGCCCGGGGTGCGCCAGCGGCGGTCGTCAGGACCACGCTCAGACTCGGGGACGCCAGGCGCCGCCGTGGACGCCACGGCTACGTCGTAGGCAACGGTCCCGGCGTGGTCGAGGCACGCGTATCGCACTGTCTCCTCGGCGGTCTCGACGAAGTACAGGACGGCGTGCCCGCCGCAGACGACGCAGGCGGCCGTGCCCGTGTCGGGGCTGTTCTCGACCAGGCCGACGTATCCCTCACCCCGTCCGTACCCGCCGGCGAGGCGTCGGGCGCGGTCCATGCCCTGCGGGGGCCATCCGCTCATGGTGGTGTGCTCCTTCTGCGCATCCTGTGGTGTGAGGCTATCGAGATCCGGGCCGGTAGGGGCCGTGGTTCCGCCTGTGGCCACCGCGTTGCCCGGCCTTGGGGTGGGGGAAGGTGCCGGGGGTTGATCCGCTTAGACACCCGTGTGGCCGTCGAACAGGCTGGGTTGGACCGCGGTACGGTTCTCAGCCTTGCCAGCAGGCGACTGCTTCAACCCGCGGGGACCGTTTGGCCTCCGCGATGATCTCGGCCATGGGCAGGTCCTTGCGGAAGCGGTGCCCGATCTTCTTCTCGATGCGGGCGAGGCGGGCGGCGGGCTCGGGATTGAGCTGGGCCGACAGGACGAGCGCCGACCGTGACGCCAGGACACAGAACTGGCAGCTCAGCCTTGGCATGCCGGCCAGGTAGGCGGCGTGCTTGCGTAGCCCGGACGCTTCGACGGCCGCCCACACATCGAGCGTCGACCAGCTGTGCACCGGGTACCACACGTCGACGTGGCGGAGGGTGTTCGAGGCGCCCCAGCCGGGGCCGACGCCCTTCGGGACGGGCTGCTTGCGCGCTTTGTACTTCTCGGCCTTCGCGCGTCTGGGGACGCACGCGTCGCACGGGCACGTCCAGGCACCTTCATGGGCGAAGGCGCGAAGCTTGCGGCGGGCCGGGGACTCCTCGGCCCGTATGCCCATCACGTTGAGTATGCGGACCCGGCCAGTGTGCCCCGCATCGCGCGCCTCCTGGACCAGGCGGGTCATCAGGGTTCGGACCGGGCCGCGTTTGAAGTCCGACGTGCACCAACGGTTGTCCGCGTCGGGGAACATGCCGCGTTCCTCGATCCGCTCGATAAGGTCACCGCCGTTGCGGGCGACGACCTCGAACCGCAGCCCGTACGCCGCGGCGTGCTCGGCGGCAAGCTCCTTGGTGCCCTCCCACTCTGCGGAGCCCAGGTCGGCGTGCACACACACGATGCAGTCGAGGACGCCGGCCGCGCGGGCGTGCTGCTCGAGTTGGTGCAGCATCGCGATCGAGTCCTTGCCGCCCGAGATGTTCGCGACGATCCAGGTGTAGGAGGCGAGGTCGGGGGTGTCCGGCCCGAGGCCAGGCAGGTCGAGCGCCAACTGCGCGGTAGGCATCCGGAGTCCTCCTCGGAGGCGGGCGGTGGGGCGGAGGTGTGTACCAAGGGGGGCCTGAGGGTTCCGCTTGGAGTGGTGGAAGGCCCAGGGGGTGAGGTGCTTAGATGCGCAGTGAGGGCCGGGGGGCGCTGCCTGCTCCCCGGCCCTCGTCGCTACGGGCGTGCGCCGAAGTAGCCGCGCGGCGAGTGGACGATCGGGGCGGGCGGCCAAGCACTCATGTCCTTCAGGTGGTCGTGGATGCTGATGTCGTTGAACGGGGTCCAGCCGCACGCGCAGTAGGGGGCGATCCCGGCCATGGGCGGGACGACCGGCCGGTGGTCGCCGGAGCAGCTGCCGCAGTCGTGGTCGGGGTCTTCCACGGGGTGCCTCGCCAGGTCCTTCCCGGTCGGCTGCCTCGCCAGTGCGGCCGAGGACGTGCACTGCGGACTGGCGGGACCCGGCGTCTTCTCCCGCGTGCCGTGCGGCCGGTCGCCGGCCACCGCGGCGGTGTCTTGTTGGGCGACTTGGTTGCACATCCAGTACCGCGTCAGGGCGTGTCGGACGTAGGTCCGCGCTTGGGTCTCGGTCTCGAACGTGGAGAGGCCCGCACGGTCGTGGTCGCACCGGTGGTGAAGCACGCCGATCTTCGTGGTGCTCAGGGTGACTGTGGCGTCGTGGGGGATGTCGTAGGGCTCGCCGCCGTCGGTGTCCAGGACCGTGTAGCGGTCCGGGACGCCATCGGCGTTGTCGTGGACGTCGGCCAGAACGCCGATCGCGTTCGGTGCGATGACGAGGATGACGATGCCGGTGATCTGGACCGCGTACGAGTGGTCGGGGTCCGCCGCGGCGGCGTCTGCCGCCTGGGCGCGCCGGTGGCGACCGGGTGGGAAGTCGTTCATCGGTTGCCTCTCTTGTGCTGGTGGGCGGGCCGGGAAGCGTTGCCTGCTCCCCGGCCCTGGGGCGGTCAGTTCTTCGCCAGGACGTGGGTCGAGGACCGGTTGTTGGCGAGGCGGGCGCCGCGGCAGAGGTACTCGCCCCACTCGTCATTCAGGCGCTTGCCGGTGCGGTCCCAGGTCAGGGGCCGCAGGCACTGGGCGCACTGGCCGGCGTGCTTACCGGGCGAGCCGTGCCGTCCGTCGTCGGCGAGCCGGTCGGCCAGCAGTGTCTTCACCTCGTCGGTGAGCGCCGTGGCGTCGGTGTTCGTGATCCGGTCCGGGTTCAGGGGGCGGGCGTCATCGGTGTAGGTGACGTCGCTGCCCAGCCAGCTCACGGCCTGGTCCCGGGAGAGCGGGCGCATGTCCCCCAGGTGCCAGGCCATCGCGTACGGCTCGCCGTCCTCGTGGGGGGTCTTAACGGAGACCACCCCGTACGGGGCGTAGCGGGGCTCGTCGGTGAGGAGGACCCGGGTGAGGAAGGTCAGGAGCATGTCGACGTCCACCGGCTCGAAGCGGATCTCCCCGTCGAAGAACTGGCCGGTGACGTGGACCTCGGCGCCGTGCCCGTTGTCGACTCCGATCGTCAGCCAGTCGTCGTCCTCGAAGGCTGCGTTGAAGGCGGCCTTGAAGATGGCGGCGGCCCGGCGGTCGGCGGTGGCGTGGGCGCGGCGCTTGCGGGCGATCTCCAGGAAGGCGTGGTCGATGGCGTCGCGCCAGCTGCGGCCGGCGCCCCAGACGCGGCGCTCGCTGGCGACGTCGCGGACCTCCCATTCGTCCCTGTGTTCGGTGGTGCGGTAGACCGCCATCTCCCAGTCGGTGAGGTCGGCGCGGGGCGGGATGTCCTGCGGGAAGCTGCTGGGCACGACGAACAGGTAGCCGCGGCGGGCGAACGGCTCGTCCTGGGGGAAGTGGCTCGGGCCGTATGGGGTGCAGGTGAGGTCGGGGGTGCTGTCGTTCATGAGGTTCCTTCCGGTGAATGCTGGTGGGGTGGGCGAGGGGCCGGGGGGCGCTGCCTGCTCCCCGGCCCCTCGCGCGCGGGTCACGGCTGGGCCATCTCCTCGAGGAAGTCGAGGACCGCGCGCAGGGTGGTGGCGCCGACGGGGGTAACGTCGGTGTTCCGGCTCACCTCGTCGAAGTCGGCGGCGGCCACGATGACCTTGCGGTATCCGGCTGCCTGGGCGGTGCGGACGAGGGCGGCGACGTCGGGCACGGGCCGGACCGCGCCGTCGAGCCCCAGTTCACCGATCAGGGCCACCCCGTTCAGCGTGGCCGGGGCGATGGTGCCGGCGGCGGCGAGGGCGGAGCAGGCCAGGGCGAGGTCCGCGGCGGAGCTGCGGGCGGTCGCTGCCCACCGGCGGGCGTCGACGCTGAGGGCGCCGGACGGCCGCTGGATGCCGCTGTTGGTGAGGGCCGCGTAGATCCGGTCGCGGGTTTCCCGGTCGTACGTCGGGTCCGGGCTGCCGACCCAGAACATCGCCTCTCCCGGGGTGAAGGTGGCGCGGGCCTCGGCCATGCCGTCCGGGGTGGGGAAGAAGCAGGCCGCTGTGCGCACGCCGGGCGCTTCCGGCTCAGGCAGGCGGACCGTCCGGTACGGCAGGCCCTGGGGGGCCGCCTTCCAGCGGGCGGCGCCGGCCAGGCTGCCGAAGGGCATCACGTCGCTGAGGACGCCGTTGACGTCGTCGGTGGTGCTGTCGCGCAGGCCGTGACCCGCGCTGCTCGGGGCGTGCCACAGGGGGCGGCCGTCGGCGTCCAGGACCTCGTGCAGCTCTGCGGCGCTGGCGTCGATGGTGAGGGCGGCTGCCTCGGGCAGCTCCTGGCGGATGAGGTGCGCGACGTAGGCGACGGCCCTCTCGTACATGGTGCGACGGGCGCTGCTCACGGCGCGGTAGGCGTCCTCGAACACCTTGGCGTGGGTGGCCGTGTCGAGGTCAGTGGCAAAGGGCTTGGTCACCTGGGGTCCTCTCGTGGTGCGGTGTGCGGTGTCGGTCGGGGCGCACAGGACTCGCGCGTGGCGGTCCTGGGCGGAGAGGGCTGTTCCCTCAGCGGGCGGCACGTGCCGGGTGGTGGCCCGTCGTGTCGCCGACTCAGGGGGCGGCCGGGGGGCGCTGCCTGCCCCCCGGCCGCTCGTGGCGGTCTAGCCGGCGGGCTCGTCCAGGCAGTCGGTCCGGCTGTCGGCGGTCAGGCCGTAGTCGTCCAGGCCGGACTGCTTGCGCATGTCGGCGAGGAAGCGGCCGAGGGCCTCGCGCGGGGTGGCGCCGTACTCGGTGTTCACGGAGCCGAAGGCGTCGGCCGCGTCGACGCCGAGTTCTTCGAGCACCGCAGCTCGTCGGGCCGGGTCGGTCGGGGCCGGGACGATGCCCCACAGGGTGAACCCGGTGCCCCGATCCTGGCCGGCGATGATGAACTCTCGCTCGGGGGGCACAGGCGGGCCGTCGACGGGCTCGGTGACCGTGGGGACGCGGTCGGCGGTGGCGGTGGACTCGGTCGCCGTGCGTCGACCAGCGGCCTCCCGCACGGCCGGCCAGGCGACGCCCCAGCCCTGGCCGTCGGCGTCGGCGACGATGCCGGTCCGGTAGAGGGCGTTCCCGACGATGTAGTCCGGGGTGATGACGTCCTCCAGGATGCTGCCCGGGTCCACGTTCACCAGCAGGTACTTCAGGCTGTACCGGTTGCCGTCCTCGGTCAGGTGGTCGCCGTCGATGACGCCGACCCGGCACGGCCGGCCGGGGCGGGCCTTGGCGGGGCCGCCGGTCTTCGCGCAGCCGGTGCAGTAGGCGACCGTGCCGCCCCATTCATCGGTGGCGACCCAGGTGCCGCCGCAGGTCTGGCAGCGGACGGTGAGCGCGTTGGTCATGCTGTGCCCTCTCTTCATTGGAGTTGGGGTGTTTTGAACTACTTTCATTCTGCCCGAATCAGCTCTACCTAGCCAGTTTTTATAAATCGAATAGGTAAAGAGACTCCCAAGAAGCCGCAGGTCAGGACACCCCGCCCTCGTGCAGAATGGCTCGCAGTCGGGCTGCGATCCATGCCCCGACCTGAGGGCTTACCGCGTTCCCGTACCCGTCCACCTGATTACGGGCCGAGCCCCAGACCTTGAAGCTCCCCTTGCGGCCGGCGAAGTCCACGTCGAAGCCGCAGCCCCGGCCGACCTCGTTCGCCTTCATCATCCGGAAGTAGCACTCCTCCAGCGGCAGATCCGCCAGCGACGCCTGCCACTCGGCCACCAGCAGCCCGGTCGTGTCCCGGGCGGTGAGCGTGCCGAGCGGGTCGGTCAGCGGGTGCGGCGCCGTCTCGTCCCCTCGCGGACCGTTCTGCTTGAACCAGCCGGCCGCCGCGAGCAGCCCCGGAATCTGGTCCGAGGTGACCGTCGGCATCGCCTCGCTGTGCAGCGTGGGCGTCGTGTTCTTCCGGAACGGGATGATCCCGGACACCAGCGCGAGGGTTTCCGAACCGACCTGCGTCGGCAGCGGCGTGCCGGTGCCTCGCGGACCGCCCTGGAAGTTGTCGACCGCGAGGAACACCGCCTTCTCGTGCGTGGCGGTGACCGTGTCCATCGGCCGCAGGATGTGCTGCCCGTCGCCGTTGTGCCGGTGTGCGGCGATGATCGCGCCCGACGCCAGGATGGCGGTCTCCTGCTGACTGGTCTGCGTCGACAGCGGCTGCCACGGGTGGCGTTCGGTTCCGTGCACGGCCTTCGCCGGGAGGAGCGCGGCGGGGAACTGGGCGAACCGCTGGCGGCAGCGTTCGGCCCGAGCCATCGTCGTCTCGGCGAGCGGGTACTCCCGGTCGCCGATCTTGGTGCCCAGGTCGGTCAGGTCGAGGGCGACCAGCGAAGGCGTCATCGGCGGGACAACCTCGCGGCGGCAGCTCGGGCAGCAGTAGGTGTACTGCTTGCCGTAGCAGACCGACCCGGACGGCGGGACCCCCGTCTTCCACGACCACACCGCTTCGACGTCCTTGTCGCAGTGGTGGCACCGCGACACCGGCCGGTGGTCGAGATCCGGCTCGGGCAGCGACCTGTCCCAGAACACGACATACAGCCGGTCCCGGGACTGGGGGACGCCGAAGAACTGCGAGTTCAGGTACAGCACCCGGTGCCGGTAGCCGAGCTTGTCAAACTGGGCGAGCCACCACCGATAGGTGCTGCCGTCGCCGATCTTGGGGCGGCCGGGGATCGCCGGCCCCCACGAGGTGAGCCCGGTGGTGCACTCGACGAGGATCAGCCGAGGGTGATGCTGGGCGGCGTAGTGCAGGACGCAGTTCGCGGTCGCCCGGTCCCGCTCGGATCTCGTGACCCGGGCCTCGAACTCGGGGTCCTCCAGCTCGAACAAGGCGAGGCCCTGCTCATACGCCTTCACCGTGTTCGCCTGCGAGTGGTTCACGCAGGAGACGCCGGCGGCGAGAAGGTCAGCCGCGGGCAGGTCCCGCGCCGAGTGGTAGTCGCTCGCCTCGGGGTCGACGAGGTCGGCGATCCAGTGCTCGGCGTGCGGGTGGTTCGTCTCGTGGATCTGGACCTTGTACTCGTTGTGGTTCGCGGCCATGATCGTGTCGAACCCGGCATCCTCGATGCCCTTGGTCAGACCGCCGAAGCCGCTGAACAAATCGCACGCGGTGAGTCCGTCGTGGCGGAATCGGCGGCGCCTCTTGGCCGGTCGATGTGCTGCTATGCGGAACTTCTTCTTGGACGCGGTGGACACGTCGCTTCTCCTTGCTGGCATGGAGGGGCGCCGCCCCGGTCGGGGCGGCGCCGGCTGGCGGGTTGGGGTCGGCGGGCGAACACTTTGACCTACCCGGCTTTCAAAAGCCGACTGAGTGAAAGCGGGCAAAAAGGAGCCCGGTCAGTTAACTCTCGGGGCGGAACGGGATCAGCGGGTTCAGGAGGCGGTCGACCGCGTACCAGCACCACTCGTGGCCACCGACGGCGTACCGGCCGTCCACGTTCGGCTGGAGGATCTCGGTCGCCTTCTCCCGCTGCTCGCCGCCGAGGCGCATCCAGCAGACGACGAGGACGACCGCGTGCTCTGTGCGGTCCACCGTGCCGTCCAGGACGTGCACCGTGTCGATGGACCCGTGCCCGTACCGCGCAACTTCGTCCTGGGAGTCGGCGGCGATCCGCCGGACGGTATCCAGGTCGAACCAGGGCCTCACGAAGCCGTCCCGCTGGTCGGTCGGGTCCACGAGCGCCGGGTAGTGGTCCTGCCCGTTGGCGGACACCATCGTCTCGACCATCACGCCCTTCCCGCTGGCTGCGGGGCGGTGGGCGCCGAGGGTGAGGGCCGCCGTGCGATGGAGGTCGAGGGCGAAGGCCGGCCGCCCGTCGCGGTCGTCCAGCTCGCGGCACAGCGGGTGCCAGACGTCCCGCGTGGTGTCGTTCAGGTAGGCCGTCCACTCGGTCATGCGGCGTTGGGTGTTCGCCGCCCTGATGCGGCCGACGGCGTCGGTGAAGGTGCGCTCACGGCCGGCGATCGTCCAGTACCGGCCGCTCGGGAAGAGTGCGCTGTCCTCGCCTTCGACCAGTTCGATGGCGCTCGCGTCGAAGGGAGCGTCGGGCCGGTGGCCGGTCAGGATGTCGCGCACCGCCGCGGCGGTGACGACGGCCATCACCCGGCCGAGTCGCTCGCGGCTCGCCGTAGCGTCGTCCAGGGCCTCGCGGACCACGACGCTGAGGACGCTGGTGTCGGGGAGCCGGTAGGCGGGGCGGGAAGGGGTCTGACTGCTCATGTGGCGTCCTTATCTCTCGTGAACGGAGGTCAGTGAGTCGGGAAGCGCAGTCGGTGGAGGCCGGGGGTGCCGCTGAGGACGGCCTTCAGTACCGCGTCGGCCTCGCCGAGCGTCTCGGTGTCGAACGGGCCGCCGTCGCCGAGATTCAGCTTCTTGCCCGCGGCGAACACCGCGATAATCCGAGCGTCCCCGGCGATGTCGGCGAGCGCCGACGTGGCCTCGGGGGCGAGCCGGCGCAGGATGTCGCCGACCTGGTGGCCAGCCTCCACCAGCGCGATGGCCTTCTCCCGGGGTGTGCCGCACCCCCTACAAGTGGGCGCCTGCCAGGCGTTATCGGTGTCGCACGAACACATCCATCTCGCGAGCGTCCAGTGCCAGGCGTCCTGGCCAACCGGGTACAGGCCGTGCTCGCTGGGGGCGACGAGCTTGACGAGCTCGGCCGGGCGGTCGTCACTGGCGGTGGCCCAGTCGACGTGGACGACGACGTGTTCGCCGTTCGTGCCGGGTGCGGCCTCCAGGACGTGGATGGTCTCGCCGCTGCGGGGGGCGCGGTGAGCAGCGGCCGCTTGGGTGTCGTCCGCGAGCTGGCAGACGGTGGCGAAGTCGAAGTACGGAGTGACGCGCGTTTCATGCCTGTCGTGGGCGGCGACGAACGCGGGATAGGTGGCCAGGCCGTCGAGGCGGACGCATGTGGCGACCATGCCCTCGGGGGCGGTCGGGTTCTGCACGATTCGTTCCTTCCGGGCGTGGGTGACGGGCGGGACGTCGGGCGTCCCGCCCGTCACGTGGGAGAGGGTTGGTCAGAACAGGGAGGGCGGTGGGACCGCCGGGCGGGCCCCGAGTTCGGGGACCTCCTCGCCGGTCTGCTCCAGCCACCACTTCGCGAAGTGGAGTCGGTGGCACCAGGCGTCTCCCGGGCGCAACTGGTCCAAGCGGTCGAAGCACAGCAGGACGAGGCGGGCGCCGCCGAGGCGGGCGGCGAGGCCGGCCAGCTCGGCGTAGATGCGCTGGATGCCGTGCCCGTTCAGGATGCGGCGGTAGCTGAACTCGTACGCGTCCTCGGGCAGGTTCTGCGCGAGCAGCTCCCGGGTCGGCGTGATGAGCCGGGCGTGGCCGGCCAGCTCGTAGCCGAGCGGGAACCGCGGGTGGCCCGCGGTGGTGCGGATCGGTGCGCCCATGGGGGGCGCGAACTCCTGGTAGGTACAGGTGGCAAGTTCCATTCCAGTCCTTTCGGGTGGTGGTGGTGCTACTTACATCTTTCCCGAGTCAGCTAGTCCTATCCAGCTTTGACAAGTTGATTCGACAAAGAAACCTAAATGAGAGTGCAGGTCAGGCGTCGGCGAACAGGGCGAGCTGACGGGGCTGCCGCTGGTGCCAGTCGTGGGTGGGCAGCGGTCCGTCAGGGGTGGCGTCGACCACCAGCAGAGCCGTGTGCACGCTCGTCCCGGACGGCGCGAACGACTCCTCGGGCAGCGGAGCGATCGTGCCCTCGGCGAGGGCGATCAACTCGCGGAACTCGACCGTGGCGCGGTCGCTGTGCCACAGCACCGACGCGGGCAGGACCGCGATCAGCGTGCCCTCTTCGTGGAGGAAACCCATCGCGTGCTTCACGTGCTGCACAGCCGCCGAGAACGGCGGGTTCATCAGCACCTGGTGGTAGCCGTGCGGGCAGTCGAGCGGGTCCAGGTCGAGGAAGTCGGCATGCAGCACGCGCCGGGCGACGCCCTGCTCGCGGAGGACGTGAACCCGCCGCTCGTCGATCTCCACGCAGTCAACGACCCCACCGTGCTCGGCTGCCGGGCGGACGATCGCCCCGGTGCCGGCTGAGGGCTCAAGGACGCTCATCCCCGGGCGGATGCCCGCGTGGGCCAGCATCTCGTCGACCACCCGCGGCGGGGTCGGGTACCAGCCCTGCTCGGACCGGCTGGGGAACTCGCGGGTGGCGAGGCACTCTCGCATGTACGCCTCGACGGGGAACGGGAAGACGTGGCACCGCGCCGCCTTCCGGCCGTCCCACCGGCCGCCGATCTCCTTCAGGATCTTGTCCACCTGCTCGTACCGGGCACGGTCGAGGGGGAACGGGATCCGCACCCGGTTGTCGGCGATGACCGTGCGCTCGTCGGTGAGGACGTCGTAGACGCCTCTTGGGATCTCCATCTGAGTCCTCCAGGGGGTGAAGGGGTCTGGCTGCCTGAACGGGGCTTAGATCAGTAGAGGTGGCCGATGATCTCGGCCACCGCGCGGCCGAGCGCTTCGAGGCCGTCGGCCGTCGTGACCGGCAGCTGGCCGGTGTCGCCGGTCTCGTCGTTCCGGATGGTCACCTCGCCGGTGGGCCTGATGGCGATGGTGAAGGGGGTGCCGTCCCAGCCGTGCAGGTGACCGCTGGTGGCGCTGGGGTCCGACTCGGCGCCCCACTGGTCGCCCAGGGGGCTGAGGGCGGCCTTCGCGATGTCGTGCGGCGTGACGTTCGGCGCGGGCTGCTGGGCGGGGTGCTTCATGGATCTGTCCTCCTTGGAGGTGGTGACAGGGCGCACCGCTGTGGGCGGTGCGCCCTGAGCGAGGTGAGGGTCAGGCGGCGGAGCCGGCGTCGTCGGCGGCCGCCGCTTCGGCGTTCACCGCGGCGTCGGTCGGGGTGTCGACCGCCGCGTCCGGGTTGACGACCAGGCCATTGGCGCGGACCTCGGCGACCATCTCCGCCGTGCGGAGGGTCGCCATCGCCTTGGTCGCGATGTCCTGGAGGTGCTTGATGCGCAGGCGGTGCCCACCGATTCCGCCGGGCGTCCCGGCGAGCAGCAGGGCCAGTTCGTCGGGCTCGGTCGCCGCGAGCAGCGAAAGGATCTCTCCCGCCCCACCCAGCTTCTCGATCTTCCCGACGAGCTTGGTGCGGTCGGCGATGATCCGTTCCCGCTCCTCATCGGGCAGGTCGAGGGAGCCCGGGAGGGCGCCCTGCTCGTTGTCTCTGCGGGCAGCTGCGGCCTCGTCGGAGAGGACGAAGAACGATCCCTGCTCCTCGCGGCGCTTCTCCTCGATGTGCAGGGTCTGCGCGAAACTCTCGGCGTCGCGGGCGCTCTTGAACTCGCCACGCACCCACCTCGCGAGGAACCGCACCTGGTTGCGTTCGGCGAGCTTGCCGACGTACCAGGCGAGGCCGACGGGGAGTTGACCCTTCACCAGGGCCTCCCGCGCCTCCGGGCACAGGCGCAGCAGGTCGATTCGCCACTGGACGTACGCGGCGCTCTTGCCGACCAGCTCGGCGACCTCGTCGACCGTGTACTCCTGCTCGACCAGTTTGTGGAAGGCGTTCGCCTCCTCGACCGGGGTCATGTCCGCGCGGCCGACGTTCTCGGCGACGGCCATCGCGAACGTCTCGCGGCTCCCGCCGATGCCGTGCATGACGACGGCCTTCATGTGGGTGAGGCCGGCGATCTGGGCGGCCCGCCACCGGCGCTCACCCAAGATCAGCGTGAACCGCTTGGTGTCCTCGTGGTACCGCACGTTGATCGGCTGGAGCTGGCCCAGCTTCGCCATCGACTTGGCCAGCTCCTGGAGGGATGCCTGGTCGAAGTGCTCGCGCGGCTGGCCCGGGTCACGGTCGATCTTCGCCGTCGGGATCGTGCGGAGCTGCGTGCGCTTCTCGTCGCCGGCCGGCTGGGGGGCCGTCTTCTTGGGCGCCACCTTCGTCGCCGGGGCCTTCCGTGCGGCCGGCCCCTTCCGTGCGGGCGCCTTCTTAGGGGCCTTCGCCGGGGCCTGCTCGGTGGTGGGGGTCTCGGTGGTGGTCATGGCGCGCGTCCTTTCGCCTTAGGTGGTGGGGTGAACTGATCTTCATTCTTTCCTAGTCGGCTTGCCCTAGCCAATTTTAACAAGCCAATTAAGTAAAAGAACTCCTAAGAAAACCGCAGGTCAGCAGCCGTAGACGTTGTTGCCGGCGGGCACCTGCCAGCAGCCCGCGCACGTTGCCACGCGGACCATCGCGGCCCTCGCCTCGTTCGCCGCGCGGCCGCGCTCGCGGTGGGGCGGCCCGGCGGTTGCCGGGCCGCGGGGCCTGCCGGTCAGGCGGAGAGGATCGCCTCGCCCATGGCGGTCAGGCGAACCGGCTGGCCGGCGTACAGGGAGCGACTGGTGTCCGCCTCGGCCCAGGTCCGCTCGATGACGAACTCGACCATGTCTCGGCGGGGCTTCTCGCCGCGCTCGACCTGGACGAGCGCCTGGCCGACCTTCAGCTCCTGGAGTTTCACGCCGTTGTCCCGGATGGCCTCCAGGGTGCGCTTCTGCGCCGGGGTCACCTTCGGGGTCTCGATCGGGGTGGCCGTCTCAGCCGACTCCGGGGCGGCCTCCGCCTCCGGGGCGACTTCCTTGACAGCCTCCTGCGGGAAGTGGTCCAGCAGGCCGTCCGTGTTCGCCAGGAAGCGCTGGGCGGCCTCCGCGTCCATGCGGGCGGCCTCGTTGCGGATCTGGCAGGTGCTGGAGCCGAGCGCGCGGGTCAGCAGCTGGCGGGTCAGGCCCTTCCGCATGTTGGCCAGGGCCTCGTGGATGCCGGCCGTCTCGGCGTCCTTCAGGACCTGCTTGTACGGCAGGGCCTCCGCGGCGGTCTCCATGGCGGTCCGCACCAGGCTGGTGTCGACGCCCTTGGCAAGGTCCGTCAGGCAGGCGGCCAGCCGGGTACGGGCCGCCTCTTCGCGCTCCGTGGCGGACAGGGCGAGGGACTCAAAGACCTGGGCGAGGCTGACGGTCACGGCTTGCTCCCTTTCAATGCAGGTGGTGTGTTTTGAACTACTTTCATTCTGCCCGAATCGACTTGCCCTAGCCAGTTTTGACAAGCCGATTAGGCAAAAAGACTTCTAAGAAACCGCAGCTCAGAGACCGGGAGGTCAGGCCGCTT
Organism: Streptomyces sp. Y20; assembly: GCF_043195475.1. NCBI lineage: Bacteria > Bacillati > Actinomycetota > Actinomycetes > Kitasatosporales > Streptomycetaceae > Streptomyces > Streptomyces sp. Y20. The sequence goes on from NZ_JBIDDP010000005.1 coordinate 179,861, forward strand.
TCACGGCCCGACGGGCGGCGTTGCGGACCTCGTAGCAGCCGCGGCAGACCGAGGTGTGGATCACCTTCCACCGGGTTCCGGCGTTCCAGTACTTGACTCGCTCGGCCTGCGGGGCGTTGCAGACGGTCGTCGTGCAGTCCTCCGCGGCGGGTTCGACGTAGCCGATCGCCCGGTGGCGGTGCGCCTGCCAGGCCTCGAAGCCGATCGGGGCGAAGTAGCCGTCGGTGTCAGCCAGGCCGTCGTCCACGTAGCGGGCGTACAGCGCCCGCTCCTCGGCCTCGTCGCAGACGTGGTCGGCGGGCTCCTGGGCGGGGACCGGCTCCTCGCCGCCGGGGGCCGCGCTCTGACAGTCGGCGCACACCGGCTCGGTCTCGGCCCGGTTCGGCGCGGGCTTCTCACCGCAGCTCTCGCAGGGCACGTACGCATTGTCGAACGGCGAGTGGTACGCGCAGTAGTGCCGCCCCTCGTACGTGTGGACGGCGAAGGCGGCTTCGCCGTCGGCGGCGGCACATCCGCTCTGCCACCGGTCGCCCTTGCAGAGGGTGTCGTCGGGCGCGAAGCGCAGGGCGGTGGTGATGTAGGCGGGCAGGGCGCTCATGGCGGTCCGTCCTTTCCAGGCAGGTTGGTATGTTTTGAACTACTTTCATTCTGTCCGAAATGACTCACCCTAGCCAGTTTTAACAAGCCGATTAGGTAAAGAAGTGTCAAAGGTCGCAGCCCCACGTTCTACACCTGGTAGCCCTTCGCCCGCAGGTCGGCCCGCTTGTTTTCCACGCCCTGCCGCTTGGGATCCGCCACGGGCAGAAACACCAGGGGCTTGCCGGGCGCGGTGACCCGCCACTTCTGCCCCTTCCGGGTCACCTTGGCTCCCTGCGCCCGTAGTGCGCGCACCATCTCGTCCATCGCCTTCGTCGCCACTCCTGCGCTCCCTCCCGCTTCTCGTCGGTCAGCCGGCCACGCCGAACAGGCCGAGCTGCTCGGGCGTCTGGTCGTCGGGCTCCAGGGGTGGCAGCTCCTCGCGCTCGGGGTCCTTGCCGCTGGGCAGCTCGGGCTTCGGCTGCGGGTTCTTGGCGTCCTCCCGCAGGAGGGCCACCACCTCGTCGTCCAGGCCGTGCTGGGCGATCTCCTCGGCAGTCGGCACCCACCCGGCCGTGCGCCGCGTGAACTTGAAGCGGATGCCGTGCACCTTCGCCCACGCCGCCCACATCAGGTCCTCGCGGACCTCCCAGGCGTGCAGTGCCTGCATGGCCTTCCAGAACTCGGTCTTGCCCTGCCGCCGCTGCCGTTCCTCCTCGCGGGCGCGCTCGGTAAGCCGGCGGGCCTGCTCCCCGCCCAGCAGGGGCCGCAGCCGCTCAACCTCCTCGTTGTGGGTCTTCTCCTGCGGCTGCGGCCGCCACCACTTCCACACCGTGAGGGCCTGGCGGCCGTCGACCGTGACGCGCACGGCACGGCGGCCGGTGGCGTCGGGCTCGCCGATGGCGAGGAACCCGGCCTCCACGAGCGGGCCGAGCCGGTGCATGGACGTCACCCAGCCGGGGTGCCCGGGTACGGGCACCACACGCAGCACGGCTCCGAAGTCCCGGTACAGCTGGCCGGCGGCCGCGGCGGCGACCAGCTCGGCCTGGCCGGTGGACCAGCCGAGGGCCTTCGCCTGCTCCCGGTGGAGCAGCCGTTCCGTCGCCCGGTCGAACGGGTTCGGGGCGGGTACCTCGTCGGCCACGGGCTTGGCCGGGGGCAGTGCGCGCGGCCCGTCGATCTCGGGCTCGACGACCGAGAGGGCCAGGGCGCGGACTTCGGCCGCGATGCGCTCGAACGCTGCCGGTTCGGGCTGGCCGTCGTCGCACTCGTCGCCTCGGATCATGTCGCGCAGGGGCGAGCAGGCCGGGGCCTGATGGTCGTCGGCCCACAGCTGTGCGAGCGCGGCCGGCTCGGCGGGGAGCGCGTTCAGCTCGGCCGCGATCCGCTCGAACGCGGCCTTCGTCGGCCGCCCGTACTTGTCGCACTCCTTGCTGCGGATCATGTCACGCAGGGGCGAGCAGATCGAGGCGCTGTGGTCGTCGGCCCACAGCCACGCGAGGGTGGCGGGCACGATCGCCGGTCGCTCGCCCTGCTTCTCGCGCGCGGGCTCGACGACCTCGGACTCGGCGTCGACCACGGGTGCGGCCTCGACGGTCTCGGCGCGCGCGGGGGGCTCCTTGCGGACCCGGCCGCCGTAGTTCGCGACGGTCGCCATCGGGCGGTCCTTGTGGTACCGGACGGACACGCGGAACGGCCAGCCGGCCTCTTCGGACAGGCGCTCGATCTCGTCAGCGTGCTCGGCGATCACCTCGTCCGCGTGGCGGGTGAGGACGGCGACGAACGTGCCGATGCGCTCACCGTTGCGGTAATCGCCGGTGACGCGGAAGTCGCAGCCCTTGCCCTGGGTGAGGCCGAGGGAGCGCAGGACGCGTGCGATCGCGGCGGAGTGAGGTGCGGCGGCCATTCGGGATCTTCCTTTCGCGCGGGTTGGGTGGGGGTTGAACTACGCTCATTCTTTCCTAATCGGCTTGCCCTAGCCATTTTTGGCAAGCCGATTAGGCAAAAGAACGGGCAAGAAAGCCGCAGGTCAGGCGGCTTCGCTGCGCCCGGAGACGAGTTGCTCGACCTGGTGCACCGCGCGCACGATCGCCATGCTGGCCGCGACGTCGTCCCGGCGTTCGACCATGATCCGACGATGCTCCACGGCCCGGTTCCACAGATCACCCTCGGCGAGCGTGTCGCCGCACGCCACGAGGGCCCTGGGGCCCATCCCCCACACGATGAAGTTGACGGCGCAGCCGGCGGCGGCGAGAGGGTCGATCTCTTGAGCGAACCAGGTCATGCGCGCCGGGTCCTTGCCCCACCCCCGGATGAGCTGGACGGCGGACCGCATCATGCCGCCGGTGCCGGCGCAGCAATCCAGGAACGACATGCCATCGCTGACCGCCTCGGGGTCCCGGCCGATGATCTGGGCGGCCATGAGGTCGCAGACCTCCGGGGGCGTGTGGTACTCGCCCAGGCCCTGCCGTGCCGCGTTGTGCCGCAGGGCGGTCACCGTCCAGGACATCAGGTCGACCTCTGTGTTCCACGCCGGGTCCAGGTGCCCCGTGTGGTCGAGGACGTGATGGTCCAGCGCCGCCCGCCACGTGGCCAGGATCGCCGCTAGCTCGTTCTTGGTGAACCGGTCCTCCTCGTCCGCCCAGCTGAACAGGACCGAGGCGGTGTCGATCAGGTCGGGCCGCCGCATCCACCAGTAGGCGGCGACCTCCCGGACGCAGGCGAGGACCTGCTGGGCGTCCAGGCCCTTGAAGAACCCCGCCAGGGTCCGCGGGAGGCCCTTCTGCGGCCACAGGGCCAGGGTCGCGACGATGCCGAGGGGGATCTCCATGCGGTTGCCGCCGTGGGCCCGGTGCCAGGTGGTGGACACCGACTCCCCGAAGGTGAGGCCGTCGGTGGGCCGGATGGCGAACTCCGGCGTCGGTTTCCTCGGGGCCTCGGGGATCAGGGCCGGCTGCTGCGGCTGGGGCCGCCTGGCCGCCGGGGTGGCGTACTGGCCGGCGGTGGGCTTGGGCAGGGTGATCGTCTTCTCGGGGGTCGGCGCTTCGGGTTCGCCGAGGTCGGCGAAGAGGTCGAGTTGCTCCATGGCTTGCCTCCGTGTGGGCATGAACGGCGCCCGGCACCACCGGGTGCCGGGCGCGGGGAGGGTGGGGGTCAGTTGCGGGCGGCGGCCTTGCTGCGGTTGCAGGGGCGCGCGTTGTCGGCGGCGACGGCGCCGGCCAGGCGTGCGTGCTTGCGGTGCAGGATCATCAGCCCGTCCAGGGCCGCTTCCAGGACCTCGTCGTCGCGCGAGTTGAGGTGACCGTGTTCGACGATGGCGGTCCGCCGGGCACGCAAGTCGGCATCGCGCTGGGCGAACCGCTCATTGATCGCCTGGAGCGGCTGCATCGTCGGCATGACGCCGGTCAGCGGGGCCGTCGCGTAGTCGATGATGCACGCCGGGATCATGAAGTCGTACTGGGCGAGCAGGTCCGTCACTTCCCGCAGGGCGGCCTCTGCCGCCGGGGAAACCTCCGGGGTCTCGGGGGATGCGAGCGGGTGGTCCCTGATGATGTCGGCCGTGAAGTCGATGGCGCTCGCGAGCGTCTCGACCATGTAGCGCTGCGGGTGGTAGGCCCGGGTGCGCACGAGGGCGGCCAGGTGCGTGAGGCGGCGGGCGGTGTGCTGGTAGGCGGACATGAGCGGTTCTCCTTCGCGGTCAGGCGGCGGCCACGTACTGGGCGGCCACGGCGTGGTAGCAGCGGATGGAGCGCAGGCCGGCCGGGCAGTTGCACTGGCCGGTGGCTGCGGTTCGATAGATCTCCATGCCGTCGTCGGCGACGATCAGGAAGATCCGGTTCTGGCGGAGCGGGACGACGGCGCCCAGCTCCAGGAGTTCGAGTGCCTTCGCGACCTGCCACTTCGGGCTGGCCGTGTCGGTGCGCGCGTTGCGGCGGACCTTGAGGCGGCACTTCGGGCCGTAGCCGTCGGGGGACGGCTTGCGGAGCGGGCGGCGGCACTTCAGGCACCTGCCGTGTCCGGTGGTGACCTTGGTGCCGCGCATGTCCGTACTCCTGTGGTGTGTGGTGGTTTGAACTGTCTTCATTCTTTCTGAATCGACTTGCCCTAGCCAGTTTTGACAAGTCAATTCAATAAAAGAACGACAAAGAAAACCGCAGGTCAGCGGCCTGCGGCTCCCTCGCCTACTGCCCGCCGGGTCGCTTGCACCGGTCGTGCCGGTCGCAGTTGCAGAGCCCGCAGGCCGCGCACATCCAGTCGGCCTCCAGCCCGCAGTGCGGGCAACCCCCCGTCAGCGCCAGCTCCAGGTCGTCGATGAGCACCGCGCGCGCGATGGCGGCCTCCCGGCCCGGCGTGCGCCGGTAGCGGCGGACCACCGTCCAGAAGTCGTCCGGCGCGTTCGTGTGCTGGTCCTCGGCGAGGTAGGTGGCGGCGGCGTTCACGTCGCACGCCTCGTACGGGTCCACCCCGCACGCGGACAACGCACGCTCGATCTCACCCTTGAACGTCTCGAAGTTCTGCGTCACGGCCACTCTCCTTGTGTCGTCGGTGATGGTCAGGCGCCCGTAGCCGGGATGACCCGCTCGACGGTCACCACGTCCCACGCGGCGGTCGCGACGGGCACCGCGAAGGCCCACCGGCCGCGGTAGGTGCGCAGGCTGTCCTCCTCGGTTGCGCCCTCCACGAGCGCCCACCACTCGGCCTGGTCGCCGGCGGCCACGCGAGTCCCCGTGTCGACGATCCGCAGGCGGGCCCCGAATTGGTGCAGGACGTCACCAACCGCGGCGAGCAGACGCGGGACCTCGATGGCTACGGGCCTGCCGGCGGCGATCCGGGCCGCCTGGGCGGCGGCCGGATCGGCGAGCGCGCACCCCTGCTCCATGGCGGCCTGCTCGGCGACATCGACGCTGGCGGTGTAGGCGCCGTCGCAGTACTCGCGAGCCGGCCGCCCCAGGGCGGCGTACCGGCGGAGGGCGCCGTGCTGCTCGGTGATCGCGACCGGCATGGCGACGACGACGAACCCGACGACCCGCTCGGACTCGATGACGAGCACGTCACGGTCGGCCACCTGGTCCTGATCGACGGCCGCCAGGGCATCCGCACTGCTCGCGAAGTGCCACTCCTTCGGCCTGGCTTCTTCGGCGGCGGTCCGGGCGGTGTCGACGGCTTCAATGATCTGACCGAGCTGGAGGGCGGCCGCGGCCTGCCGGTTCTCCCGGGCAGCGCGCTCGGCGTAGCTGCTGCTCACGATCGCTTCCCTTTCCTTCGTGGCGGGCGCCGCCCGCGGGGTGGGCGGGCGGCGCCGGCGGGGGTGAGTGACTACTGGGCCCGGTCGAGGACGCGCATGGTGTGGGTGTCAACCACGTGCACACCGCGGCGGTCGCACAGGACGGTCCGCTCGCGGCCGTCGCTGCTGATGCCGCCGGACCAGGGCTCGCGGTCGACGCGGATCTGGATGACGCTTCCGAGGGTGCTGCCGGAGGCGACGCCCTTCACGAGGTCGCCGGGCTTGATGCTCAGGTCGTTCACGGGTCCTTCCTTCCTGTCGTGGGCGGTTTGTGGTGCTACTTACATTCTGCCCAAGTCGGCTTGCACTAGCCAGGTTTCATAAGTGAATTAGGTAAATAAACCCAAAAGGATCGCTTCGTGCCGTCACGCTCAGCCGGTTTCATATAGCCGACTCGTGAAAGACTGTGTGTATGTCACCCAAGCCCTTCTTCGGCAAGCAGCCGCTGCCCGAATACAAGCCCAGCCAGAGCACCCTCGACGCGATCAAGGCGTGGGAGGCGGCCGTCGACCTGGAAGAGACGACGCGCCATGCAGCCCAGAAGGCGCTCGCCGACGAACTGAAGGCCGACACCGACCTTCCCTTCGCGGCCGTAGCCGCGCACCCGAGCGTGCCGTGGACGGAACCGACGCTGCGCATCATCGGGAAGGCGCACCAGGTCCCGCCCCGGCAGCCCAACAAGGCCAAGCGGCAGACGTCCGCGTCATCGGGGGAGGACGGCGACCAGGCCCCCGCCTCTGACTCGAAGTAGACCACCAACCGCCCCCTCCGCTGCCACACTGGAGGCCAGACGAAAGGGGGCACATGCACGAGGAACCCGACAAGCTGCGGGCCCAGCTGCACCGTACGGCCGCAGCGAAGCATCGCCTCGCCGCACAGACGCACGCCGCCAGGGCGTCCGCCATCGAGGCGGGAGCGGCCTTCCGTAAGGTGTACGAGACCGTCACGGCGGCCGAGGCCCGGGATGTGGCAGAACACCCTGATCTCGCCGAGCTGAACGTCCAGCTGGATGCCTTCTACGGCGGGACCACCTGAGCCGGCTGGCCGCAGACGACAGGAAGGGCCGCATCCCCACGGGTGCGGCCCTTCCTCGTGCCCGGGTCAGCCGGTCTTGACCCACAAGCCGACCAGCAGTGCCAGGACTATCGCGACCGACGCCACCCTCTCCCAGGGCTGCATGTCGCTCCACCGCGGCTGCCCGTACTCGGCCCGGATGATCTCCTCACCATCCGGGTGGTGACCGCCATGGAACTCATGCCGGTGCTCGTGGCCCTCGGCTTGCGCTTTCGCTCTCGTCTCCACCGGATCTGACGTCGTCCGGCACTGCGGACAGCGGTACGCGTACGGCCCGCCCACGGGCGCCCTCCTCGCTCGGGTCTCGTCACCGCTCATGATGGAGGACGCGCCCCTCGGCTGGCCCATGATTCCTTTGCCTTTCACACCTCATGCGGACTGTTCGGTTCCCTGTGCCGGTCGGTCAGCCGACACCCTCGCGGCGCTCGATCACCCAGGACGACTCGCCGCCGTCGGGGCGCTGCACCCACCGGTAACCGCGCGCCTCGTCCTCCTCAGTCCACCCGTCGGGCAGCTTCCGGGGTGCCTTCCGGCCGCTCTCCGCGCGGCTCTCCACACTCTCCACGACCGGAGATTTCCGCAGGTCAGAGCCACTCTTCAGGGGCGGAGAGCTGGCGGGTGCCGCGCCCTGGCCGCTGCCGGGGAGAGGGAGCGGGGGCAGCTGGTCACGGTGGATACCGGCGCGGCCGGCGACGCCCCCTGCGCGGAAGGTGCGAGAGGGGTCCCAACCGGCGGTGATCAGCACCTGCCTGAGCTGCTTGTCGTCGGCCTCGGCGAGGCCGGGGAGGCGCTCCTTCATGGCGGGGCGGAGGACGCTCAGGTGCACCCCGTTGTCGTTGCCGATCAGCTCCCGGATCAGGGCGGTGAGCGGGGGCTCGACGGGGGTCTCCACGGGGGTCTCGGCCGGGGTCTCGGCGGGGCCCGGTGGGGGCGTCTTGCGGAGCCAGCCGAGCAGCTTCTTCCGGGGCCCGGCCGGGAGGGCCTCGCGAGCGGCGTTGGTCGCCTCGCCGGAGGCCTTGCCGAGCACCCGGTCGCCCCAGCCCCGGGTGGCCATGATGGCTCCTTGGCACCACAGCCAGGCCACGCCGATCACGGCCGGGGTGCGGTACTCGGCGATGGTGTGAGCGATGCCGAGCAGCACCACCGCCGCTCCCCCGGACCGGGCGAGGACCGAGCCGTTCGCCCCGTAGGTGCCGGTGAGCCAGCCGACGAGCAGGTGAAGCAGGGTCCGGCTCCCGGACAGGATGAGCCGGACGGCGGCGCCGAGCACGGCCAGGGTGCGGCGGACGGGCCGGCGCAGCGCGCGCAGCATGCGACGGCCGGCGGCGGCCGCCGGTCTCCGGGTTGCGGTGAGGCCGCGGCGCGCGAGGGTGACAGCTGCCTTCACGTCGGCGTACGGGCGCAGGTCCGGCATCACGAGCGCGCGGACCGTGTCCCCCATCTCCCCCGCCTCAGGCTCATGATCACGCGGGTCGGGCGTTCGCGTCGGGACCGTGCTCATGACGCGAAGTGCAGCGCTATGGCGTGGATCCGCTGAGCGAGCACGCCGAATCCGCCGCCCGCGCCCGCCATGATGTGGACCAGGATGATGCCGACAACGGCAACCTGCCGACGGGTGAACCCGAACCACGCCAGGAAGACGAGCAGGAGCAGCACGAGGCCCGGCAGCGAGGCCCCGGGCAGCGTGGCGCGCACCAGGCCGACACCGTCTCCCATGACCAGTTGGGGCACCACGTTGAAAGGCCAGCCGGCGGCCGTGTAGGCGGACCCGGCGACCATGCTCAGGATGAGCGTCCACCACCAGCCGAGCGGCTTCGCCTTGGCGTTCGGGTTCTTCTCCTTGGTGCCGAGGATCAGTACGGCGGTGAGCACGAGTGCGAAGGAGACGATCCCGATCGCAGGGACGACGGACTTCACGGTTCGGCTTCCTTTTTGGTGCGGGTGGGCGGGGTCAGTGCGGCAGGGGATTGCCGTGCAGCCACGCGCCGACGACGAGGGAGACGGTCAGGGCGCGGGTGGTCCAGGCGATTCCGATCCAGGACCGGCGAGTCACTCGGTCGAGCGAGACAACGACGAGCGCGACGAAGCCCCAGAAGTAGGCGTCCGGGTTGTCCTGGAGCCGGCCCGGGTGCCGAGCGATGCTGGCGGTGGCGTCCCGGGCGGCCTGCGGGATGCCGAAGTACCAGCCGGCCGCGAAGCCGCTGCCGGCGAAGAGCAACCACTTCTTGTGCGGCGGCAGCTCGCGGACGAGTTCAGCAAGGGACTTCTTCTCGGGCTCGTGATACTGCGGGGCGGGGGTGGCGAAGGACGGCCGGGTGGTCTCTCCGCGCGAGCGCAGCCACCTCCCGATTCGCCCCTGCTGAGGCCCCTCCCCCGCGGCCTGGTCATCCTCTCCGGTGTCCTCTCCGTCGTCTTCACCCTGCTCAGTGGGGTCTCCGGTGTGGCCGGCGCGAGGCTCCTTCCCGGCCCTGGGCGGGCTCGGGCGGCGCCGGGCGGACTCCTCGGTGGGCTCGTCCTCGGTGCCGGGCGGTCCGGCCGGGCCGTCATCGCTGTCCGCTGTGGCGACGGCCGCCGCCGGTTCGGGTGCGTCGTCCCCGGCGTCCAGCGCGGGCTTGTTGGGGTCACGCCAGTCCGGCAGGCGGGGGGCGCCACCGCGGGGCGGTCCGGGCTTGCCGACGGTCGGGGCGTAGTCGGGCCGGGGCGGAACGGTCGACGGAGCGGGGGTCACCGCGTCGACGCCCTGGCCGTCGTCGGCCTCGGGCGCGTGGCCGGCCGGGCGGACGCCGAGACGACGCAACGCCGCGCGTAACGCCGTCTCGCGCTGGTCCAGGTCGCTCATGCCTGCTGCCTCGTGGGGGTCTCATCGGAGCCGCGGTAGTGGGCGTCTGCGGGCCGGCCCGGTCGTACCGGTGTGTGACGGCGGGCGGGCCCGGTCACACCGGCGGGAGGGACCGGGTAGGACGAGGGGATGTCGGTCGGACGCGTTGTCGGACTGGTCGTCGCACGCGTGTGAGCCACCGTCGGACGGGGCGTCGTACCGGTGGGATCGGGCGTCGGGCGGACCCGGTAGGCGGTGGGAACCGTCGTCTGCGCGGTACCGCGTACAGGCCACTGACCTGGGTCACACCGTGTGATCCAGAACCGCTCAATCGTGGGACGGGTGGCGTTCGGCACGGCCCCGGCGTCCCACACCTTCCGGTAGGTCCCGGCGACGATGAGCAGCGCGGATCGTACGGCGTCCGACACGTTCATACCGGTGGCGAGCATCGTCGCCAGGTCGTCATACATCTGGGCGTCGACCTTGATCGATGCCGTCTTACCGATGGGGGGTGGTGTGGTCATGTGTGATCCTTCGTGCTGGGTCGGGCGGGGGCGCAGTGGCCGCCAGGGGCTGGCGGCCACTCTCCTGGGGGGCATGGAAGCCGCGAAGCGCGGCCCAGCCTCAGGTGCGGCGCCGACCGCCCCGCTTCTTGTCGAACGGGATACCGGCGGCGTCGCCCTTCTTCACGACCTGCGCCTTGTGCCTCGCGCGGCGGCCGGCTGCCTGTCCGGCCTCCCGAGCGTTCCGCCGGGCCGTCTTCTGCTGCTCGCGGGTCGACGCGTACGGGGCAGCTGCGGGCGTGTAGCGGGGGCCGCCGGTGAGCGCTTCACGGACCCTGCTGAAGGCGCCCATCAGCGGCACCTCCCGCCGGACTCGGCGGACTCCTTCGCGTGGAACCGTGCTGTCTCCAGCTGGCCGACCCGCGCGTCCGCGCGAGCGGCCTCGTCCTGCTCGCTCCCTCGGTCCCGCTGGCAGGCCCGCACGGTGGCCGGTTCGGTCACGGTCCGGTTCGGTGTCCGGGTGTCGATCCGACGGGGGCTCACCGGGACACCCCCGCAACGGGTCCGGCGCCGCGGGTCTCCCCAGGTCCGCCTTCGTGTGCGCTCGACGCGCGGATACCATCGCGCATGTTCGTCCTCCTGGTCGCTCAGGGGGCTCGGACCGGCGCCGGGCGGGCCTCTCACAACTCCGCCCGGCGCCGTCTCATTTGGACAGCAGCACCACCGGTGCCACTTGCTGCGACTTTATGGGACCCCATAAAGTCGGCGCAAGCGGCTCCCCGTGGAAGGAGCGGGATTGGCCGAGGAACAGGACGGCACGGAGGAGGCTCGGCGGGTGGCCGACGCACTGCGAGCCATCGAGCAGATGGACGATCCGGCCCGGCAGGCGCGGGCGATCACCGAGGTACTGAAGGTGCAGTCCCAGAGCGGGCCGACGCTGAAGGCGACGCGGCGGGCATGGGTCCTCGAAAAACGCGCGGAGAAGGTCACCTTCCAGGAGATCGCCGATACCCTCGGCGTCTCGATCGGCACCGTGCAGGACATCGTCCGCGGTTACTCGGGATCGGGGAAGAACCGGCCCCGGACCGGGCGGCGGGCGAAGCCGGCGACCGCGGCGGAACCAGGCGGGACCGCTGGAGCGTCCGGGGCTGGTGAGTCGACGAGCGGCGACGAGACGTCGTAGCGCGACCGACTCGTGCGCTGGTCGTTCACCAGTCGGCGGTCAGCACGGGGCCGGCCGCCGGGACAAGAGAGGCAGGGGCGGGAGACATGGCGTTCGGCTGTCGGGACTGCAAGACGTGCACGATGCTCGGGATTTTGAAGTGGTTGCAGGACTGGATGGTCGGGCTGCTGCACATCAGCACGGCGGGCATGTCGCTGCTCGTCAAGCGCGCATCGGCCCGGCACTGCCCGCAGTGCAAGCACGTCTTGAGCAGGCACGAGCGGCGGCGCGACGGCTCGTTCATCGACTGAGCAGCCGGTACTGTTGGCGAGCGCGTCCACGCAGCAGAACCCCCGACCGGTGCAGTTCGGTCGGGGGTTCTGTTTTCCGGCCCCGACCGAGGAAGGCAGGCCGGGCCGTCTCGATCTTGGAAAGGCCCACCACCATGCGCTCCGACCGCTTCGAGCGTCTACTCGTCGACGCCATCAACGCTGACGGCCGTCTGACCGCCCGCACGTACGCCGAGGCTGGCTTCGACCGGTCGCCGCACGGTGCCATCGCAGCGACCGGCCGGGGTGCCGCGGTGAACGTGCAGATCGTCGGACGCCTCGCCGACGGCGCCAGACATGATCACGCCGAGCAGCCCGTCACGGGAGAACCGCATGAGGCACTTCCCGTCCCGGACCCTGCCGAGACGGGGACTCTCGACCTGGAGACGTTCGAGCGGTACCTGGCCGGGCTCGTCGTGGGTGCAGCACCGGAGGAGGTCAGGACCGTAACGCTGTACCGGGACCGGGACGCTCCGGGCGCCGTCCGGTACGGAGCGACCATCACCTACCACGACGGCGCAGCCACGTTCCTGTACGTGCTGAGCGCGGGCGACAAGCGCCACGAGGACTTCGGGCCGCCGGCCAAGGTGGGCGCCTGACGGAAGGGCCGACTCAGCGTCCCCCCGAGCCAGCGACCTTCCCGGGATGGCCAGTCCCGCACCACATGCACCGGTCGGTCGCTTCCGTCGCTCCGGTCGCTTCCGGCGGAGTGGCGTCAGGGTCGTCGACGGTGCTTGTCGTGACCCGCTGGACGAGACGGACGCCGCTGTCGGGATGCTGCTTGCGGCGCCGGCGGTACGCGTCGACGGCGCGGTCCCTGTCGGTGATGTCCCGGACGAGCGGGCCGTAGCGGCCTCTGACCCGGGCCTCGACCTGCCAGCGTCGGGCCGGAGGGGCTGTCTCAGGGCCGGTGAGGCCGAGGCGGGTGGCGAGGGCGCGCAGCCGGTCCAGCTCGTCGTACAGGGCGTCGAGCTGGGCGCTGTTGAGGTCGTCCAGGTGGATGCGGTCGGTCATCGGTGTCCCTTCGGTGCGGGGCCGTACGGACTGGCCCAGGCCGGCCGGTCGGTGCGGGCCTGGACGGCGCGTATCTGGGTGGCGAGTCGCACGGTGTGGCGGGCGGTCTCGGCGATCCTCTTGGCGAGGGCGACCAGGGACTCGCGGAAGCGGCGCCACCACGTGCAGAGGCGCTCCAGGGCGGCGCCGACGGCGCGGGCCTGCTCGCCGGTCAGGAGGGTGATGCGCATCAGGTGTCTCCGTTGGTGTCGGCGCGGTGCCCGGCAGCACGTTCCCGCCTCGACGCCCAGGCCAGGGCGGCTGCACCGCACAGCAGGTACGCGAAGGGAGGAAGGTAGTCGCCTCGGCCGAAGCCGACCGTGATGGCGGACCAGGCGGCGACGGCAAAGCCGGCGAAGCCGAGGCAGAACGCAGCGGTGGCGAGGGCTCGGGCATTGCGGTAGCGGGTGTTCACAGGCTGGTCCTGTGCTCGCGCCGCAGGGTGCGCTCCAGCCGCTCCCCGCAGCCGAGGTAACGGCGCACGACGAGGTGTCCGGCCACCGTTCGGCACTGCTTCACGGCGTCGAGTCCGGCGATCGCTGCGCGCTGACCGTCGGGGCACATGTCCGCGTACAGCATGCCGGGCCAGCACGTGCCGCAACTGGTGGCGTGGGAGACCGCGGCGTCGTATGCGGCCACGACGGCTTCGAGGAGCGGTATGGACGGGCGTGGCGTGTCGGGTTCCACAGGGCTTCTCCTTCGGGTGGGTCAGGCGCCGAACAGGCGCCGGCGTGCCGCCTCGGCCTGCTCGGCGTACAGGCAGTCGGGGCAGCGGGCGGTCGGGGAGCGGTGACGGAAGTCGCGATCGCATGCGCAGGTCCGCAGCGGCGCCAAGGGGTCTGGTCTGGTCGGCTGTAGGGGCGGCGAGGCGGCCCCGTGCGGCTCGTCGGGGGTACGGGGAACCGGCAACAGCAGCGGGCCCTGTACGGGCTTGGCCCGCCCTTCACGAGGTCTGCGGCGGCCCTGGGGCTCCCGGTGGACGGAGCAGCGCTTCCCGGGACGCACCAGCGGCGTCCCGCACACCTCGCAGTCGCCGATCGCCGGGTCGTCCTCCCCCGCCGATCGACCGACGTCCTCGAGGACCTTGCCCGCGCGCGGCTGTGGCTGAGGTGGAAAGCCAAGCCGAGTCTGGTCAGGTTCCGGGTCCCTACCTCTGGTAGGGCTGTACTGGTCCCCCCCGGCGGGAACGGGTTCCGGACCGCGTTCCGGAACGGTGTCGCCCCCCGTTCCGGAACGGGTTCCGGACTGTCCGGAACCCCCGGCGGGAACGGTGTCCGGAACCCCGTCCCGGAACGGGTTCCGGGGCTCGCCCGCACCGGACTCCCGGCCGGCCAACGCCTCCGCTATCCCCTTCTCCTTCAACTCCTTCTTCCGCCGGGCCTGCCGGGTGTCCGTGTAGAGGTGGAGGTGTTCCTCCCACGGGACCCGTTTGCCCATCGGTAGCAGCAGCAGGTACATCGACGACTGGTTCGGGCGCCGCTTCCTGCGAAGCAGCCCCACCGCCATCAACACCTTCACGCACCGTGTGACCGTCTCCTCGGTGCACCCGGCTATGGCCGCCAGTGTCTTGCCGCTGGGGAAGGCGTTCGTGCCGTCAGCATCGGCGTACGTGCCGATCAGAATGCCGATCTGCACACACTTCGATACCTCCACACGGCGCATCCGCAGCGCCTCGTCGCGGAGGCGATTGATCCACGCATTGCGCACCGACTGTTTGTGCTCGGTGGCGTCCACGGTGCCTCTTTCAGAAGGTAGTGCTGGAAGTGTCGGCGGGGGCGGGGAACTGGGTCAGAGGCGGTCGCGCAGCCGCCCCCGCACGCTGCGCGCGACGGAGCCCAGGACTGCCGCATGCCCGAGGACGCCGGCCGTCCAGGTCGCGACGGTGAACAGGTACAAGCCGACGAGGATCACGTCACCTGCCCGGTGAAAAGCGGCAGACCGGCTGCTGGGGGCTCGATCGGCGTCCTGGCGTACACGAGCTGGGTGGTCGGCTCCACGGAGTGCGGGTACCGCAGCGGAGCTGGGGCCGGCCAGTCGTACGCATCCACCGGACAACACTCGCCGACGGCGTAGGCCTGGCGGTCCTCCAGCCCTCCCAGCGGCCACACCGCGGTGTCCCATTCGTGCAACCACCACGGGACCAGGGCGTACCACCACGACCCGGGCTCGGCTTCGCCCCACACCTCAACTGCGGCACCGATGTGACGCCGCTGCCAGAGACCTTGAGCGACGGCTTGCACGTCGTGGCGTTGCGGGTGCTCCCGCTCAGCGAGCAGGGCGCAGGTCAGGCCATGGCTCGCGGCCCTCACCAGCGGGCCGAACGACGATCGCGGTTCGATGCAGACGCCGAACAGGATCGACGCATCGAGCTGGTACGTCATCGCCCACGGGTGGGCGGGGACAACGGCCTCGCGCAGGGGGGTGACCCGCAGGACTGTCGCGTCCATGTACCGGACGTCACTGATCTCGTCATCGCGCACCGGCGGCCCCCCTGAAAGCTGCGGTGCCGACGGCGACGATGACCAGAGCCAGGGCCAGCATCGTCAGGTTGCCCAACTCTTCCGGCTCTATCTCCATCAGACGACCACCTTCCGGGGCCGTCCCTGCGAGTCGCGCAGCTCGACACCGGCGGCGAGCACGCGCCTCCGTATGAAGTCGTAGCCGTAGCCGGTGCGGGCCTGGATGGCGCGGAGACTCAGCTGGCTTTTGTACAGGCCGGCGAGGTACTCGGCGACCGTATCGACCTCCAGCGGACGGCCACCGCTCGGGCGGAGCGTCACCCCGTTGGCCAACAGCTGCCGTCGAGCAGCCGAGTAGTTACAGCCGATCTTCTGGGCCACGCTGCGGATACCCAGGCCCTCTTCGTACAGGGCAGCGATGTCCACGGACACGGGCGGAACCTTTCTGCATTGGTGGATCGGTGGGCGGGCCCCCAGTGGCGGCCCCGGCGCGGGCGAGGGGTCAGGTTCACAGGACGAGGGCGACGGCCAGGCCCAGCACGGGCGACCACGGGCCGATGACCGGGACGAAAGCGGTCATGCCCCAGGTCGCGAGACCGAAGGACAGGCCGACTATGAACTTCCGGAACGCCTTCACGGCACCGCCTTTCACGTGCGTGGGAGGGGGCCGGGGCCCGCCCGTGGGGGCGAGGCGGGCCCCGGGGCGGGCCGTGGCGTGGGGGCGCCGCACTCGGCCCGCGGGAGAGTGGTCAGGGCGTGCGACGGTCAGTCGTCGTCGCAGTTGAACCAGTCGTGGCCGTGGCGGCTGGTGCTGTGCCCGCTGGGCGTCTTGCGGGTGGGCGAGTTGCCGCGCGGCTTGGTCAGCATTGGTCTGCGGCCGGTGCTGCGGTGGTTGCCGAACCGGCCGCTGCTGCTGGATCCGCCGCCTTTTCCTGTGTGCGCGGCGGTCAGCTCGATCCCGGAGCCCCGGGCGTCGCAGTCGTCGTCCGGGGGCTCGCACCCGGCCGCTGACAGGGCGCCGGTGATCGCCAGGGCTGCCAGCACGCCGATCATCTTCTTCATCAGTCCGCTCCAAATGTGCTGTGCGCGTCCAGTGCGCGCTGGTCTCCGAGGTGGGCCCGCGCGGCATACTCCTGCTCGGCGTGCGCCTGCTTGCGGGCCCGGTGCGTCTCCGCACAGGTCTTGTGGGACGGGCGGCCTTCCTCGTCGCGGAGGCAGGTCGGCCCTTTGCAGAACCGGCACGGCCGGGGTCGCTGGGCCCAGTGGCGTTTCGAGTCGGACCAATCCAGGACCCCGCTCGCGGGCAGGTTGTCAGCCGGTCCCGGCCGCCGCTTCCGCGTCATCGCCGCCTCCCTGCTTGCGGGCGGCCCGGCGGTGGCGCCGTTGCTCACGCCGCCGCAGGATCCGGCGTTCGTCCTTGTCCAAGCCGCCCCAGACACCGTTGGGCTCGGAGCGCGCCATCGCTGCCTTCAGACACTCCTCGATGACTGGGCACCGAGCACACACTGACTTCGCCTCCCTGGTGACCATCAGCACCAGGCCAGCGGGGAAGTCCTCCGGGTAGAAGATGGTCAGGTCCTGATCCCGGCAGGCAGCCTGGTCGGACCAGTGCGCGGCGCGCATGAAGGTGTAGGGCGTGTAGCGGCTCGGACGATGCATCAGTCGGTGGCCTCCCCGCTGGGGCAGGTCAGCCGCGGCAGCGCGAGCGTGTCGCGGTCGACGTTGGGCGCCGTCGCTTCAGCCGACGGTCCGGACCACGGCCGACGGTGCCTGCCCGTCGGCCGCAGGGCCGCCCACGCCCACGCGGCCATGCCAGGGGTGAGGAACAGTAGCCACCACCAACCGAGGTGCTCGGCGATCCAGATCAGGACGTTGAGGGCCGCCGTCATCCCTCGGCCCGCCAGTTGCTGACGGTCTTCTCCGTGACGCCGAGCAGCTTCGCGACGCGGCGCGCCGGCGCGGACGAGTGCCGCGCCGCGTACCGCAGCTCTTCCGGCTCCAGCACCGTGTACGGCAGCGACCCTTCCAAGACCCGCTCGACGGCGACCACGTCGACACCCCGGTCCCAGGTGGCAAACCCCGAAAGACTCACGTCGCGTCACCGGCCCTCAGCGCCTCGCGCATGATCCGGTCCCGCTGGTGTTCTCCGGCGACGCAGCCCGGAATCTCACACGACCGGGTCAGGTTCCCTACCGGCTCACGCTGGTTGTGCAGCCGGAAAGCGACCCGGTACGCGGTCTCGATCCGCGTCCGGTACCGGACCACGGGCGTCCCGCACTTCTCCCGTGTACCGGTCCACCGCCGGTGGCCGCCCGCCACGGGTTCCGACTGCTTCGTGAACGCCTCCATCCACGAGCGGTACGTCGGGCGCCGGCCACGCGTGTACGCGGGCAACCCCACCCGCTTACGCACCGCGCTGACTCGCCGATCACTGATCCCGAACCGCTGGGCGACGGACCGGTCCGACACGTCATCCCCGGCGAGCAGCGCACGCAGTATCTGCTCGTCGCTGATCTCGACGACCGTCGTCATCGCTTCACCTCCGGCTTCTTCCGGGCCTTCCACCTGGTGGCGGGCATCGAGCACGTGGGGCAGCGGTCCCCGTCGCCGCCACTCGCGGTGGCCTGCCGCTGCTCGCCGCTCACCGGGGACCGTCCTTCCCGATCCACAGCGGGCGCACGGTGCCGTAGGTGTCAGTGATCGGCTGGGGCACCTGGAGGCGGGTGAGCACAAGGTCGTCGGGGTGGACCGCACCGAGGTTGACCTTCGCGTCCAGGTAGCGGCCCGACAGGTCGGTCAGCCTTAGGTCCGTGGCCTGCGCGAGGTAGTCAGCGAGAACGGTGACTTCGCGCTCCATGTGCCAGCCGAGGACGACGACCTGCGCCGTCCGTGTCTTCACGTCGACCGAGTTGACGTAGACCGCGCTGCTGTAGCGCGGTTCTTCGAGCGCGAGCAGATACCGGCGGCCCAGGAGCGTGATCCGCCACGCGTCCTCTTCACCGTCCGCGTACCGCCGGGCGCGCAGCCCGCGCAGCTCATCGGTGGGGTCCAGGAAGCTCTCGCCGCCGGCGAGGGCCCGCAGCACGTACTCCGCTTCCATCGGCAGCGGCTGCTCGGTCGCCTGCTTCACCGCGCGGATCTGCGCGCGGCGCCACGCGTGCGTTCCTCGCGTCGTCTCCGCCGAGCAGGGGCAGGAGGCGACGACGGCCGCCATGGTGGGGTCCGCCAATCGCTGGCCGTGGCACTGCACCACGCTGGTCCGGCCCCTCTCGCACAGCTGGGCTGCGCAGCAGGGGCAGTGGGGGCAAGGAGCCGACACCGGACGCTCGTACAGCGGCCCGAACGGCTCGTCGTAGGTCTGGGTCATGAGTTCTGTCCTGGGGTCTCGTGTCCGCAGCGGAAGCACTGCCGGGAGCCGTCCGCGCGCATTGCGTGCGGACGCCAGCGCTGCTCGCGCGGGCAGGTAGCGAAGTCAGCTATGTCAGCGCGGCCTTCGGCCCACAGGGCGGGCAGCGCCAGAAGGGAGGGAGCCGGGGCGGGGGCCGGGCCCGCGAACCATGCGCGAGCCCGGCGCCAAGCGGCCGACACGGCTACCTCTTGTTCCTGTCGCGGCGACGCGAGCGCGGCTTGGTCCGGCCCCTCGTCTTCACCGGCAGCCGCAACGTCGGGACGTCCGGCGACCCTTCCGCCGCCCGACGCGCCCGGCGGCCCCGCGCCTCCAGAGCGGCCGTCTCCGGGTCGATGGTCGCCAGGATCTGCGGCCTGCCATCTTCGGCGGCCTGCTCGACCGCGATCAGGGCCCGCAACTCAGCCGACTTCGGGATCAACCGCACCGACCGCCGGATCGCTGTCTTCAGCAACATCCGGTCGAAGAACCGGTGCCACAGCGAGTTCTTCTCGCCGCTTTCTTCCGCCCGCCGGTAGGCCTTGGAGAACTCGTCGCGGATCTCCTCCGCTTCCGCCACGGTGACGATCGCGACCTTTGACCGAGCGCCGCCGGGCAACCAGGCGAAGCAGTACGCGAACAGCGGCTTCCGGCCCTTGCCCCTCGCCAGCACGTCCGGCTTGTGCACGAAGTCCTGACCGACCGGGGCGGTCGGCACGAACTCGTATTCATCGCCCTCGTACACGATCTCGGCGATGACCGAACTCACCATGCCGGACCGCCACATCAGCTCGACCCAGCCCTCGTAGGTAGCGAGGAAGGTCGCGATCCGGTCGTCGGCGGTGATGACCGCCTGCTGGCCGTCCGGGACGAGTCCGAACCGGGCGGCCGTGATGACGCTCTGCCGAACGCTCGCCGGCGTGCACTGCCGCAGCTTCGGCAGGACAGGACGCAGCGCCGCGATGAACAGGTCGATGCTGACGTGCTTCGGCAGCGCGGCCTGGATGGCGGCGCGGAACTGCTCGACGTCGTGACCGTGGCCGGCGGGCGTCTCCTCATCGGCACGGTTGTGCTGGAATTCCTCGCCGCTGGCGACGGCCGCCGCCCGCGCCTGGACACGGTCCTTCAGGGTGGACAGGGCCATCACAGCTCCTTCTTGGGCACGCGCAGCACCCGGGCGCAGCATTCGGCGTACTCGGTCGGGTACTTCTCCTTGATCAGCTCCACATCCAGGACCTCTTTCGTCGTCCGGGACATGGAGGCGAGCACCGGATAGTGCTGCTCGAAGCGCTTCGGGGAGAAAGTTCCGTTGGCGACGTACGACCAGGCCTTCTTGCCTTCGACCTCCGCGACGCTCGCGTTGCCGCCGCAGATCAGGCGCATCTCGTTCTCGACGGCCGTCCTCTGCTCGTCCAGCTCTTCGATCTGGGCGATCAGCGACGCGCGCCGCTTGCGAAGCCTCTCCGCCTTCGCCCGGGACACCTCGACGACATCGGTCGGCTTGACCCGCCACAGCTGGCCGAGGAGTTCCTTCGTGGCTTCCAAGCCGTCGGCCGGCGGCGGGTAGCCCTCGATGACGTGTCGCTGGAACCAGGCGCCGCAGACGTCGATCAGGGTCGCGACCAGTTCCTCGTCCCGCTCGATGCGGTGATACCGCAGGGTGTTCCCGCCGACGAGGGCGACGGCCCAGCCGTACGACCAGCCGCCGACGGCCATATTCCAGTGGACCTGGAGCGCGGGCGCGTCGGGCACGCCGTCCTCCCAGTCGTCCAGCTGGTAGGCGCTGCGGTTCTTCAGCTCCACCGGGGCGTCGACCGTGCCGGTCTCAGGGTCGAGGGCGTACCGGTCGACATTCGACCGCATCCACGGGCGGTCGACGTTCGCGAGCGTTCCGGGCGTCGGCACAGCCGGGATGCTGGTGCGCTTCGTGAACATGTACGCGATGAAGTGCTCGATCTCCTGACCGACCTCGGCGTACCCACTGAGCTGCGCGTCCATCGGGACGGGCCGGCCGTGCTTCTCCTCGTACACGTGACGCGGGCCCGCGTACTTGTTGAGGCCGAGGATCTTCGCGACTTCGGACCCGCCGATGCCGCTCCGGCGGACCTCGTCCCACCGCTGCTTGTACTCGGGGTCGTCCATCTCGCCGGCCGGGAGGATCAGCCGCGCGGTCGGTGCCCCGTACGCCAGGTCAGCCGCGGTGGCTGTAGGCGGGCTCCACGGTTGGGTAGCCTGTTGCGACAACGTTCCTTCTCCTACGTGGGTCCGTTTGTGGCCGTCGGGCTGTGACAGCAGCCCGACGGCTTTGTCGTTTGGGGGGGCGTTCACGACGCCTGCCGTCCGGTGACCGAAACCGGCTCATTGGCGAGGCGGGACTTCTGCCCGTTGACGGCCGCCGGCGGTTCGTCGTCGAGGCGGGTCACGCCCTGGCGCGGTTGCAGGGAAGCGACCCGGCAGCCCAGGACGCGAGCCATGGCGCGGAGCTTCTCGGGGGTCGCGTTACGTCGGCCGGCCTCGATGTCGCAGAGGAGCTGGACGCTGAACCCGCACGTCTCCGCCAGGGACTTCTGCGTGAGCCCTGCGTTCTCGCGCGCGCTCGTCACCGCCTCCGGACTGTGATGGAAAGGCGCGCCTTTACGGCGTCGCATAGGAGTGTGGTTCATGCACACAGTCTATGCGTAGTGTCGCGTAGTGTGCGCAGTACTGCGCAGTTGTGACGTCAGTCACACTCACTGTGGGCCACTTTGCAGGCACTGTGTGCGTCTCAGTGGCGCAGTGGTGCGTACTTGTGCGAACCTGCGCGCTATGGATGCGCAGAACCCAACGCCGCCCCCCGAGGCGCTGCTGCTCAAGGAGGCACTCCGCCGGACCCGCATGTCCGGGCGCGAGGCCGCTCGAAGAGCCGGGGTCAGTGACACCTGGTGGCGCGCGATCGTTAACGGCCACCAGACCATCGGCGGCGTCCGCGCGCCCGTCACGGCGCCGGACGACACCCTCGCCGACATGGCCCAAGCAGTTGGCGTCACGCCGGACGAGCTACGAGAGGCTGGCCGCGCCGGTGCAGCAGAGCTGCTCGCCGAGGCAGGAGGGGCGAACCCGGTAGCGGGGCCCGCTTCGAGTGCGCAGGTCGACGCGATCGCCACGCTGCTCGCCGGCCTGCCACCCGAGGCACAGGAGGAAGTTCTGCGGCGCGTGGGACTGGCCACACAGGCCGCGCCCGCCGCTCCCGCCGAGGAGGTGACACGTCGCCAGTCCCGGCGTCGACGCGCAGGCTGACGCTGTAACAGATTCGTAGACCTCTGACCCCTGCGTCAGGCTACGTACGGCGTGTCACATTCGAGTCCACGCGCACGGGGGTACGAGTGACAGACGCACTACTGACAGCTGCCCTCGGCGTCGCCATACTGGGGATCGTCCTTATCTACCGGGGTCACCGGAGCCATGAGGAGCAGATAACCCGGCTGCGCGCCGAGGTCACGGCCGCGAAGATCCTGGCTCTTCAGCAGGCAGCACAGCAGCCCGTCGAACCCCCTTCGGAGGACGACAACCCAGGCGACGAACCGATTTGACAGCGGTTCATTACCGTCGGGCCGCACCCGTCATCCACGGCGACCGCGGAGCGCCCTTCCTCGGCGAACGGACTCCCGGCAGCGGTGAGTGCAAGCGAGGCCCGCGGCCGAGGGTCGGGTCCGGGCATGGGGCGAGGTCAACCAGCCATGATCGGATGGCTGAGGAGAAGGGCCTCCGAAACGGCCTGTGCGTTAGCGAGGAGCAGGCCGTGGGGCTCAAGGTCGTCGATCACGTCCTCGATCGCGTCGTGCCACGACAGGACTTGGTCAGCCCTCAGGTGCCCGTGCGCTTGGAGGTCCCCCCTGTGGGCAAAGAGGCGACGCAGCGCGAACAACCGGTGGAGCAGATGGAGAAGGCGCCTGGCCTCAGGATGCTGGGCCTGTCGGGCAGCCGACAACAGCTCCTGGGCCGCCAGGAAACTAGCGTGGGCGTCGACCAGCTCGGTGGCGGGCAGGACAGTCCGCTTCAGAATTCCGCCCGGGCGGGGACTGCGACGATGCGAGCGGGGTGGTCCGATGCCCCCACCTGCGTCCGCCCCTTCCTCACGCTCCTTAGACGGGCGGAGCCGTTCACCAGCACGCTCGAACCATATTCCAGCGACGTGTCCGAGTAGGCGCTGAAGGTACTCGGGGTTGTCCAGGTCGCCGAAGCCCGAGCCCTCAAACTCTGCGCGCTCGAAGTGACCCATCACCAGTTCCATACCAGCTTTGACCCATATGACCCTGTTATCGCCTTCTGCGGTTATGGCACCTTCGATGGCCGCACGTTGGGATGCGATGCCATTGGCCTCGAAAAGACCGCGGGCCCCGCAGCTGTGACGGGCCTCGTCCATAACCTCGCGGCCGCGCCAGGTGATCCACCCCTTGGTGATGGCCGCAAGTCGTTCGGCGTCGGCGCGTTCCGTCGTCGTGGTGGCCTGCTCCCACGAACGGACTGCGGAACGGTGAAGGAATGTAGCGGCGTAGGTGGTGGCCAGGGCTTCGAGTAGGGGCGCGTGGTGGCTTCGGTGATGCCACAGCGGAACACTGCCGCCCCTGGTTCCGCTGGAGGTGTGCCGGGTGTGGGCGTACCTGACTGCGATGGTCAGGGCGTGGCGGGTGGTCCCCAGGGCGGAGGCTTGCATACACAACTTGCCGTCGGTAACCCGCGTTACTGAGCTGAGGAACCGCTTGAGGGCCCCTCCGACGTTGCTGGTGTATACGCCGTCAGGCGTCAGTCGGCCGTGCTCGGACTGCACCATCGCCTCGTACGGCAGACGGACGTGGGTGAAGGTCGTCACGCAGTGGTCAAGGGGAGCGCTTGCTGTTTGAGGCAGGCGTTCGATGGAGACGCCGGCGAGAGGTTCTCCGGTCGTCTCATCGTGAAGTGGGACCAGGAAGAGGTGGACGCCCTCGTCCCGGTCGTCGACGAGCAAGCGAGCCGCGACCAGGGCCGTCTTCGGGCCGCCGGTCGAGCTGGTATTGGGCATGAACTTGCCCGCTCCGGGTCGCGGCGTGTGCAGGACGAACTCGCCACTGCCGCTATCCCAGACGCAAGTGGTCTCCAACTGCGGGGCATTGTTCCCGTAGTCGACTTCCGTGCAGAGGAAGACGCCGGTGCGCTCCATGGCCACGAATGGGCGCAGGTCGTAACTGTTCGCATCCTCGAAGTTCGTCAGGCTGCCCAGGAACAGGTTGTAGTGGATGGTCAGGATCGTGCCTAGTCCTGGGTCGACGGGCCCTACCCACTCATGCAGGGCCGTGAGCCGTGTCGGATCCTGAGCGATGGCCTCGGGGCTGTGGGGGCTGTCCAGGACGTGCTTGTTGAGGAGGCGCAGGCGTTCGTAGCTGAGCACCAGGCGTTCTTCGCGCGGCAGCTCGCGATGGTGGAAGGTGCTGGTGCTGAAGAAGTCACGCCAGGGCCTGTGAATCTCGTCGAACTGACCTTCGAAAAGTGCTCGGGTAAGGTCTGCCGCAACATGATGGTCCTGCTCAGGGCGCGTCCGCGAGGTCATGCAGCGGACGCTATTACATGCCGCTCGCACGGTTCAGCGTGATCATTCCCACGATTCCGTCGCCTGGAACTGCGGGTACCTACCCACGCTTCAAGCTTCAGACGCGTGCGCCCGTCCTCGATTCAGAGGTGCTGACCAGAGCGCTCCCTGAGAACGACGCCATGGGAGGACGGAACCGAGGCGAAGGCGGGACGAGGAGCGGCCATCGCGCCGGCCGACCACCCGCGGCTTACCCACATACGCGCCTTCGCCTTCGACGCCGCCTGGGCATGCTCCGGGCACCGCTGCGCGGCTGGAGGGGTCACGCGTAGAGCATGCGATGACAGGCCACGGCATCCGGGTTCCGCCCGCTTACGACCTCGATGATCCGGTCTCGATGCGTCTCGTAGGCGGCCTCAGTATCCATCGAAAAAACGATTGCGGCGTCGCCGCTGCCTCTCGCAGGGGCGAGTGCTTCAGGCAGGCCAGACGGGGGAATCAGCGTGAGGACCCCAACGGTCCTGTGATACACGTCGGCGAGGTGTTGGGGGACCCGGGTTTTTAGGTCACACAGCTCGTCGGACCGTAGATGCCACTGGAAGGCGACCAGCGCGACGAGGTCGCTCTCGGCGACGTCGATGACGTACATGGGTGTGAGCGGTCGGCCATCCGCCCGATAGAGGCGCTGGGTTGGGGTTACCTGCCGGCCCGGCATCGCCGTCGCCCGTTCAGTTGAGTGGGAGAGCACAAGCTGTTGTACGGTCGGCGGCAGCTGGTACAGGATCCGCTCGTACGCGTCATAAGCGCGCCTGACCAGTGGTTCTTCAGCGGGCGAAAGATCGTTGGGCCAGCTCAGCTCATGCAGAACGCATCTGTCGACGGTTGCGAACAGTTCAGCCCAAAAGGGATCTTGAGGTACCACTACACGCATGGAAATCTCCCGCACTGTGTAGGCGTCATGCTGAACTCACACCGCAGGGGTTGAGAGCTGCATGGTGAGCGTCTGGCACGAACGGCAGAGGCTGAACTGCACCCCGTTGCCCGCGCCTGAAGGGCAGGGCCTGGCAATCGATTCCCGAGCCGGCCACCACAATGTGCTGGGCTACGACAAGCGCCACATCCGCATGACTGTCGCCGAGCTGCCGCCAGCGGCCGAATGGCGCCGCCGCCGTCAAGGGGGCCGCACGCCGAAGACGTCGAGATGTGCGATGCGTACGTGCTGTTCGCTGATCCCGAGGGGGTCAGCGAACGTGGCCGACCTTTTCGGTAGGCCGGGGAACTCGTCTAGGGCGCGTCGTCCACGGTGCAGACGAAGAAGGGTGCGGAGCGGCCGGTCCTGAGCATCCGTCGCCACGCCACTCACCTCTGCCAGTGAACGCGAGAGGACTCCTGCACGGGCTCTCGAAGGTCGCACGTTCCGACATCGTGGTTAGTCCCCGTTGTAGCGCCATGGGCAAAATGAAACCATACACCTGGTCGGTTTTGAAGACCCCCGTTCACCTCGCGCAGCCATGCACCATGACCGCTGCACCGACAGTCCCTGGATGTCCGGCTCGACACCGCGACCCGCTTCGCCGGATGGCCAACCCGAGCCAAGGCCCCGCGTGGAGGACAGTGAGTTCGTGCCACGACACAGTGCCGTGCCAGTGGCTGAGCGACTTGTAGCTCCGGGGGAGCCAGAGGCTTTGTCCGATGACCGTGCTAGCGGAGCGCCTCGCACACCAAGCCGCCGGCCTGAGGGGCGCGGGTGCCGCGCTCGAGAGGCCCGTTCGCCCTTCCGCCCACCACGCCGTTGCCACAGCCTGACAGGAGCCCGGCGGCACCCGGTTCAAGGGCTGCGGCGTGGGATGCGTAGGCACAGGAAGGGAGTCGTCCGGTCCATCGCGGGGTCTGGCACACCCGCAAGCTACGCCCCGGCGGCCACTGCGCTTCGGGCCCGAGCCCTGGCTGCCGCACCCCTCTCATCAGCCTTCGTCTTGATATACAGAGGATGCAACTCGGCGAGCTTCTTGCCTCGCTCGATGGTGAGGTCCAGCTCGCGTAGGACCTTAGGACGCACGCACCGGTCCACCGTGTTCCGGTTCAACTCATAGATGTCCTTCGGGAGATTCTCAGGATCGAGTCGCCGCATCAGGTCGTAGCCGGTGAAAGCCGCGATCCAGTCCTTACCCATCGCCTCGGCATCAATCCCCGGAAGCAGCTCTCCCTCCTCGTACGCCTGCTGTAGGACCTGAATGATCGCGGGCTGGAAGTGACGCCAGATGTGCTGATAGAAGGGCGTGCCCGGCTCGGTAGCCAGTCGATGAGCCGCCCTGACATAAGGAACATCCTGGGTGATCGCCGCCAGACGGGCCGCCTGGTCCACCACCACCTGAACCCAGCTGAAGGTGGGCGTAGGCAGCACGAGATGCGGCTCACTGCCGGGCTCGTCACTGACCGCCCCTAGCCTGACAACTTCCCAGCCAATGTCATCTTTAGTCCGGAAATGGTGGTAGATCGCACCCTTTTTTACGCCAGATTCTTCCGTGATGTCATTAATTGATGCAGAGTATCCCATTTCTGCGAATTTGAGAGCCGCCCCGTACACCAGCGCCTCTCGCGTCGTACGGGAGCGATCTTGCTGTGGTTCTGGCACTGTCCAGTTCCTCCAAGTGGTGGCGCCGCATCAGCGGGCCTGCACTGATCTAGCAACCAGCGCGACAGACCCGACCAGGGCCGACTACGTCATGGGCCGCGCCGCTCGAACGCCCGATCCCACGTGTTGCTTCAACCTTGTTGCATTCCCGGTGCGATGAGTGAATCATGGCCCCACAAATCCGACCAGGCAACCGGTAGGTTTTTGCTTCGGTGTGCAGCCGGAACGGCCGTCAGGCGTGCAGCATCAGGGGTGTCAATGGCGCTCCTGTGAACGCATTCCGGTCCGCCGACGCCCGCCGCGGGCGGGTGGGGCAACCGACCGAAAGGCCGCTGTGGGGGAGGTGCCTTGACTACCGATGGGAACACTTGTTCACATCAGCACTGAGGGGGCTCGCGTGATCGATTGTGTCCTGGCAGGAGTATTGGGGGCTGCGCTCCTCGCGGTCATCCTGCTGTTCCAGGGCCACCGCAGAAATCGGGCACTGATCGCGCAACTTCAGGCCGAGATCACTGCTTGGGCGGCCGGCCCGGCACAGGCCGCCGATACGACCCCGAACCGCCCGTCCAGTAGACAGCGGGGACACCTATCACCGGTGAAGGGCTGTGGGCTCGCCCTCACCATCGCCAGTGTTCGCAGAGCCGTGAGCGCTCACCGCGATGCCTTCGCCGCCGGCCCCGGAGCCACGGTGTACTTAACCCCGTACGCCACTCGGGAGCCACCACCTCAAGCCTCGGAGACGATCGAGGGCAGTAGGAGCGAGCCGACCGCGGGCGCGAGCACTCCGATGCCGTCCGGCACAGTCAGGGCACAAGCGGGAATTCAGGCGCCGGAACAGCCGTATGAACGGAAGGCGGTCCCCAGGCCCGACCGCAACACGCCAGCAGCCAGCCTGAGCCCGCTCGCCCCGTCGGTACAGTCGAACAGCACAGAGGGACCGGAAGCCACCGAAACGCGCACGGAGCCCCCTCCGGCCGCCACAGCGCCGACTGTCGAGACGACCGCCGAGCAGGCCACGCCCGAGCCGGCCGAGGTGACCGCAGACACCTCCAACGTGCCGCAGCGCCACCTGAGCGTCGTGCAGTAGGGGCGCTAAGCGAACAGCCCTACCTAGTAGGGCTGGTCGCGCAGTGCCGTCAGACCCGCAGCGAGTGTCTCCCGGTCCGTCGGTCGGGCAAGCATCGCGCGGGTCCATCTCTTGCCCCTGGCACTTCGGGCGAGCAGCGGGCGAGCGAATGATCTTCACGCGACTGGATGATGTTCCTGCGTGGCGACCGTTGCGGCTCCACCGCAGGTGAGAACGTTACTGCGGCGAAGCGCTGAGGTGGGGCGGGTGGGACTCGAACCCACGGCCGACGGATTATGAGTCCGCTGCTCTAACCGGCTGAGCTACCGCCCCATAGCGGCGTGTCGCGTACATGTGTGCGCGCCGTCTGCCGCAGCATAGCCGCTCATACGATCTCCTGCTTCGGATGGTCGGCTTCCGCGCTGCTCATGATCCCGAGGACGGCGACGCCAGCCCCGGCGGTTCCCGCGGACATGAAAAAGGACCCCTGCGGGGGTCCTCGTTCAGCGCTCCCCCGACTGGACTCGAACCAGTAACCTGCCGGTTAACAGCCGGCTGCTCTGCCAATTGAGCTACGGAGGACCGAAGCTCCCCCGACTGGACTCGAACCAGTAACCTGCCGGTTAACAGCCGGCTGCTCTGCCAATTGAGCTACGGAGGATCGCCTCGATTGCATCGATCGTGCCGCCTTGGGTATTCGCCAGGGGGCGGACGCTCGCTGCGACACATACATTAGCGCAAGCAGGGGGGTGCTCCGTCCATCGGCTCCCCCAGGAGTCGGCGCCGCACCAGCACACTACGCACGGGAAGGGTGGCAGCCATGCGCTACCGGCTCACGTTCCTCGCCGGACTGTCCCTCGGTTACGTACTCGGCACGAGGGCCGGACGCGAGCGCTACGAGCAGTTGAAGAAGTCCGCACGGCAGATCACGCAGAACCCTGCCGTGCGCAACACCGCCGAGACGGCCGCCCAGCAGGGCCGCGTCTACGCCGGCAAGGCGTTCCACACGGTCAGCGACAAGGTCGGCGACCGCGTTCCGGAGTCCGTCGCCCAGCGGGTGCGGTCGCTGCGCGAGCGCGGTGTGAACGGCACGGGCGAGGACGACTGGGGCACCAGCACCACCTGAGGTTCGTCGCGCGGCGCCGCGCGCCGCCGCCCCTCGGCCGGACCAGCCCCGCCGATGCGGCAAAATTCGTAGGCATGGGGATAGTCGCCGGCTTGGACAGCTCGCCCGATTTCACGCGCATCGTGGTCTGCGACACGGACACGGGCGCCGTGCTGAGGCAGGGGTACGCCCCCCATCCGGTCGAGGCACCGGACGGGGGGCGGCCCGCTGACGTCGATCCGCAGGCCTGGCTGCTCTCCCTGGGCGAGGCCGCGGGCGGCGGTCTGCTGGAGGGCGTGCAGGCCATCGGCGTCTCCTCGCAGCAGAACGCGCTGATCCCGCTGGACGCCCAGGGCAACACCGTCCGCCCGGCGCTGGTCGGCGGCGACAAGCGGGCGCAGGTCGCGGCGGCGGACCTCGTGGACGCGCTCGGCGGCCGGGAGGCCTGGGCGCAGGCCGTCGGAAGCGTGCCGCATGCCGCCCAGCCGGTCACCAAGCTGCGCTGGCTGGCGAAGAACGAACCCGAGAACGCGCGGCGCGCGGCTGTCCTGCTCCAGGCCCACGACTGGCTCGTCTGGCAGCTGCTCGGACGGCCGGTGCGCCGCACCACCGACCGCGGCGGGGCCTCCGGCACCGGGTACTGGTCGGCGGCCACCGGCGCCTACCGGCCCGAGCTGGTCGAATTGGCCCTCGGTCACCAGACGGCGCTGCCGGACGTGATCGGCCCCTCGGACGCGGCCGGTACGACCCCGGAGGGGCTGCTGATCTCCGCCGGGACCGGGGAGACCATGGCCGCCGCGTTCGGGCTCGGCATCGGGCTCGGGGACGCCGTCGTGTCGCTCGGGGCGTCGGGGTCCGTGATGGCCGTGCATCCGGAGGCGCTCGCCGACCAGTCCGGGATGATCACCTCCCTCGCCGACGCCACCGGCATGCACCTGCCGGTCGTCACCACCCTGAACGCCGTACGCACGCTGCGCGGCACCGCCGAACTGCTGGGGCTGGCGGACCTGGAGAGCCTGTCCGACCTGGCGGTGAAGTCCACGCCGGGGGCGCACGGCTTGGTGCTGCTGCCCTATCTGGAGGGCGAGCGGACGCCGAACCTGCCGCACACCGCGGGGACCCTCTCGGGGCTGCGGCGGGAGTCGATGAAGCCGGAGCACCTGGCGCGGGCGGCGTTCGAGGGCATGCTGTGCGGGCTCGCCGACGCGCTGGACGTGCTGCGTGGGCGCGGTGTGGCGGTGCGGCGGATCTTCCTGCTCGGCCCGGCCGCCGAGCTGCCCGCCGTGCAGGCCTCGGCCCCCTCGCTGTTCGGCGCGCAGGTCGTCGTTCCGCAGCCCGCGGACTACGCGGCGATCGGCGCGGCCCGGCAGGCGGCCTGGGCGCTCGGGGTGTCGCGGGGAACCCTCGACCCGCGGAACCCGCCGGCCTGGCAGGGCGCGGCGGCCCAGGTGCTGGAACCCGGCGAGGAACTGGCCGTGGGACAGGCGGTGCGGCAGCAGTTCACGGCGGTGCGGGAGCAGACCCATCCGGGGGCGTTCGGTCCCTGACGCCCGCGCGCACCGGACCGGTCGGGTTAATCGGTTGGGGTAACACGGGCGGAGTGCCCGACGATAGGGGCCAGGGGCAACCGTCCAGCCCCTGTCGCCGACTCCGAGAGACGTAGCGTGCTCATACGACTTCTGCGGACCTATCTCAGGCCCTACAAGAAACCCATCGCCTTCCTGGTGCTGCTCCAGTTCCTCCAGACCTGCGCCACCCTCTACCTGCCCACCCTCAACGCCGACATCATCGACAACGGCGTCGTGAAGGGGGACACCGGGTACATCCTGTCCTTCGGCGCCCTGATGATCGGCATCTCGCTGGCCCAAGTGGTGTGCAACATCGGTGCCGTGTACTACGGCGCCCGGACCGCCTCCGCCCTCGGCCGGGACGTGCGCGGTGCCGTCTTCGACCGGGTCCAGTCCTTCTCCGCGCGTGAGGTCGGTCACTTCGGGGCACCCTCGCTCATCACCCGTACGACGAACGACGTGCAGCAGGTCCAGATGCTGGCCCTGATGACGTTCACCCTGATGGTGTCGGCGCCCATCATGTGCGTGGGCGGAATCGTGCTGGCGCTCGGCCTGGACGTACCGCTGTCCGGGGTACTGGCCGCGGTCGTCCCCGTGCTCGGCGTCTGCGTGACGCTCATCGTGCGCCGGCTGCGTCCGCTGTTCCGGTCCATGCAGGTCCGCCTGGACACGGTGAACCGGGTGCTGCGCGAGCAGATCACCGGCAACCGGGTGATCCGCGCCTTCGTCCGCGACGAGTACGAGCAGGACCGGTTCGGTGCGGCGAACACCGAGCTGACGGGGATGCAGCTGGCCACCGGCCGGATGCTCGCCCTGATGTTCCCGATCGTCATGACGGTGGTGAACCTGTCGTCCCTCGCGGTGGTCTGGTTCGGCGCCCACCGGATCGACAGCGGCGGGATGGCGATCGGTGACCTGACCGCGTTCCTCGCCTATCTGATGCAGATCGTCATGTCCGTGATGATGGCGACCTTCATGTTCATGATGGTGCCGCGCGCCGAGGTGTGCGCCGAGCGCATCGAGGAGGTCCTCGGGACCGACTCCAGCGTCGTACCGCCCGCCGCCCCGGTCCGGGAGCTGCGCCGGCACGGACACCTGGAACTCCGGGACGCGGGTTTCCGCTATCCGGGGGCCGAGGAGCCGGTGCTCAAGGCCGTCAGCCTGGTGGCCCGGCCCGGCGAGACGACCGCCGTGATCGGCTCGACCGGCAGCGGCAAGTCGACGCTGCTCGGCCTCGTCCCCCGGCTGTTCGACGCCACCGAGGGCGAGGTGCTGGTGAACGGCGTCGACGTCCGGACCATCGATCCGGCGCTGCTCGCACGGACCGTGGGGTTCGTCCCGCAGAAGCCCTACCTGTTCGCGGGTACGGTCGCCACCAACCTGCGCTACGGCAACCCGGACGCCACCGACGAGGAGCTGTGGCACGCGCTGGAGGTGGCGCAGGCCGGGAACTTCGTTCGGAAGCTGGAGGGCGGCCTCGACGCGCCGATCGCGCAGGGCGGCACCAACGTCTCCGGCGGCCAGCGCCAGCGCCTGGCCATCGCCCGCACCCTGGTGCGGCGTCCGGGGATCTACCTGTTCGACGACTCCTTCTCCGCTCTCGACTACGCGACGGACGCGGCCCTGCGTGCCGCGCTCGCCCGGGAGACAGCCGAGGCGACCGTCGTCATCGTCGCCCAGCGGGTGGCGACCATCCGGGACGCCGACCGGATCATCGTGCTCGACGAGGGCCGCGTGGTCGGCTCCGGCCGGCACGCCGAACTGATGGCGTCCAACGAGACCTACCGGGAGATCGTGCTCTCCCAGCTGACGGAAGCGGAGGCCGCCTGATGGCCGGGCCCATGGGACGCATGATGGCCGGGGGCGGCCCCGACCAGCGCTCGATGGACTTCAAGGGGTCGGGCAAACGGCTCGTCACCCAGTTCAGACCGGAACGCGCCACCATCTACGTCCTGCTGCTCTGCGTGGTGGTCAGTGTGGGCCTGAGCGTGGTCGGGCCGAAGATCCTCGGCCGCGCCACCGACCTGGTGTTCTCCGGCATCATCGGCCGGCAGATGCCGGCCGGCGCCACGAAGGAGCAGGTCCTGGCGCGGATGCGCGAGCACGGCCAGGGCCGGATCGCGGACATGCTCCAGGGCACCGACTTCACGCCCGGCCAGGGCATCGACTTCGACGCCGTCGGCCGTGTCCTGCTGATCGCGCTCGGCACGTTCCTGGTCGCCGGCCTGCTGATGGCGGTCGCGACCCGGCTGGTGAACCGGGCCGTGAACCGCACGATGTACCGGCTGCGGGAGGACGTGCAGAAGAAGCTGTCGCGGCTGCCGCTGTCGTACTTCGACAAGCGCCAGCGCGGTGAGGTGCTGTCCCGGGCGACCAACGACATCGACAACATCGGGCAGACGCTCCAGCAGTCGATGGGCCAGCTGATCAACTCGGTGCTGACCATCATCGGCGTGCTCGCGATGATGTTCTGGGTCTCCTGGATCCTGGCGCTGGTCGCGCTCGTCACCGTACCCCTGTCGTTCGTGGTCGCGACCCGGGTCGGCAAGCGGTCGCAGCCGCACTTCGTGCAGCAGTGGCGGTCCACCGGCAAGCTGAACGCGCACGTCGAGGAGATGTACACCGGGCACGCCCTGGTGAAGGTCTTCGGACGGCAGGAGGAGTCGGCGCAGCAGTTCGCCGAGCAGAACGAGGCGCTGTACGAGGCCGCGTTCAGGGCGCAGTTCAACAGCGGTGTCATGCAGCCGCTGATGATGTTCGTGTCGAACCTCAACTACGTGCTGGTGGCGGTAGTCGGCGGGCTGCGGGTCGCGTCCGGCGCCCTGTCCATCGGTGACGTGCAGGCCTTCATCCAGTACTCGCGGCAGTTCTCGATGCCGCTGACGCAGGTCGCGTCGATGGCGAACCTGGTGCAGTCCGGTGTGGCCTCGGCGGAGCGGGTCTTCGAACTCCTGGACGCGCAGGAGCAGGAGGCGGACCCGCTGCCGGGCGAGCGGCCCGCGGAACTGCGCGGCCGGGTGCGGCTGGAGCACGTGTCGTTCCGGTACGACCCGGAGAAGCCGCTGATCGAGGACCTGACCCTCACGGTGGAGCCCGGGCACACGGTGGCGATCGTCGGCCCGACCGGCGCGGGCAAGACCACGCTGGTCAACCTGCTGATGCGGTTCTACGACGTCTCCGGCGGTCGGATCACGCTCGACGGGGTCGACATCCGGAAGATGTCACGCGACGACCTCCGGTCCGGGATCGGCATGGTGCTCCAGGACACCTGGCTGTTCGGCGGCACCATCGCGGAGAACATCGCGTACGGCGCCTCACGGGAGGTCACGCGCGGGGAGATCGAGGAGGCGGCGCGGGCGGCGCACGCCGACCGGTTCGTCCGCACGCTGCCCGACGGGTACGACACCGTCATCGACGACGAGGGCACGGGCGTCAGCGCCGGCGAGAAGCAGCTGATCACGATCGCGCGGGCGTTCCTGTCCGACCCGGTGATCCTGGTGCTGGACGAGGCGACCAGTTCCGTCGACACGCGCACGGAGGTGCTGATCCAGAAGGCGATGGCCAAACTCGCGGCCGGGCGCACGTCGTTCGTGATCGCGCACCGGCTGTCGACGATCCGGGACGCCGACGTCATCCTCGTCATGGAGAACGGGTCCATCGTGGAACAGGGCGCGCACGCGGAGCTGCTGGCCGCCGGGGGCGCCTACGCCCGCCTGTACCAGGCCCAGTTCGCGCAGGCCGTCGCCGAGGTGGACTAGGCCGTGTCGCGGCGGGGGGCCGCCGCCCGGCGGCCCCCCGTCAGTCCAGGTAGCCCCTGAGCTGGTCCGCGAAGGCGTGGTCGCGGAGTTTGTTCAGGGTCTTGGACTCGATCTGCCGTATCCGCTCCCGGGTCACCCCGAAGATGCGGCCGATCTCCTCCAGGGTGCGGGGGCGGCCGTCGGCCAGGCCGTAGCGGAGCTGGACCACCTTCCGCTCCCGCTCCCCCAGCGTGGACAGCACGACGTCCAGGTGCTGGCGCAGCAGCAGGAACGCGGCCGACTCCACGGGGCTGGCCGCGTCACCGTCCTCGATGAGGTCACCGAGGGCGACGTCGTCCTCCTCACCGACCGGGGCGTGCAGCGACACCGGCTCCTGGGCGAGCCGCAGCACCTCGCCGATCCGCTCGGGCGGCAGGTCCAGCTGGGCGGCGACCTCGTCCGCCGTCGGCTCGCAGCCGCGTTCCTGGAGCAGCCGCCGCTGGACGCGGACGACCCGGTTGATCAGCTCCACGACGTGTACCGGGACGCGGATGGTGCGGGCCTGGTCGGCCAGGGCCCGGGACATGGCCTGGCGGATCCACCAGGTGGCGTAGGTGGAGAACTTGTAGCCGCGCGCGTAGTCGAACTTCTCCACGGCCCGGATCAGCCCGAGGTTGCCCTCCTGGACGAGGTCGAGCATGGTCAGGCCGCGGCCGACGTACCGCTTGGCGACGGACACCACCAGACGCAGGTTGGCCTCGATGAGCCGGCGCTTGGCCATCCGGCCCATGACCACCAGCCGGTCCAGGTCGTGCGCCAGCCGGCTGTCCAGGTCGGGTGTGCTGCTCAGCTTCTCCTCGGCGAACAGGCCGGCCTCGACCCGGCGGGCCAGCTCGACCTCCTCGGCGGCGGTGAGCAGGGGGATGCGGCCGATCTCACGCAGGTACTGGCGGAACAGGTCGGCCGAGGGTCCGCCGGACTCGGCCCGGACGGCGGCCGGGACCTCGGCGGGTTCGGCGGCCTCCTCGGCCTCCTCGGCCCGAGCCGGCTCGGCCGGTCCGGCCGGTTCCCCGGGGTCCTCCTCGAGCGCCCCGGCGGCCGGGGCCCGCGGGTGCCGGGCGGCGCGGCTCTGCGGGGGCACGGCCCGGAGGACGTCGGTCTCCGCGTCCGGTTCGTCCGCGGTGGTGCTGGTGCTGGTGCTGGTGCTGGTGTCGGTCTGGGCGAGGGTCCGGGTCTGCACGGGGGCGACCTCCAGGATGATCGCTGCTGAAGGTGAGCGGCAGCGGTGCTTCGGAGCGGAGAGTCGACGGCCTGCGCTCCGAGGACTCGGGCACCGGCCCCCAGTGTGGAGTACGACACAACGCCGCCACGAGGGGCGTGCGGTGACTTTTTGCATCCGGTCCGTGACCGCCCGCTGACCGTGCCCGCACCGTCGGCCCCGACCCCGGCGCTGACCTGGCGGGATCGGGGAGTCCGGGGACCGGCGTGCCTAGAGCGCTGCCGCGCCGCGTTCGCGCAGGGCCTGGTCGTACTGCTGGAGGACCCAGACCTCGTTCTGGACGGCGGCCAGCCGGGCCGGGTCGCCGCCGGCGGCGAGGCGGGTCAGCTGGGACTGGATGTCGCGGATACGGCGCTCCACGGCCCGGCGGCGGATCTGCACCAGGACCGTGCCGGCGTACGTCTCGTCCACCGTGCGGCGCAGGATCGGCTCGACGGCCAGCTCGGTGACCATGGCGCGGACGGTGTCGTCGGGGGCGGCCTCCCGCACCCGGACGACGTACTCCTGCGGGTCGGACACGCCGTACTCGGCGCCGCCCGCCTCCGCGACCGCCCGGCGTACGGCGGCGTACGGCGGAGCGGTGAACTCGTCCATGCCGTAGGCGTCGAAGGCCGGGGAGACCAGTTCCGGACGCTGCAAAGCGAGTTTGAGCAGCTCGCGTTCGGCGGCGTGCACGGGGTTGCGCAGGGTCAGCGCCGGACCGCCGGCGGGACGGGGGGCCTCGGCCCACTGGGGACCGGCCTGGCGGGACGGACCCTGCCGCGGGTCGCCCTTGCCGCCGCGGTCACGGGCCCAGCGGGCCAGCTGGCCGACCCGGCGGACCACGAACTGGGTGTCGAGGATGCCGAGCATGCCTGCCAGTTCGACGGCGACCTCGTGCTGGGCGCCGGTGTTCTTGATCCGGGCGACGATCGGGGCGGCCTCGTCCAGGGCGGCGGCGCGGCCGGCGGGGGTGTCGAGGTCGTAGCGGCTGAGGATCTGGCGGAGCGCGAACTCGAAGAGCGGGGTGCGGGGCTGGACCAGGTCGGCGACGGCCTCGTCGCCCTTGGCGAGGCGCAGATCACAGGGGTCCATGCCGTCGGGCGCGATGGCGATGTACGTCTCGGCGGCGAACTTCTGGTCGTCCTCGAAGGCGCGCAGGGCGGCCTTCTGGCCGGCCGCGTCGCCGTCGAAGGTGAAGATGACGCGGGCACTGCCGTTGTCCATCAGCAGCCGGCGCAGGATCTTGATGTGGTCGCTGCCGAAGGCCGTGCCGCAGGTCGCGATGGCCGTCGTCACCCCGGCGAGGTGGCAGGCCATGACGTCGGTGTAACCCTCGACCACAACCGCCCGGCTCGCCTTCGCGATCTCCTTCTTGGCCAGGTCGATGCCGTACAGCACCTGGCTCTTCCGGTAGATCGCCGTGTCGGGGGTGTTGAGGTACTTCGGGCCGTTGTCCGCCTCGTACAGCTTGCGGGCGCCGAAGCCGACGACCTCGCCGCCGATGTCCCGGATCGGCCACATCAGCCGGCCCCGGAACCGGTCGATGGGGCCCCGGCGGCCCTCCTGGGACAGGCCGGACAGGAGCAGTTCCTTGTCGGTGAAGCCCTTGCCGCGCAGGTAGCGGGTGAGGTGGTCCCAGCCCTGGGGGCTGTAGCCGACCCCGAAGTGGACGGCGGCGGCCTGGTCGAAGCCGCGTTCGGCGAGGAAGACCCGGCCGGTCTCGGCCTCGGGGCTGGTGGCGAGCTGCTCCGCGTACCACTGCGCGGCGATCTTGTGCGCCTCCACCAGCCGGATGCGCTCACCGCGCTGGTGGGCCGGGTTGTAGCCGCCCTCCTCGTACCGCAGGGTGATGCCGGCCTGGGCGGCGAGGCGCTCGACCGCCTCCGAGAAGGAGAGGTGGTCCACCTTCATCACGAAGGTGATGGTGTCGCCGCCCTCCTGGCAGCCGAAGCAGTGGAAGAGTCCCTTGCTGGGGCTGACCTGGAAGGACGGCGACTTCTCGTCGTGGAACGGGCACAGGCCCTTGAGGTTGCCGCCGCCCGCGCTGCGCAGCTGGAGGTACTCGGAGACCACGGCGTCGATCGGGACCGCGTCCCGAACCGCCTTCACGTCCTCGTCGTTGATCCGTCCTGCCACGCGTGAATTCTACGGGGGTGGCGCGGCGGCGCCGGTGCGCGCGGCGGTCAGGGGGCGAGGCCTTCGAGCGGTACGTGCGGGTCCGAGAGTGCCTCGATGTTCACCGGGGCCCGGGAACGGACGAGCCGCTGGATGTGCTCTGTGACATCCCACACGTTCACGTTCATCCCGGCCAGTACGCGGCCCTGACGCACCCAGAACGCGATGAACTCCCGTTTCCCGGCGTCGCCGCGGATGACCACCTCGTCGTACGAGCCCGGCGGCGCCCACCCGCTGTACTCCATGCCCAGGTCGTACTGGTCGCTGAAGAAGTACGGCACGCGGTCGTAGGTGACGTCCCTGCCGAGCATCGAGCGGGCGGCGGCCGGACCGCCGTTCAGGGCGTTCGCCCAGTGCTCGACCCGCAGCCGGGTGCCGAACAGGGCGAGCGGGAAGGACGCCACGTCTCCGGCGGCGTAGATGTCGGGGTCGCTGGTGCGCAGCCGCTCGTCGACGACGATGCCGCCGCCCCGCGCCGGGTCGGCGGTCTCCAGGCCCGCGGCCTCCGCGAGGGCGGTGCGGGGGGCGGCACCGATCGCGGCGAGGACGTCGTGCGCGGGGTGCTCCTCGCCGTCGTCCGTGCGGGCGGCGAGGACCATGCCGTCCTGTCCGACGATCTCCGTGAGCCGGACGCCGAAGCGGAAGCGGACGCCGTGCTCGCGGTGCAGCTCCGCGAAGACGTTGCCCAGCTCGGGGCCGAGGACGCCGTGCAGCGGGGTCTGCGCGGGTTCGACCACCGTGACCTCCGCGCCGTACTCGCGGGCCGCCGCCGCGACCTCCAGGCCGATCCAGCCGGCGCCGGCGATCACGAGGTGCCCGTTGTCCCGGCCGAGCGCGGCCAGGACGCGCTTGAGCCGTTCGGCGTGGGACAGCCGGCGCAGGTGGTGGACGCCCGTGAGGTCGGTGCCCGGGATGTCGAGGCGGCGTGGTTCGGCGCCGGTGGCCAGGAGCAGCTTGTCGTAGCGGACGAGGGTGCCGTCGTCGCCGAAGCGGACCGTCTTCGCCGTACGGTCGACGCGGTCGACGGTCTGCCCGAGGTGCAGCTCGATGTCGTTGCGCGCGTACCAGGCGGGCTCGTGCACGAAGACGCTGTCGCGTTCCTCCTTGCCGAGGAGGTAGCCCTTGGACAGCGGCGGGCGCTCGTAGGGGTGGTCGCGTTCGTCGCAGATCAGTATCACCCGGCCGGTGAAGCCCTCCGCCCGGAGCGTCTCGGCCGCCTTCGCACCGGCGAGACCGCCTCCCACGATGACGAATGTCTGATCCGCGTCGACCACGTGATGCCTCCTCTTATGGGTGCCGCCATCTGCGAGCGTCCCGCACGCAGCGTGATGCGGGAAGAGGGTGTGACCCGTTCAGGCCACGGAGGGTCACTCTTCTTCACAGCCGTCCCGTCAGTCTCGCGTGCAGCGAGAGGGCGGAGGCGTCGGTGAGGGAGGCGACCTGGTCGACGATCACCCGCTTGCGCGCGTGGTCGTCGGCCGCCGCGTCGAACAGGGACCGGAACTGCGGGTCCAGGTCTTCCGGGGCGCGCGCGGTGAGCGCCTCGGCCAGCTCCGCGACGATCACCCGCTGGTCGGCGCGCAGCCGTTCCTGCTCGGCCCGCTGTATGACGTACCGGTCGGCGACCGCCTTGAGCACCGCGCACTCCATGCGGGCGGCGCGGGGGACGACGAGTTCGGCGCCGTAGCGGGTGAGCCGGCCGGTGCCGTACGCGGCCCGGGTGGCGCCCTCGGCGGCCAGGCAGAACCGGCCGATGAGCTGGCTGGTGGCGTCCTTCAGGCGGGCCTGCGCCACCGCCGTGCCGTCGTAGCCGTGCGGCCACCACTCCTGCTCCAGGAGGCGGTCCAGGGCCGCGGCGAGTTCCGCGGGGTCGGTGTCCGCGGGGACGTACCGGCCGACGGCGACCTCGAACACCGCCTGCCGTTCCGGTTCGGCGCGCAGGCACCCGGGGTCGATGTGGCCGGCGTGCAGGCCGTCCTCCACGTCGTGCACCGAGTAGGCCACGTCGTCCGACCAGTCCATCACCTGCGCCTCGAAGCAGGTGCGGGTGCCGGGGGCGTGCGCTCTGACCCAGTCGAACACCGGGCGGTCGTCCTCGTACACGCCGAACTTCCCCGACCCCGGGTCGGTGGGGTGGGCGCCGCGCGGCCAGGGGTACTTGGTGGCGGCGTCGAGGGTGGCGCGGGTGAGGTTGAGGCCGACGGAGCCCTCCGGGGTGAAACGCTTGGGCTCGATGCGGGTGAGCAGCCGCAGGGACTGGGCGTTGCCCTCGAAGCCGCCGCAGTCGTCGGCGAACTCGTTCAGCGCGTACTCGCCGTTGTGGCCGAAGGGCGGGTGGCCCAGGTCGTGGGAGAGGCAGGCCGCCTCGACCAGGTCGGGGTCGCAGCCGAGGGCCGCGCCCAGCTCGCGGCCGACCTGGGCGCACTCCAGGGAGTGGGTGAGACGGGTACGGGGGCTGGCGTCCCAGACCAGGCTCCGCGTCCCCGGGGTGACCACCTGGGTCTTGCCCGCCAGGCGGCGCAGGGCGGCGGAGTGCAGGACACGGGCGCGGTCGCGCTGGAAGGCGGTGCGGCCGGGGCGCTTGTCCGGCTCGGGGGCCCAGCGGTCGGCGGACGCCGGGTCGTATGCCGACGCGAGTGCGGTACCGGTGCCTGTATTCGTGTCCGAGCCTGCGGTGCGTGCGATGCCTGCGGTGCCTGCGGTGCCTTCCATGGTTCGACAGTACGGGCCGGCACCGACAAAAGCGGGCTGCCGCCTGCCGTGCGTTCAGGCGGAGGCCAGTTCCGGCTCCCGGCTCGCGTGTGCCTGGTCGTACCGGTGCAGGACCAGGCGGGCCATCGCCTCGTGCGCGCCCAGGGGGGCCGAGGCGAGCCACGGGGCCCGGTCCGCGCACTGGGTGGCGAAGCGGCCCGGGGCCGTGAAGTACGACGCG
The DNA here is from genome assembly GCF_043195475.1 of Streptomyces sp. Y20. Lineage (NCBI taxonomy): Bacteria > Bacillati > Actinomycetota > Actinomycetes > Kitasatosporales > Streptomycetaceae > Streptomyces > Streptomyces sp. Y20. Next base: position 220,525 of record NZ_JBIDDP010000005.1, read on the forward strand.
ACCGCCACCCGGTGCCGGCCGCGCGCCGCCAGGGCGCGCAGGGCGGCCGGGACGGTCGGTGCGGCCGCGGAGGCGTACGCGGGGAGCACGGGCACGCCGAGGCGGTCCGCGAGCAGGCGGGCGGTGCCGCGGGTGTCGGCGGCCGAGTCGGGGTCGCGGGAACCGGCCGCCGCGAGGATCACCGCGCTGGTGCGGCGGGCGGCGCCGTCCATGGCCGCCGGCCAGCCGGCCTCCGTGAGCCGGTCGTGCAGGGTCCGGGCGAGCAGCGGATGCGGGCCGAGCGGGGCCGCCACCCGGGCGCGTACCGGTGCGGCGGCGGCCATCGCGGGGATGTCCTGCCGGACGTGGTAACCGCGGCCCAGGAGCAGCGGTACGAGGACGACGGGGCCCGCGGGGGTGTCGCCCAGGGCGGCGAGGGTCTCGGGCAGCAGGGGCGCGTTCAGTTCGAGGTGGCCCAGGTGGACCGCGAGGCCGGGGCGCAGGGCGCGGACCCGCTCGGCCAGGGCCCGTACCGTGGTCAGCGCCCGGGGGTCGCGGCTGCCGTGGGCGACCAGGACCAGCGCGGGCGGGGCCGGGCGGCGGTACCGGAGCGGGGGGACGAGCCGGAGCCGGCCGGTGGGCCGGCCGGTGCTGCCGCCGGTCCCCGGGTCCGCCGTGGGGCCGAGGGGGGCGCGGGGCTCGCCGCTGCGTGGGTTTGACGCCGTCATGGAGGGATCCTGTCGCTCGGAGGTTGCGTCGCCGTTGCCGGCCCGTCACGAGTGTTTTCCGCCGTTTCACCGCGGACGGACGCGGGGTGTGAGGTGAACCGGACGGGCACCGGTGGCGTCCTCCCGACCGGAAGCGATCTCTGGGGGGCGCATGAGGATCCGTCGACCGCGACTGCCGCGCACGCGTACGGGGCAGCGGCGGCTGGTGCAGGCCGTGATGGCCGGGTGCGTGCTGGCGCTGCTGCCGGTGACCTGGCTGCACGTGTCCACGGCGGACCGGCTGCGCACCACGGCCGACGTGCCGCACACCGAGGTGGCGATGGTGTTCGGGGCGGGCCTGTGGAAGCACGGGGAACCGTCGCCGTACCTCGCGCACCGGCTGGACGCGGCGGCCGGGCTGTACCGCGCGGGGCGGATCGAGGTCGTCCTCGTCACCGGGGACAACAGCCGGAAGGACTACGACGAGCCGGACGCCATGCGCACCTATCTGACCCGGCACGGGGTGCCGGACGCGCGCATCGTCAGCGACTACGCCGGCTTCGACACCTGGGACTCCTGCGTCCGGGCCAGGAAGATCTTCGGGGTGGACCGGGCGGTGCTGATCAGCCAGGGCTTCCACATCCGGCGGGCGGTCGCGCTGTGCGAGGCCGCGGGCGTGGCGTCGTACGGCGTCGGGGTCGACGCGAAGCACGACGCGACCTGGTACTACGGCGGCACGCGGGAGGTGTTCGCGGCGGGCAAGGCGGCACTGGACGCGGTGTTCCGGCCGGACCCGCGATTCCTCGGGCCGAGGGAGCCGGGGGTGGCGCGGGCGCTGGCCGCCGGCCGGTGACGGTGTCCTCACGGCCTCACGGCCTCACGGTCCCCGGACCGGCGCGGGGAGGTCGCCGTGCCGGGCGCGTAACGGGAACCGGCCCGGGGGCGTAACACGCCGGACGCACGCTGGGCGGCATGGAGAACACCTCGGCGCCCACCCACTGCCCGTACTGCGCCCTTCAGTGCGGGATGACGCTCACGCCCCTGCCCCAGGGGGGCGTCGAGGTCACCGAGCGCCCGGACTTCCCCGTCAACCGGGGCGCGCTGTGCGGCAAGGGCCGCACGGCGGCGCAGGTGCTGTCACCGGCGGTACGGCTGACCGTACCGCTGATCCGGGAGGGCGGCCGGCTGGTGGAGGCCGGCTGGCCCCGGGCACTGGACCGGATCGCCGAACGGCTCGGGGCGGCCCGGGAGCGGTACGGCGCGGACGCGCTCGGGGTGTTCGGCGGGGGCGGGCTGACCAACGAGAAGGCGTACGCGCTCGGCAAGTTCGCCCGGGTGGTGCTGGGCACCTCGCAGATCGACTACAACGGCCGGTTCTGCATGTCGTCGGCCGCCGCGGCGGGCACGAAGGCGTTCGGTCTCGACCGGGGGCTGCCCTTCCCGCTGGAGGACATCCCGCGGACGGGCTGTGTGATCCTGGTCGGATCCAATCTCGCCGAGACCATGCCGCCGGCGCTGCGCTTCTTCACGGAACTCCGGGAGAACGGCGGCACGCTGATCGTCGTGGACCCGCGCCGGACGAAGACCGCCGAACAGGCCGACCTGCACCTCGCGCCGCGCCCCGGCACCGATCTCGCCCTCGCGCTCGGCCTGCTGCACCTGGTGGTCTCGGAGGGGCGGACGGACGAGGAGTACATCCGGGAGCGGACCACCGGCTGGGCTCAGGCCCGGGCGGCGGCGATGGCGCACTGGCCGGAGTACGTGGAGCGGATCACCGGCGTGCCCGTGCCGCAGCTCCGCGAGGCGGTCCGCATGTTCTGCGCACCGCAGGCGGCGATGGTGCTCACCGCGCGCGGGCCGGAGCAGCAGTCCAAGGGCACGGACACGGTGGGCGCGTGGATCAACCTGTGCCTGGCCACCGGGCGGGCGGGGCGCCCGCTGTCCGGGTACGGGTGTCTGACCGGGCAGGGCAACGGGCAGGGCGGACGCGAACACGGCCAGAAAGCCGACCAGTTGCCCGGCTACCGCAAGCTCGACGACCCGGAGGCCCGGCGGCACGTGGCCGGGGTGTGGGGCGTGGACCCGGACACGCTTCCCGGCCCGGGGCGCAGCGCGTACGAACTCCTCGACGCCCTCGGCACGGACGTGCGGACGCTGCTGCTGATGGGCTCCAACCCGGTGGTGTCCGCCCCCCGCGCGGCCCACGTCGAGGAGCGGCTGCGCTCGCTGGACTTCCTCGCCGTGGCCGACGTCGTCCTGTCGGAGACGGCGGAGCTGGCGGACGTCGTGCTGCCCGTCGCCCAGTGGGCGGAGGAGACCGGCACGACGACCAGCCTGGAGGGCCGGGTGCTGCTGCGCCGCCGGGCCGTCGCTCCCCCGCCCGGCGTCCGCACCGACCTGTACGTCCTGCACGAGCTGGCCGCCCGGCTCGGCGTCGAGAAGGGCTTCCCGACCGACCCCGAGGAGGTCTTCGAGGAACTCCGCCGGGCCAGCGCGGGCGGCCCCGCGGACTACTCGGGCATCACCTACCGCCGCCTCGCCGAGGAGAACGGCATCTTCTGGCCCTGCCCGGCCGACCCGCCCACGACGGATACCGGGGGCGCGGACGGGCGCGGGCCGGCGCAAGGGACGGCCGGGGCGACGGGCGCGGTTGGGGATGAGGCCCGGGCGGCGGGGACGGCCGGAGGCGAGGCCCCGGCGGCGGGGACGGCCGGGGACGGGGCCCGGGCAGCCGGGGGCGGTGTCCCGGGCGGGGTGGAAGGTGCCCTCGGCAGCGCGGACGCGGGCTCGGTGCCGCGCGCGCACGCCGGCGGGGCACCCGGCGCCGGTCATGGCACCGCGGCGGGTACGGGCAGCGGCGCGGCACCGCGGCCGGACAGCCGCACCCCACCGCACCCGGACAGCAGCCCGGCACCGAAGCCGGACAGCCTCGCGGCGGCGGGGGCCGACGGCAGCCCGGCGGCTCCCGGCCCCGGTTCCGGTCCCGGTCCCGGGGCGGGCGGGCATCCCGGTTCGCCGCGGCTCTTTCTGGAGCGGTTCGCCACCGCCGACGGCCGGGCCCGGTTCGTTCCCGTCGTGCACCGGGCGACCGCCGAGGAGCCGGACGAGGAGTATCCGCTGCTGCTGACCACCGGCCGGGTGGTGGCGCAGTACCAGTCGGGGGCGCAGACCCGGCGGGTGGCGGAGTTGAACGCGGCGGCGCCGGGGCCCTTCGTGGAGCTGCATCCGCGGCTCGCGGCCCGGCTGGGGGCGGCCGACGGCGACCCGGTCGCGGTGGTCTCCCGGCGGGGCCGGGCCGTGGCGCCTGCGCGGGTCACCGCCACCATCCGCCCGGACACCGTGTTCATGCCCTTCCACTGGCCGGGTGAGGGCCGCGCCAACACCCTCACCAACCCGGCCCTGGACCCCACGTCGGGGATGCCGGAGTTCAAGTCGTGCGCGGTGCGGCTGGAGGTCCTGGGGCGACGGACGCGGCCGGGGGACGCTCTCGCGTAGGTTCGGGGTATGGCCGACACCGAGCAGTACGACCTCGACGCCTATCTCGACCGCATCGGCTGGCAGGGCGAGCGGCGGCCCTGCCTGGACACCCTGCGGGGTGTGCACCTGGCGCACGCGCTGTCGCTGCCGTTCGAGAACCTGGACCCGCTGCGCGGATCGGTGCCCTCGCTGGCGCCCGCGGACCTGATGGCGAAGATGGTGCACGGCCGGCGTGGCGGCTACTGCTACGAGCACAACACCCTGCTCCGGCTGTCGCTGGAGGCGCTCGGCTTCCGGGTGACCCCGCTGGCCGGCCGGGTGGTGCTGGGCGCGGAGAGTCCGGACAGCCGGCCGCGGACGCACACGATGCTCCAGGTGGAGGTGGCGGGCGAGGCCGGGCCGTATCTGGCGGACGTCGGTTTCGGTGCCCCGGGGGCGCTGCTGCTGCCCGTGCCGCTGGTCCCCGGCGCCGAGTTCGAGGGCGCCGGGCGCCGGCACCGGCTGGCGCGGCTGCCGCACGAGGGGCCGCTGGAGCTGTGGGAGTTGCAGGCGTACGACCGCCGGGGCGGGGTGTGGGCCGGGCAGTACGCGTTCACGCGGGAGCCGTTCACCGCCGTCGATCTGGACGTGTTCAACTGGTTCGTCGCCACGCACCCACGCTCGCCGTTCACCCGCCGCCCCTATCTCCAGCGGACCACCGCCGAGCGCCATCTCGCCCTGGACGGCGCCCGGTTCACACAGACCCTCGCCGACGGCACGGTCACCGGGCGCACGCTGACGGGGGAGGCGGAGGCGCGGCGCGTGGTGACGGAGGAGTTCGGCATCGAGGTGCCCGAGGGGCTCGCCCTGCTGGGCTGAGTCAGCGGCCGTCGGGCCACTCGCCGCCCGGGATCGGCCGGCCCCTGACGCGCAACCGGTCGGCGACGCGCGGGGCGGCCAGGTACACCCAGGCGCGGACGGTGCTGCCGTCGGCGCGTTCGACGTCCCGGGCGACGCGCTCGTAGAGGTTGTGGGGGTCGCCCGGTACGTACCCCTCCAGCCGGTCGAGGTCGGTGAGCAGGCTCTCGTACGCCTCCGGGAGCGCGGCCACCAGTTCCCCGCGCACCTGTCCGCCGGGCTGCTCGACGGCGTAGGGGTAGCCGGGGCCGTCGTACAGCACGGCGCCGGTGAGGAGGGCCGGTTCCCCGGCGCCGGTGCGTCCGCGCAGGAACCGGTCGTGGTTCGCCGCGCCGGCCCGCAGGGTGCCGTAGACGAAGAACGGGCGGGGGTCGCGCGTCGCGCCGGGGTGTGAGCTGCGGGGTGGGCGGTCCTCGGCGATCACGGAACCGATTCTGTACCCTCGCCGGCTCCCCGCACATCTCCATGACGGCGCTATGGACACAACTTGTCATGCCCCCTTAAATCTCAGTGACATCCGCGCCACCCCCACGCCTGCCGGGCGCCTTCCCGAGGAGACAGATGAGCCGGATACGGCACCACGTCCGAGGAACCCGTCGCATCGCCACCACCGGCGCCGCCGTCACCGCCGCGGCCCTGCTGACCGCCACCCTCTCCCCCGCCGCCCACGCCGACGGCGTACCGACCCGGTCCGCCGCGGTCCACAACGCGGCCTCGGCACTCCTGGCCCACGCGGCCGGCCTGGGCCTCACCGCCGGGCAGGACACCAGCGTCCGGGACGTCGTCGTGGACAAGGACGGCACCCAGCACGTCCGTTACGACCGCACCTACCACCGGCTCCCCGTCCTCGGCGGCGACTTCGTCGTCCATCTGGCCCGGGACGGCCGCTACCGCGGCGCCGACCGGGCCACCCGGCAGCCGGTCTCCCTGCCCTCCGTCACCCCGGAGGTCCCCGGCCCGAAGGCCGCCGCTCTCGCGGTGAGCGCCCTGCGCGCGGCCCACCCCGGCGACCGCCTCAAGCAGGTCGAGGCGAAGCCGCGGCTGGTGGTCGACGCCCTGCACGGCAGCCCCCGGCTGGCCTGGCGGACCGACGCGGTCGGCCTCGACACGCTCGGCAACCCCGTCGCCCGCACCGTGCTGACCGACGCCCGCACCGGCACCCGGATCGACGCCTGGGACAGCATCGAGACGGCCGCCGGCGACGGCGCGTCCCTGTACAGCGGGACGGTGCCACTGGAGACCACCCCCTCCGGATCGTCGTACCAGCTGAAGGACCCCACGCGCGGGAACACCTACACCGGCGACGCCGCCGGCAAGACCGACCTGTGCATCTTCGGCATCTGCCTCAGCCGGGCCCCCGCGACCCTGTTCACGGACGCCGACAACCACTGGGGCACCGGTACCACCGCGGACCGCTCCTCGGCGGCGGTCGACGCGCAGTACGGCACCGACGCGACCTGGGACTACTACAAGAACGTGCAGGGGCGCAACGGCATCGGGAACGACGGCAAGGGCTCGTACAACCGCGTCCACTACGGCAGCAACTACAACAACGCCTTCTGGGACGACAGTTGCTTCTGCATGACGTACGGCGACGGTGACGGCACCACCTTCGGCCCGCTGGTGGCGCTGGACGTCGCCGGGCACGAGATGACGCACGGCGTGACGTCCAAGTCGGCGGCGCTCGCCTATTCCGGGGAGTCCGGCGGGCTGAACGAGGCCACTTCCGACATCCTCGGCACCATGGTCGAGTGGTACGCGGGCAACTCCGCCGACCCGGGGGACTACCTGATCGGCGAGAAGATCGTCCGTCCCGGCTTCGGCAAGGCCGCCCTGCGCTTCATGGACCGGCCTTCCCGGGACGGCAGTTCGGCCGACTACTGGAGCGCGTCGGTCGGCAATCTGGACGTCCACTACTCCTCCGGCGTCGCCAACCACTTCGCCTACCTCCTCGCCGAGGGCAGCGGGGCGAAGACGATCAACGGCGTCAGCTACGACTCGCCGACCGCGAACGGCGCCACGCTCACCGGCATCGGCCGCGACAAGGTCGGCAGGATCTGGTACCGCGCGCTGACGGTCTACATGACGTCCTCCACGAACTACGCGGGCGCGCGCACCGCCACCCTCGACGCGGCCAGGGACCTGTACGGCGCCGGCAGCGCCGAGTACGCCGCGGTCGCCGCCGCCTGGAGCGCGGTCAACGTGAACTGAGCCGGAGCGGCGCCAGGCGCCGGTCCGCCCCGTCGACGGGGCGGACCGGCGGGTGGAGGCCAATCGTGTGTTTTTCATACTCGACCCCTCGCATGGCCGTGACCTGCCGGAACACCACCCGGCTGGGCCGTGTGGGGGGCCGCCCGCGCCACCCGTTCACCGCATTCACGGCGGCGCCCGGGAAGCGGATCCCCGTGAGTGCGACTTATCTCGGTAGGGCAGGGGCGCACCCCTGGACGAGTCGGACAAGCTCTGGGGAGCACCATGCGACGCACTGCCCGTCTGCTGGCCGGTACGGCGCTCGCCGTGACCGCCGCGGCCCCCGCCCACGGCCTGGCCGGGGGCACCGGCCGCCTGGACGTGTACCCGTCCACCGTGGTGCCCGGTGGTCAGGTCACGGTGAACACCGCCGTGTGCGGGGACCGGGGTTCGGCGACCGGTGACGCGGGCGCGGTCGGTGCCGGCGTCTTCACGCTGGCGCCCACCGCGCACGCCGGTGAGGCGATCGGTCAGTTCCGGGTGCCGCCGAGCGCGCAGCCCGGGACGTACGAGATCGTCGCCAGGTGCGCCGAGGGCAGCCGGCAGGTGGCCGGTGACCTGGTGGTGGCGCTGGGCGCGGCGCACGAACAGGTGCAGCCGCGGGGAAGTGTGAAGACGGGGGTCGGCGGCGGACTCGGTCCCGACCCCGTGCAGACCACGGCGGGTGTGGCGGCGCTGGCCGTCGCCGCCGTGGGCGGTACCTGGCTCCTGCATCGCCGGGCGAGAGGCGACGGGATCTGACGGACACCCTCCGCTGTCCGTCCGCCGGTACCGCACGTCCCGCCCCCTCCGGGTCCGACGCCCCTCGCGGCCCGGAGGGGGAGGGGACCGGCCCCGAGACCGGTCCCCTTCTCCGGGTCCCGTTCGGGGGCGCGCCCCCGGGAGAGGGGTTCGCATGCGCAGGAGAGCCAGGCTCGGCGACACCGCCATAGCCGCCGTCACCGTCGTCGCCCTGGGCTCGGGCGTGTGGCTGCTGGACGGTGGCACCGGCCGCCGCACGCCCCCGCAGCCGACGGCCGCCGAGGGCCGCCCGGACCCTCGGGGCGAGCGGCTCGCGGCGCCCGCCCTCGCGCCGTCCCCGCCGGTCCGCATCCGCATCCCCGCGATCCGCGTGGACGCCCCGCTGACGGGCCTGGCCCTCACCCGCTCCGGCAATCTGGAGGCGCCGCCCGCCGGGCGCAAGAACCTGGCCGGCTGGTACGAGGCCGGCACCGTGCCCGGCGAGGCGGGCACCGCGGTCGTCGCCGGGCACGTCGACAACACCGACGGCCCCGCCGTCTTCTACGACCTGGGCGCGCTGAAGCGGGGCGCCACCGTCGAGGTGGACCGCCGGGACGGCAGCGTGGCCGTCTTCACCGCGGACGCGGTGGAGGTGTACCCGTCCCGGGGCTTCCCCGACGCGAAGGTGTACGGCGCCGCGCCCCGCCCCGAACTGCGCGTCATCACCTGCGGCGGCGGCTACTCCAGGACGACCGGCTACCAGGGCAACGTGGTGGTGTTCGCGCACCTGACGGGCAGCCGCCGCGGCACCGGGCAGGCGCCGCCGGGCCGTTGACCGGCGGGTGACCCCGGCACGCGGGCCTCACACCCCCGGTGTGCCGCCACTGAGGGCAGCGTTCCCCGCGGGAAACAGCGGGGATGCCACCGGGTAACGTCGGGGCCGCACGCTCGGGACATGACCTCGAATACGCGTGTGGTGGTGATCGGCGCCGGCCTCGCGGGCGTACGGCTCGCCCGGCGGCTCGGCGAGCTGGGTACGCCCGCGCTGCTCGTCGGCGAGGAGGAGCACCCCCCGTACAACCGCGTCCTGCTGGCCGAGGTGCTGGCCGGCCGGTACGCCCCGGAGGTGATCGCCCTCCCGCCGCCCACCGGCCTGCTGCGCGCCCGGATCACCGGCATCGACCGGACCGCCCGGACCGTCACCCGCGCCGACGGCATGCCGATCGCCTACGACACACTGGTCCTGGCCACCGGCTCCAACCCCGTACTGCCACCCTTGCGCGGCCTGTTCACGACCGACCACCGCCTGCCCGAGGGCGTGCACGCGTTCCGCACCCTGGACGACTGCCTGGGCCTGGCGAAGGCCGTCCGGCCGGGGGTGCGCGCGGTCGTCATCGGCGGCGGCCTGCTGGGGGTCTCCGCGGCCCGCGCGCTCGCCGTGCGCGGCGCGCAGGTGGTCCTCGCCCAGCAGTCCGAACGGCTCATGGAGCGCCAGCTCGACCCGGACGCCTCCCGGCTGGTGCTGCGGCACCTGACGGACCTGGGCGTCGAGGTGCACACCGAGTGCCGCGTGCGGGACGTGCGCTGCGTCGCGGGCGCGGTCCGCTCGGTGGAACTGGCCGACGGCTACGCCCTGGACGCCGACCTCGTGGTGGTCGCCTGCGGGGTGCGCCCGCGCACCGGCCTGGCCGAACAGGCCGGGCTCGCCGTGCACAAGGGCGTCCTCGTGGACGACGCGCTGCGCACCTCCGACCCGCACATCCACGCCGTCGGCGACTGCGCGCAGCACGACGGCACGGTCTACGGCCTGGCCGCCCCCGCGCTGGAACAGGCCGACGTGCTCGCACGGCTGCTCGCCGGCGACCCGGGCGCCCGCTACCGCGGCACCCGATCCCTGACCCGGCTGACCCTCACCGGCCCCGGCTCCCCGTTCGACCTCGCCGCGTTCGGCGACACCGAGGTACGGCCCGGCGACGACGTGGTGCGGCTCGCCGACGCCACCCGGGGCACCTACCGCAAGGTCGTCGTCCGCGACGAACGCCTGGTCGGCGGAGTCCTCGTCGGCGAACTCGGCACCGTGGGCACGCTCGCCCGCGCCTGGGAGGGAGCAGAGCCGCTCCCCGGTGACGGCCCCCTGCTCCACCTGCTCACCCACGATGGAGGCTCCTGAATGTCCGCCACCCCGGAGGCCACCCCCACGATCGTGCTCGTCGGCCACGGCATGGTCGGCCAGCGCTTCCTCGAAGCGCTCGCCGAGCGCGGCCTGACCGCCACGCACCGCGTGGTCGTGCTGTGCGAGGAACCCCGTCCGGCGTACGACCGCGTCCAGCTGACCTCGTACTTCTCCGGCCGGACGCCGGAGGACCTGTCCCTGACCGACCAGCGGTTCATCGAGGACCACGGCATCGAGCTGCACCTCGGCGACCCGGCGGAGACGATCGACCGCGAGGCGCGGCGGGTCACCGCCCGCTCCGGTCTGGTCGTCGGCTACGACGTCCTCGTCCTGGCCACCGGTTCCTACCCGTTCGTGCCGCCGGTGCCGAACAAGGACGCCACCGGCTGCTTCGTCTACCGCACCATCGAGGATCTCCTCGCCATCGAGGAATACGCGGCGCGGAAGGCCTCGACGGGCGCCGTGGTCGGCGGCGGCCTCCTCGGGCTGGAGGCGGCGGGCGCCCTCAAGGGCCTCGGACTGGACGCCCACATCGTGGAGTTCGCGCCGCGGCTGATGCCGGTGCAGGTGGACGAGGGCGGTGGCGCGGCGCTCCTGCGGACCATCGAGGACATGGGCCTTGCGGTCCACACGGGCGTGGGCACCCAGGAGATCGTGACGGACGCCTCTGGTGCCGTCACCGGTATGCGGCTGTCCGACGGCTCCGAACTCGCCACCGACCTGGTCGTCTTCAGCGCCGGCGTCCGCCCCCGCGACCAGCTGGCCCGCGAGTGCGGTCTGACGGTCGGCGAGCGCGGCGGCATCACGGTCGACGAGCAGTGCCGCACCGTCACCGACCCGCACGTCTTCGCCATCGGCGAGTGCGCGCTGGCGGCGGACGGCCGGGTGTACGGCCTGGTGGCGCCCGGGTACGAGCAGGCGGCGACCGCCGCGGCGACGATCGCGGCCGACGAGGCGTCCTTCACCGGCGCCGACCTGTCCACCAAGCTGAAGCTGCTCGGCGTGGACGTGGCGTCGTTCGGCGACGCGCACGGCACCACCGCGGACTGCCTGGACGTCGTCTACTCCGACTCCCGCGCCGGCCTGTACAAGAAGCTGGTCATCGGCCGGGACGGCACACTGCTCGGCGGTGTCCTGGTCGGCGACGCGGAGGCGTACGGCACCTTGCGCGCGCTCACCGGCTCGGTGCCGCCCGTCTCCCCCGAGTCGCTCGTGCTGCCCGCCGGCGCGGGCCCGGCGGACGGGCTCGGCCCGTCCGCGCTGCCGGACGACGCGGTCATCTGCTCCTGCCACAACGTCACCAAGGGCACGATCCGCGGCGCGGTCACCGACCACGCGTGCACCACCGTGCCGGAGGTGAAGAAGTGCACCCGGGCCGGCACCGGCTGCGGCTCCTGCGTGAAGGTCCTCGGCCAGCTGGTCACCGCCGAGCTGGAGGCGTCCGGCGTCGAGGTCGACAAGGGGCTGTGCGGCTGCTTCCCCCAGACCCGCGAGGAGCTGTACGAGATCGTCCGCGCCCTGCGCGTCACGTCGTACCGGGAGCTGCTGGACCACTACGGCCGCGAGGGCGCCCGGGGCGGGGACGGCTGCGAGGTGTGCAAGCCGGCCGTGGGCTCGGTCATCGCCTCGCTCGCCCCGGAGATCGGCGCCAGCGGCTACGTCCTGGACGGCGAGCAGGCGGCCCTCCAGGACACCAACGACCATTTCCTCGCCAACCTCCAGAAGAACGGCTCGTACTCGGTGGTGCCGCGGATCCCCGGCGGGGAGATCGCGCCCGAGAAGCTGATCGTGATCGGCGAGATCGCCCGGGACTTCGGCCTCTACACGAAGATCACCGGCGGTCAGCGGATCGACATGTTCGGCGCCCGGGTCGAGCAGCTGCCGCTGATCTGGGCGCGGCTGGTGGACGCCGGCTTCGAGTCCGGGCACGCGTACGGCAAGTCACTGCGCACGGTGAAGTCCTGCGTGGGCTCCACCTGGTGCCGCTACGGCGTGCAGGACTCGGTGCGGATGGCGATCGATCTGGAGCTGCGCTACCGGGGGCTGCGGTCCCCGCACAAGCTGAAGTCGGCCGTGTCCGGGTGCGCCCGCGAGTGCGCGGAGGCCCAGTCGAAGGACTTCGGGGTGATCGCCACCTCCAACGGCTGGAACCTGTACGTCGGCGGCAACGGCGGTGCCACCCCGCGCCACGCCGACCTGCTGGCCCAGGACCTCTCCGACGCCGAACTGGTGCGCCTGATCGACCGGTTCCTGATGTTCTACATCCGTACGGCCGACCGCCTGGAGCGCACCAGCACCTGGCTGGAGCGGATCCCGGGCGGCCTGGAGCACGTACGCGACGTGGTGGTGCACGACTCGCTCGGCATCTGCGACGAGCTGGAGAAGCTGATGCGGGCGCACGTCGCGCACTACCGCGACGAGTGGGCGGAGACCGTCAACGACCCCGAGCGGCTGGCCCGGTTCGTGTCCTTCGTGAACGCCCCGGACACCCCCGACCCGGTCGTCTCCTTCGTCCCCGAGCGCGACCAGATCAAGCCCGACCTGCCGCTGCTGAACATCGGCCTGCGGCCCGCCGACGACGTCCTGGAAGGAAGCGCCCAGCGATGACCCTGGCACTCGAGACGACCGACCTGACCGTACAGCTCCAGCTGGCGGACGGCTGGTTCACGGTCTGCGACCTGAGCACGCTGGTCCCGGGCCGCGGGGTGGCGGCCCTGCTGCCGGACGGCCGCCAGGTGGCCGTCTTCCGCGACCGCGCGGACCGGCTGTACGCCGTCGACAACCGCGACCCCTTCACCGGCGCGGCCGTCCTCTCGCGCGGCCTGACCGGCAGCCACGAGGGCCGCCCGTTCGTGGCGTCCCCCCTGCTCAAGCAGCGCTTCGACCTGGCCGGCGGCCAGTGCCTGGACGACGGGACGGTACGGGTGGCCACCTACGAGGTCCGGGCGGCCCCACCGTCTCTCGACTGATCGCGGGCGCGGGGCGGGCCGGCCGGGGAGCGCGTCCCGCCGGCCCTCGCCCGCTCAGTCGATCCCGGACCGCTCCACCCCCGCCACGATCCACCGCTGGAAGCACAGGAACACCAGCAGCAGCGGCAGCACCGACACGGCGGCGGCGACGAACAGCTCGTGCAGCCGTACGACCTGAGCGGTGGTGAACGTGGACAGGGCGACCTGCACCGTCCAGGCGTTCTGGTCCTGCCCGATCACCAGCGGCCACAGGAAGGAGTTCCAGGCGCCCAGGAACACGATGGTCCCGACGGCGGCGAACACCGGCCGGGCGTTGGGCACGACGACCAGCCAGTACGTCCGCCAGTACCCGAGCCCGTCCACCTGCGCCGCGTCCTCCAGTTCGTGCGGGAACCCCAGGAAGTACTGCCGGAAGACGAAGCAGGCGAACGCCGGGAACAACGTCGGGACGATCAGCCCCCGCAACGTGGAGATCCAGCCCAGCGACGACACCAGCACGAAGCTGGGGACGAAGGTGACGGCCGCCGGGACCAGCAGGGTGCCCAGGACGGCGTAGAACACCTTGTTCGCGTGCCGGTAGGGGATGCGGGCCAGGCCGTACCCGGCGAGGGAGGCCAGGAGCAGGGTGCCCAGGGTGGTGGCGACCGCGATCAGCGCGGAGTTGAGCAGGGACCGGGCGAACGGCACGGACGGATCGGCGAACAGCTCGCCGACGTTCCCCCACCGCACCTGACGCGGGAAGAACGTCCACTGCGGGGAGGTGATGTCCCGCTCGGCGGCCAGGCCGTTGCGCAGGAGCAGGTAGAAGGGGATCAGGAAGAGCAGGGCCAGCGTGATCAGCAGCACCAGCCGCAGCGCCCGGCCGGCCCGTACCAGGGCGTCATCCATCGCCGTCCGTCCTTCCCAGCCGCAGCCAGCGCGCCTGCCCCACCGTGACGACGGCGACGACCAGCGCCAGGATCACCGCGCCCGCGCTGCCGAGCCCCAGGTTCTGCCCCTGCCCGAGCGCGGTGTAGTAGAGGTAGACCAGGGGCGGCCGGGCGTACGGCGGATAGCCCCGCGCGTCCGACAGCAGGTTGTAGAACTCGTCGAAGGCCTGGAAGGCGTTGACGACGAGCAGCAGCACGACCGCGACCGAGGTGGCCCGCAGCTGGGGCAGGGTGACGTGCCGCAGCACGGTCCAGCCGGGCCGGGCCCCGTCCACGGCCGCCGCCTCGTACAGCACCGGGTCGATCCGCTGGAGCCCGGCGAGGAACAGGATCATGTAGAACCCGGCCTGGAGCCACAGCCGGACGGTCACGATGACCAGCCAGTACCAGGGCGGATCGGGCGAGGCCAGCCAGGCGACGGGGGCGGCGCCGAACCAGCCCAGCACCGTGTTCGCCAGCCCGAACCGCACCCCGCTGAAGACGGACATCTTCCACACGAGTGCGGCCACCACGTAACTGCACGCGGCCGGCAGGAAGAACACGGACCGGAAGAAGGCCCGGGCGCGCCGGACCCGGTTGACCATCAGGGCCAGGGAGAGGGAGCACCCGTAGGTGACGGGCACGATGACGGCGGTGAAGACGAGGAAGGTGCGCAGGCTGTCCAGGAAGGCGTGATCCTGGAGCATCGCCGTGTAGTTGTCCAGTCCGGTGAAGTGCGTGGGCGTGACGGTGTTGTGCGCGTCGAAGAAGCTGAGCGCCACGCTCCACAGCAGCGGTACGTAGGTGAACAGGGCGAGCCCGAGGGCGAACGGCCCGACGAACACCCAGAACCACAGTGCCCGCCGCCGCCTCACGGCTTCTTCTTCACGCGGTCCAGTTCGGCCGACACCTTCCCGACGACCGGCCGCAGTTCCCGCGCGGGATCGGCCCCGTTCCTGATGATCCGGCTGAGCGCGTCCTGGTAGGCGGTCTGGCCGGCCGGGGTCCACAGCAGCGGCTGGGCGTAGCCGTGGTCGGTGGTGAACCGGACGGCGTCGGCGGCGGCCCCCGACCTCAGCCGGTCGGCCTTCTTCGCCAGGGAGATCCGGGCCGGGATGTGGAAGCCGTAGGACAACGCGAAGTCCTGCTGGAAGTCCGTCCGTTCCACCCACAGCCACTTCACGTAGTCCTCGGCGGCCTCCCGGTGCCCGCTGCGCGCGCTGACGGCGGACCCGTACGCGCCGACGGGCACCGCGGGCCGGCCGCCGGACCCGTCCGCGGGGAACGGCAGCACCCCGAAGTCGTCGCCGAGTTCCTTGCGTACCTGCGGCAGCGCCCACAGCCCGGACCACTGCATCGCGGTCAGCCCCTGGACGAAGGCGGACGGGTCGGACCAGTCGCTGGGCGCGCCCAGGAGCAGCGACTTGTCGGCGTACAGCCGGTGCAGCTTGCCGAGGGTGCGGGCGGCGGCGGGGTCGTCGAAGCCGGGCTTCCCGTCCTCGGTGACGAGGCTGAGTCCCGCCGCGTACAAGGGTGTTCCGCCGAGCACACCCGCTCCCCCGTCGTTGCCGAGGAACAATCCCTTGGTCTTGCGGTCGGTGAGTGCGCGGGCCGCGTCGACCAGGGCGTCCAGGGTGGTGGGCGGCTCCACACCGGCGTCCTTCAGCAGGCTCTTGCGGTAGTAGAGCAGCTGCGTGTCGATGACCTGCGGGACGGCCCAGATCCTGCCGTCGTACGTCTTCGGCGCGAGCGCGGCCGGCGCGAAGTCGTCCCTGACGCCCTCCAGCAGCCCGGTGAGGTCGACGACCTGGCCACCCCGGATCTGGTCGAGCGTCGGCCCGTTGACCTCGAAGACGTCGGGTCCGGCCCCGGTGAGCAGGGCGGCGGCGGTCTGCTGGTCGTAGTTCCCCGGCCGCCACTGCACGTCGACGCGGGCCCTCTTGTACGCCCCGGCGTAGCGCCGCACGGCCTGTTCGGTGCCCTGCTCGCCGTACTGGTGGTACCACTGCGACAGCGACGGCCCCGAACCCCCGCCCCCGCGCCCGGTGTTGCCTCCGCACGCGGTGAGCAGTCCGGCGCCCGCACCCGCGGCCAGCAGGCTCCTGCGGCTGATCGTCATCCTGTGCCCCCAGACATCCGTCATCGATGCACGGCCCAACGATCAACCATGCGACGCGATTACGAAAGGGGGGTTGCGGGAGTGTGTCGGCCGACGGGGCCCTCACCCTTCACGCGGGCCAGGCCTCGGCCATCACGAAGGAGACGACCGTTCCCCCGAACCGGCTCGGCCCGCAGTTCCAGGATGCGGCGAGGGAGTCGACCAGGAGCAGCCCGCGTCCGTGCGCGTCATCGACCTCCGGTCGGCGCAGGCGCACCCCCGCCGGAGACCCCGGACTGTGCACTTCCACACGCAGCGACGCCCCGTCCCGGAACCACTCGACCCGGACGAGCCATTCGTCGTCCGACCGCCCGTACAGGATCGCGTTGGTCACCAGTTCCGAGATCATCAGCGTGCAGTCATCGACCGAGCAGAGCGGGTGATACGGGGTGATGAACCTCCGAAACCAGCGCCGCGCCCTGGCAACGGACTCCGGAACCGGAGCCAGGATCATCAAGCCGAGCCGTGGTGACTCCGGACCGGGGCACCGGTCGATCACGAAGGTCATCCGCACTCACTCCTCGCCGCTGCCGTTGCGAGTGCGGCAGCGCTGGCTCCGGCCGTCGAACCGTCTCGATCGGCGCCTCTACGGGGCTCGGTGACGGCGTGCGCACCACTCACCCGAGAGGCGGGCAGCACCTCTCTATACATCTCAGGATTCCGTCACATCTCTAGAGATGACAAGTCGGGGCGCGGCGCCATATGGGGCGCGCGGCGACACCTAGGGGCGCGACGACGTGCAGCGAGCGAGCCCCCAGAGCTATGGCCTAAGGTGTCTAGAGAAGCGAGGAGGGTTCCGGAATGGCCACTGCCGACGACGACCGCCGGCCCAAGTACGAGCGGATCGCGGACTCCCTGCGGCAGGCGATCCAGTCGGGTGAGTACAGTCCCGGTGATCGGCTTCCTGGAGAGAACGACCTCATGGCCACGCACGGCGTGGCCCGCATGACAGCCCGGCAGGCATTGAGCGTCCTGCGGGACGAAGGCCTCGCCGAAGCCCGCAAGGGCGCCGGCGTGTTCGTCCGGACCTTCCGCCCGCTGCGACGCCGGGGCATCCAGCGACTGGCGCGCGACCAGTGGGGCAACGGCCGTTCCATCTGGTCGGCGGACATCGACAACCGGACACTCCAGGTCGACCGGGTCACCGTGTCCGAGGAAGCGGTACCCGATCGCATCGGCACGGTCCTGGACCTGGCCGACGAAGAGATGGTGTGCGTGAGGCGTCGGCGCTTTGTCCTGGACGGCAAACCGGTCCTGCTCGCGACGAGCTACCTCGCCCAGTCGCTGGTCGCCGGGTCCGCCATCACCCAGGAGGACACCGGACCTGGCGGCACATACGCCAGGCTCGCCGAACTCGGATACGAGCCGGTGCACTTCCGCGAGGAGATCCGCTCACGCATGCCGTCGAAGGACGAGGCGACCCAGCTGGACATGTCCGCGGGCACTCCGGTCATCCTCATCTGCCGCACCGCTTACACGCACGAGGGCCGCCCCGTCGAGGTCAGCGAGATGACCCTGGACGCCGCCTCGTACGTCTTGGAGTACGACTTCGACGCGCTTCCTTGAAGCCGCCGTACGCACGCGAGGCGGCGGCACCCCCCGCACAGGGATGCCGCCGCCTCTCTTTTCGTGTGCCGGAGCCGTCGCCGATCGGATGAGGGTCGGGGACCGGCGACGGCTCCGGGGTCCGGGGTCCGGCCTAGCGGTGGTCGCTGCCCGTCGACTGCGTCGCCGCGCGGCCGGCCTCCAGGCGGGCGACCGGGATGCGGAACGGGGAGCAGGAGACGTAGTCCAGGCCGACCTCGTGGAAGAAGTGCACCGACTCCGGGTCGCCGCCGTGCTCGCCGCAGACGCCGAGCTTGAGGTCGGGGCGGGTCCGCCGGCCCGCTTCCGCCGCCGACTTCACGAGGGCACCGACGCCGTCCCGGTCGATCGTCTCGAACGGGGAGACGCCGAAGATGCCCTTCTCCAGGTAGGCCGTGAAGAACGAGGCCTCCACGTCGTCGCGGCTGAAGCCCCACACCGTCTGGGTCAGGTCGTTGGTGCCGAAGCTGAAGAACTCGGCCGCCTCCGCGATCTGGCCGGCGGTCAGCGCGGCGCGCGGCAGCTCGATCATCGTGCCGATCGCCAGCTTGAGCGCCGTACCGGTCGCCGCCTGCACGTCGGCGATGACCTGGTCCGCCTCCTCGCGGACGATCTCCAGCTCCTGGACGGTGCCGACGAGCGGAATCATGATCTCCGCGCGCGGGTCGCCCTTGGCGGCCTTGCGCTCCGCCGCGGCCTCGGCGATCGCGCGGACCTGCATGGTGAACAGGCCGGGGATGGCCAGGCCGAGGCGTACGCCGCGCAGGCCCAGCATCGGGTTCTGCTCGTGCAGGCGGTGGACGGCCTGGAGCAGGCGCAGGTCGTTCTCGTGCGGCTCCTGGCGGGACTCGGCCAGGGCCACGCGGACCGACAGCTCGGTGATGTCGGGGAGGAACTCGTGCAGCGGGGGGTCGAGGAGGCGAATGGTGACGGGCAGGCCGTCCATCGCCTCGAAGAGCTCCACGAAGTCCTTCTTCTGGAGCGGCAGCAGGGCCTTGAGGGACTCCTCGCGCTCCAGCTCCGTGTCCGCCAGGATCAGGCGCTCGACCAGCTCGCGGCGGTCGCCGAGGAACATGTGCTCCGTGCGGCACAGGCCGATGCCCTGGGCGCCGAAGCGGCGGGCGCGCAGCGCGTCCTCGGCGTTGTCGGCGTTGGCGCGTACGCGCAGGCGGCGCTTGCGGTCGGCGAAGGCCATCATGCGGTGCACCGCCTCGACCAGCTCGTCCGCGTCGTCGGCGCCGGGGTGCATCCGGCCCTCGAAGTACTCCACGACCGGGGAGGGCACGACGGGGACCTCGCCCAGGTAGACCTTGCCGGACGAGCCGTCGATGGAGATCAGGTCGCCCTCCTCCACCACGTGGCCGCCGGGGACCGTCATCCGGCGGCGCTTGGTGTCGACCTCCAGCTCCTCGGCGCCGCAGACACAGGTCTTGCCCATGCCGCGGGCGACGACGGCCGCGTGGGAGGTCTTGCCGCCGCGCGAGGTCAGGATGCCCTCGGCGGCGATCATGCCGTCGAGGTCGTCGGGGTTGGTCTCGCGGCGGACCAGGATGACCTTCTCGCCGGAGCGGGACCACTTGACGGCGGTGTAGGAGTCGAAGACGGCCTTGCCGACGGCGGCGCCCGGCGAGGCGGCGATGCCCCGGCCGACCTTCTCCACCTTGGCGGACTCGTCGAAGCGCGGGAACATCAGCTGGGCCAGCTGGGCGCCGGTGACACGCTGGAGCGCCTCGGTCTCGTCGATCAGGCCCTGGTCCACGAGCTGGGTGGCGATGCGGAAGGCGGCGCCGGCGGTGCGCTTGCCGACGCGGGTCTGGAGCATCCAGAGCTGGCCGCGCTCGATGGTGAACTCGATGTCGCAGAGATCCTTGTAGTGGTTCTCCAGGGTGTCCATGATCTGCATGAGCTGGTCGTACGACTTCTTGTCGATCTGCTCCAGCTCGGCCAGCGGGACGGTGTTGCGGATGCCCGCGACGACGTCCTCGCCCTGCGCGTTCTGGAGGTAGTCGCCGTAGACGCCCTGGTGGCCGGAGGCGGGGTCGCGGGTGAAGGCGACGCCGGTGCCGGAGTCCGGGCCCAGGTTGCCGAAGACCATGGAGCAGACGTTGACGGCGGTGCCGAGGTCGTGCGGGATGCGCTCCTGGCGGCGGTACAGCTTGGCGCGGTCGCCGTTCCAGGAGTCGAAGACCGCCTTGATGGCGAGGTCCATCTGCTCGCGCGGGTCCTGCGGGAAGTCGCGGCCGGCCTCCGCCTTGACGATCTTCTTGAAGGTCGTGACCAGCTTCTTCAGGTCGGCGGCCTCCAGGTCGGTGTCGACCGTGACCTTCTTGGCGTGCTTGGCCTTCTCGAGGGCCTCCTCGAAGAGGTCGCCGTCGACGCCGAGGACGGTCTTGCCGAACATCTGGATCAGCCGGCGGTAGGAGTCCCAGGCGAAGCGGTCGTCGCCGGCCTGCTCGGCCAGGCCCTTGACCGACTTGTCGGAGAGGCCGATGTTCAGGACGGTGTCCATCATGCCGGGCATGGAGAACTTGGCGCCGGAGCGGACCGAGACCAGCAGCGGGTTGTCGGGCTGGCCGAGCTTCTTGCCCATCTTCCGCTCGAGGGCGTCGAGGTGCGCACTGACCTCGTCACGCAGTGCCGCGGGCTCCTCACCGCTGTCCAGGTAGACCTTGCAGGCCTCCGTGGTGATGGTGAAGCCGGGAGGGACCGGGAGACCCAGGTTGGTCATCTCGGCGAGGTTGGCACCCTTGCCACCGAGGAGGTCCTTGAGGTCCTTGTTGCCCTCGGTGAAGTCGTAAACGAACTTCACTGCGTGGGGATCTTTGTTTTCCGACACGGGTCTCGACTCCTTGAGGCCACGGTGGCTGCCCTGACGGCCAGGAACATACCCAGATCGAAGGCCCCTGGGTACGTCCACTTGTGCGTCATGCGCCTGTAACCACCTGTCCGCCAGCGGATCGAAAGTCAAGGCTTGGCAAGCCAAGCACGCTCTGTGTTTTCACTTCTTGAAGACAACGGCTCCTCTGAGGTGAGATTCGCGCTCACGTGAGCGTCGTCCAGCACGACTGAGTTCGATCGATGAACGATCAAAGGGTGGCACCCAGTGCCACCCTTTGGAGAAGTGCAGCCGCGCATGATCCGCTCATCTGAGCGCGACCCTTATCAAGGGTGGCGAGAATCACGCTGCCACAGAGCGGCCCGTTCCACCATGCGGACCCGGCCCCGGACGGGCCCCGCCCTCGGGAACGCCCGCGTCACAGGCCCACCGCCCACGTCACACGCCCACCCGGTCACATGGCCACCGCCCGCGTCACACACCGATCGCCCGCGTCACACGCCCATCGCCGCGAGCCGCTCCTCGGCCCGCTCCGGCGCGTACAGGTGCTCCACCACCAGCGCACCTGCCCCGAGCAGCCCGGCCCGCTCCCCGAGCCGGGAGGTGACGACCTCCAGGTGGGCCGTGGAGCGGGGCAGCGCCCGCTGGTAGAGCAGCTCGCGCACGCCGGTGACGAACGGCGTCCCGGCCAGGTCGCCCGCGATCATCAGGACGCCCGGGTTGAGCAGTGTGACGACGGTCGCCAGCACGTCCCCGACCCGGCGCCCGGCCTCCCGGGCCAGCGCGGCGGCCTCCGGGTGGCCCGCGGCCAGCAGGTCCCGCACGTCCGAGCCGGAGGCGGCCGGCACCCCGGACGCGGCCAGCCGCCGGGCCACCGCGCCGCCGCTCGCGACGGCGGCCAGACAGCCGTACGAGCCGCACCGGCACAGGGCCTCGGTGCCCACCCGTATGTGTCCGATGTCGCCGGCCCCGCCGTCCACGCCCCGGTAGACCGAGCCGTGCACGACCACCCCGGCGCCGATGCCGGTGGAGACCTTGACCAGCATGAAGGCCGTGCAGTCGGGGTGTCCGGCGCGTTGTTCGCCGTAGGCCATCAGGTTGGCGTCGTTGTCGACCAGGACCGGGACCGCGTGGGCGCCGGTGTGCTCGGTGAAGGCGCGGGAGAGCCGGCCCCGTATGTCGTAACCGTCCCAGCCCGGCATGATCGGGGGCTGCACGACCCGGCCCGTCTCGCTGTCCACCGGGCCGGGTACGCCGAGTCCGATGCCGCAGACCTCCCCGGCCCGGTTCCCCGCCTCGGCCAGCAACCGGGCGAACCAGCGGCCCAGTTCACCGAGGACGGCCTCCGGACCGTCGTCGACGGTCAGCGTGCCGGAGTGTTCGGCGAGGAGGTCGCCGGCCAGGGTGAGGACGGCCGCGCGGGCGTGCCGGGTGTCGAGATCGGCGGCGAGGACGACGGCGTGGGAATCGTCGAACTCCAGGGTGACGGCGGGTCGCCCGCCGAGCGGGGAGCCGACGGGGCCGCCGGCGCCCTCCCGCAGCCAGCCGGCCCGGAACAGCCGGTCCAGGCGGTGGCCGACGGTCGCCCGGGACAGTCCGGTCACCTGCTGCAGCGCACCCCTCGTCACCGCCCGTCCGCTGCGCACCAGTTCGAGCAGATCGCCGGAGCTGGCCTGTCCCGCGCCTTTGCCCGTCCGTCCCGGCCGCCCGGTCATGCGCACCCCCTTGTGTTCATCAAGCTTCCCTTACATATTGGGTTTTGCGTGTTAAATAGACGTAACCCTGCGGTAGTCGTAGCCAAACCCGGTCGGCCGGATGTCTTCGGGGAGCCCCGAGTGGATCGCACTGCCCAGCTCACAGCCCGTCCCGCACCCGGCGAGATCGCATACGATCCGCCGGACTCGGCGGTGTCCGCGCACGTCAGAGCGGCCCGGGTGCTGGACGCCAACTGGACGGGCAGCTCGACGGTCCCGTCCCGCGACCTGTATCCGCACCAGTGGTCCTGGGACTCGGCGTTCATCGCCATCGGACTGCGGCACGTCTCGCCGCTGCGCGCCCAGACCGAGCTGGAGACGCTGCTGACGGCCCAGTGGGCCGACGGGCGCGTCCCGCACATCGTGTTCAACCCCTCCGTACCGCTCGACGCGTACTTCCCGAGCCCCGACTTCTGGCGCTCCGCCACCGCCGGGCGCGCCGCGGGCGCCCCGCGCACCGTACAGACGTCCGGGATCGTGCAGCCACCCGTGCACGCGCTGGCGGCCTGGCTGGTGCACCGCGCCGACCCCGTGCTCTCCCGGGCCCGCGGCTTCCTGGCCCGGCTCCACCCGCGGCTGGCCGCCTGGCACCGGTATCTGCTGCACCGGCGGGACCTGGGCGGCGGCGGCCTGGTGTCCGTCGTCCACCCCTGGGAGCAGGGCATGGACAACAGCCCCTGCTGGGACGCCCCGCTCGCCCGGATCGCCCCGGCCCCGGCCCGCTCCTTCCACCGCGCCGACCTCGACCACGGCGCGCCCGGGGACCGGCCGACGGACCTGGACTACGGGCGGTACGTGCGGCTGGCCGCCGACTACCGGGACCGCGGATACACGCGGGAGGACGGTGAGTTCGCCGTCGAGGACCCGTCGTTCAACGCGCTTCTCATCGCCTCCGAGTACGCCCTCGCCCGGATCGCCGGGGAACTGGGCGCGGCCGGCACCGGCCGGTACGCCCGCGCCGAACGGCTGACGGCGGCGCTGGTGGAGCGGCTGTGGGACCCGCGGGCCGGGATGTTCCGCTGCCGGGACCTGCGGGGCGGGGGCCTCGTCGCCGAGCGCGCGGTCTCCGGCCTGGTCCCGCTGCTGCTGCCGGGCCTGCCCCGCGACATCGCCGCCGCGCTCGTGCGCACCCTGCGGGGGCCGCACTTCTCGTTCGGCGACCGCACCCGGCTCGTGCCGAGCTACGACCTCCTCGGCGAGGCGTTCGACCCGCACCGGTACTGGCGCGGCCCCGCCTGGTTCAACACCGGCTGGCTGGTGGAGCGCGGGCTGCGGACGCACGGCGAGACGGCGGCGGCCGACGCCCTGCGCGCGGCCGTGGTGCGGCTGGCCGACGCCTCCGGGTTCGCCGAGTACGTCGATCCGTTCACCGGTGAGGCCCGCGGTGCGGCCGGCTTCGGCTGGACCGCCGCGCTCGCGCTCGACCTGCTGGCCGCGGACCGCCCGGAACCGGGCGTGTCCCCGACGGGCGGTGGCGCGTTCGACAGGAGTGACAAGGGAGGGGACCAGAGATGACGGAACGGCATCATCTGCTCGTGCACGGTGCGACGTTCGCCGCCGTGGGTGACCGGGGCGACATCGGCGGAGTGCGGGGCGGGTGCCTGCCGGACGGCCTGTTCGTCCGGGACGCCCGGCATCTCAGCCGCTGGCAGCTCACCGTCGACGGCGCGGTGCCCGACGTGCTCGCGCCGGTCGCGGACGGGGACGCCGCCCGCTGCGTGCTGGTCCCCCGCGGCGGCCGGCAGGAACCGCCGGCCCACACCCTCTTCCGTGAACAGGCCGTCGGGGACAGCTCGTTGGTGGACTCGGTCACAGTGACCAGCAATCGCCCGGTGGCCACCACCGTACGGCTCGCGCTCACCGTCGACGCCGACTTCACCGACCAGTTCGAACTCCGCTCCGACCACCGCACCTACGTCAAGGCCGGCGCCGTACGCTCCCGCGAGATCCTCGACGACGGCATCGAGTTCACCTACCGGCGCGCCGAGTGGCGCTCCAGCACGACGATCACCGCCGATCCGCCCCCCGACTCCGTGGAGGAGACGGGCACCGGCGCCCGCCGCCTGGTGTGGACCCTCGACCTCGCACCGCACGGCACGACGGAGCTGGTGCTGCGGGTGATGGCCCGGGCGCACGGCGAGAAGCGGGCCCTGCGCGTGCCCCGGGACCCGGCCGCCGTGCACGCACAGACGCTGCGGCTGGAGGGCGAGTTCATGGAGGGGGTCGCCTTCCCGACCGGCTGGCCGGAGCTGGCGGCGGCCTGCGCCCGGGGCCTGGCCGACCTGGCGGCGCTCCAGATCCCCGCGCGCGGACCCGACGGCGAGGAGCTGCGGGTGCCGGCGGCCGGCGCCCCCTGGTTCCTCACCCTGATCGCCCGTGACGCGCTCCTCACCTCCCTCTTCACCCTGCCCTACCGCCCCCGGCCGGCCGCCGCCACCCTCCTCGCCCTCGCCGCCACCCAGGCGACCGGCGGCGGCATCTCCCGGGTCGCCCAGCCCGGCAAGATCGTGCACGAGGTCCGGCACGGCGAACTGGCCCACTTCGGGCAGGTCCCCTACGGCCGCTACTACGGCTCGGTCGACGCCACCCCGCTGTTCCTGATCCTGCTCGGCGCGTACGTCGAGCGGACCGGCGACACCGCCCTGGCCCGGCGGCTGGAGCCGCACGCGCGTGCCGCCGTCGGCTGGATGCTCGACCACGGCGGCCTCACCTCGCGCGGTTACCTCGTCTACCGCGCCGACGAGGGCGGCCTCGCCAACCAGAACTGGAAGGACTCCCCCGGCGCCATCTGCTGCGCCGACGGCACCCGGCCCAGCGGCGCGGTGATGGCGGCCGGCGCCCAGGGCTACGCGTACGACGCGCTGCGCCGTACGGCCGCGGTGGCGCGCGGGGTGTGGGCCGACGAGACGTACGCCGCGCTGCTGGAGCAGGCGGCGGCCGACCTGCGGGACCGGTTCCAGCGCGACTTCTGGATGCGTGAGCACTCCTTCCCGGCGCTCGCGCTGGACGGGCAGGGCCGCCGCATCGACGCGCTGGCGTCCGACGCCGGGCATCTGCTGTGGTCGGGGCTGCTGGACAAGGAGTACGGGGAGGTGGTGGGCCGGCGGCTGCTGGAGCCGGACTTCTTCTCCGGCTGGGGCGTGCGCACGGTCGCCTCCGGCCAGCCGGCGTACCACCCGCTGTCCTATCACCGCGGCTCGGTCTGGCCGCACGACAACGCGCTGATCACGCTGGGACTGGCCCGGTACGGGCTGCACGACGAGGCCCGTACGGTCGCGCACGCGCTGGTGGACGCGGCGGCGGCGACCGGGCACCGGCTGCCGGAGGTGTGGGCGGGGTACGGGCGGGACACGCACAGCGAGCCGGTGCCGTATCCGCACGCCTGCGTACGAGAGGCCCGCTCGGCGGCGGCACCGCTGGCCCTGCTGACGGCGGTGGGCGGCGCGTAGCGCCTCCCGGCGGGCGGCCGGGCGCGCGGGAGCGGGGCCCGGCGGACGGCACACCACCGGGGATCCCGCGGACGGCGGCCCACAAGGGGGGCCCGGCGGACGGACCGAGCGCGCAGGCTCCCGGCGACGCGCGAGCGCGCGGGCTCCCGGCGGCGCGCGAGCGAGCGGGCCCGGCGGACGGCGGGCCAAGGGGCCCGGCGGACGAGCTGGACCTGGAGGCTCCGGCGACGCGCGAGCGGGAGCGGGCCCCTCGAACGGCGGGCCCCGGGAGTCCCGGCGGGGGAGCTCGGACGTAGAACCCGGTGGACGCGATCCGCAAGGGCTTCGGGCGGACGCGCAGGCGTTAGCGGGATGCGGCGGCCGGCCGACCGCGGGGGTTCCGGCCGGCCAGCAGTACGGCGCATGGGCTGCCGGCCGGGGCTGGCGAGCGGGAGCGTCCCGGCGGGCACTGGACGACGCGGGCTCCCGGCGGCGCGCGAGCTGGAGCGGGGGTGTGCCGGCGGGTGGGCGAGCGAGAACGGGGTCCGGCGGCGACGGACCGCAGGAGGTGCCGGCCGGGGCTCGTCCCGGCGCCGGGGTGTTCAGGCTCCCGGTGGGCGCGCGGGAAAGCGCGGGGCGCGCACGCGGGGGTTCCGGCGCGCGCTCGTTGACCAGGTGTTTGCCCGGGGGGTGTGAACGGCGGTCGCCGGTGGGCCGTAACGGTGGGCATGAGCTCGCTCCAGTCAGCCGAGGAGGCGGTTGCCGCCGAGGTGGCAGCACCCGCCCCGCGCCCCTTCCGCCGCCCCTGGACCCTCTGGTCGGCGTGGCGACAGCGGTGGCGGGAGGAGCATCCGGCCGCCGCCCGGGCGCTGTCCGTCACCGTCACGGTGCTGGCCGCCGCCCTCGTCGTCGCGGCGCTCGTGATGCCCGACAAGGTGGTGGGGCTGGGGCCGGCGAAGTTCCTGCGGATTCCCGCCGAGGCGGTCATCGGCGCCGCCGTGCTGCTCGCGCTGCCGCGCCGGCCCCGGGTGGTGCTGGCGGCGGTGTCCGGGGTCGCGCTCGGGGCGATGACCGTGCTGAACGCGCTCGACATGGGTTTCAACCAGTACCTGGGCCGCGGCTTCAACGTGATCCTCGACTGGGAGCTGTTCGGCGACGCGGAGTCGTATCTGGAGGACTCCCTCGGCCGCACGACGACCCTGGCCGCCGTCGCCGGGGTGATCGTCGCCGTCGTGCTCCTCCTCGTGCTGCCGGCGCTGGCCATGGTCCGGCTGAGCAACCTGCTCGCCCGGCACACCGGTGCCGCGACCCGCGGCACGCTGGTCGCCGGGGTCGTCTGGATCACGTGTTCCTCGCTCGGCCTGGAGGTCGCCGGCGTGCCGGTCGCCGCGGACCGCACCGCCACCGCGCTGAAGGCGCAGGTCCGCCAGGTCTCGGCCACGCTGCGCGACGAGGCGGAGTTCCAAAAGGTGGCCCGCGTCGACGCGTTCGGGAACACCCCGGGCAGCCAGCTGGTCCCCGGCCTGCGCGGCAAGGACATGATCTTCACGTTCATCGAGAGCTACGGCCGCAGCGCCATCGAGGACCCGGTCATGGCCCCGGGCGTCGACGCCACCCTCGACACCCGCACCAAGGCCCTCGCCAGGGCCGGTTTCCACGCGAAGAGCGGCTGGCTGACCTCGGCGACCTACGGCGGCAGCAGCTGGCTCGGCCACTCCACCACCATGTCGGGCCTGTGGATCAGCAACCAGCAGCGCTACCGCACCGTCATGGCCAGCGACCACCTCAGCCTGACGGAGGCGTTCAAGAAGACCGGCGCGTTCGACACGGTCGGGGTCATGCCGGGCGTGCAGAAGGGCTGGCCGGAGCAGAAGTGGTACGGCCTCGACAAGGTCTACAACGCCTTCCGGCTCGGCTACCGGGGCCCGAAGTTCAGCTGGTCGACCATGCCCGACCAGTACGCCCTCCAGCAGTACCAGGAGCGGGTGCACAGCAAGCGGCCGGCCGGCGGCAGGTCGCGGATGTCGCTGCTCATCCTGACGTCGAGCCATCAGCCCTGGGCGCCGATCCCGAAGATGGTCGGCTGGGACCGGCTGGGTGACGGCTCGGTCTTCAGGGGCATCGAGGCGGCGGGCAACGACCCGGCGGACGTCATCGCCGACACCACCCGCTCGCGCGAGGAGTACGGCAAGTCGGTCCAGTACTCGGTGACCGCGCTCACCCAGTGGCTGGAGCGGTACGGCACCAAGGACACCGTCCTGGTGTTCCTCGGCGACCACCAGCCCATCGCCCGGGTCAGCGGCAACCACGCCAGCCGGGACGTGCCGGTCTCGATCGTCGCCAAGGATCCGAAGGTGCTGGACAAGGTCGCCGGCTGGGGCTGGACCGACGGGCTGCGGCCCGCGCACGACGCCCCGGTGTGGCGGATGAGTTCCTTCCGGGACCGCTTCCTCAGGGCGTACGGCTCCACGCCGCACCCGAAGAAGGGCTGATCAGCCGCCGGACGTGTCCAGTTCCGCGTCCTCGCTCACGCCCGCGCAGTCGTACGGGTCCTTCAGCCAGCCGTCCGGCAGCACCACCCGGTTGTTGCCGGACGTACGGCCGCGCGGCCCGTCCGCGCCGGCCGGCCAGCCCTGGCCGAGGTCCAGCTCGTCCAGCCCGGCCCGCAGCTCCGCCAGCGAGGACGTCACCGCGAGCCGCTTGCGCATCTCGGAGCCGACCGCGAACCCCTTGAGGTACCAGGCCACGTGCTTGCGGAAGTCGATGACACCGCGTGCCTCGTCACCGAGCCACTCCCCGAGCAGGGTGGCGTGCCGCACCATGACGTCGGCCACCTCGCGCAGGGCCGGCCGGCGGAAGTCGTCGCGGCCCTCGAACGCCGCCACCAGGTCCGCGAACAGCCACGGCCGCCCCAGACAGCCGCGGCCCACGACCACCCCGTCGCAGCCCGTCTCGCGCACCATCCGCAGGGCGTCCTGCGCCGACCAGATGTCGCCGTTGCCGAGCACGGGGATCTCCGGGACGTGCTCCTTCAGGCGGGCGATGGCGTCCCAGTCGGCGGTGCCGCCGTAGTGTTGGGCGGCCGTGCGGCCGTGCAGGGCGATCGCGGTGACCCCCTCCTCGACGGCGATGCGTCCGGCGTCGAGGTAGGTCATGTGGTCGTCGTCGATGCCCTTGCGCATCTTCATGGTCACCGGCAGGTCTCCCGCGCCGGTGACCGCCTCGCGCAGGATGGCCCGCAGCAGGTTCCGCTTGTAGGGCAGGGCGGAGCCGCCGCCCTTGCGGGTGACCTTCGGGACGGGGCAGCCGAAGTTCAGGTCGATGTGGTCGGCGAGGTCCTCCTCGGCGATCATGCGGACGGCCTTGCCGACGGTCGCCGGGTCGACGCCGTACAGCTGGAGGGAGCGCGGCCGCTCACTCGCGTCGAACCGGATCAGCTGCATCGTCTTGTCGTTGCGCTCGACCAGCGCCCGGGTCGTGATCATCTCGCTCACGAACAGGCCCTTGCCGCCGCTGAACTCCCGGCACAGCGTGCGGAAGGGCGCGTTGGTGATCCCCGCCATGGGGGCGAGCACGACGGGCGGCACGACGGCGTGCGGGCCGATGGTCAGCGGGTGGGTCATCGCGGGGCTCCGGAACGGACGTACGGCACAGGGCGAGCTCCCATTGTCCCTCACCGCGCGCGTCACTCGTCCGCCAGTGCCGCCAGCCGCTCCAGCCGCTCCTCGCTGTCCTCGTCGGCGGGCAGGTAGGCGACGACCCGGTGGGCCGGCGCCCGCGGGGCCAGCCACATGTTGCGGTGCTCCAGCCGGAGCAGGCCGACGCGCGGATGCCGGTACCGCTTGACGTGCGGGGACATCGGCGCGACCTCGTGCCGCTCCCACAGTTCGCGGAACTCCGCGGAGGCCGCCAGCAGCCGGTGCAGCTGCGCCTTCCAGGCGGGCTCGGCCACGTGCTCGGCCATGGCAGCCCGGTACTTGGCGATCATGTCGCGCAGCATCTCGTCCCGGTCGAGGAAGTCCCGCTTCCAGCGCTCGCTGACGGCCAGCAGCCACACGCAGTTCCGCTCGGCGGGGGGCAGCTCGGCGGGGTCGCCGAAGAGCTGGGCGAAGGGACGGTTGGCGGCGAGGACGTCGTAGCGGGCGTTCTGGAGGCTGGCCGGGTAGGGCGCGAGCCCTTCCACGACCTTGAGCGCGCCGTCGGAGGCGAGCGGGCACACGGCGTCGGTGCGCGGGTCGGCGGTGCCGGCGAGGGCGAAGAGGTGGGCCCGCTCGGCGGAGTCCATCAGCAGGGCGCGGGCGACCGCGTCCAGCACCTGCGCGGAGACGTGCGCGGCGCGGCCCTGCTCGATCCACGTGTACCAGGTGACGCCGACCGCGGAGAGCTGGGCGACCTCCTCCCGGCGCAGGCCCGGTGTGCGCCGGCGCGGGCCGCGGGGCAGCCCCACCTGCTCCGGGCTGACGCGTTCGCGCCGGCTGCGCAGGAAGGCGGCCAGTTCCCGGCGCCGGACGTGCTCGCTCCTCGCCGGGGGCTCCCCCGTGTGCGCCGGTCCCGCGATGGTCATGGCACCCAGGGTGCCGTGCCGCCGCACCCCGGTTCCAGTTGGTGCCGGTACCCGGATGAGCACCGTCTGGTACCCCGCTGGGCAATTCCCCCACAGTCGGGGCGTGACCACGACGACGACCTCCGCGACGACCGGCGCCCCACTGCGGCCCCTGGGCCCGCTGGGCCTGTTCACCCTCCTCCTCGGCACCGCGCTCCCGATGATCGACTTCTTCGTCGTCAACGTCGCCCTGCCGGCGATCGGAAACGATCTGCACGCTTCCGCGGCGACGCTGGAGATGGTCGTGGCGGCCTACGCGGTGGCGTACGCCGTCCTTCTCGTCCTCGGCGGGCGGCTCGGCGACGGCCACGGCCGGCGGCGGCTGTTCCTGTGGGGCGTGGCCGGCTTCGGGGTGACCTCGCTGGCCTGCGGGCTGGCGCCCGGCGCGTGGTGGCTGGTGGCCGCACGGGCCGCCCAGGGGGCGGCGTCGGCGGCGCTGCTGCCGCAGGTGCTGGCCACCCTGCACGCCACGACGTCCGGTGAGCGGCGGGCCCGCGCGGTCGCCCTGTACGGCTCGGTCGGCGGCGTGTCCGTCGTGCTCGGGCAGGTGCTGGGCGGGGTGCTGGTCGCCGCGGACCTGGCGGGCACGGGCTGGCGCGCGGTGTTCCTGGTGAACGTGCCGGTCGCGGTGGCGGCCTTCGGGTGTGCGCTGCGTACAGTGCCGGAGAGCCGGGCGGCGCGGCCCGCGCGGGGGGACCTCGCCGGTACGGCACTGCTGGCGGCGACCCTGACCGCGCTGCTGCTGCCGCTGACCGAGGGCCGGGCCGCGGGCTGGCCGCCGTGGTCGGTGCTGCTGCTGTGCGCCGCCCCGGTAGCGGCCGGGGTGTTCCACGCGGTGGAGCGGCGCGGTGAGCTGACCGGCGGGAGCCCGCTGCTGCCGCCGTCCCTGCTGGCCGCCCCGGAGATCCGCCGGGGGCTGCTGCTGGGCCTGCCGGTGTTCACCGGTTTCGCCGGCTGGATGTTCGTGAGCGCGGTCACGCTGCAAAAGGGCCTCGGGTACGGGGCGTTGCGGGCGGGGCTGACGCTGGTGCCGATGGGGGTGGCGCAGTTCGCCGCGTCGATGCTGGCGCCGCGCGCGGTACGGCGGTTCGGCGGGCGGGCGGTGACCCTGGCGGCGGTGCTGCACCTCGCGGGCCTGGCGACGGTCACGGCCACCGTGCTGCTCGGTCCCTGGCCGCGGCTGAGCCCGCTGCTGCTCGCGCCCGGCCTGGTCCTGTGCGGTGCGGGTCAGGGGCTCGAGCTGCCCCTGTACTACCGGATCCTGCTGGCGGCCGTCCCGGCCCGGCTGGCGGGCGCGGGCAGTGGCCTCGCGGCCACGCTCCAGCAGTCGTGCCTGGCCGTCGGGGTGGCGACGCTCGGCTCCCTGTTCCTGTCCCTGGTCCCCGGTCTGGGCATGCCGGAGGCGCTCGCGGTGGTGCTGTCGGTGCAGATGGCGGCCCTGGTGGGGCTGGGCGCGCTCGGCCTGCGGCTGCCCCGGGTGGCGGACTGAACGGGAGCCGGGGCCACCGGCCGACACGAAGCCGACACACCGCTCGATGTAACCCTCATTAGTTAGCCGCACTATCGAAATCGGCGTACGATGGAGCGCATGCCCGAGCTGAGCCATCGCCGACGTCTGCTCGTGCTCGCGATCTGCTGCATGAGCCTGCTGATCGTGAGCCTGGACAACACCGCGCTGAACGTGGCACTGCCCTCCATGCAGCGCGACCTGCACGCCGCCACGTCCGGCCTCCAGTGGACGATCGACGCGTACACGCTCGTCCTGGCCTCCCTGCTCATGCTCGCCGGCTCCACCGCCGACCGCATCGGCCGCAAACGCGTGTTCATGGCCGGCCTGGTGGTGTTCTCCATCGGGTCGCTGCTCTGCTCCCTCGCCCCGAACCTGGAACTCCTCATCGTGTTCCGCATGGTCCAGGCGGTGGGCGGCTCGATGCTCAACCCGGTCGCCATGTCGATCATCACCAACACCTTCACCGACGCGCGGGAACGCGCCCGCGCGATCGGCGTGTGGGGCGCCGTGGTCGGCATCTCCATGGCGGCAGGCCCACTGGTCGGCGGCCTGCTGGTGCAGTCGGTGAGCTGGCGTGCGATCTTCTGGGTCAACCTCCCCGTCGGCCTCGCCGCCCTCCTGCTCACCCTCCGCTTCGTCCCCGAGTCCCGCGCGCCCAGGGCCCGCCGCCCCGACCCGGTCGGCCAGCTGCTGGTGATCGCCCTGTTCGGCTCGCTGACGTACGCGATCATCGAGGCGCCGGACGCGGGCGCCGGCACGGTGGTGCCGTTCGCCGTGATCGCCGCAGCCGCCCTGCTGGCCCTGCTCAGGTACGAGCCCCGGCGCGACGAACCCCTCATCGACCTGCGCTTCTTCCGCTCGGCCCCGTTCAGCGGGGCCACCGTGATAGCGATCAGCGCGTTCGCGGCCCTGGGCGGCTTCCTGTTCCTGTCCACCCTGTACCTCCAGAACGTACACGGCCTCGACGCGCTGCACGCCGGCCTGTGGATGCTCCCGATGGCCGTGCCCACGTTCCTGTGCGCGCCCCTGTCCGGCCGTCTGGTCGGCAGCCGCGGCCCCCGCCTGCCCCTGCTCGTGGCCGGTACGGCGATGACCGCGAGCGCCGTCCTGTTCGCCGCGTTCGACGCGCAGACCACCGGCCCCACCCGCCTGGCCGGCTACGTCCTCTTCGGCATCGGCTTCGGCTTCGTGAACGCGCCCATCACCAACACGGCCGTCTCGGGCATGCCCCGGGCGCAGGCCGGCGTCGCCGCGGCCGTCGCCTCCACCAGCCGGCAGCTGGGCCAGACGCTCGGCGTCGCGGTGATCGGCGCGGTCCTGGCGTCCGGCATCGGCTCGTCGTCGTACCGGCACACGTTCGTCGCCGCCGCCCGCCCCGGCTGGTGGATCCTCGCCGGATGCGGCCTGGCCGTTCTGGTCCTCGGCCTGCTGACCAGCGGCCGGTGGGCCCGCCGCACGGCCGAACGCACGGCCCGCGACCTGGAGCCGGCGGAGACACGCGAGCCTGTGGGGGCCACGGGCCGGGGCTGAAGCCCGGTCCGGCCACGGCGCTGCTGCCCGTCTTCCGCTCCGCGTCGGCGTGGCAGGCAGGCCCCTGGAAGACAGCGGTGCGCGGGAGCGTTGACTGCGGGCATGAGGATCAGCGAGGCGTCCAGAGCCAGCGGTGTGAGTGCCAGGTCGTTGCGGTACTACGAGGACCAGGGCCTGATCGTCCCGGGCCGGCGCGGCAACGGGTACCGGGACTACTGCCGGTTCACCATCGACCGTGTCGGCGTCATCCGCTCCCTGCTGGAGTCCGGTCTGCCGGTGAGGTTGATCAGGGAAGTCCTGCCCCACCTCACCGCTGACCCCGACGCCGACGCGGGCGCGGCGGGCGCGGAGTTCCTGCGGGAGGTACGGAGGTACCGCGATCGGCTCGCCGCACGGATCGCCGGACTCAGCGAGCGGCAGGCGGCTCTCGACGCGTACCTGCGTGAGGCCGGCCCCGCTGACGGATGACCGCGGCTTGACCTTGACACCAGTGTGAGGCTCCTACCTTCCGGTGCATGGAGATCGACGAGCGGCGACCCGCCGCTGAGCAGACGGTACGGGCACTGGTCCAGCGGTCGCACCGAGGACCGATGGACTTGACCCTCACGACCGGGCGCCGCCCCGAGCCCGGGCCCGGCGAGTACCTGGTCCGAGTGGGCGCCGCCGGGGTCAACTTCGCGGACGTCGCGCAGAGCCACGGCACCTACGGAGGGGGCCCGCGGGCGCCCTACGTGGCAGGCTTCGAAGCCGCCGGCGAGATCGTGGGTGCCGGCCCGGGCATCGAGGGTCCGCTCCCACTCGGCACCCACGTCGTCGGCACCGGACCGGGTGCCTTCGCGCAGTACATGACGATGCCGGCGGCGGGCGCGCTCCCCGTCCCGTCCGGCTGGAGCGACGCGGCAGCCCTCGGCCTGGTGCTGAACTGGGCCACCGCGTTGGCGGCCCTGAAGCCGTTGGGCGAGATCAGGACAGGTGACGTAGTGCTCGTCCATGCCGCGGCCGGAGGCGTGGGACAGGCCGCCGTCCGCCTCGCCCGCCACTACGGTGCGCACGTGATCGCCACGGCGTCACCGGGCAAGCACGACACCGTACGGGCTCTCGGCGTCGACGACGTCCTGGACGGCGCACGCCCCGATCTGGCCGAGGAGATCCTCCGCCTCACCGGCGGTGTCGACCTGGTCCTGGAATCGGTGGGACGGGCCACGTTCGAGGTCAGCCTGTCGGTCGCCAAGCCCTTCACCGGACGCGTCGTCGTGTTCGGCGCCGCGTCCGGCGACGCCGGCATCAGCACGCACGACCTGGTGTTCACCCATCAGGTCCAGATCAAGGGCCTGCACATCGGCGCGCTCGCGACCGCGGTGCCGTCCCTCTACGCGTCGTTGCTCGCCGAACTCACCGCGCTCATCGCTCAAGGCGTGTATCCGCCCGGCACTCCCCGGGTCCATCCCCTGGCCGAGGGGCCGGCAGTGCTCCGGCGGCTGGAGTCGGGCCTGACCCGTGGCAAGCACGCCCTCGATCCGTGGCGCTAGGACGCCACGTGACTCAGTTCTCCCGGACGCGCGTCACGGGTGCGTGGGTGATGGGGAAGTTCACCGAGCGGGCGATGAAGCACACGGCGGGTACGTCGCCGTGCAGGGAGCGCGCCTTCTCCACCATCGACGCGTCGGCGACCGTCACCTCGGGACGCAGGACGACCTCCGTGATCCGGCCCCCGCCGCCGCTCTCGTCCATGGTCATGACCCCGTGGGCGTGATCCTCGTAGTCGGTCACGGTGACCCCGCCGACAGCACACAGGTGGAGGTACCAGAGCATGTGGCACTGGGCGACGGAGGCCACGAGCAACTCCTCGGGGTTCCACCGCGCGGGGTCCCCGCGGAACGCGGGATCCGAGGAGGCGGCGATCCCGGCCTTGCCGTCCGCCAGCACCTCGTGATCCCGGCTGAAGGACCGGTAACCGTCCGTCCCCGACCCGAGGTTGCCCGTCCACTCGACCGTCACGTCGTAGGTATGCGTCGCCGTCATGAGGCCAGAGCCTAGAAGGTGCCCGGCCGCGACGGCCACCGGCGGCGGCCCCGGCCGACCCCGCCCTCGACGCCTGGTTCGGCGTGATGAGACCGCTGGGCACGCCGCGCCGCGACCGTAGCCACGCCCACAGAGCTGCGGAACGCGTCGTGCGTCTGCCGGGCCGGCAGTCCGCTGCGTCGGTCCCGCTCGACCCGATGCGCATGCGGGTCATCGCGTACACGCGTGTCCTCCTGCGGTGTCCCCCCTACGCTGTGGCCCACGACGGAATGCCGCCGTCTCGGTCAGGGGGAACCTCATGGAGCAGCTTCGGGAGCTCGTCGTCCGCTACGGAGATTGCGAACAGAAGCCCGTGCGCTTCCGTCCAGGGACGTGGCGCTCACGGTTGGAGCCGCATGGGGCGGAACACGTGCTCGATATCGGCGTCGAAGCCGAGAGCAGGCCGAGCGGTGACCGCCTCATCAGCCGCGGCGACCTGGCCCGTCTCCGTGACCGCGTCGGTGACGACGATCCCGACGGCCTGCGCGACCTGTTCGTGGCCGTCATGATCTGGGGCTCCGGCACCGCCAACGGACGCGGGCCGCGGTACACCGAAGCGGCCCTGTGCGACCCGCGTCTGCCCAGCGTCCTGCGGACCACGCGCGCGACGGTCCGCAGGGGTGACCTGAGCAGGGCCTATCGGCAGTTCGTGATCAAGGGAGTGGGGCGGTCCTTCTTCACCAAGTGGTTCGCGGCCGTGGACGACCGCGACGCCACGTGTGAGCGGGCCCTGATCCTCGACGACCGGGTCTTTCGCTCACTGAACGCCCTCGGGTGGTCCAGTTGGCAGGTGGCCGGCACTCACCACTGGCCCACCCGCTACGCCACCTACGTCAGCTCCATGCACGGCTGGGCCGCGTCCCTGGGCGTCCCGGCGGATCGGCTGGAGTGGCTCCTCTTTCATCTGAACGGTCGTGTGGACGGGCAATGAGCCCGGGCAGCCGCGGTCTTTGGGAGCCTCGATCGCCAACCCGGGCGAACGGTGGGAGGCAGTCGGCCCTTGGGCCGGTGCCCGCGGCCGGGGCCGCGAACGCGCGCTCGGCTTCCGGGTGCGCCGGCGATGAGTTCCGGTGGTGGGGCGGGTCGTAGGAAGGGACGGTGACGGTGGCGCCGTCCCTCGATCGGCGAACGGAGGCCGAGGACATGACCGGGACCGCACTGCGCGCGATGCTGCACCGGTACGTCGAGGGCAAAGGCGTGCCCGGCGCTGTGGGGCTGGTCGCCCGTGGGGACGACGTCGAGGCTGTGGCCGTCGGGCATCGGCACGTGGGCGGTGCGGCTCCGATGGCCCGGGACTCGCTCTTCCGGATCGCCTCGCTGACCAAGCCGGTGACGGCGGCGGGCGTGCTGGCGCTGGTGGACGAGGGCCGGATCGCGCTGGACGACCCGGTGGCGCGGTGGCTGCCGGAGCTGGCGGAGCCGGTGGTGGTGCGCACCCCGTCCGCCGCCGTGGACGACGTGGTCCCCGCAGAACGGCCGATCACGGTGGAGGACCTGCTCAGTTCGCGCACCGGCTGGGGCTTCCCCTCGGACTTCACGCTGCCGGCGGTCACCGCGCTGTTCGAGGTGCAGAAGGACGGCCGCGCCCCGCAGGCCTACCCCGCCCCGGACGACTGGCTGGCCGCCCTGGCCCGGGTGCCGCTGCTGTACCAGCCGGGTGCGGCCTGGTTGTACGGCACCTCGTCCGATCTCCAGGGCCTGCTGATCGCGCGGGTGTCGGGCCGTACGCTCCCGGAGTTCCTGGCCGAGCGGATCTTCGAACCGCTCGGCATGCGGGACACGGTGTTCGCGGTACCGGCGGCGGAGCGGGACCGGTTCACCTCGTACTACCGGCCGGGTGCCGGTGGCGTGCTGGAGCCGGTGGACGGCCCGGACGGCGACTGGAGCCGAATGCCCCCGTTCCCCTCCGGTCAGGGCGGGCTCGTCTCGACGGCCGACGACTGGCTGCGCTTCGCCCGCATGCTGCTGGCCGGCGGGGAGGCGCGCGGGCATCGGCTGCTCTCGGCGGCCTCCGTCAGCCGGATGACGAGCGATCAGCTGAACGACGCGCAGCGGGAGAGCGGCCGGCTGTTCCTTCAGGGGCAGGGCTGGGGGTACGGGGGCCAGGTCGACATCGACCGGACCGAGCCCTGGAACGTGCCGGGCCGCTACGGCTGGGTCGGCGGCACGGGCACCACCGCCCACCTGGTCCCGGCCACCGGCACCGTCGCGATCCTGCTGACCCAGGTCGCGATGACCGACCCCACGCCGACCCCGCTGATGCGGGACTTCTGGCGGATCAGCGCGTGACGGGTCCGCGCATGCCGGATCACCGCATGCCGGATCAGCGCGTGCCGGATCAGCGCGTGCCGGATCAGCGCGTGCCGGATCAGCGCGTGCCGGGTGCCGACAGGCCGCGTACCAGCAGGTCCACCACGGCCTGGAACTCCTCCTCGGCGCCGGGGCGCCGCCACTGCCCCGCGTGGCAGGGGTCGTGGAAGCGGCTGGTGGCCTGGAAGACGGCGCGGGCCGCGGCGGCCGGGTCGGGCACCGAGAAGGCGCCCGACGCGGTCCCGGCCGTGATGATCCCGGTCAGCTGGGCGGTCAGATCGGCTATGTGCTGGCCGACCACCGTCCCGTTCTCCGCCGCCAGCACCCCGTACGTCGCGAACAGTTCGGGATCGTCGTGCGCCTTGCGGCGTTTGGCGTCGAACAGTTCCCTGAGCCAGGCGCGCAGCCGCTCCTGCGGGTCGCGGTCCTCGACGGCGGTGCCGGCGAGCGACCGGCACGTACGGTCCAGCCACCGCTTCGTGACCGCTTCGCGCAGCGCCGCCTTGGTCCGGAAGTGCCGGTAGACGCTGCCGTGGCTGACGCCGAGCGCGCGGGCCACGTCGACCACGGTGGCCTTGGCCGGGCCGTGGCGGCGCAGCACCTCCTCGGTCGCCTCGAGGATGCGCTCGGCGGTCAGGATCTCGCTGGTCGGTGGCATGCTCTAGACCGTACCCGCCGGGGGATTCAGCGCTCGCTGTCGAGGTGTGCCATCTGCGCGGCCGGGTAGCGCTCTCCGGCCGCCGCGTCCGCCGGGATCGCCTTCTCGACGGCCGCGAGGTCGGCCGCGTCCAGGGTGACGTCGAGGGCGCCCAGGGATTCGGTCAGCCGCTCGCGGGTGCGGGCGCCGACCAGCGGCACGATGTCCTCGCCTCGGGAGAGGACCCAGGCGATGGCGATCTGCGCGACGGTGGCGTCCTTCCGCCCGGCGATCTCACGGAGGGCGTCGACCAGGTCGAGGTTGTGCCGGAGGTTGTCGCCCTGGAAGCGGGGCGAGTGGGCGCGGAAGTCGTTCGCGGCCAGCTGCCGGTCGCGGGAGAAGTGGCCGGAGATGAGCCCGCGGGAGAGCACGCCGTACGCGGTGATGCCGATGCCCAGTTCGCGGGTGGTGGGCAGGATGTCCTGCTCGATGCCGCGCGACAGGAGCGAGTACTCGATCTGGAGGTCGGCGATCGGGGCGGTGGCGGCGGCCCGCCGGACGGTCTCGGCGCCGACCTCGCTGAGGCCCACGTGCCGGACGTGCCCCTTCTCGATCAGTTCGGCGATGGCGCCGACGGTCTCCTCGATCGGCACGTCCGGGTCGAGGCGGGCGATGCGGTAGACGTCGATGTGGTCGACGCCCAGGCGCTGGAGGGAGTAGGCGGCGAAGTTGCGTACGGCGGCGGGGCGGCCGTCGTAGCCGCTCCAGTTGCCGTCCGGGTCGCGCAGGGCGCCGAACTTCACGCTGACCAGAGCCTGTTCGCGGCGGGCCGGCGGGGCTGTGCGCAGGGCCTCGCCGACGAGCATCTCGTTGTGGCCCATGCCGTAGAAGTCGCCGGTGTCGAGCAGGGTGACGCCCGCTTCCAGGGCGGCGTGGACCGTCGCGACGGACTCCGCGCGGTCCGCGTCGCCGTAGAGGGCGGACATGCCCATGCAGCCCAGGCCGAGGGCGGAGACCTGGGGGCCGGTGGTACCGAGGTTTCGGGTTCGCAGCGTCATGCCCCCAGCCTGTCACGAATGACTGACAGATTTCAATATCTGTCAGCTGACATTTGTCAGTCCACCCGCCGTGCGACCCGCTCCCTCGACTCCCTCAGACATCTGGTCCAGACCTCTTGACGGAAGGTCTGGACCAACCGCACTGTCATAGCCCCGACTGTCATGCCTCCGACACCGCACCCCCCCGTTACCGCACCGCACCGCACCGCACCCCACCTCACCGCACCCCACCGGGAGGACCGCATGCTCCGCCGCACGTTGCGCCTGCTCACCGCCGCCGTCACCACGGCCGTCCTCGCCCCGCTCGCCCTCACCGCCGCGCCGGCCGCCTCCGCCGCTCCCACCACCGCCGGCGCCGACACCTGCGCGGTGAAGTCGCGGCCGGCGGGCAAGGTGCTCCAGGGTTACTGGGAGAACTGGGACGGCGCCGCCAACGGCGTCCACCCGCCCTTCGGCTGGACCCCGATCACCGACTCCCGCATCCCCGCCCACGGCTACAACGTGATCAACGCGGCCTTCCCGGTGATCCGTTCGGACGGCACGGCCCTGTGGGAGGACGGCATGGACTCCGGCGTGAAGGTGGCCACGCCCGCCGAGATGTGCCAGGCGAAGGCGTCCGGGCAGACGATCCTGCTCTCCATCGGCGGCGCGGCGGCCGGCATCGACCTGTCGTCCTCCACGGTCGCCGACCGCTTCGTGTCGACCATCGTGCCGATCCTGAAGAAGTACAACTTCGACGGCATCGACATCGACATCGAGACGGGCCTCACGGGCAGCGGGAACATCGGGCAGCTCTCGCCCTCCCAGGCCAACCTGATCCGCATCATCGACGGCATCCTCGCCCAGATGCCGTCCGGCTTCGGTCTGACGATGGCCCCGGAGACCGCGTACGTCACCGGCGGCAGCATCACCTACGGCTCGATCTGGGGCGCGTACCTGCCGGTCATCAAGAGGTACGCGGACAACGGCCGTCTGTGGTGGCTGAACATGCAGTACTACAACGGCAGCATGTACGGCTGCTCCGGCGACTCCTACTCGGCGGGCACGGTGCAGGGCTTCACCGCGCAGACCGACTGCCTGAACAAGGGCCTGGTGGTGCAGGGCACGACGATCAGGGTGCCCTACGACAAGCAGGTCCCGGGGCTGCCCGCCCAGTCCGGCGCGGGCGGCGGCTACATGTCCCCCTCCCTGGTCTCCCAGGCCTGGAAGCACTACGGCACGTCGCTCAAGGGCCTGATGACGTGGTCCCTCAACTGGGACGGGTCGAAGAACTGGACGTTCGGCGACAACGTCAAGGCGCTCCAGGGCCGCTGACCTGGCCGTTCGGCCGCCGGCACCGGCTCCCGGTGCCGGCGGCCGAACGCGCTAACGCTCCCGCGGTTCCGCCAGCGCCCTGAGCGCCGGCCGGAGCAGCGCGGCCGTGCGGTCGGCCGGGGCGTCCTTCAGCGGGGGCAGGCCGAGCAGCTGGTGGCCGACGGTGACGCCGAGCAGGGTGGTGACGACCAGTGCGGCGCGCAGCTCGGGGTCCGCGCCCGCGGGAAGGGCGGCGGCGACGGTGTCGATCTGCCGGCCGAGGGTGCCGCGGACCTGGTCGGCGGCTGCCGGGTCGGTGAGCATGGACCGCATCATCACCAGCGCACCCTCGGGGAGTCCTCCGAGTTCGAGGCCGAGCGCGGCCAGCAGTTGTTCGACGAGCGCGTCGGTGCCGGTGGCCGTCGGCAGCGCGGGGAGCGTCTGCGCGATCCGGGTGAACAGCTCGCGCTTGGAGCCGAAGTACTGCATGACCAGGGCCGGGTCGACGCCCGCCGCGGTCGCCACGGCGCGGATGGTGGTGCGGTCGAATCCCTTCTCGGCGAACAGCTCCCGCGCGCTGTCGAGGATGCGTGCCTCGGTGGCGCGGCGGCGGTCGGCGCCGAACCGGTGAGGGCTGGACACGCCTTCACCCTACGACCGTTGACCGAGCGTCGCCCGGTGGCCGGGCCTGGCCCCCGCGCGGCCGTGGACGGCGGGCCCGCCCGACGGCGTGAGCAGCGCGCAGCCCGCCCCTGCGCCCGCGTCGGGGCGGAGGGACGGGCCGGGGTGGCCGGTTCGGCCGGTGTCAGCAGCCCAGCAGGCGGCTGGCCAGGTAGCCCTCGATCTGGTCGAGGGAGACGCGCTCCTGCTTCATGGTGTCGCGCTCGCGCACGGTCACCGCGTTGTCCTCGAGCGTGTCGAAGTCGACGGTCACGCAGTACGGCGTACCGATCTCGTCCTGGCGACGGTAGCGGCGGCCGATGGCGCCCGCGTCGTCGAACTCGATGTTCCAGTTCTGCCGCAGGGCCTGGGCGAGACCCTTGGCCTTCGGGGACAGCTCCGGGTTGCGCGACAGCGGGAGGACGGCGACCTTCACCGGGGCGAGCCGGTGGTCGAGGCGCAGCACCGTCCGCTTCTCCATCTTGCCCTTGGCGTTGGGCGCCTCGTCCTCGACGTAGGCGTCGAGCAGGAAGGCCAGCATGGTGCGGCCGACGCCCGCCGCGGGCTCGATGACGTACGGCGTCCAGCGCTCGCCGGCCTCCTGGTCGAAGTAGGAGAGGTCCTGGCCGGAGGCCTTGGAGTGGGCGCCGAGGTCGTAGTCGGTGCGGTTGGCGACACCCTCGAGCTCGCCCCACTCCGAGCCGCCGAACTGGAAGCGGTACTCGATGTCGGCGGTGCGCTTGGAGTAGTGGGAGAGCTTCTCCTTCGGGTGCTCGTACCAGCGCATGTTCTCCTCGCGCAGGCCCAGCCCGGTGTACCAGCCCCAGCGCTGCTCCATCCAGTACTCCTGCCACTGCTCGTCCTCGCCCGGCTTGACGAAGAACTCCATCTCCATCTGCTCGAACTCGCGGGTGCGGAAGATGAAGTTGCCAGGAGTGATCTCGTTGCGGAACGACTTGCCCATCTGGGCGATGCCGAACGGCGGCTTGCGGCGCGAAGTGGTCTGCACCTGGGCGAAGTTGGTGAAGATGCCCTGGGCGGTCTCGGGGCGCAGGTAGGCGACGGAGCCGGAGTCCTGGGTCGGGCCGAGGTGGGTGGAGAGCAGGCCGGAGAACTGCTTGGGCTCGGTGAACTGGCCCTTGTTGCCACAGTTCGGGCAGTTGATGTCCGCCAGGCCGTTCGCCGGGGCGTGGCCCTTCTTCTCCTCGTACGACTCTTCCAGGTGGTCGGCACGGAACCGCTTGTGGCACGAGGTGCACTCGGTCAGCGGGTCCGTGAAGGTGGCGACGTGACCGGAGGCGACCCAGACCTCGGAGGCCAGGATGACGGACGAGTCGATACCGACCACGTCCTCGCGCGACGTCACCATGTAGCGCCACCACTGGCGCTTGATGTTCTCCTTCAGCTCGACACCCAGCGGTCCGTAGTCCCAGGCGGCACGCTGTCCGCCGTAGATCTCACTGCACGGGAAAACGAAGCCACGGCGCTTGCTCAGGCTGACGATGGTGTCGATCTTGTCGGCGGCCACGGTGCTCTCTTCATTACGACGACGGGCGTTGAAGCGAGATGCTTCCAGCGAATGATTCAGGTTACCGGCGCATGCTCCCCCACGACCAAATCGGCCCCCGTGAAGACCATCTGGTGAGCGTAGTTGACAACGGTTTCCATGTTTGTTGAAAATGACTGTCATGAACGAACGTCGTCGCCTGATATCCGCCGCCGCGGTCGCCGCCGTCGCCGCCCTCGGGGCCGGCACGCTGTCCGGCTGCTCCCGCGGCCCGGCGGTGGTGGCCAACACCAGCAGGTTCGACGTCGTCGCGTCGTTCTACCCGATGGCCTTCCTCGCCGAGCGGATCGGCGGAAAGCACGTCCGCGTCACCACGCTCACCTCCCCCGGCCAGGAGCCGCACGACCTGGAGATCAGCCCCCGGCAGATCGCCCAGCTGGAGGAGTCCGACGCCGTCCTGTACCTGAAGGGCCTCCAGCCCTCCGTCGACGAGGCGGTGGCCCAGTCCCCGGTCGGCACCAAGATCGACGCGGCCGGCCTGACCACGCTGGAGGAGCACGGCACCGAGGTGGGCGGCCACGCGGCCGGGCACGACAGCCACCAGGACGGCGAGAGGGCGGGCAAGGACCCGCACATCTGGCTCGACCCGGTGAAGTACGCCCAGGTCGCCGAGGGCGTCGGCAGGGCCTTCGAGAAGGCCGACCCCCGGCACGCGGCCGACTACCGGAAGAACACCGCGACCCTGACCGGCGAGCTGGCCGCCCTGGACCTCCGGTTCCGGCATGGCCTCGCGCACACCCGGAGCAAGGTCTTCCTCACCACGCACGCCGCGTTCGGTTACCTCGCCGAGCGCTACGGCCTCACCGAGGAGGCCGTCAACGGCCTCGACCCCGAGTCGGAGCCGAGCGCCGCGCGCGTGAAGGACCTGGAGCGCACGGCCCGGGCCGACGGTGTCAGCACCGTCTTCTACGAGACGCTCGTCAGTGACAAGACCGCGCGGACCCTCGCCCACGACACGGGCCTGCGGACCGACGTCCTCGACCCGCTCGAAGGCATCACCGACAAATCCCGCGGCGAGGACTACCTCGCCGTCCAGCAGGCCAACCTCGAGGCACTCCGCCGGGCGCTGGGCGCCAAGTGACCGGCACGGAAGGCAGGATCATGCGAGAGCCCGTCATAGCCCTGCGCGGCGTGACCGCCGAACTCGGCGCGCGTCCCGTGCTGCGGGGCATCGAACTCACCGTCGGCCGCGGCGAGGTCGTCGCGCTGC
This sequence comes from Streptomyces sp. Y20, assembly GCF_043195475.1. Classification (NCBI taxonomy): domain Bacteria; kingdom Bacillati; phylum Actinomycetota; class Actinomycetes; order Kitasatosporales; family Streptomycetaceae; genus Streptomyces; species Streptomyces sp. Y20. The sequence goes on from NZ_JBIDDP010000005.1 coordinate 264,804, forward strand.
TCGGCGCGAACGGCTCCGGCAAGTCGACGGCGATCCGCACCGTCATCGGCCAGGTGCCGGTCAGCGGCGGCACGGTCGAGCTGTTCGGCACCCCCCGCCGGTCCTTCCGCGACTGGGCGCGCGTCGGCTACGTACCGCAGCGCACCACCGCCGCGGGCGGGGTCCCGGCGACCGTGACCGAGATCGTCTCCTCGGGCCGGCTGTCCCGCACCCGCTTCGGCGTCTTCCGCAGGTCAGACCGGCAGGCCGTGCGGCGGGCCCTGGAGCTGGTCGGCATGGCGGACCGCGCCAAGGACTCCGTCGACGCCCTCTCCGGCGGCCAGCACCAGCGGGTGCTGATCGCCCGCGCGCTGGTCTGCGAACCCGAACTGCTGATCATGGACGAGCCGATGGCGGGCGTCGACCTGGCCAGCCAGGAGGTGCTGGCGCGGACGCTGCGGCAGCAGGTCGAGGCCGGTACGACGATCCTGCTGGTCCTGCACGAGCTGGGCCCGCTGGAGCCCCTGATCGACCGGGCGGTCGTCCTGCGGGACGGCTGCGTGCTGCACGACGGCCCGCCGCCCCGCGCGGTCGGCCAGCACGCGCTGCCCGGTCACGACCACGTACACCCGCACGCACCGGCGGGCACCGAACCGATCCGCACGGGACTGCTGAGCTGATGGAATTCCTTGACTACGCCTTCATGCAGCGGGCGCTGCTCGCGGCCGTGCTGGTCGGCATCACCGCGCCCGCGGTCGGCATCTACCTGGTCCAGCGCCGCCAGGCGCTGATGGGCGACGGCATCGGGCACGTCGCCATGACCGGCGTCGGCCTGGGCTTCCTGCTGTCCACGTCCCCGGTGTGGACGGCGACGGCGGTCTCGGTGCTCGGCGCGGTGCTGATGGAGCTGATCCGCTGGTACGGCAGGACCCGCGGCGACATCGCCCTGGCCATGCTGTTCTACGGCGGCATGGCCGGCGGCGTGATGCTGATCAACCTCGCGCCGGGCGGCTCCAACGCCAACCTGACGTCGTACCTGTTCGGCTCGCTGTCCACGGTGTCGCCGTCCGACGTGCGGGCGATCTGCGTCCTGGCCGCCTTCGTGCTGCTGGTCACGCTGGGCCTGCGCCGCCAGTTGTTCGCGGTCAGCCAGGACGAGGAGTTCGCGCGGGTCACGGGCCTGCCGGTGCGTGCGCTGAACCTGCTGACGGCGGTCACCGCGGCGGTGACCGTCACCGTGGCCATGCGGGTCGTGGGCCTGCTGCTGGTGTCCGCGCTGATGGTCGTGCCCGTGGCGGCGGCGCAGCAGCTCAGCCGCAGCTTCACCGTCACGCTGGTGATCGCGGTGGCGATCGGGGTGGCCGTGACCGTCAGCGGCACGGTCACCTCCTACTACCAGGACGTCCCGCCGGGCGCCACGATCGTCCTCCTGACCATCGCCGCGTTCGTCGCGCTGACCGCCCTGGCCGCCCCGCTGGCCCGGCGACGCGCCCGCGCGGCAGCCGCGGCCCAGCCCGCGGGCGACCCGGCGGAGTGCTCGATTCCGGTTGCGCGGGGCGCCGGGGACCAGGTCGGCGCCTGACCACAGCCGGTGCCAACTGGCACAATGGCCCGGCAGACGCCAGACGTGAGGAGGCAACCGGTGACCACCGCTGGACCGCCCGTTAAGGGCCGCGCGACCCGCCAGCGTGCAGCCGTGGCGGCGGCCCTGGACGAGGTCGACGAGTTCCGCAGCGCGCAGGAACTGCACGACATGCTCAAGCACAAGGGCGACTCGGTCGGGCTCACCACCGTCTACCGCACCCTCCAGAACCTCGCCGAGGCCGGCGAGGTCGACGTCCTGCGCACCTCCGACGGCGAGTCCGTCTACCGCCGCTGCTCCACCGGCGAGCACCACCACCACCTGGTCTGCCGCGCCTGCGGCAGGGCCGTGGAGGTGGAGGGCCCGGCGGTCGAGAAGTGGGCGGAGGCCATCGCCGCGGAACACGGGTACGTGAACGTGGCGCACACCGTGGAGATCTTCGGCACGTGCGCCGACTGCGCGGCCGGCTGAGCGGATCCCGGCCGCTCACTCAGCCCCGCCCGAAGCAGCGCTCCAGTTCGTCCAGGTCGTAGAAGCTGCTGTTGCGGGCGACGGGACGGCAGCCGGCCCTGAACGCCGTCTCCTTCTCGTTGTAGAGCATGCGCACCAGGTAGCGGTCGCCCTTCTGGAACACGTCCCACTGGATGTTCGCGCCCAGCGGGGAGACCGAGGCGCCGCGCCACGGGTTGCCGGCGTACGTGTACGGCTCCCCCGGTGCCGCCGGCCGGGTGCTGCCCGGCAGGCCCATCAGCGCGGCCAGCGGGATGACCTCCTCGGCGTGGGTGAAGCGCAGCTCGGCCCCGAGGTCGCTCGTGCCGGCGCGCTTGGCCTCGACCTGCTTGAAGAGGTCGTCGAGCAGGACACCGGCCATCTTGTAGGTGATGTCGCTGTCCGAGAAGGCGGGGCCCTTCTCGTAGAAGTCCTCGGCGTCGCCGAGGTAGCCGAACCAGGCCGCGTCCGAGCGGGAGAGGTAGCGCTCCAGGCCCCAGCCCGCGCCGTCCGGGCTCTCCTCGCTCATCGCGGGGGCGATGGCGTAGAGGTTGTAGACGGCCTGGGCGGCGCCGGTCGGGTCCGGGATCTGGGCGACGAAGGAGTCCGTGAAGATCTTCCTCAGCACGCTGCGGGCGGCCTGCCGCGTGCGGTCCTGGTTGGTGATGCCGTTCAGGGTGTCCTTGAGTCGCTGGTCGTTGCCAAGGTAGTCGCGGTAGGCCGCGCCGCCCGCCCCCTTGTGGAAGTACAGCAGGTCCTTGTCGGTGCGGGTCGGCCCGATCAGCGGCCTCAGCGCGGGGTCGGCGTCGGCGAGGGCGCCGGCGAAGACGTTGCCGCTGTCCACGGCCCGGCCCTGGCCGGAGCTGACGACGTCGATCTTCTCGCCGTCGTGGGCGATCTTCGCGAACAGCGACGGCAGCCGCTTCTCCATGCGGGCGGCGGTGTCCGCCAGCTCCTGCCGGCCGCGCCCGCTGAGGTTGCCGTAGCCGGTCTTCGCCATCGCGGCCAGCAGCGCCCGCACCCGGGGTCCGAACTCCTCCCCCTTGCGCGTGAGTTGCCCCGCCGCCGCGGCCTTGTCCCACAGCGCGAGGATCAGGTCCCCGTCCTCGCTGTCGGTGGCCGCGCGCGAGCCGTGCCGGGAGACGTTCTCGGTGAAGACGGGGACGAAGCCGGCCGGGGGCCCCTGGTAGTCGCGCAAGTCCTGCCGGGGCGCGTAGGGCGCCTTGGTGCCGTAGCTCTCGCGGTGCGCGGGGCCGTCGTCGGCGGCATGGGCGGGCAGGGCGGTGAGCAGCAGGGCGCCGAGGGCGAGGACAGGCGTGAGGCGTCTCATGATCCGCATCCTCGGCGGCCCGCGTGAACCGCCGGTGGCTAGGAGGTGGAATCGCCCTTCATGGCGGCTTCCATGGCGAGCAGGTCCTCGTTCGGGACGGCACCGCCGAAACGCCGGTCGCGGGAGGCGAACTCGACGCAGGCCCGCCACAGGTCACGGCGGTCGAAGTCGGGCCACAGCACGTCCTGGAAGACCATCTCGGCGTACGCGCTCTGCCAGAGAAGGTAGTTGGAGGTGCGCTGCTCGCCGCTCGGGCGCAGGAACAGGTCGACGTCCGGCATGTCCGGGTAGTACAGGTACTTCTGGATGGTCTTCTCGCTGACCTTGGACGGGTCCAGCCGGCCGGCCTTCACGTCCTCGGCGAGGGCCTTCGCCGCGTCGGCCAGCTCGGCCCGGCCGCCGTAGTTCATGCAGAAGTACAGGGTGAGCAGGTCGTTGTCCTTGGTCTGCTCCTGGGCGACCTGGAGTTCCTTCGCGACCGACTTCCACAGCTTGGGCATCCGGCCCACCCAGCGCACCCGGATGCCGAGCGAGTCGAGCTGGTCGCGGGTCCGGCGGATGAAGTCGCGGTTGAAGTTCATCAGGAAGCGGACCTCGTCGGGCGACCGCTTCCAGTTCTCGGTGGAGAAGGCGTACAGGGAGATGTTGCGCACACCGACCTCGATGGACCCCTGGAGCACGTCCAGCACCCGCTCGGCGCCGACCTTGTGCCCCTCGGTGCGCGGCAGCCCGCGCTCCTTCGCCCACCGGCCGTTGCCGTCCATCACGATCGCGACATGCTCCGGGACCAGCTCGGCCGGCAGCTTGGGCGGGCGGGCACCGGACGGATGCGGCTCCGGCGCCGTGTACTCGCGCCGCTGACGCCCCAGGAACCCGCGTACGACCATGTGCTTCTCGTCTCCTCGACCGTGGACTACTTCTCTACGTACCGCAGGGAGCGCAGCCCGCGCTCCAGATGCCAGTGCAGGTAGGCGGACACCAGTCCGCTGCCCTCGCGGACGTGGCGCGCCTCGCACGCGTCCGCCGTCTCCCAGTCTCCCGTAAGCAGCGCCCCCAGCAGAACCAGGGTCTGCGGGGACGGTACGACGCTGCCGGGCACCCGGCAGTCGACGCAGACGGAGCCGCCCGAGGCCACGGAGAAGAACCGGTTCGGACCGGGCATGCCGCACCGCGCGCAGTCGCCGAAGCTGGGCGCGTAGCCGTTGACGGCGAGGGAGCGCAGCAGGAAGGCGTCGAGGACGAGGTGGGGGGCGTGCTCGCCCCGGGCCAGCGTCCTGAGGGCCCCGACCAGCAGCAGGTACTGCTGCACGGCCGGCTCCCCCTCGTGGTCCGTGAACCGCTCGGCGGTCTCCAGCATGGCGGTGCCCGCCGTGTACCGCGCGTAGTCGGTGACGATCCCCCCGCCGTACGGCGCGATCGTCTCGCTCTGGGTGCACAGCGGCAGCCCGCGCCCGACCAGCTCGCTCCCCCGCGCGAAGAACTGCACGTCCACGTGGGAGAACGGCTCCAGCCGGGCCCCGAACTTCGACTTGGTGCGCCGCACCCCGCGCGCCACCGCGCGTACGCGCCCGTGACCGCGGGTGAGCAGGGTGATGATCCGGTCCGCCTCACCCAGCTTCTGGGTGCGCAGCACGATGCCGTCGTCGCGGAACAGACTCATGCGACCATTCTCGCCCATGCGGGAAGCGGCCGGGGGACACCGGACCCCCTCCCCCGGCTCCTGAGGGCTGTCCCGTAAGTGATCTCCGAGAGGTAGGGCTTCGGCGGTGACCGGCCGTCGAGCGAGGAACCCACCGTGCTGGACCACTGCTCGACCCGCCTGGTGACGGTGGTGACGACCGCACACCTGCCTGCCTTCCGGTCAACAGCTGGTGACATCGCGCCAGAAGGCAACACTCCGGTGCTGTGAGCTTCCCGTGCCTGGTACTTCCTTGAAGGCTTCACACCGGTGAGGTGTTTCCTGAAAGAGGGGGTTCGATGAAGAGGAGTCCGTCCTGGCGGACGCGAATACGGACAGCTGCCGTGATGCTCCCCGCCTTACTGGCCTCGCTGACCACACCGCTTGAGGCCGCCCACGCCGACGGCGGCAAGACCGCGCACATCGAGACCTATGCGCTACCGCTCACCGGCAAGGCCCCGAATCTGAGTGCGATCAGACAGCCCGGCGGCCTCAGCAGGCTTCGGCACATGGGCGCCTTGCAGAATTCGCAGCCGCTCTTGCCACGTGAGACGGTCGGCCCCTCCAAATCCTATGCGCCGTTGTCCGTCAAGGACTCCGCACAGGCCACGATCCCAGAGTCACATACCCCGGCTGCGGGGGCCGACCCAGCGGTGAGCCTTCCTGAGCCGTCGCATTCCATGACGCCCATCGAGTGCATCCGTGGGCTCGGAACGTCGCGGTTCTACCTCAAGTCACGCTTCGCGGTGTGCTCGGGATCCCTGCTCAGCCAGGTCTGGCTCGTGAACGGTGAGCCCGTCGGAACGAGCAGCTTCGACGTACTGGCGATCGGGACGATCCCCAGAGCCAGCCGCACCATCACTGTCACCTACTACTTCACAGCCTTCACCGCAGCCGGTACCAACGGAGCACCTGGCCTGGGCATCGCCACCAACGGGAGAATCACGAAGAGCTGGCCCTCCTCGGTCAAATACACCCGCGGCGGTGTGGCAATGCCCGTCACCAGGACCTGGGCGCAGCTGCTGGAGAAAGGGAGCTTCAAGCACACCGTCACCGCTAGAGCGGGCCAGGGAAGTACCGGCATGAAGGCCGACACCGTCTTCGCCGTCTACCAACCCACCATCGACCTCAAAGCCCCACCTGGCTGGGCCCTTACCGGTCCGGGGAAACACGACCTTTTCATGCTGCCGCCGCGCTGGGACAAGGCCGGCTACCTGCCCAACGCTGCCACGGGCTCCGCTGCGTGGAGTGTCCTGGCCACGCTGCAGTACAGCACAAAAGCACAGGCACCTGAGCGGGGTGTCGCACTTCACATTCAGAAGGCCTTCACCAAACCGTCCAGCACATTGCCGCCCAGCACGAGGAAGCACCTCCCAGGTCGGACTGCCGACGATCCCCTCACACGTCTGTACTGGGATTCGAAGCGCCGAAAGGAGAATTACAACCGTTCTGTCTACAACTGCAAGAAGTACTACGGAACGGGTTACTCGCAGGGCGGCACCAGGGAGTGCGACGAATTCCCCTTCCAAAGCACCTACGAGGGGGCTGCGCAATCGAAATATGACCATCGGGCAGAGCCGAACAACTTCAGTGTGATGCCGGTCAAGAAGGGTGAGAACGGCGCCGCCGGGATCCTGCTGGCGCAGTTCTACGACAAGAACCGCATTCTCGACGGACCGGACGACGGGTTCATCGTCAAGATCGTGTCCTGACGGGACGTGCGCGCTCGCGGTGGGCACGGTTCACGCAGCTCATGAACCGCGCCCGCCGACCCGCTACCCCTGAGGCCAGAACTGGGCCACGTACCGCTCCACTCCCTCCACAGCGCCTTCCTCGGCCAGTGCGGCAAGCGCTTCCCGGCCCGCGCACACCACCCGCACAGACCATTTTCCCGGACCATCCGAGAGGGGAATCAGCTCCGGCATCGGGCCGCCGGTGATCGACCGTGCCCGCAGCTCTCCCGACGAGCAGGAGAGGCCGGCTGTCGCGTTCTCCTCCCAAGCACCGGGCGGGACGGGAGGCTCGGCATCCCAGACCTCGACAGTGAGGTCAGCGGTGTGAGTGTGACCCGCGCTCACGAAATCAAGACGCCCAGGGTGAGCGGAAAGGAACACATCCTGGTCGAAGTCCTCAGGGAACCCAACCGGCACGTGCCGATCATCGGCATCCTCCAGCGCGAAGCCACCGTGATCGACTTCCACCGGATACTGCCGACGGCTGACCAGCTCAGCCACGTCTCCTCCTCATAGTGCACACGCTGGGGTCCCCAGCATGGCCGATCGAGGCTACGCCGGCCTCGCGTTTTCGCGAACGGGCCGATGGCATGCCGCCGGCCGAGAGCCGAGTTGAACTCGGCGACCCTGACGCCGTGGCGGAACTAGAGCGCCTCCCCGCGGCTGCGCGCGTTGGCGTACGCCGTGGCCGCGCTCAGCCGCTCGGCGAGCGTCGCCCCGCGCAGCGCCTCCGGCTCGGCGTCCCATTCCCGGCCCCCGCCGTAGGGCCGCACCTGTACGTACGGCCCCTCGTGCCCCATGACGACGCCGACCCGGCCGGTACGCGTGTCGACCACATGGCTGCCGGCGGGAGGCTTCACCGCGCCACCCCCGAGGGCGCCGTCAGGGCCGCCGTGAGGCTCCGCGCGGTCTCCACCGAGCAGCGGCCCAGCTCCACCAGCGGGCTGGGCGCCTCTCTCGCGAGACTGACCGGGTCGAGTCCCAGGGACGGGAGAACGACCCCGGCCTTCTCCAGCGCCACCCGCAGTTCCCGCAATGTCTCCTCCGCCTCTTCGAGAGCCTTCACTGTGCTTCCCTGCCCTTCCCGGTTTCACGCTTCGTGCATCCAGGGTGACGTTCCGCATCTACACTCGGCAATCGCCCGCGCCCTACAAGCGCACGGCAGGTGAAGGGGGTTGGCCATGGCCAGCGGTTCACGTCAGGCGGTCTGGGAGTTCTTCGGCACGGAGCTGAAGAGGCGCCGGGAGGACGCGGGGATCACCCAGGTGGAGCTGGGAGCCCGGGTCTTCGTCTCCGGCGCCTACATCGGACAGTTCGAGCAGGCCATTCGAAAACCCCAGCTGGACATCACCCAGCGAATCGACGAGGTCCTGCAAACCGACGGTATTTTCGAGCGACTGTGCCGCAAGCTCATCGACGACCGGCGGTACGCGGAGTACTTCGCCGAGGTCGTGGAGCTGGAGCGGGTGGCGACGCGGATCTGCGAGTTCGCGCCGACCGCGGTGCCGGGACTGTTGCAGACTCGGGCGTACGCGCAGGCGGTGACCGTCGCGGCCAACCCGTTCGTCACCGACGAGTACGTCGAGGAGATCGTCGGGGCGCGACTGGAGCGCGGACACATCCTGAAGGACGCCACCCGGCCGGAGTACTGGGTGATCGTGCACGAGAACGCGTTGCGCGTTCCGGTGGGTGGACCTGCCGTGATGGCCCAACAACTGGAGCACATCACGGCACTGGCACGCGACCGGAAGGTTCTGACGACGGTGCTCCCGTGCGCGGAGGGAGCACACGCGTACATGACCGGCACGCTGAAGCTCATGGAGTTCGAAGACGCTCCGCCAACCGCCTATACAGAGACGGAGTTTTCGGGGAACCTGCTGGATCACCCGGCAGTGGTGAAGCACGCACAGCGCGCCTACGATCTGCTGAGGGCCGCCGCGCCGTCGCCGAAGGCGTCCCTGCCCCTGATCGAATCGGCGGCGGAGGACTTCAGACGATGCGCGAGTACGACCTGAGCAACGCCCGCTGGAGCAAGAGCAGTCACAGTAACGGCCAGGGCGGCGACTGCGTCGAGGTCGGTCACGACTTCCCCGGTGCCGCTTGGCGCAAGAGCAGCTACAGCAACGGCGAGGGCGGCGACTGCGTCGAGGTGGCCGACGGAGTTCCCGGTGTCGTGCCCGTCCGGGACAGCAAGGTGCCCGGCGGGGCCGTGCTGGTGGTCGGGGCCCCCGCCTGGGCGGAGTTCGTCGGCACCCTGACGGCCTGAGCGCGCCGGCTCGACAGCCCAGGTGCCGGTCGGCTCCGTCATTGGCCCGACCTCTGGCGGCTGGGCCATTCGCGCATGCCGTCTTGACCGCCCCCACAGCCCCTCCTAAGGTCGCGCTACCGATCGGACGTAGGACGTAGGACGTCGTATCTCCCAGCCCTCCCCACCGACCTGCTGGAGGACCCGTGCGCGACGACGTGTTTCCCGACGTACCAGCGCCGCGCCGCCGGTCGTTCCTGTGGGGTGCCGGGGCGCTGGGGGCGGGCGCCGCGCTGGCCGCCTGCTCCGGCGGGCCGCAGTCCACGAACGACACCGGGCACGGGGGCGGCGGCAAGGAGCGGACGCTGACCGCCGTGATCGGGTACGGCAACGACGGCAGCTGGGACCCGACGCAGACGGCGTCGGCGTTCGCCATGGCCGCCAACAACCACATCTACGAGGGGTTGTTGGACACCGACCCGATCACCCGGGTGCCGTATCCGGCGCTGGCCACCGAGGTGCCGAAGGATCCGGGGGCCACCCGCTGGCGGTTCAGCCTGCGGCCGGGCGCCACCTTCCACGACGGCAGGCCCGTCACCGCCGACGACGTCGTGTTCGTCTTCGACCGGATCCTCGACCCGCACACCGAGACCCTCGCCAAGGGGTTCTTCGCCGGCTGGCTGGACGGCGTGAAGAAGATCGACGCGCGCACGGTCGAGCTGGTGCTCGGGTTCCCGTTCCCCGACGGGCTCGCCCGGCTCACCCTCGCCAAGATCATGCCCAAGCACGTCTTCTCCCGTCCCGGCGCCTGGGACGAGGCCGTCCGGGGGCTGGCCGTCGGCTCGGGGCCGTACCGGCAGACCGCGCACCACCCGAAGTCCAACACCACCTTCGAGGCGTTCGCCGCCTACAACGGCCCCCGCAGGCCGGGCTTCAAGCGCATGAACTGGCTCACCATCGTGGACGCGGCCTCGCGCGTCGCGAAGATCTCGGGGACCGACGCCGGCGCCCAGATCGCCGACAACGTCCCCTACGCCAACATCCCGCGCCTGGAGCAGGGCGGGCTGAAGGTCGCGGGCGGTGCCGGGATGAACAACCTCTTCCTGATGTTCAACACCCGGCACAAGCCCTTCGACGACGTGCGGGTGCGCCAGGCGCTGCACTACGCCATCGACGGCGAGAAGATGGTGCGGGTGGCGCTCAAGGGGCACGGGAGTCCCGCGTCGTCCTTCCTCGACGAGGGCAACCCCGGCTACCGGCCCGCCAGGACCGTCTACGGCTACGACCCCGAGAAGGCCAAGGCGCTGCTGAAGGCCGCCGGGGTGAAGGACCTCAAGATCGAGATCCTCGCCGTCAACGTCAGCTGGATCGTCGACTGCCTGCCGACCGTCAAGGCCTCGTGGGACGCGATCGGTGTGGAGACCGCCCTCGCCCCGCAAGAGACCACGGCCGTCTTCACCAAGATGGACCAGAAGCGGGACTACCAGGTCGTCGCCGCCGCCTCCAACCCCAACCAGTTCGGGCTCGACGCGGACCTGATCATGCACTACAACTACGGGCCCCGGAACCTGTGGATGCGCTACACCCGGTGGGCCGACGACCCCGTCGCCCGGCAGCTGTTCAAGGACATGGACCGGGCGACCCGGGAACCCGACCCCGTGAAGAAGAAGGCCATGGTCCAGGACTACATCGACGTGGTCGCCGAACAGGCCGTGCTGTACCCGGTGGTGCACAACGAGCTGATGACCGCCTGGGACCCGCGCAGGCTCACCGGGATACGGGCCCAGCCGTACCCGGGCGTCAACCTCCTGCGCGCCCGTTGGGCCTGACGGCATGACGGCCGTCGTACGCATCCTGCTCCGGCGGATCGTCCTGCTCGTACCGCTGTTCCTCGGCATCGTGCTGTTCGTCTTCGTGGTGATGCGGTTCTCGGACGCCGACCCCGCGTCCGCGTTCTTCCAGGGCGCGAATCCGACCCCCCGGCAGCTGCACGACTTCCGGGAACGCAACGGGCTGCTGGACCCGCTGCCCGTGCGCTACGTCCACTTCGTCGGCGACCTGCTCCACGGCGACCTGGGCACCAGCGCCCTCACCCGCGCCCCGGTGGCCGACCAGGTCGCCACCGCCCTGCCGCTCACCCTCCAGCTGACCTTCCTCGGTCTCGCGCTGGCGGTCGTGGTGGCGCTGGCCGGCGGGGTCACCGCGGCCGTGTACCGGGACCGGGTGCCGGACCAGGCCATCCGGGTCGTCTCGCTGATCGGGGTGGCGGCGCCGGCGTTCTGGCTGGCGCTGCTGATGATCCAGTACCTGGCCGTCGGCCGGGGCTGGTTCCCGACCGGCGGCTACATCAACCCGGCCGACTCCGTCACCGGCTGGCTGCGGACCATGACCCTGCCCGCCGTCGCGCTGTCCCTGCCGGTGGCCGCGCAGCTGACCCGGATCGTGCGGACGTCGGTCGTGGAGGAGCTGGACAAGGACTACGTGCGCACCGCGATCGGCAGCGGACTGCCGCCCCGGGTGGTGGTCGGCCGGAACGTCCTCAGGAACGCGCTGGTCAACCCGCTGACCGTGCTGGGGCTGCGCGTCGGCTACCTCCTCGGCGGCGCCGTCGTCATCGAGACGATCTTCTCCCTGCCCGGCATGGGCAAGCTGATGATCGACGCCGTGCAGAACGGTGACCCGGCCGTCGTGCAGGGCGTCGTCCTGACCGCCGCCACCGGGTTCGTCGTCGTCAACCTCGTCATCGACCTCCTGTACCTGCTGGTCAACCCACGTCTGAGGGCGGGCTGATGATCACGCGCGCGCGTCTCACCGAGCGGCTCTCCCGGCCCGGCGTCCGGCTGCGTGGCCTACGTCGGCTGCCGCTGTCGTCGAAGGCGGCCTTCTGCTTCCTGGCCCTGGTCGTCCTGGTCGCCGTACTCGCCCCGCTGCTCGCCCCGGACGACCCCCTGGACCAGCAGGACCCGGCCGGCGGCACCGGGCACCCGTCCGCCGCGCACTGGATGGGGCAGGACAGCCTGGGCCGGGACATCCTGAGCCGGCTCATGTACGGCGCCCGGTGGTCCCTCGCCATCGGCCTGGGCGCCACCGCGCTCGCCCTGGTCGCCGGGGCACTGCTCGGGGCCCTCGCCGCCACCTCCCGCCGGTCCGTCGACGAGACGCTGATGCGCTGCCTCGACGTGGTGATGGCGTTCCCCGGCATCGCCCTCGCGGCCGTGCTCGTCGCCGTGTTCGGCGGCGGCATCGGCGTACTGATCTGCGCCATCGCCTTCCTGTTCACCCCGCCGGTGGCCCGCGTCGTCCGCGCCAACGTCCTGGACCAGTACGGCGAGGACTACGTCACCGCCGAACGGGTCATCGGCGCCCGCACCCCGCACATCGTGCTGCGGCACGTGGCCGTCAACTGCGCCGCCCCCGTTCTGGTGTTCTGCACCGTCCAGGTCGCCGAGGCCATCGTGTTCGAGGCGTCGCTGTCCTTCATCGGCGCGGGCGTACGGCCCCCCGACCCGTCCTGGGGCAGTGTCATCGCCGACGGCAAGAACATGGTGCTGACCGGCGGCTGGTGGGCCACCGTCTTCCCCGGACTGCTCATCCTGCTCACCGTGCTGTCGCTGAACATCCTGTCCGAGGGTGTCTCCGACGCCTGGGCGGCGCCCCCACCGCGCGAGGTGGCGGCGCCGCCGGACCGGCTGGAGGCACCCGAGCCCGGCAGCGGCGAGGTGCTCCCGCTGCCCGGCCTGGCCGAGGCCGCCCGCCGGCTGCGCTCCCGGGCCCGGCCACTGCCCTCCCGCGAGGGGCAGCCGGTGCTCGCCGTGGAGAACCTCACCATCGGCTTCCCCGACCGGCACGGGGGCGTGGACATCGTGGCCGGGGTCGGCTTCGAGGTGTACGCCGGTGAGGTGCTGGGCCTGGTCGGCGAGTCGGGCTGCGGGAAGTCGCTGACCGCGCTGACCGTCATGGGCCTCCAGCCCAAGGGGGCGCGGGTCCGGGGCCAGGTGCGGTTCCGGCAGCGGGACCTGCTCGCCGAACCGGCGCGCGCCCGGCGGCGCTTGCTCGGCCACGAGATGGCCATGGTCCACCAGGACGCCCTGTCCGCGCTGAATCCCGCGATGACGGTCCGCGCCCAGCTCGCCCAGCTGGTGCGGCGCGGGGGCCGCCGCAGCCCCCGCGAGCTGCTGTCACTGGTCGGCCTCGACCCGGAACGCACCCTGCGCAGCTACCCGCACGAACTGTCCGGCGGGCAGCGCCAGCGCGTCCTCATCGCCATGGCCCTCTCCCGCGATCCCGGCCTGATCGTCGCCGACGAACCCACGACGGCCCTGGACGTCACCGTGCAGGCCCAGATCATGGAACTGCTGCTGCGGCTGCGCGGGGAACTGGGCTTCGCGCTGCTCCTGGTCTCGCACGACCTCGCGCTCGTCGCCGACGTCACCGACCGGGTGGTGGTCATGTACGGCGGGCAGATCGCGGAGAGCGGGGTGACCTCCGCCCTGGTGGCCGCGCCGGCCCACCACTACACGCGCGGCCTGCTCGCCAGTGTCCTGTCGCTGGAGTCCGCCGAGGAACGGCCGGCGCAGATCAAGGGTGTCGTACCGGCCCCCGCCGGCTTCCCCGCGGGCTGCCGGTTCGCCGACCGCTGCCCGCTCGCCGGCGAGGCGTGCCGTACCGCCGCACCGGTCCTCGCGGGCACCCCCGCGCACACGGCCGCCTGCCACCACCCGGCGGTGGACCTGACGTCGGCGCAGAGCGAGGAGGCCCGCCCGTGACCGCTGTCGTCGAGGTACGGGACGCGCACGTCGTCCACCGGGCGCGCGGTGGCGGCCTGTTCCGGCGCGACCGGGTGTACGCGCTGACCGGCGCCACCCTGCGCGTCGGCGCCGGTGAGACGGTGGGCGTGGTCGGCGAGTCGGGATGCGGGAAGTCGACGCTGGCGAAGGTGCTGGTGGGCATCGAACGGCCCGTACGCGGGACGGTGTCGTTCCGGGGCCGGGACCTGTGGACGATGCCGCCCGCCGAACGCCGGGCCACGGTCGGCGCGGGCGTCGGCATGGTCTTCCAGGACCCGTCGACGGCCCTGAACCGCCGGCTGACCGTCCGCCGGGTCCTGCGCGACCCGCTGGACGTCCACGCCCGCGGGACACGGGCCGAGCGGGAGGAGCGGGTGAGGGAGCTGATGGGTCTGGTCGGCCTGCCCGCGGCCCTCGCCGACGCCCTGCCCGGCCAGCTGTCAGGCGGGCAGCGCCAGCGCGTCGCGATCGCCCGCGCGCTGGCCCTGGACCCGGCCCTGCTCGTCGCCGACGAACCGACCAGCGCCCTGGACGTCTCCGTCCGCGCGCAGATCCTCAACCTGCTGCTCGACCTGCGCGAACGCCTCGGTCTCGCACTGGTGTTCGTCTCACACGACATCCAGACGGTACGGCGGATGAGCGACCGGGTGATCACCATGTACCTCGGCCGGATCGTGGAGGAGACCCCGGCCGGCCGCGTCACCGACGGCGCCCGGCACCCGTACACCCGCGCCCTGTTCTCGGCCACGCCGGGCCTGCTGCACCCCGTCGAGCCGATCCCGCTGACCGGGCCCGTGCCCTCGGCGACCCGGCCGCCGAGCGGCTGCCCGTTCCGCACCCGCTGCTGGAAGGCGGACGCGGTGTGCGCCGGGACGATGCCGGACTTCACGGCCGCGTCGCAGCCCGGACACCGCTACCGCTGCCACCATCCTGTGGAGGAGGACCAGCCGACCCGCGACCCCGCTCGCCAGGAGCCCCGATGACCTTCCCCGCCCCGCTCACCGGTGTCGTCCCGCCCGTCTGCACGCCCCTGACACCCGAGCGCGAGGTGGACGTGCCCTCGCTGCTGCGCCTGGTCGGCCATCTCGTGGAGGGCGGGGTCCACGGGCTGTTCCTGCTCGGCTCCACGTCGGAGGCGGCGTTCCTGACGGACACGCAGCGCCGCCGGGTGGTGGCGGCCGTGACGGCCCACGTGGCCGGCCAGCTGCCCGTCCTCGCGGGCGCCATCGACATGACCACCCCGCGGGTGCTGGAACACGTGGCGGCGGTCACCGCGGCCGGCGCGCAGGCCGTCGTCGTCACCGCGCCCTTCTACGCCCGCACCCACCCCGCGGAGATCGTCCATCACTACCGCCGGATCGCCGCCGCCAGCCCCGTCCCGGTGATCGCCTACGACATCCCGGCCGCCGTGCACACCAAGCTCCCCGCCGAGCTGCTGCTGGGGCTCGCCGGGGACGGGGTGCTGGCCGGGGTCAAGGACTCCAGCGGGGACCTGGCGGCCTTCCGGGAAGTCGTCACCGGCGCCCGCGCCCACCCCGGGTTCGGCGTGCTGACCGGCTCCGAGCTGATCACCGACGCGGCGCTGGCACTGGGCGCCGACGGGGCCGTGCCGGGACTGGCCAACGTCGACCCGCACGGTTACGTCCGCCTCTACCGGCTGTGCCGGGCCGGTGACATCGAGGGCGCGCGGGCCGAACAGGAGCGGCTGTGCGCGCTGTTCGGGCTGACCGGGGCCGGGGACCCGGCGCGGATGGGCGGCAGCTCGTCGGCGCTGGGCGCGTTCAAGGCCGCACTGCATCTGCGGGGCGTCATCGACTGCCCGGTGACGGCCGAGCCGCAGGTGCCGCTCTCCGGCGACGAGGTCGAGCGGGTCGGCAGGTTCCTGGCGGCGGCCGGACTGCTCGGGGCCGGCTCTCAGGGCAGCGGGATCCTGCGGAACACCAGCGACTCGTACGGGCTCTGACCGCCGGTCTCGTACAGGACACCGATCGTGCCGGGGCCGAGCTGGACCAGGTCCGAGTAGGCGGCCGGGCGGTCCGGGAGGGTGAGCAGCCGGGTGAAGGTGCGGCCGGCGTCCGTACTGGACCACAGGGCCAGGGCGCGGCGGGCGGTCGGCACGGAGGGCGCGGAGAAGAGCAGCGGGGCGCCGGGGCCGGCCAGCCGCAGAACGCTGCCCTGGACCACCGGGACGTCGTCCAGGGTCGGCTGGACGGCATAGGGCCGGTCCAGGGTGCGCCCGCCGTCGGACGAGTAGCTGTCCAGGCGGTTGCCGGGGGCGGTGCCGTCCTGGTCCCGCGAGCTGAGGTACAGGCGGCCGTCGGCCAGCTCGGCGGCACTGGTCTCGTCGGCGTTGGTCACGCCGTCGTAGCCGGCGTCCACGAAGCCCAGGTGCCAGGTGCGGCCGGAGTCGTCGCTGTAGAGGGCGTGACCGCCGTGGTAGCGGGGCTCCTGGCCGGTGTCGGGGGAACCGGCGGGCGGGGCGGCGGAGTGGCCGGCGGGGACCAGCAGGCGGCCGGCGTGCGGGCCGCGGGCGAGGGCGACGGCGTGGCCCGGGCCGGTGGCGTACCAGCGCCAGTCCGGGCGCGTCACCCCGGCCGTGATGTCCCGCGGTGCCGTGAAGCTCCGGCCGTCGTCCCGGCTGCGCTGCACGAACACCCGGCGGCCCCGCTCCGGGGGGACCTCGCCGCGCATGATCTGCGCCTGGGTGACGGCCCCGCTGTTGCCGCAGGTCACCAGGACGACCTCGCCGGTGCGCGCGTCGACCACCGGCGCCGGGTTGCCCCGGGTGTCACCCCGCCCGGCGGCCACGACCGTCTGCGGGCCCCAGGTGCAGCCGCCGTCGGCGGAGCGGCGCAGCACGACGTCGATGTCCCCGCTGTCCCCCGCCCCGTCCCGCCGTCCCTCGGCGAAGGCCAGCACGGTGCCCCGCCGGGTGAGGAGGGTCGCGGGAATCCGGTACGCGGCGTAACCACCCCGCCCGGAGACGTACGGCACGGAGGCACCGCACCCGACGGGCGAGGCGTACGCGGGCACCGGCACGGAGACCAGGCCGAGAAGCCCCGCTCCGACGAGAATCCAACGGCACAGTGCGGTCACCCCCTGATCCTCGCGGCATTCACCGCCCCGCCCCTACTCCACGGGGCCGAACGAACGACGCCCGGGCCGCGTACCGGGCGGCCGGGGCGGGGGCAGACGGCCGCCGAGGGGCACGCGGGAGGCCGTGCAGGCGGCAGATGGGCACGCCCTGCGGACGCCGGTCGGT
The DNA here is from genome assembly GCF_043195475.1 of Streptomyces sp. Y20. Taxonomy (NCBI): domain Bacteria; kingdom Bacillati; phylum Actinomycetota; class Actinomycetes; order Kitasatosporales; family Streptomycetaceae; genus Streptomyces; species Streptomyces sp. Y20. Next base: position 281,889 of record NZ_JBIDDP010000005.1, read on the forward strand.
AGCGGGCGACCGGGACCGGGCCCGGTCGCCAGGCGGGCCGACGGCCCCAACTCGCGGCCGGCGGGCGGGCACCGGGCGGCCCGGCGGAGGCCAGGTGGTGGTCCCGACGGGTCAGGACGGGGTGCGGGCTGCTGTCAGCAGGCGGGTTACGTCGTCGGCGCAGATGGTGAGGGCCGCGCCCACCGTGGCGAGGGCGTCGCGTTCGGCCGGGGTGTAGGGCCCGTCGGCGAGGGCGATGCGGGCGGCCTGGACGAGGAGTGCCTCGCGGCCGGCGGGGGCCAGGTGCGGGGCGAGCGGGCCGAGGGCCTCGTGCAGCTCTATGGTCAGGCTGGCGCTGCCCGGCTGCTCGAAGAACCGGCCGGTGTCGGCGGCGAGCGCGTCGACCAGGGCGGCCAGCTGGTCCTCCGTGCAGTCGGTGAAGCCGGCCGCGCGGACGGCGGTGGCGGCCGCCTCCAGGGCCGTACGGGAGCCGGTGCCGCCCGCGGCGAGCACGGCGAGGGCGACGGTGTGCACGGCGTCGCGGAGCATCGCGGAGAAGCGGCGGGTGGTGGGGTGGTCCAGGACGTCGGTGCCGAAGCGCCGGCGGCAGGCCGCGCACTCCACGACCGGCCCGGTCGCCCCGCGCGGCAGCACGGGCACACCCAGCAGGGTGAGGCGGCGACGCCCGGTGAGCCGCTGGTAGTTGCGGTCACCACCGCAGCCGGGGCAGTAGAAGTCGCCGTCCCCGGCGGGGGTCCACGCGGTGCGCGTGCCCAGGATGCGCACAGCCCTGGCGGCACGGCCGTCTCGTCCCCGTACTGGCAGCACGTCGCACCTCCGTAACCGCACGGCCACATCGCCGCACTGGCGTGATGTTAGCCACAGTCAGGAGCCTGAGTCAGTACCCCGGAAGAGACCTTTCCGTGACCTGGGGCGCGCGGTGGCCGATAACCGACGGGGCCCCGGCCGTCGTACCGCACGGCCGGGGCCCCGGAAAGGCTGGTCGGAGGCGTCAGCGGGCGGCGCGGTTGACGGCGGAGACGACCGCCTTCAGCGACGCACGCGTCGTGTTCGCGTCGATGCCGATGCCCCACAGGACCTTGTCGCCGATCGCGCACTCGATGTACGAGGCGGCCTGCGCGGAGGCGCCCTCGCTCATCGTGTGCTCCTGGTAGTCCAGCAGGCGTACGTCGACGCCGACGGACTGGAGGGCGTCGAAGAAGGCCGAGATCGGACCGTTGCCGGAGCCGGTCAGGACGGTGTCCTCGCCGTCGACGGTGGCCTCGACGGTCAGGGTGTCCACCCCGTCCGTGTCGGTCGTGGACTGGCCGGTCTTCAGCTGCACGCGGCCCCACGGGTTGCCGGGGTTCGGCAGGTACTCGTCCTGGAAGACCGCCCAGATGTCCTTCGGCGTGATCTCGCCGCCCTCGGCGTCCGTCTTCGCCTGGATGATCTTCGAGAACTCGATCTGCATGCGGCGCGGCAGTTCCAGCTTGTGGTCGTTCTTCAGGACGTAGGAGACACCGCCCTTGCCGGACTGCGAGTTGACGCGGATGACGGCCTCGTAGGAGCGGCCGACGTCCTTGGGGTCGATCGGCAGGTACGGCACGGCCCACTCGATGTCGTCCACCGTGACGCCCTTGGCCTCGGCGTCGGCCTCCATGGCGTCGAAGCCCTTCTTGATGGCGTCCTGGTGGGAGCCGGAGAAGGACGTGTAGACCAGGTCGCCCACGTACGGGTGGCGCGGGTGGACCTCCATCTGGTTGCAGTACTCCCACGTACGGCGGATCTCGTCGATGTCGGAGAAGTCGATCTGCGGATCGACGCCCTGGGAGAACAGGTTCATGCCCAGGGTGACCAGGTCGACGTTGCCGGTGCGCTCGCCCTGCCCGAACAGGCAGCCCTCGACGCGGTCGGCGCCGGCCATCAGGGCCAGCTCGGCCGCGGCGACGGCCGTGCCGCGGTCGTTGTGCGGGTGGACGGACAGGCAGACGTACTCGCGGCGGGAGAGGTTGCGGTGCATCCACTCGAAGCGGTCCGCGTGCGTGGAGGGGGTGGAACGCTCCACGGTGGCGGGCAGGTTGAGGATGATCTCGCGGCCCGGGCCCGGCTGGTGGACGTCCATGACGGCCTCGCAGACCTCCAGGGCGAAGTCCAGCTCGGTGTCGGTGAAGATCTCCGGCGAGTACTGGTAGCCGAACTCGGTCTCGGGGCCCAGCAGCTTCTCGGCGTACTCCATCACCAGGCGGGTGCCGTCGACGGCGATCTGCTTGATGTCGTCCTTGGAGCCGCGGAAGACGACGCGGCGGAAGACCGGCGCGGTGGCGTTGTACAGGTGGACGGTGGCCCGGCGGGCGCCCTTCAGGGACTCCACGGTCCGCTCGATCAGGTCCTCGCGGGCCTGGGTGAGGACGGAGACGGTCACGTCCTCGGGGATCGCGCCCTCCTCCTCGATGATGGAGCGCACGAAGTCGAAGTCGGTCTGGCCGGAGGCGGGGAAGCCGACCTCGATCTCCTTGTAGCCCATCGCGACCAGCTGGTCGAACATCCGGCGCTTGCGCTCGGGCGACATCGGGTCGATCAGGGACTGGTTGCCGTCGCGCAGGTCGGTCGAGAGCCAGCGGGGGGCGGCGGTGATCCGCTTGTCGGGCCAGGTGCGGTCGGCGATGTCGACCTGCTCGTAACGGCCGTACTTGTGGATCGGCATGCGGCTGGGCTGCTGGCGGTTGGCCATGATGCGTAAGGCTCCTCAAGAGGTCCGGAAGGACGGCCGACGACGCAACGCCAAGCTCCGCGGGGAGGGAGTCGGCCTCGACTACAGGCCCTCGCCGCGGCAGCTAAGAAGGAGCAGCCAGGAACGCATGATGCTCCGCAGCCTAGCCGAGCCGCTCCGGGGACGCGGGCTCGTCCCAGTATGCGGGACCAGCGCCTACAGTCCATACAAAAGGGACATAAAGTGCGTCGGACCACATCGTCCTACCACAGCGTCACGGAGTGTCGTGCTCCCTGTCCCGGTATTTCACCAATCATGGTGGCAGGTAGTGACATCGACATCACGTAGTGCAATGGTCCGAACATGACGACCCACGGGGGCTTGACGCCCGTCTTCTGCACGATCGTGCCGCCGCACGTCCTCGACCGGCTCGCCCGCCACGAGGACCCCGCGCTCTCCGGCCCGGCCCGCCGGTCCCTGGAGCACGACGCCTACCAGCGCACCAAGCGCCGCCTGACCACGGTCGTCGGCGCACCCGCCGTCGCCGCGCCGGCCGGCGCCGCCGACGACCAGCCGCACCGCACCGTCTACGACGCCGGGCACACCCAGGACCTGCCCGGCACCCGCGTCCGCACGGAGGGCTCCGACCCCGGCACGGACGCCACCGTCAACCGCGCCTACGCGGGCCTCGGCGCCACCTTCGACCTGTACCTGAAGGCGTACGGCCGGCACTCCATCGACGACCACGGCCTCCCGCTGGACGCGACCGTGCACTTCGGGGAGGGCTACGACAACGCCTTCTGGAACGGCGAGCAGATGGTGTTCGGCGACGGCGACAACGAGATCTTCCTCGACTTCACCATCCCGGTCGACGTCATCGGGCACGAGCTGACCCACGGCGTCACCCAGCACACCGCCAACCTCACCTACTTCGGGCAGTCCGGCGCGCTCAACGAGTCCCTGTCCGACGTCTTCGGCTCGCTGATCAAGCAGTACACGCTCGGCCAGACCGCCGCCGACGCCGACTGGCTGATCGGCGCCGGGCTCCTCGCGCCGCGCGTCAGCGGCACCGCCCTGCGTTCGATGAAGGCACCGGGCACGGCGTACGACGACGACGTCCTGGGCAAGGACCCGCAGCCGGCCGCCATGGAGGACTACGTCCGCACCAGCCGCGACAACGGCGGTGTGCACATCAACTCGGGCATCCCCAACCACGCCTTCTACCTCGCCGCCACCGCCCTCGGCGGCTACGCCTGGGAGAAGGCCGGGCGGATCTGGTACGACGTGCTCACCGGCGGCCGGCTGAAGAAGGACGCCCACTTCAGCGACTTCGCCACGCTGACGGTGAAGGCGGCGCGCGAGCGGTACGGCGCGGGGGACGAACTCCAGGCCGTGCAGAAGGCATGGGAGGAGGTGGGGGTGCGCACGCTGTAGTTCCGTACTAGACAGGTACCCATGCGTATCCAAGTGCGGCGTACAGGCGGTTTCGCGGGCATCGAGCGCCGGGCCGAGGTCGACACCTCGGGCCGGTCCGACGCCGACGAGTGGCGGTCCCTGGCCGGACGTGTCCTCGCGTCCGGCCAGGAGACACCACCCGCGGGCGTCCCGGACGGCTTCCGCTACGAGATCACGGTGGACGGCCGCACGGTGTACGCGGCGGACCCCCGGCTCACCGACGAGCAGCGGGAGTTGGTGTCACGGGTGCTGAAGGAGGGCGCCTGACGCCGCCCAGTCCTCGCGGAGGAGGCCGAACTCCACGGTGTCGTACCACTGGTCCCCCACCCGTACGGCGGCCCGCCGGCGCCCCTCCTCCACGAAGCCGAGACGCCGGAAGGCGCGCAGCGCCCGCTCGTTGCCGCTCCAGGTGTCCAGTTCGACCCGGCGCAGCCGGCAGGCGCCGAAGAGGTGGCCGAGCAGCAGACGCAGCGCCTCGGAGCCGTGCCCGCCGCCCCAGCGGTCCCGCTCGCCGATGGTGATGCCGACGGTCGCGCGCCCGGCGAACGTGTCCAGGTCGCGGTAGTCGGCCATGCCGATGGGGCGTTCGCCGTCCAGCTCCTCGACGGTGAAGGTGGCCCCGTCCCGGGGGTCCTCGCGCAGCCGGGCCTCGTGGAAGCGCTCCACGGCCTCCCGGGTCACCGGGCCGAAGTGCGGGTGGCCCCCGGTCGCCCAGTGCGCCACCTCCGGGTCGTTGCGCCAGCGCAGCTGGGCGTCCAGGTCGTCGGCGCGCAGGGCGCGGAGTCGTACGAGCTTGCCTTCGAACATCCGGTGATCATAAGGCGCCCGCCGATCCCCTTGGCGTGCGCGGCCGTTGACGTGGAACGCCGGCGGTGAGGATGATCCGGGGATGGCGACTGACGCAGGTACCCCCCGCCCGGTGGTCCCGGCCCCGGCTGCTCCGGTCCCGCGGTTCCCGGACGGCTTCCTGTGGGGGGTGTCGACCTCCGCGCACCAGATCGAGGGGGCGGCCCGGCAGCGGGAGGCGTCCGTCTGGGACGTGTTCACGGCCGAGCCGGGCCGGGTGAAGGACGGCTCCACGGCGGCGGTGGCCTGCGACCACTACCACCGCTACGCCGAGGACGTGGCCCTCCTCGCCGGTCTCGGCGTGGACGCCTACCGCTTCTCCGTCTCCTGGCCGCGGGTGAACTCCCCCGGCGGCCTGGATTTCTACGACCGCCTGGTGGACGAGCTGTGCGCGGCGGGCGTACGGCCCGTGCCCACCCTCTTCCACTGGGACCTGCCCGCCTCGCTGGACTGGCTCCGGCGGGACACCGCGGAGCGGTTCGCCGCGTACGTGACGGTCGTCGCCGAACGGCTCGGGGACCGCGTCGGCACCTGGATCACCCTCAACGAGCCGGCCGAACACACCCTGCTGGGCCACGCGCTGGGCGTCCACGCGCCGGGCAGGCAGCTCCTCTTCGACGCCCTCCCCGCCGCCCACCACCAGCTCCTCGCCCACGGCCTCGCGGTACGGGCCCTGCGCGCGGCGGGCGCGACGGACATCGGCATCGCCAACTCCCACGGCCCGACCTGGCCCGCCTCCGGTGACCCGGCGGACACGGAGGCGGCGGCTTTCCACGACCTCCTGCTCAACCGGCTGTTCGCCGAACCGGTGATCCTCGGGCGGTACCCGGAGGGGATGGACGCGCTGATGCCCGGTGACGTGGAGGCCGACCTGCGCGTCATCGCCGAGCCCGTCGACTGGTACGGCGTCAACTACTACGCCCCGACCCGGGTGGGCGCCCCCCGGGACGGCGACAGCGAGTACGGCGGGGTGCCGCTGCCCGCCGGACTCCCCTTCTCGTTACGGCAGATCGAGGGGCGGCCGATGACCGACTTCGGCTGGCCGGTGGTGCCCGAGGGACTGACACAGCTCCTGACGGACTTCCGCGACCGCTACGGCGACCGGCTCCCGCCCGTCGTCATCACCGAGAACGGCTGCTCCTACGAGGGCGTCGACGACCAGGAACGCATCGCCTACCTGGACGGCCACATCCGGGCGCTGCACACCGCGCTGGCCGCCGGGGTCGACGTGCGCGGCTACTTCGTGTGGTCCCTGCTGGACAACTTCGAGTGGGCGGAGGGCTACGCCCGCCGGTTCGGGCTCGTCCACGTGGACCGCGAGACGCTGCGGCGCACCCCCAAGGCGTCCTACCACTGGTTCCGGGACCTGCTGCGGGCCCAGAGATGAGGGCTGCCCGGACCCGCCGCTACAGGACGCCGGCGTCCCGGGCGCTCCACAGGGTGGGGAAGAGCGGCCGGTAGCCCAGTTCGCGGCGGATGCGGTCGGTGGAGGCGAGCGCGTACCAGGGGTCGGGATCGGGGCCGTCCGCCGGCGGCTCCACACCGAGCAACTGGTGGATCTCCAGCACCGTCACCGGGGCGTCGTCGGCGATGTTGTACACCCGGCCGCCGGCGCCGGGAGCGCGCAGCAGGCGGGTCAGGCCCTGGGCGGCGTCGGCGACGTGCACCAGCTGGTGCCGCTTGGTGGCCGGCTGGGAGGCGGTCCAGCGGGTGATGCCGGGCAGGTGCGGATCGCCCTCGCCGTAGACGAAGGCCAGGCGGCCCACCCGGACGTCCAGTCCGTCCAGCGCCAGCAGCCCGCGCTCGGCCTCCGCCTTGGACCGCGGGTAGGCCGTCCACAGCGCTCCGCCCGGCACCGTGGGGTCGTCCTCCACCAGCGGCCGTCCGCGCCCGGCGCCGTACACCAGGATGGTGCTCGCCTGCACGAACCGGTGCACCCCGAAGGAGCGGGCCGCCCGGCCCAGCTCCAGCGCGGCGTCCCGGTTGACCGCCCGGATCTCCTCGTCGGACACGCCCCGGAAGGAGGCCGCGATGTTGACGACGGCGTCCACCCCGTTGAGCGCCTTGCCGAGGGCATCGGTGTCGCGCAGGTCGCCGACGACGACCTCGGCGCCGCCCGCGGCGAGGGAGGCGGCGCGCGCCTCGTCGCGGACGATCACCCGGACCCGCTCGCCGGGCCGGGCCCCGGCGAGCAGACGGCCGGCGAACGCGCGGCCCACCTGTCCGGTGGCACCGGTGATCAAGGTCAGCATGGTGGTGCTCCTCTCGTTCGGTGCGCCCAGCCTGCGCGGCGGGCGGCGACGGCGGGAGAGACCTCCCGATCGGGGGACCGGCGGTCCCTGGCTGATCCGCGCGGTCTGGCGCAGGCTGGAGGGGTGAACCGAACCGAACTCGCCGACTTCCTGCGCCGTGGCCGCGCCCGCCTGGGGCCGGCCGACGTGGGCCTCGCGCCCGGCGCCCGCCGCCGTACCCCGGGACTGCGCAGGGAGGAGGTGGCCGCGCTGGCCGGCATGTCGGTGGACTACTACACGCGGCTGGAGCAGCGCCGCGGCCCGCGCCCCTCCCGCCAGATGCTCACGGCGCTGGCCCGCGCGCTGCGGCTGACCGACGACGAACGCGACCACCTGTTCCACCTGGTGGGCGAGGAGCCGCCGCGCCGGGAGGCGTCCTCCGCGCACGTCCGCCCGGGACTGCTGCTGGTCCTGGACCGGCTGTACGACTCACCGGCGCAGGTGGTCACGGACTGCGGCACGGTGCTGGCGCAGAACGCGCTGGCGAAGGCCCTGGTCGGCGACGCGTCGGCGCGGCCGCCGCGCGAGCGGAACCTGACCCGGCGGTTCTTCCTGGACCCCACGGCCCGCGCCCTCTTCCTGCCCGAGGACCGCCCGGCGCACGCCCGCGACCACGTGGCCAACCTCCGCGCGGTGGCGGCGGCCCGGCCCGACGACCCGGAGCCGGCCGCCCTGGTGGCCGAACTGCGGGCGGGGAGCGAGGAGTTCGCGCGGCTGTGGACGGCGCACGAGGTGTCCCTGCGCCGCCCGGCCGTCAAACGGTTCCTGCACCCGGTGGTGGGCCTGCTGGAACTGGAGTGCGAGGTCCTGCTCAGCCACGGCGGCCGGAACCAGCTCGTGCTGCACACGGCCCGCCCCGGCAGCGAGTCCCACGACCGCCTCCAGCTGCTGCGGGTGGTGGGCACGCAGGACCTCGGGTCCGGCACCGCCCCGCTGGACGGCGCGCGTGGCGCGGTCTAGAAGCCCAGCTTGCGCAGCTGCCTGGGGTCGCGCTGCCAGTCCTTGGCCACCTTGACGTGCAGGTCGAGGAAGACCGGCGTGCCCAGGAGCGCCTCGATCTGCTGGCGGGACCTGATGCCGACGTCCTTCAGGCGCTTGCCCTTGGGGCCGATGATGATGCCCTTCTGGCTGGGGCGCTCGATGTAGACGTTGGCGTGGATGTCCAGCAGCGGGCGGTCGGCGGGACGGTCCTCGCGGGGCAGCATCTCCTCCACGACCACCGCGATGGAGTGCGGGAGTTCGTCGCGGACGCCCTCCAGCGCTGCCTCGCGGATCAGCTCGGCCACCATCACCTGCTCGGGTTCGTCCGTGAGGTCGCCCTCGGGGTAGAGCGCCGGGCCCTCGGGCAGGAGGGGGACCAGCAGGTCGGCGAGCAGGTCGACCTGCTTCGACCCGACCGCCGACACCGGGACGATCTCCGCCCACTCGAAGCCCAGCTCCTTGCTCATCTGGTCGATGGCGATCAGCTGCTCGGCGAGGGTCTTGCTGTCGACGAGGTCGGTCTTGGTGACGACGGCGATCTTGGGGGTCTTCCGGATGCCCGCGAGTTCCTTGGCGATGAACCGGTCGCCGGGGCCGAGCTTCTGGTCGGCGGGCAGGCAGAAGCCGATCACGTCGACCTCGGCCCACGTGGTGCGGACGATGTCGTTGAGGCGCTCCCCGAGCAGCGTGCGCGGCTTGTGCAGCCCGGGGGTGTCCACCAGGATCAGCTGGGCGTCCGGGCGGTGCACGATGCCCCGCACGGTGTGCCGGGTCGTCTGGGGGCGGTTGGAGGTGATCGCCACCTTCTGCCCGACCAGAGCGTTCGTGAGGGTGGACTTGCCCGCGTTGGGGCGGCCCACGAAGCAGGCGAAGCCGGCGCGGTGGATGGTCTCCGCCGGCTGCTCGGATGACTGGGTACGAACACTCATGCCGCCCATTCTCCCTGATCCACGAACCCGCGCCGTACCAGCGTCCGTCCTGATCCACGAACCCGCGCCGTACCGGCGCCCGTGGACGTCTGCCACGCGTGAGCTTCCGGAAACCCGCACGCAACGAAACGTCACGGAAACACACCCGTACGCGACCGGAAACGCCCACCGGTGACCCTCTGACGAGCCCGCACACCGTTGGAGACGCCCGTGACCCTGGCCGCACCCCACGTGAACACCGGCGACACCGCCTGGCTGCTCGCCGCCACCGCCCTCGTCCTGCTGATGACCCCGGGCCTCGCCCTGTTCTACGGCGGCATGGTCCGCACGAAGAGCGTCCTCAACATGCTGATGATGAGCTTCGTGTCGATCGCCCTGGTCACGGTGGTGTGGCTGGCGGCCGGTTACTCCCTCGCCTTCGGGGACGATTCCTTCGGCGGACTGATCGGCGGCCTGGGGCACGCCGGCATGAGCGGGCTCGGTCCCGGCAGCGTCCACGGCTCGGTGCCGACGCTGCTCTTCGCCACCTTCCAGCTGACCTTCGCGATCGTCACGGCCGCGCTGATCAGCGGCGCGGTCGCCGACCGCACCCGGTTCGCGGCGTGGCTGGTCTTCGTACCGGTGTGGACGCTGGCCGTGTACGTGCCGGTCACCCACTGGGTGTGGGGTCCCGGCGGCTGGATCCTGGAGCGGCTCGGCGCCTTGGACTTCGCCGGCGGCCTGCCCGTCGAGATCACCTCCGGCGCCTCCGGACTCGCCCTGTGCCTGGTCCTCGGGCCACGCCTCGGTTTCAAGAAGGACGCCATGCGCCCGCACAACCTGCCGATGGTGATCCTCGGCGCGGGCCTGCTCTGGTTCGGCTGGTTCGGGTTCAACGCGGGCTCCGCGCTCGGCGCGAACGGCCTCGCCGCCGCCGCGTTCCTCAACACGCTCGCCGCCGGCTGCACCGGCCTGCTCGGCTGGCTCTTCGTCGAGCAGCGGCGCGACGGCCACCCCACCACCCTGGGCGCGGCGTCCGGCGCGGTGGCGGGCCTCGTCGCGATCACCCCCTCGTGCGGCACGGTCTCCCTGCTGGGCGCGCTCGCCGTGGGCCTGGCCGCCGGTGTCGTCTGCTCGTACGCGGTGAGCTGGAAGTTCCGGCTGAACTACGACGACTCCCTGGACGTCGTCGGCGTTCACCTGGTCGGCGGCGTCATCGGCACCCTGCTGATCGGCCTGTTCGCGGAGAAGGCGATGACGGGCGGCACCCAGGGGCTGTTCTACGGCGGCGGGCTCGCCCCGTTCGGCAGGCAGGTGCTCGCCGTGGTGGTCGTCGCGGTGTACGCGTTCTCGGTGACGTACGGCCTCGGGAAACTGATCGACCGGGTGCTCGGCCTCCGGGCGAGCGAGGAGCAGGAGCACACCGGGCTGGACCTTACCGTGCACGCCGAGACGGCATACGATCACGGTGTCCTGGGCCACGGCGCCCCAATCGGCTCCGCCCTCCTCTCCTCCGGCCAGAAGGTCAGCAACCAGGCATGAAGCTCATCACCGCGATCGTCAAGCCGTACCGTCTGGACGAGGTCAAGACCGCCCTCCAGGAACTGGGGGTGCACGGTCTGACCGTGACCGAGGCGAGCGGGTACGGCCGGCAGCGCGGTCACACCGAGGTGTACCGGGGCGCCGAGTACCGCGTCGACCTCGTGCCGAAGGTGCGCATCGAGGTCGTGGTGGAGGACGCGGTCGCCGATGACGTGATCGACGCGGTCGTCAGGGCCGCGCACACCGGGAAGATCGGGGACGGCAAGGTGTGGGCCGTCCCCGTGGAGACGGTCGTGCGGGTGCGGACCGGCGAGCGCGGCCCCGACGCGCTCTGACCTGCGGCCGGGCGGGCCGGGTCAGCCGGCGGGGACCGTGCGGCGGACCGTCCCGTCGGCGCCGGCGAGCAGCACCGGTGTGCCCGCACCGCCGAGATCGGCGACGGCGGCCAGGTCGGCGGCCGGCACGGACTCCGCGTCGCTCACCACGGCCGCCGCCTCCAGCGACGTCGCGCCGGACGCCACGGCCATCGCCACGGCGGTGCGCAGGGCGCTCAGGCTCAGCGAGGCCAGCTCCACCGACCCGGCGACGTACGTACGCCCGGTCTCGTCCCGTACGGCCGCCCCCTCGGGCACGCCGTTGCGGGCCCGCGCCGAACGGGCCAGGGTGACGATCTTGCGGTCCTCGGGGTCAAGCGCGTTGCTCTCGGTCATGCCCAGAGCATACGAAGCCCGGTGGCCGGTCATCCCGCCACGGGGTACATCGCGCCCCGGCGGCCCTCCGGCGAGGCCAGCCACTCCAGCTTGGCCGCGGTGTTCGCCTCGTCCAGCGGGGTGTGCAGCACGATCATCAGATCGGGGCGGGCCGGCACCTTCATCACCGTGGACTCCACGACCAGCAGCCCGACCAGGGGATGGTCCAGCTCCTTGCGGACCTGCCCCTGGTCCTCGATGTCGCGCTCGGCCCACAGCGCCGCGAACTCGGGACTGCGCGCCGACACCTCGGCGAGCACCGTCTGGAATCCCTCGTCGTCCGGCCGGGCCGCGCACGCGGCCCGGAACTGCGCCACGACCGTACGGGCGTTGCGCTCCCAGCTGTTGCTGCGCGAGCGGTACAGCGGATCGGTGAAGAAGTCGACGAGGCAGTTCTGGGTGGTGTCCGGCCGCATGCCGAGGACCAGCGTCGCCGCGTCGTTGTACATCACGCAGTTGTAGTACGGATCCATGATGTGGGCCGGGTACGGCATCCAGGTGTCGATCAGCCGCCGCAGTCCGTCGCACATGTCCGCCCTCCCGGGCACGACCTGGGGCGCGGGCGGGTTCATCCCGGCCAGCAGGTACAGGTGCCGGCGCTCGGCGTCGCTCAGCCGCAGCACCCGGGCGACGGCGTCGAGGACCTGCGGGGAGACGGAGATGTCCCGCCCCTGCTCCAGCCACTGGTACCAGGAGGCGCCCACACCGGCGAGCACGGCGACCTCCTCCCGGCGCAGCCCGGGCGTGCGGCGCCGGCCCCCGCCGCCCGGCAGCCCGGCGTCCTCGGGAGTGACCCGGGCCCGCCTGCTCATCAGGAACTCGCGCAGCTCGTCACGCCGATGACTCCTCGTCGCCTCCGCAGCAGGCACGTGCCGCTCCTCCCCCGTCGTGTCTGGTGGTACCACCACCACCATAAGTTCCGACTCCCCACGATTGTTCCGGGCGCCCCAAGCTCATGCCATGGCGATCGACACCACTACCTCCACCCGGCCCACCGCCCCCGCAGGCACACCGCTCGGCACCCCCCGGCTGTCGACGCGCGACAAGCTCGTCCTCTTCGTGCTGTGCGCGGCCCAGTTCATGGTCGCGCTGGACTTCTCCGTCCTCAACGTGGCCCTGCCCGAGCTGGGTTCGGACCTGGGCATGAGCCGCTCCGCCCTGCAGTGGGCCGTCACCGCTTTCGCGCTGCCCTCCGGCGGCTTCCTGCTCCTCTTCGGCCGCATCGGCGACCTGTACGGCCGCCGCCGGCTGTTCCTGGCCGGCCTGTCCCTGTTCGGCGCGGCCTCGCTGCTGGCGACTCTGGCCTGGGACCCGGCGTCCTTCCTGGCCGGGCGGGCCCTCCAGGGGCTCGGCGCGGCGGCCATCGTCCCGGCCGGCATGTCCCTGCTGACCACGACCTTCCCGGAGGGCCCGGCCCGCGACCGCGCCCTCGGCATCTCCGGCACGCTGCTCTCGCTGGGCTTCACCGTCGGCATGGTCGCGGGCGGTGTGCTGACCGACGCGTTCGGCTGGCGCTCCACCATGGCGCTGCTCACGGTGTTCGCGCTGATCGTGGTGCCGCTGGCCCCGGGCCTGCTGCCGGAGTCGCGCACCCCGGACCGCCCGCGCCTGGACGTGCCCGGCGCGGTCACCGTCACCACCGGCCTGCTGTCGCTGATCTACGCCCTGTCCACGGCCGCCGACCACGGCTTCGGCCGCGCGGACGTCATCACGGCACTCGCCGCCGGCCTCCTGCTGCTGACCGCGTTCACGGTCGTGGAGTCCCGCTCGGCGGCTCCCCTCGTCTCCCTGCCCATGCTGCGCCGCCGCACGGTGGCCTGGGGCAACGTGGGCGGTCTGGTCACCTTCTCGATGATGTCGACGGTCGTCTTCGTGCTGACCCTGTACTTCCAGGAGGTCCTGCGCCTGTCGGCCTTCGAGACCGGCCTCGTCTTCGGTGTCCAGGGCGTGCTGTCGGCCGTCGCCGGCGGCCTCGCCGCAAGGGTGATCGGCCGCTTCGGTGCCCGCCGCACGCTGGTCGGCTCGCTGGCGGGTCAGGGCGCGCTGATCGCGGCCCTGCTGCCGCTCAACGCCCACACCTGGTCGGTGTGGCCGGCCACGGCCGCCATATCCCTGGCGAGCATGTGCCACCTGGGGGCGATCGTCTCGTACGGCCTGACCGTCACCTCCGGTGTCCCGGACGAGGAACAGGGCCTGGCCACCGGCCTGGTGACGTCCACCCAGCAGGTCGGCATCACGGTCGGCATCCCGGTGCTGGGCGTCCTGGCCACCACCTCCGGCGACCTGCTGGCGGGCGTCCACACCGTCCTCGCCCTCGACGCCGCGATCGTCCTGGCCGCCGCCGTCCTGGTCGGCCTCGGCCTGCGCCGCGGTCAGTCCAGGGTCTGAACGATCTCGCTCCGCGCGGCCGTGTGCACCACACGGCCGCGCGCGCCGTTGACCAGGGGCAGGTACGGCGCGACGTGCCCGCACTCGACATCGGCGACGATCGGCACGCCCAGCGGTCCGAGCGCGTCGAGGACGGCCTCGTGCTGGGTCAGGGTGCGGGCGTCGGGGGCACGGGTACGGCCGACGAGGACGGCGGCTGCGTGGTCGAAGAACCCGGCGAGGCGCATGCCGTGCAGGTGGCGGCAGGCGGTGAAGGCGTCGGCGTCCGCGACCTCGACGTACACCAGGAGCCCCTCGTCCCCGGCGAGGGCGGAGGTGTCCAGGTACCGGGTGCCCGCCAGGTTGACGAGGGTCTCGACGCAGCCGCCGATCAGCCGGCCCCCGGCGTCCACGTCCCCGGTGCCGTCGAGCCGGGTCCAGCCGCCCTCGGCGTCCAGGGTGAGGTCACGCACCTCCGGGTCGGCCCGGAAGTCGTCGAAACCGCCCGACCGGTGGCGGCCGGGCGGGGTCTGGCGCAGCGCCGTGCCCCGCGGCGCGGTGACGATGTCCAGCCAGGACAGCAGACCGGAGGGCGTCCGGTAGGGGGTGTCCATGAGGTTGTTGCCGTGGACGGTCGCGACGCCGGTGAGCAGGGTGAGCGGGGTGATCAGCGTGGAGATGTCGGACCAGCCGGCCATCCAGGTGGGCTCGGCCTCGGCGATCCGGCCGAAGTCCAGCAGGGGCAGCAGGTCGATCGCGGTCTCCCCGCCCCACGGGGGGATGACGGCCCGGACCGCCGGATCGGTCAGCAGGGCGGTCAGTTCGGCGGCGCGCTCGGCGGCCGGGGCGCTGACGTGCCCCGAGCCGTCCATGCACCGGCCGACGACGACCTCGTAGCCGCGCGCCTCCAGGTCGCGCACCGCCACGTCGAGGCGGCCGCGCATCGCCTCGGCCACCCCGCTGGACGGGGAGGTCACACCTATACGGTCACCGGGGCGCAGCGGGCGCGGGTATCGGACGGTCACGCACCGGATTCTGACACGGGGTCACGCGGGGCGGTACCGGATCGTCAGGGGCGGTCCAGGCGCAGCCGCTGCGCTCGGGGCAGGCCGGCGACGACCAGGTCGTAGGAGTCCTCGACCAGCTCCCGCACGAGGCGGTCGGGGAGGCCGGCGTCGGCCGTCACGGTGTTCCAGTGGCGTTTGTTCATGTGCCAGCCCGGCACGATCAGCCCCTCGTGCTCGCCGCGCAGCCGGACCGCGTCCTCGGGGTCGCACTTGAGGTTGACCGTCAGGGGCCGCCCGTCGAGGTTCGTCAGGGCGAACATCCGGCCCAGCACCTTGAAGACCGACGTCTCCGGCCCGAACGGGAAGTCCTCCACGGCCGCCTCGAAGGACAGGCACAGGGCGCGCAGCCGCTGCGGGGTCACCCGGACCGCTCCTCCCCGGCGACGGCCACGGCCAGCGGCTCCACCAGGACCGTGACGATCTTGTTCCGGCGTCCGGCCGCGGCCTCCGCCGTCAGCCGGAGCCGGCGCCCGTCGGGCAGGTCGACCTCGGCGGACGCGCCGGCGATGGGCACCCGGCCGAGGGCCTTGGCGAGCAGGCCGCCGACGGTCTCCACGTCCTCGTCGTCGTACTCCTCCAGGCCGTACAGCTCGCCGAGGTCGGTGATGTCCAGGCGGGCGGTGACCCGGAAGCGGTCGTCGCCGAGGTCCTCGACCGGCGGGAGCTCCCGGTCGTACTCGTCGGTGATCTCACCGACGATCTCCTCCAGGATGTCCTCGATGGTGACGATCCCGGCGGTGCCGCCGTACTCGTCGATGACGACGGCGACGTGGTTGCGCTCCTTCTGCATCTCGCGCAGCAGGTCGCCGGCGTTCTTGGTGTCGGGCACGAAGACGGCCGGGCGCATGGCCGTGGACACCAGGTCGCCCTCCGCCTCCCGGCTGATGTGCGTCTTGCGGACCAGGTCCTTCAGGTACACGACGCCGACGATGTCGTCCTCGCTCTCCCCGGTGACCGGGATCCGGGAGAACCCGGAGCGCAGGGCGAGGGTGAGGGCCTGCCGGATGGTCTTGTACCGCTCGATGACCACGAGGTCGGTGCGCGGCACCATCACCTCGCGCACGAGGGTGTCGCCCAGCTCGAAGACCGAGTGCACCATGCGGCGCTCCTCGTCCTCGATCAGCGACTCCTTCTCGGCGAGGTCCACCAGCGCGCGCAACTCCGCCTCGGAGGCGAAGGGGCCGCGCCGGAAGCCGCGGCCGGGGGTGAGCGCGTTGCCGATGAGGATCAGAAGCGACGGGATCGGGCCCATCACCCGGGCGAGCGGCAGCAGCACGTAGGCCGCCGCGGTCGCCGTGTTCAGCGGATGCTGCCGGCCGATGGTGCGCGGCGAGACGCCGACGGCGACGTACGACACGAGCACCATCACGCCGATGGCGACGAGCAGCGCCTGCCAGGTGGCCGTGAACTCCTGGAGGCAGGCGTAGGTCACCAGGGCCGCCGCCGCCATCTCGCAGGCGACACGGACCAGCAGGGCCAGGTTGAGGTAGCGGGTGGGGTCGGCGGCGAGCTGGGCGAGCTTGGCGCTGCCCCGGCGGCCGGACTTGACGGCCTCCTCGGCGCGGAAGCTGGAGACCCGCGCGAGGCCCGCCTCGGCGCAGGCGGCGAGCCAGGCGACGACGACCAGCGCGATCGCCCCGACCACGATCTGCACGGACATGGGCGGCTACGAGACGGTCGGCGCCGGGGAGGGCCCGGTCAGGCCGTGCTCGGCCCGCCACCCGTCCACGATGGCGGCCTGGAGCCCGAACATCTCCGCCTTCTCGTCGGGCTCCTCGTGGTCGTAGCCGAGCAGGTGCAGCACACCGTGGACGGTGAGCAGCTGGAGCTCCTCGTCCATGGTGTGCCGCGTCGGCGCTTCCGCTCCCTGCCGGGCGGCGACCTCCGGACACAGCACGATGTCGCCGAGCAGTCCCTGCGGCGGCTCCTCGTCGTCCTTGGACGGCGGACGCAGCTCGTCCATCGGGAAGGACATGACATCGGTCGGGCCCGGCAGGTCCATCCACTGGATGTGCAGCTGCTCCATGGCGTCGGCGTCCACGACGATCACCGAGAGTTCGGAGAGTGGGTGGATGCGCATCCGCGCGAGCGCGTAGCGGGCGACGTCGAGGATCGCCTGCTCGTCGACCTCGGTACCGGACTCGTTGTTGACGTCGATCGACATGGTCGTGCTGGTCTACTTCCCCTGGGGAGCCTTGGCGCCGGTCCTGCCACGGCCGCCCTTGTGGGTGCCGTTCTCCGTGCCGTGCTGGTTGTCGTACTGCTCGTACGCGTCGACGATACGGCCCACCAGCTTGTGCCGGACGACATCCTGGGACGACAGCCGGGAGAAATGGACGTCGTCCACCCCTTCGAGGATCTCCTGCACCTGCCGCAGACCCGACTTCTGCCCGTTGGGCAGGTCGACCTGCGTCACGTCACCCGTGATGACGATCTTCGACTCGAAGCCGAGTCGGGTGAGGAACATCTTCATCTGTTCGGGGCTCGTGTTCTGGGCCTCGTCCAGGATGATGAAGGCGTCGTTGAGCGTGCGTCCACGCATGTACGCGAGCGGCGCGACCTCGATCGTCCCGGCGGCCATGAGCCGGGGGATGGAGTCCGGGTCGAGCATGTCGTGCAGCGCGTCGTACAGCGGGCGCAGGTAGGGGTCGATCTTCTCGTAGAGGGTGCCCGGCAGGAACCCGAGCCGCTCCCCGGCCTCGACCGCCGGCCGGGTCAGGATGATCCGGTTGACCTGCTTGGACTGCAGGGCCTGGACGGCCTTGGCCATGGCCAGGTAGGTCTTGCCGGTGCCGGCGGGGCCGATGCCGAAGACGATCGTGTGCTTGTCGATGGCGTCGACGTAGCGCTTCTGGTTGAGGGTCTTGGGGCGGATCGTGCGACCGCGCGAGGACAGGATGTTCTGCGTCAGTACCTGCGCCGGGGTCTCCGGCCCGTCGCTCGTCCCGTTCTCGCTCGCCTTGAGCATGGCGATCGAGCGTTCCACTGCGTCCTCCGTCATCGGCTGCCCGGTGCGGAGCACCAGCATCATCTCGTCGAACACGCGCGCGATCAGGGCCACGTCGACCGGATCGCCCGCCGCGCTGATCTCATTGCCCCGGACGTGGATGTCGGCCGCCGGGAAGGCCCTCTCGATCACCCGCAGGAGAGCGTCGCCGGAGCCGAGCACCGTCACCATGGGGTGCTGGGCGGGGACGGTGAACTGCGCTTTCGCCTGTTCCTGCGCGGGGGTGCGAGCTGTGGGTGTCTCTGTCATGGGCCGGCGCTGAAGGCCTGCGCTTCCTCCTCGTCACGGCCGCGTCGCTGTGGGCGGCCTCGCGATATCAAGAGTACGACGCAGGACCGACAACACCGAAGGTCTTTTCGCACAACGCCTCACCCGGCTCCGGGGGCGCGCCGGTCCCCGGCGGCTCAGCCGGAGCGCCGGAACCCGATGGTCGGCACCGCCCGGCGCAGCGGCCACAGCCGGTCCAGCTCCCGCGGGACGAGCCTGTCGAGGAACGCGTACCGCCGCAGCGCCTTGGGCTCCTGCCCCGGGAGGGACTGCACCCGGCGCCACCACGCCCCGATCTCCGACCAGCCCGGCGCCGACAGCGACCCGCCGAACTCCTGCACCGACAGCGCCGCGGTGAGGCCCGCGAAGGCCAGCCGGTCGGCCAGCGGCCAGCCCGCCAGCGACCCCGTCACGAACCCGGCGACGAACACATCCCCCGCCCCCGTCGGATCGAGCGCCTCCACGGCGATCGCCGGCACCTCCGCCGTCTCGCCCGTACGCCGGTCCACCGCGTACGCCCCCTGCGCCCCCAGCGTCACCACGGCCACCGGCACCCGCTCGGTCAGGGCGCGCGCGGCGGCCCGCGGGCAGTTCGTCCCCGTGTACCGCATGGCCTCCTCCGCGTTGGGCAGGAACGCCTCGCAGTGCTCCAGGTCGGCCAGTCCGGCCAGGTCCCACGCGCCCGTCCCGTCCCAGCCGACGTCGGCGAAGATCCGGGTGCCCGTCCGCGCGGCCTGCGCGAGCCACGGGGCCCGGGCGCCGGGGGTGAGGGAGGCGATGGCCGCCCGCGCGGGGCGCGGGCAGTCCGGCGCCGGCTCCCCGGGCGGTGGCTCGTGCCCGTGGGAGACCATGGTCCGCTCCCCCTCGTACGCCATGGAGACGGTGACCGGGGAGTGCCAGCCGGGCACGGTCCGCGAGGCCGAGAGGTCGATGCCCTCGCCCTGGGCGAGCGCGTCCCAGCAGTACTCGCCGTAGTGGTCGTCGCCGAAGGCCGCGGCCAGGGAGGTGCGCAGGCCGAGCCGGGCCAGGGCGGTGGCCATGTTGGCGACCCCGCCGGGGCTGGACCCCATGCCCCGGGCCCAGGACTCGGTGCCGCGCACGGGCGCCGAGTCGAGGCCGGTGAAGACGATGTCGAGGAAGACCGTGCCGGTGAGATACACGTCCCAGGGCGGGTCCCCAGGGCCGCGCAGCGCGGCGAGCGGGTCGACCTGACTCTGGCCTCGCGCCGCCTGCGTGAGGTGTTCCGGTTCCTCTCCGGTGGCCGTGTGCAACGGGGTCACGGTGCGCTCCCTGACGGTGGTGCGGTTCTGGCCAGTGTGCACCAGGCCGCGCCCCCGGACGCCGTACGCCCGCGGTCACCAGCGGGGCATCGCCGGGGTCCGCCAGTCCGGCTCGGCCACCCGCATCGCCGCCGCGTCGTCGCGGTCCCGGTACCCGCCGTCGTCCGCGGCCCACCGCCGGTGCAGCCGGGCCAGTTCGTCGCGGTCCAGTTCCACGCCGAGACCGGGGGCGTCGCTCACCGCGATCCGGCCGCCCTCGAAGGCGAGCCGCTCGGTGAGGACGTCCTCGGACTGCCAGGGGTAGTGGGAGTCGCAGGCGTGGCGCAGGCCGGGGACCGTGGACGCCACCTGGGTCATCGCGGCGAGGCTGATGCCCAGGTGGGTGTTGGAGTGCATGGACACCCCCACTCCGAAGGCGGCGCAGATCGCGGCGAGGTGCTGGGTGTTGCGCAGCCCGCCCCAGTAGTGGTGGTCGGAGAGGACGACCTGGACGGCGTGCCGCTCGAACGCCTCCCTGATCTCGCCGAAGGTCGTCACGCACATGTTGGTCGCGAGGGGGACGTCCGTGCCCGCGGCCACGGCGGCCATCCCGGGGGTGCCCAGCGTCGGGTCCTCCAGGTACTCCAGGACGTCCCCCAGTTCCTCCGCCACCTTCAGCGAGGTCGCCACCGACCAGGCGCCGTTGGGGTCCAGGCGCAGCGGGTGCCCGGGGAAGGTTTCGGCCAGGGCGCGTACGGCGGCGGTCTCCTCCTCGGGCGGGAGGACACCGCCCTTGAGCTTGAAGGAGCCGAAGCCGTGCAGCTCCCGGAGCCGTCGTGCCTGTGCCACCACCCCGGCCGGGTCGAGGGCGGGGCCCCACCCGTCGGGTTCGGCCGGTACGCCCGCCGGGTGGGCGGCCCACTTGTAGAAGAGGTAGGCGCTGTACTCGACGGCGTCCCGGACCTTGCCGCCGAGCAGCGCGTGCACGGGCAGTCCGAGCGCTCTGCCCTGGGCGTCGAGGCAGGCGACCTCGAAGGCGGAGAGCACGGACAGCCGCAGCTTGTCCGCGCTCTGCACCCCGCGCAGTCCGCCGGCGTCCGCCTGGCCCTCGACGCGGGAGGCGTCCACGGCGAGGTCGATCCCGAACAGGCTGTTCAGATCCATGACCGAGTGGCCGGTGAGCCGCTCGGCCAGCGGCCGAGCCAGCTCCAGGTACTTGGTGTCGCCGTAGGTCTCGCCGAGCCCGGTGATCCCGTCGGCGGTCACGACCTCCACGATCAGCCGGGGGGTGTACGGCTGGTGCACGCCCTGGGTGTTGAGCAGCGGCGGGTCGGCGACCAGGATCGGCGTAAGCCGCACCTCGGTGATGGTCAGGTCACGGGTCACAGGGAGGCTCCCACGAGGTCGAGTCCGGTGGTGAGGAGGGCCTTCAGGGCGGCGAGGTCGGCGGGCGCGGGGTCGGTGAGCGGGGCGCGCACGGGGCCGACGCGCCGTCCGCGCAGCCGGGCCGCCGCCTTCACCAGGGACACGGCGTATCCGGGGGTGCGGTCGCGCAGTTCGACGAAGGGGACGTAGAAGCCGCGCAGCAGCGCGTCGACGGTGCCGTGGTCCTCCTCGTGCAGCGCGGTGCGGAAGGCGCCGGCGATCTCGGGGGCGAAGGCGTGGACGGCGGAGGAGTAGGCGGGGACGCCGACGGCCGCGTAGGCGCGGGCCTGGATCTCGGCGGTGGCGGCGCCGTTGAAGAAGAGGAAGCCCTCGGGGGCGGCGAGGGTGAGGCGCTGGAGGCGGTCGAGGTCGCTGTGGCCGTCCTTGAGGCCGATGACGCCGGGGACGCGCGCGATGCGCCGCAACGCCTCGACGCCGTAGGCGACCTGGCCGCGCTGGTAGGCGATCAGGGGCAGCCGGGTGCGGGCGGCGAGCTGTTCCAGCTGGGCGGCGAGGCCGTCCTGCGGGGCGTCGACCAGGTAGTGCGGCAGCACGAGCAGGGCGTCGGCGCCGGCCTCCTCGGCGATCCGCGCGAACCGGGCGGCCTGCGCCCAGCCGTATCCGGTGCCGGCGACGACGGGCACCGCGTCCCCCGCCCGGGCGCCCGCGTCGCGGGCCGCCTCCTCGACGGCGACGGTGACCACCGTGCGGTACTCGTCCTCGTCCAGGGAGAAGAACTCGCCGGTGCCGCAGGCCGGGAAGAGCGCGCCGGGCCCGGCGGCGAGCTGGCCGGAGGCATGGGCGCGGAAGCCGTCGGGGTCGAGGGTGCCGTCGTCGTGGAAGGCGGTGAGCGGGAAGGACAGCACGCCCCGCGCCATCCCCTCCCGCAGCCGTCGCGCCACGTCCTGCGGAGCCGGATCGCCGCCCACTGGACCATCCCCTCTTATGAATGTCGATCACATATAAGAACGGAGGTTAGACGGTCGCCCCCCGGTCCGCCATCCTCGGACGTCATCGTGACCCGGATCACCCCCGGCGGGGAGGTCCCCGCCGGGGCGGCGCGGCGTCTACGACACCGCGTCGCCGAACTCGTAGGCGTCGACCTCGGCGAGGCAGCGGGCCCTGCGGTCCTCGTCGTCCTCCAGGAAGGAGGCGAGGAAGGAGTTGCGGGCCAGCTCGCGCAGCCGCTCCCGGGGCAGGCCGAGGACCGTGCCGACCGCCGCGAAGTTGTCACCGGCGTACCCGCCGAAGTAGGCCGGGTCGTCGGAGTTGACCGTGCACAGCAGGCCGGCGTCGAGCATGGCCGGCAGCGGATGGTCCGCCAGGGTGTCCACGGCGCGCAGCCGGACGTTGGACAGCGGGCACAGGGTGAGCGGGATCCGGTCCCGGACCAGCCGCTCGACCAGCGCCGGGTCCTCCATGCAGCGCAGGCCGTGGTCGACGCGCTCCACACCGAGCACGTCCAGCGCCTCGGTGATGTACTCCGGCGGCCCCTCCTCACCGGCGTGCGCGACACGGCGCAGCCCCAGCGCGGCGGCGGCCTCGTACACCTCGCGGAACTTCACCGGCGGATGCCCGACCTCGGCGGAGTCCAGGCCGACCCCGGTGATCCGGTCCAGGTAGGGCTTGGCGGCCTCCAGGGTCGCAAGGGCCGACTCGGCGGACTCGTCCCGCAGGAAGCACATGATCAGCCGGGTGGAGACGCCGTGCCGCTCCTCGCTGCGGCCGAGCGCCCGCCACAGCCCCTCCACGACCGTGCCCATGGCCACTCCCCGGGCCAGGTGGGCCTGCGGGTCGAAGAAGATCTCGGCGTGCCGCACGCCCTGCGCGGCGGCGCGGGCCAGGTAGGCGTCGGCCAGGTCGGCGAAGTCCTGCTCGGTGCGCAGGACGGCCATCAGCTCGTAGTACAGGTTCAGGAAGGACTGGAGGTCCTCGAACCGGTAGGCCTCACGGAGCGCGTCCGTGTCGGCGTACGGCAGCTCGACACCGTTGCGCGCGGCCAGCGAGAACGCCAGCTCGGGCTCCAGGGTGCCTTCGACATGGAGGTGCAGTTCTGCTTTCGGGAGGGGCATCAAAGCATCGTACGGGTGCTTTACCGCCGTTTCGGAACCGGTACGCGGAGCAGGTCGTGCGCCACGGTCAGCTCGCCCCCGAAGCCCGCCGCCCGCGCCTGCCGCCCGAACTCCTCCGGGTCGGTGTAGCGCTGGCTGAAGTGGGTCAGGACCAGGTGGCGTACGCCGGCGTCGCGCGCCACCCGGGCGGCCTGACCGGCGGTGAGATGCCCGTGCTCGACCGCCAGCCCCTCGTCCTCGTCGAGGAACGTGGACTCGATGACGAGCAGGTCGCAACCCTCCGCGAGCGCGTGGACCCCCTCGCAGAGCCGGGTGTCCATGACGAACGCGAACCGCTGCCCGCGCCGCACCTCGCTGACGTCCTCCAGCGACACGTCCCCGACCCGGCCCGCGCGCTGGAGCACGCCGACGTCCGGGCCCCTGACCCCGAGCGCGGCGAGCCGGTCGGGCAGCATGCGGCGGCCGTCGGGTTCGACGAGCCGGTAGCCGTAGGACTCGACGGGGTGGGAGAGCCTGCGGGCCTCCACGGTGTACGCCGGGGTCACGGCGAGGACGCCGTCGGTGCCGACCGGGGCCTCGGTGAGGGTCACCGTCTCCCGGTAGGCGGTCGCGTGGCGCAGGCGGTCGAAGTACACCTGGCCGGAGCGCGGGTAGTGCGCGGTGACCTCGTGCGGCACCCGGTCGAGGTTGATCCGCTGGATGACTCCCGCCAGGCCCAGGGAGTGGTCGCCGTGGAAGTGCGTGACGCAGATCCGGTTCAGGTCGTGGGCGGCGACCCCGGCGCGCAGCATCTGCCGCTGAGTGCCCTCGCCGGGGTCGAACAGGATGCCCTCGCCGTCCCACCGCAGCAGGTAGCCGTTGTGGTTGCGGTGCCGGGTCGGGACCTGGCTGGCGGTGCCGAGGACCACCAGTTCACGGACGGACACGGTGCCGGTTCCGCCCTATCCGGGGGGCCACTGCAGGCCACGGCCGCCGAGGACGTGGGCGTGGGCGTGCCAGACGGTCTGGCCGGCGCCCGCACCGGTGTTGAAGACGGTGCGGTAGCTGTCCAGCCCCTCCCCCTCGGCCACGGCCCGGGTCTCGGCGAGGACGTCGGCCGCGATCTGCGGGGCGCCGGCGGCCAGGGCGGCGGCGTTCCCGTAGTGGGCCTTGGGGATCACCAGGACGTGGGTGGGCGCCTGGGGGTTTATGTCGCGGAACGCCAGGGTCGTCTCGGTCTCACGGACGATCGTCGCCGGGATGTCTCCCGCCACGATCTTGCAGAACAGGCAGTCGTCCTGCGGTTCGCCGGCCATGCGTGTGCCTCCTGTGATCAATACCGTGGGCATCGTAGTGGTTCGGGTGCGGGCGGCCGTGCCCTCCGTGGCCGCCCGCGCGGTTCCCCGCGCCCCTCAGGCCGGCAGGTCCGGCGGGGTCTTCGCCGGTGCCGACTCCAGGGCCGCCAGTGCGAGTCCGACGGCCGCGTCGAGCTGGGCGTCCCGGCCCTCCACCCAGTCCTGGGGGCGCTGGACCACCTCCACGTCGGGATCCACACCGTGGTTCTCCACGTCCCAGCCGGAACCCTCCAGCCACATCGCGTACTTCGGCTGGGTGACCAGGGTGCCGTCGACCAGGTGGTAGCGGCTGTCGATGCCGATGACACCGCCCCACGTGCGGGTGCCGACGACCGGCCCGATACCGAGGGCCTTGACGGCCGCGTTGACGATGTCGCCGTCGGAGCCGGAGAACTCGTTGGCGACGGCGACGACCGGGCCGCGGGGCGCGTCGAGGGGATAGCTGGTGGGGCGCATGCCGCGCGCGAGGTCCCAGCCGATGACCCGCCGGGCCAGCTTCTCCACGACGAGCTGGGAGGTGTGGCCGCCGCGGTTCTCGCGGACGTCGACCACGAGGCCCTCGCGGGTGACCTCGACCCGCAGGTCGCGGTGGATCTGCGCCCAGCCCGGGGCCTGCATGTCGGGCACGTGGAGATAGCCGAGACGGCCGCCGGAGACCGTGTGGACGTGGGCCCGGCGGTCGGCGACCCAGGCGTGGTAGCGCAGGGGTTCCTCGTCGGCGACGGGGACCACGACCGGGTGGCGGGGTTCGCCGCCGGCGGCCGGGGAGACGGTGAGCTCGATCGGGTGGCCGGCCGTGCCCACCAGCAGGGGGCCCGGGCCCCGTACCGGGTCGACGGGGTGACCGGCCACGGCGATGATCGCGTCCCCGGGGCGGACGGCGACACCGGGTGCGGCGAGCGGGGAGCGGGCGTCCGGGTCGGAGGTCTCCGCGGGCAGGATGCGGTCGATGCGCCAGCTGCCGTCCTCGTGGCGGGAGATGTCGGCTCCGAGCAGTCCGTGCCGGGCGCCGCCGCCGGGGGCGCCGGCCGGGATGACGTAGGCGTGCGAGGTGCCGAGTTCGCCCTGGACCTCCCACAGCAGGTCGACCAGGTCGCTGTGGGTGGCGAGACGGGGAAGCAGCGGGCGGTAGCGGGCGAGGACGCCGTCCCAGTCGACGCCGCCGAGGTCGGGGCGCCAGAAGTGGTCGCGCATGAGGCGGCCGGTCTCGTCGTACATCTGCCGCCACTCGGCGGCCGGGTCGACGCTCTGCCGGACGCGGGCCAGGTCGACGGTGACGCTGGTGTCGCCGTCGTCGTCGGTGCCGGCGCGGCGGTCACCGGGGACGACCCGCAGGCGGCCCTCGCTCCACAGCAGCACGCGCCGGCCGTCGCCGCTGACCTCGAAGTGGTCGGCCGGGGAGGCGAGGTGCTCCAGGCGGCGCTGGGCGAGGTCGTAGCGCTCCAGCTCGGTGTGCGGGTCGGGATCCTCCGGGTGGGCGCGGGCGGCGCCGAGGACGCCCTGCACCGGGTGGCGCAGCCAGAGGACACCGTCCTTGGCCGCGCGCAGCGTGGAGTAGCGGCCTGCCTCGACCGGGAAGGGCACGATCCGGTCGGCGAGCCCCTCGAGGTCGATGCGGGTGGCGGGGGTGCCGTCGCTGTCGGGGGTGTCGTCCTTGTCCGGCGTCTCGAAGGAACGGCCGTGGCGCTGCGGGCCGAACGGCGAGGGCGTGGTGGCGGCCAGGGTGATCAGGTGCGGGCGGGCGCCGACCACGAACGCGAGATCGAAGACGTGTTCGTCGTAGACCGGGTCGAAGGCGCGGTTGGAGAGGAACGCGAGGTGCCGGCCGTCGAGGGTGAAGGCGGGAGCGTAGTCCTGGAAGCGCAGCGGGGTCGCCTCGGTGACCGACAGGTCGGTGGTGTGGGCGAGGCGCAGCTGGGACAGCGGGCGGGGGCCGGGGTGGGCCCAGGCGAGCCAGGCGGAGTCCGGGGAGAAGGCGAGGCCGGAGACCTCGCCGTCGTCGCTGCGGTCCACCTCGCGGACCTCGCCGGTCTCCCGTTCGACGAGCAGCAGCCGGCCGTCGTGCGCGGCGACGGCGGCCCGGCTGCCGTCGGGCGCCATGGCCAGCTCCAGGACCCGGCCGAGCTGCCCGGCGGCGAGCCGGCGGGGCGGGGCGCCGGGCACGGTGCCGGTCGCGGGGGCGAACTCCAGGGCGTCGTCGCCCTCGGCGTCCGTCACCCACACCACCCACTCCTCGCCGGCGGCGCGGAAAGCGCGCGGCATCCGGGCGCGGACGCCGGGGGTGGCGGCGAGGGCGCGGGCGGGTCCGGAGCGGTGGGTGACCCAGTGGACGCCGCCGCGCACGCACACGGCGCTGCCGCGCGCGGTGTGGTCGGGGGACGCCTCGCCGAACCAGCGGGCGGCGTTGACCGGGCGCGGCCGCAGATCCGTCCGGGACCCGCCCAGTGCCACGGCCAGTCGGCGCGGCTCGGCGCCCTCCAGGTCGTCCAGGAGCCAGAGTTCACCGGCCGAGCTGTAGACGACCCGGTCGCCGTCACCGGCCGCGTGCCGGGCGTAGAAGTCTCCGAGCGGGGTGTGCCGGCGCAGGTCGGAGCCGTCGGCGAGGGAGGAGTAGACGGCTCCGGTGCCCTCGTGGTCGGAGAGGAAGGCGATCCGGTCGCCGGCCCACACCGGGCACTCGATGTTCCCGGCGATGTCCTCGTGCAGCCGCACGAACCGGCCGTCGCCGTCGCGGTCGATCCACAGCTTCCCCGCCGTACCGCCCCGGTACCGCTTCCAGTGGGCGGCCTCGCGGCCCATCGGCGCGGACAGCAGCACGGTGGCGGGCCCCTGCGCCAGGTCCCCGACCGGCCCGTACGGCAGGGTCTCGGCCGGTCCGCCGTCGAGCGGGACGGCGTGCGCCCAGGTGTGGCGGGAACTGTGCCGGCCGTGCGCGCCGAGCGCGAGCACGCGCCCGTCCGCCGTCCAGCCGCGCACCTCGGTACGGCGGTTGCCCCAGTACGTCAGCCGCTCGGCGGGGCCGCCGTCGACCGGGGCGACATGCACCTCGGGGGCGCCGTCCCGGGTGGACGTCCAGGCGAGGTGTGCGCCGTCCGGGGATATCCGGGGCAGCGTCACCGGCCGGTTGTCGGAGCTGATCCGCCAGGCCCGGCCGCCGTCGAGCGGCGCGAGCCAGACGTCGTCCTCGGCGACGAAGGTCACCAAGTCGCCGTGCAGATGGGGGAATCGGAGATAGGAGGCGGTTTCCGTCGTTCCCGTGGAGGCACCCTGAGTCACCCCGTCACTCTACGCAGCGACCGGTGTGCCCCGCTGCCGGTTCCGATCACTTGCCCGGCGCGGACCCGCAGGCGGCCCCGGTCCGGCACCACACGGTCCGGGTGACGGTGACGGTCACGGTGGGCTCCGGCCGTCCCACCGTGGGCGGGTGGTACGTGGGCCCGGGTCCGGCGGCGCAGTCGCCGAGCCCGTCCACGTGGAAGACCTGTCTGCCGCCGGCCTTGGCGGTCAGGTCCCCGCGTACGCAGGCCCCGTCGACGGCCTTGGTCACCAGCCCCGTGACCACGATCTTCCGCCCGTCGCCCGTCCGGCCCCGGCAGTCGACGGAGACCACGGTGGTCTCGCCCGGCGCGGGTGAGGCGCCGTGCGTACGGCCCCCGCCGTCAGCACCGGTGCAGGTGAGCCAGGCGACGTCGACGTGCCGGTGTTCCAGCGCGGCGGTGGCCGTCAGGTCGGTGGTGTAGGCGACGGTCATGGAGCCGAGCCCGTCCGGCCGGCACGCCACCGCGGCACCCGCCGCCAGCACGACGAGCCCCGCCACGGCCATCGCCCGCGATCCGTTGCGCATCCGTCCGCATGCCCCCATACAGGGCAGCGTGCCACCGGCCCGGGCGACGCGGTAGACCGCATACGGCCACTCACCCGTCCGGAGCAGGGTCCGGATCCGCCACGCGCACGCGGCGGGCGCACCGCGTCCCCCGCCGTCGCCGTCAGCCGCGCAGCAGCAGCCACTCCTGGAGTTCGACGAGGTTGCCCTCCGGGTCCTTCAGGTACGCCACCCGCATCCGGTCGGTCAGCGGGGCCGGGCCGTGCAGCAGGGTGGCGCCGCGGGCGGTGATCCGCGCGCAGCAGGCGTCGAGATCGTCCACGCGCAGCACGACCAGGGAGCGGTGACCGGTTGCGGAGCCGCCCAGCTCGGCCAGGACCTCGGCCATCATGGCGCGGTCCTGCAGCGCGATCCCGGCGGAGCCGGCGTGCGGGCTGAACTTCTCGTACGGGCCCCGCTCCGCGCCGGACTGCGGCGTGAGGCCCAGCACGTCGGCGTAGAAGCGGTAGCAGGCGGCGAAGTCGGTGACGAGCAGCCGCACCTGGGCGAGTTCCACGGTGTCTCCCGGGTGTTCAGGACCAGCGGCCGGTGCGGCCCAGCAGCAGGGCCGCGGCGGCGGTGCCCGCGGTGGACGTGCGCAGCACGGTGGGACCGAGGACGTACGGCCGCGCGCCCGCCTCCGCGAACAGGGCCAGCTCCTCGGGTGAGACACCGCCCTCGGGGCCGACGACCAGCACGATCTCGCCGTCGGCGGGAAGATCGGCGTCGGCGAGGCGTTCGTCACCGCTCTCGTGGAGGACGGCGGCGAGGTCGGCGCGGGCGAGCAGCTCGGCCACCTGCCTCGTCGTCGCCGCGTCCCCGACCTCGGGGAAGCGGACCCGGCGGGACTGCTTGCCGGCCTCCCGGGCGGTGGCCCGCCACTTGCCGAGGGCCTTCAGACCGCGCTCGCCCTTCCACTGGGTGATGCAACGGGACGCCTGCCAGGGCACGATGGCGTCGACCCCGACCTCGGTCATCGTCTCCACGGCCAGTTCACCGCGGTCGCCCTTGGGCAGGGCCTGTACGACGGTGATCCGCGGGGCGGCCGGGGGCTCCTCACGCACGGCCTCCAGGTCCGTGACCACCAGGCGGTCCTTGCCCTCAGCGGCCTTGACCACACCCCCGGCCCAGCGTCCACGCCCGTCGGTGAGGACCACGTCCTCGCCCGGCCGCAGCCGCTTCACGGACACGGCGTGCCGTCCCTCGGGGCCGTCGAGCACGAACTCCGGACCGTTCAGGTCGAGTTGATCCACGATGAAGACGGGGGCGGTCATCGCGCGTGACCTCCGGGCCGCGGCCGGTCCGACAAGGCCGTCCTGGCCTCGGCGAGTTCGGCCGCCAGCACCTCCACCAGCTCCCCGGCCGGCAGTGCCCGGGCCAGCCGGTGTCCCTGGCCCGCCCACAGCGCCATGCCCTGCGCGTCCCCGGCCTTGGCGGCGGCCTTGCGCAGCGGCGCCGTCATGTGGTGGACGTCCGGGTAGGCGGCGGGGGCGTACGGGCCGTGCTCGCGCAGGAAGCGGTTGACCAGGCCGCGGGCCGGGCGGCCGGAGAAGGCGCGGGTCAGCTCGGTACGGGCGAACAGGGGGTTGGTCAGCGCCTGTTTGTGCAGGGCGTGCGCGCCGGACTCGGGGGTGGCGAGGAACGCGGTGCCCAGCTGGGCCGCGCTCGCGCCGGCCGCGAGGACGGCGGCGATCTGGCTGCCGCGCATGATGCCGCCGGCGGCCACGACCGGGACGCGGACCGTCTCGCGGATCTGCGTGACCAGCGACAGCAGTCCGATGCCGGAGCCGTCGTTCTCCGGGAGGTCCCGGTGCGTGCCCTGGTGACCGCCGGCCTCCACACCCTGGGCGATCACCGCGTCCGCGCCGGCCCGTTCGACCACGCGGGCCTCCTCCGCGGTCGTGGCGGTGACCAGGGTGAACGTGCCCGCCCGGCGGAACCGGTCGAGCACCTCGCGGCTCGGCACGCCGAAGTGGAAGGAGACCAGCGGCACCGGGTTGTCGAGCAGCACGGCGAGCTTGGCCTCGTAGCCGTCGTCCCGGCCGCTGTCCGGGTCCCCCAGCTCGGTCTCGTACCAGGCGGCCTCACCGGCCAGCTGGTGGGCGTACACCTCGACGGCGCCGGACGAGGGCGGGGCGCCGGCCGGCGCGCTGATGCCGGTGGCCGCGCCGGGGTACTCCGGCTGCGGCATGAACACGTTCACGCCGAACGGCCGGCTCGTCAGTCCCCGCAGCTGCTTGATCTCCTGGTACATGCCGTCGGCGGTCTTGTACCCGGCGGCCAGGAACCCGAGTCCGCCGGCCTCGGAGACGGCGGCGACGAGCTGCGGGACGGAGACCCCGCCCGCCATGGGGGCCTGCACGATCGGGTGGGGAAAGAGATCGGTCAGCGCGGAGGACATGACCGCATGGTGTCACGTCCCCCGTAGCAAGACCGAATCCGGGCTTCCGCGGCATACCCCGGTGGCACAAGGGGTTTCAGGGGGCCCCGCCCCCTGAAACCCCGGCCCTTACCCGGCCGCCCCCGGCCGTCCGCCTCACCGGCCGTTGAACGCGTCCTTCAACCGGGAGAACAGACCTTGCTGCCCGGGCTGGAACTGGCCCTGGGGGCGTTCCTCGCCGCGCAGTTTGGCCAGTTCGCGCAGGACGCGCTCCTGCTCGGGGTCGAGCTTGGTCGGGGTCATGACCTCGACGTGGACGATCAGGTCACCCCGGCCGCCGCCGCGCAGGTGGGTCACGCCCCGGTCGTGCAGCGGGATCGACTGGCCGGACTGGGTGCCGGGCCGGATGTCGACCTCCTCCATACCGTCCAGGGTCTCCAGCGGCACCTTCGTGCCGAGCGCCGCCGCAGTCATCGGCACGGTGACCGTGCAGTGCAGGTCGTCACCGCGCCGCTGGAACATCGCGTGCGGCAGCTCGTGGATCTCGACGTACAGGTCACCGGCCGGGCCACCGCCCGGGCCGACCTCGCCCTCACCGGCGAGCTGGATCCTGGTGCCGTTGTCGACGCCGGCAGGGATCTTCACGGTGAGCGTGCGGCGCGAGCGGACGCGGCCGTCGCCGGCGCACTCCGGGCACGGGGTCGGCACCACCGTGCCGAAGCCCTGGCACTGGGGGCAGGGCCGGGAGGTCATGACCTGGCCCAGGAAGGACCGGGTGACCTGCGACACCTCGCCACGGCCGCGGCACATGTCACACGTCTGCGCGGACGTGCCCGGGGCCGCGCCCTCACCGTTGCAGGTGTTGCAGACGACGGCCGTGTCGACCTGGATGTCCTTGGTCGTCCCGAAGGCCGCCTCGTCCAGCTCGATCTCGATCCGGATCATCGCGTCCTGGCCGCGCCGGGTGCGCGAGCGCGGCCCGCGCTGCGACGCCGTACCGAAGAACGCGTCCATGATGTCGGAGAAGTTGCCGAAGCCGCCGGCGCCGAAACCGCCCGCGCCGGCCCCGCCCGACTGGGAGAGCGGATCGCCGCCGAGGTCGTAGACCTGCTTCTTCTGCGGGTCCGACAGCACCTCGTAGGCGGCGTTGATCTCCTTGAACCGCTCCTGGGTCTTCGGATCGGGGTTGACGTCCGGGTGCAGCTCGCGAGCGAGCCGACGGAACGCCTTCTTGATCTCATCCTGCGACGCGTCGCGGCGCACGCCGAGAACGGCGTAGTAGTCCGTGGCCACTTACGACTCCGCCAGGATCTGTCCGACGTACCGTGCCACTGCGCGTACCGCTCCCATCGTTCCCGGGTAGTCCATGCGGGTCGGTCCGACCACGCCGAGCTTGGCGACTGCCTCGCCGCCCGAACCGTAGCCCACCGACACGACGGAGGTGGAGTTGAGTCCTGCATGGGCGTTCTCGTGGCCGATACGCACGGTCACGCCCGGGTCCTTCGCCTCGCCCAGGAGCTTGAGGAGCACGACCTGCTCCTCCAGGGCCTCCAGGACGGGCCGGATCGTGAGGGGGAAGTCGTGCCCGAAGCGGGTGAGATTGGCGGTACCGCCGATCATCAGCCGCTCCTCGTTCTCCTCGACGAGTGTCTCCAGCAGAGTGGAGAGCACCGTGGAGACCGTACCGCGGTCCTCGTGGTCGAACGCCTCCGGCAGGTCCTCGACCAGTTTCGGGACATCCGCGAACCGTCGGCCCGCGACCCGGCTGTTCAGCCGCGCCCGCAGGTCCGCCAGCGAGGCCTCGCCGAACGGCGCCGGGCAGTCGACCATCCGCTGCTCGACCCGGCCGGTGTCCGTGATCAGCACCAGCATGACCCGCGCGGGAGCCAGCGAGAGCAGCTCCACGTGCCGGACGGTGGACCTGGTCAGCGACGGGTACTGCACGACGGCGACCTGCCGGGTCAGCTGCGCCAGCAGCCGGACCGTGCGCGCCACGACGTCGTCGAGGTCGACGGCGCCCTCCAGGAAATTCTGGATGGCACGCCGCTCCGGCCCGGTCATCGGCTTGACACCGGCGAGCTTGTCCACGAACAGCCGGTAGCCCTTGTCGGTGGGGATGCGCCCCGCACTGGTGTGCGGCTGGGCGATGTACCCCTCGTCCTCCAGGGCCGCCATGTCGTTGCGGACGGTCGCCGGGGAGACGCCGAGGTTGTGCCGCTCGGTGAGCGCCTTGGAGCCCACCGGCTCCTCGGTGCCGACATAGTCCTGGACGATCGCGCGCAGCACCTGAAGCCTGCGTTCACTCAGCATCCGCGCGCACCTCCAGCACGTCGTCCCCTCGTCCGTTCGTCGGGCCCGCCTGGCACTCCGCCCGTGCGAGTGCCAGCCTTCCCCGGCCCAGTGTACGGCCGTCGGGTACGCACCGGGCAAGGCCGGTCCCGCCGTACCGGCCCGTAGCGCTAGCGTCGCCGGTATGACGGTGACTTGGGAAGACCTGGGCTGGGAACGGTTGGCCGCCGGGGTGGGGCGGTGCCGGCTGCCGGGCTGGGACTGCACCGCGGGCCTGGTCCTGGGCTCGGGCACGGCGCTGGTGGTGGACGCGGGATCGAGCCCGGCGGAGGGGGCCCGGCTGCGGTCCCGGGCCGAGGCGCTGGCCGGCGGCCGTGTGACCCATCTCGCTCTCACCCATCCCCATTTCGACCACGTCTTCGGCGCCTGCGCGTTCGCCGGAGCCGAGACGTACGCGGCCGTGGGCACGGACGCGGTCCTGGCCCACCAGCGCGAGGAGCTGCGCCGGGACGCGCTGAGGAACGGCCTGCCGCCCGCCGACACCGACGAGGCGGTGGACGCGCTGGTCCCGCCCGGCCACCCGGTGTCCGGCGAGTGGACGCTCGACCTGGGCGGCGGCCGGCAGGCGCTGCTGGCGAACGTGGGCCCCGGCCACACCGCGCACGACCTGGCCGTGCTCGTCCCCGGCGATCCGGGGGTGGTGTTCTGCGGCGACCTGGTGGAGGAGTCCGGCGAACCGCAGGCGGGGCCGGACGCGGTCCCCTCGCGCTGGCCGGACGCTCTGGACCGGCTGCTGGCGCTCGGCGGCGAGGACGCGCGGTACGTGCCGGGGCACGGAGCGGTGGTGGACGCCGCCTTCGTACGGCGTCAACGGGACGCGCTGGCCGCCCGTTTCGGCGTGAGCTGAGCCGCTGCGCCGGCCGGTTCCCGGCGTGTCGTGCGCACCGCCGCACGGCTTCTCCTATCGTCATCCGAATGCGCCAGTACTCCGCCGATCTGACCCCGTCGTGGAAGAAGCCGAAGCCCGTGCCGGAGGTGGCGGCCGAGCCGGGCCTGGTGGTCGAGGAGCCCGGCAGCGGGTTCTGCGGGGCGGTGATCCGCTGCGAGGCCGGCACCGTGACCCTGGAGGACCGTTTCGGCAAGCACCGGGTGTTCCCCCTCCAGCCGCGCGGCTTCCTGCTGGAGGGCCGCGCGGTGACGCTCGTCCGGCCGCCGTCGGGGCCGGTACGCCCCACACGCACGGCATCCGGCTCGGTCGCCGTCCCCGAGGCCCGCGCGCGCGTGGCCCGCGCCGGCCGCATCTACGTCGAGGGCCGGCACGACGCCGAACTGGTCGAGAGGGTGTGGGGCGACGACCTGCGCGTCGAGGGCGTGGTGGTGGAGTACCTGGGGGGCGTGGACGACCTGCCGGCGATCGTCGCGGAGTTCGCGCCGGGCCCGGACGCCCGGCTGGGCGTGCTCGTGGACCATCTGGTGCCCGGCACCAAGGAGTGGCGCATCGCACAGTCGGTGACCAGCGAGCACGCGCTCGTCGTCGGTCACCCGTACATCGACGTCTGGGAGGCGGTGAAGCCGTCCGCCGTGGGCATCCCGGCCTGGCCGGCGGTGCCGCGCGGCCAGGACTGGAAGACGGGGGTGTGCCGGGCGCTGGGCTGGCCGGAGAACACGGGCGCGGTCTGGCAGGGGATCCTGGCGCGGGTGCGGTCGTACAAGGACCTGGAGCCGGAACTTCTGGGCCGGGTCGAGGAACTGATCGACTTCGTGACCGCGCCCGCGTAGGGGCGCCGAGAAGCTGATCGACTCGGTGACCGCGCCCGCGAATGGGGGCAGCCCAGAAGGCTGACCGCCTCCGTGACGCGCCCGCACAGGAGGCTCCGCGAAGCTGATCGACTCGGTGACCGCGCCCGCGAATGGGGGCAGCCCAGAAGGCTGACCGCCTCCGTGACGCGCCCGCACAGGAGGCTCCGCGAAGCTGATCGACTCGGTGACCGCGCCCGCGTGACGGGGTCAGTCGACCAGGTCCCGCACCACCGCGTCCGCCAGCAGCCGCCCGCGCAGGGTCAGCGCGGCGCGCCCCTCCTCGTACGGCCCCGTCCGGAGCAGCCCGTCGGCCAGGGCCCGGCGGGCCGCCGCGAGCCCCTCCGTCCGGAGCAGGTCCAGCGGCACGCCCTCCCGCAGCCGCAGCTCCAGCAGGACGCGCTCGACCCTGCGGTCCTCGTCGGACAGCAGCTCGCGGCCCGCGCCCGGCGAGCGTCCCGCCGCCAGCGCGGCCGCGTACGCGCCCGGGTGCTTCACGTTCCACCAGCGCACCCCGCCCACATGGCTGTGCGCGCCCGGTCCGGCGCCCCACCAGTCGGCGCCCCGCCAGTACAGCTCGTTGTGCAGGCAGCGGGCCGCCGGGGAAGTGGCCCAGTTGGAGACCTCGTACCAGTTGAAGCCCGCCGCGCTCAGCATCTCCTCGGCGATCAGGTAGCGGTCGGCGTGGACGTCGTCGTCCGTCATCGGGATCTCGCCCCGGCGGACCCGGCCGGCGAGCCTGGTGCCCTCCTCGACGATGAGCGCGTACGCGCTGACATGGTCGGGGCCGGCGCCCAGGGCCGCCTCCAGCGAGGCCCGCCAGTCGTCGTCCGACTCCCCCGGGGTGCCGTAGATCAGGTCCAGGTTGACGTGCTCGAATCCCGCCGCCCTGGCCTCCGCCACGCACGCCTCCGGCCGGCCGGGGGTATGGGTGCGGTCGAGGATCCTCAGCACGTGCTGCCTGGCGCTCTGCATCCCGAAGGAGATCCGGTTGAAGCCCCCCTCCCGGAGGGTGGCGAGATACTCCGGGCCGACCGACTCCGGGTTCGCCTCCGTCGTGACCTCCGCGTCCGGCGCGAGCCCGAACTCGTCGCGGACCGCCGCCAGCATCCGCACCAGGTCGCCGGCGTCCAGCAGGGTCGGCGTACCGCCGCCGACGAAGACCGTGCGGACCTCGCGCGGATCGTCGCCCAGCACCTTCCGGGCCAGCCGGACCTCGTCGGTCAGCGTCTCGGCGTAGTTGTCCCGGGAGGCGAGGACGCCGCCCGTGCCGCGCAGCTCGGTCGCGGTGTAGGTGTTGAAGTCGCAGTAGCCGCAGCGGGTCGCGCAGTACGGCACGTGGAGGTAGAAGCCGAGCGGCCGGTCACCGGTCCCGGCGAGCGCGTGCGCGGGCAGCGCACCGTCGGCGGGGACGGGCTCACCGTCGGGAAGTGCGGAAGGCATGTCCCCCATTGTCCCGCACGCGGCCGGACGCTCCGGCCGGAACGGACGCGGGCGGGCCGGGCCGCACGCGCCGCAGAGGGCAGGCGCTCCACCTCGGGCGTACGAGGAGGGCCGGGCGGGCCCCGGGGGGAGCGGGGCGGGCGCTCCGCTTGGAGCGGGCGGCTCGGCTGGCGCGGGTGGGGACGGGCGCTTCGGCCGGGGCGGGTGGAGGCGGGCGCGCCGCCGGGGGCCGCCCGCGGGGCCGGGCGGCGTCGGGAGGCGTCGCGCGGCCGCCGTCGGGGCCCGGCGGCGGCCGCCCGTCCTGCGGTGGCCCTACTGCTCCCGCGTCCCCGCGTACATCTCGTCGATGAGGTGCCGGTACGCCCGCTCCACCACCGGCCGCTTCAGCTTCAGGCTCGGTGTGATCTCGCCGTGCTCCACGTCGAGGTCGCGCGGCAGCAGCCGGAACTTCTTGATGGTCTGCCAGCGCTGGAGCCCGGTGTTGAGCTCCCGGACGTACCCGTCGACCAT
This sequence comes from Streptomyces sp. Y20, assembly GCF_043195475.1. NCBI lineage: Bacteria > Bacillati > Actinomycetota > Actinomycetes > Kitasatosporales > Streptomycetaceae > Streptomyces > Streptomyces sp. Y20. The sequence continues at coordinate 318,432 of NZ_JBIDDP010000005.1, forward strand.
CTCCACCGTCTGCGGCGCGGCGACGATCTCCGCGTACGGCCTGCCCTCCAGGCCGTTGTCCTTCGCCCAGTCCTGGATCGCGAGTTCGTCCAGGGCGATGAGGGCCGTGCAGTAGTTCCGGTCGGCTCCGTGCACGAGGATGTTGGAGACGTACGGGCAGACCGCCTTGAACTGGCCCTCGACCTCGGCCGGCGCGACGTACTTGCCGCCGGAGGTCTTGATGAGGTCCTTCTTGCGGTCGGTGATGCGCAGATAGCCGTCGGGGGAGAGTTCACCGATGTCGCCGGTGTGGAACCAGCCGTCGGACTCCAGCACCTCGGCGGTCTTCCCGGGCTGCTGGTGGTAGCCCTCCATGACGCCGGGGCCGCGCAGCAGGATCTCGCCGTCGTCGGCGATGCGCACCTCGGTGCCGGGCAGCGGCTTGCCGACCGTGCCGGTGCGGTAGGCCTCGCCGGGGTTGACGAAGGAGGCGGCGGAGGTCTCCGTGAGGCCGTAGCCCTCCAGAATGTGGATGCCGGCGCCGGCGAAGAAGAACCCGATCTCCGGGGAGAGCGCGGAGGCGCCGGAGACACAGGCGCGCAGCCGGCCGCCGAAGGCCTCGCGGAGCTTGCCGTAGACCAGGGTGTCGGCGACCTTGTGCCGGGCGGCGAGGCCGAAGGGCACGGAGGCGGTGCCGGTGCGCCGGAAGTTGTCCTGGCTGGCCTTGGCGTACTCGCGGGCGACCTCGGCGGCCCACTGGAAGATCTTGTACTTCGCCGCGCCGCCCTCGCGGGCCTTGGCCGCGACGCCGTTGTAGACCTTCTCGAAGATGCGCGGCACGGCCGCCATGTACGTCGGCCGCACCACCGGCAGATTCTCGATGATCTTGTCGACACGGCCGTCGACGGCGGTGACGTGCCCGACCTCGATCTGCCCGGACGTGAGCACCTTGCCGAAGACGTGCGCGAGGGGCAGCCACAGGTACTGCACGTCGTCGACGGTGACCAGGCCGGTCGACGCGATCGCCCGCGCCATGTACGCCCAGTTGTCGTGCGGCAGGCGCACGCCCTTGGGGCGGCCGGTGGTGCCGGAGGTGTAGATGAGGGTGGCGAGCTGGTCCCTGGTGATCGCGCCGACCCGCTCCTTGATCAGCTGCGGGTGCGTCTCCAGGTAGGCCTTGCCGCGCTCCTCCAGCTCCGCGAGGGTGGTCACCCAGTCGTTCGTCTCGACGCCGGCCGGGTCGACGACCACCACCTTGGTCAGCGCGGGCAGCTCGGCGCGCTTGCCCAGGGCCTTGGCGAGCTGGGCCGCGTCCTCGGCGATCAGGATCCGGCTCTCCGAGTCCGACAGGATGAACGCGGACTCGTCGGCGTTGGTCTGCGGGTAGATCGTGGTGGTGGCGCCGCCGGCACACATGATGCCCAGGTCGGCGAGGATCCACTCGACGCGGGTGGAGGAGGCGAGCGCCACCCGCTGCTCGGGCTGGATGCCCAGCTCGATGAGGCCGGCCGCGATCGCGTGCACCCGGTCGGCCGCCTGCGTCCAGCTCAGCGACTTCCAGTCGTCGGGCCCCTGGCCGGAGGCCGCCGGCACCGGGTAGCGGTAGGCCTCCGCGTCCGGTGTGGCCGCGACGCGCTCCAGGAAGAGGGCCGCCACGGAGGGCGGACGGGTCTCGATCAGGGTCTGTGTGTCGCTCACGACATCCTCCGGGGGCCCGCGACGGTGCGGCGAACTCGGTGCGGCTGGGTTAACTCACGGTGGGGGTTCGGGTGGCTTGTTTAACTCGCGAGTAACTATCGAGCAGGGATCAGAGTAAGGCGCGACCGGCCGCTGCGTAAGGGGCATCGGCCTGTCACTTTCCCCTCATCGTGACGCCGCGCACGCGCAGGGGCCCGCCGCGCTTTCGCACGGCGAGCCCCCAAGTGCCCGGTTTACGGACGTAACCCGCTGTTACCTCTGGTTACTTCTTGCCCTTGCCCGACCCCGCGCTGTCATCGCTGGACAGGACGGCGATGAAGGCTTCCTGCGGAACCTCCACGGAACCCACCATCTTCATCCGCTTCTTGCCTTCCTTCTGCTTCTCCAGCAGCTTCCGCTTCCGGGAGATGTCACCGCCGTAGCACTTGGCGAGGACGTCCTTGCGGATGGCGCGGATGGTCTCGCGGGCGATGACCCGGGCGCCGATGGCGGCCTGCACCGGCACCTCGAAGTTCTGCCGCGGGATCAGCTCCTTGAGCTTGGCGACGAGCCGCACGCCGTACGCGTACGCCTGGTCCTTGTGGGTGATCGCCGAGAACGCGTCCACCTTGTCACCGTGCAGCAGGATGTCGACCTTGACCAGCGAGCTGCTCTGCTCGCCCGTGGGCTCGTAGTCCAGCGAGGCGTAACCGCGCGTCTTGGACTTCAGCTGGTCGAAGAAGTCGAAGACGATCTCCGCGAGCGGGAGGGTGTAGCGGATCTCGACGCGGTCCTCGGAGAGGTAGTCCATGCCGAGCAGGGTGCCGCGCCGGGTCTGGCACAGCTCCATGATCGCGCCGATGAACTCCGTCGGCGCGAGGATCGTGGCCCGCACGACCGGCTCGAAGACCTCGTCGATCTTCCCCTCGGGGAACTCGCTGGGGTTGGTGACCGTGATCTCGCTGCCGTCCTCCAGGATCACGCGGTAGACCACGTTCGGGGCGGTGGCGATCAGGTCCAGGCCGAACTCGCGCTCCAGCCGCTCCCGGATCACGTCGAGGTGGAGCAGGCCGAGGAAGCCGACGCGGAAACCGAAGCCGAGGGCGGCGGAGGTCTCCGGCTCGTAGACCAGGGCCGCGTCGTTGAGCTGGAGCTTGTCCAGCGCCTCACGCAGCTCCGGGTAGTCCGAGCCGTCGAGCGGATACAGACCCGAGAAGACCATCGGCTTCGGGTCCTTGTAGCCGCCGAGCGCCTCGGTGGCGCCCTTGTGCTGGCTGGTGACGGTGTCACCGACCTTGGACTGGCGGACGTCCTTCACACCGGTGATCAGATAGCCCACCTCGCCGACGCCGAGGCCGTCCGCCGGCAGCATCTCGGGCGAGTTGGTGCCGATCTCCAGCAGCTCGTGGGTGGCGCCCGTCGACATCATCCTGATGCGCTCGCGCCGGTTGAGCTGGCCGTCGATGACACGGACGTACGTCACGACACCGCGGTAGGAGTCGTAGACCGAGTCGAAGATCATCGCGCGGGCGGGCGCGTCGGCGACGCCGACCGGCGCCGGGATCTCCTTGACGACCTTGTTCAGCAGCACGTCCACGCCGAAGCCGGTCTTCGCGGAGACCTTCAGCACGTCGTCCGGGTCACAGCCGACCAGGTTCGCCAGTTCCTCGGCGAACTTCTCCGGCTGCGCGGCCGGCAGGTCGATCTTGTTGAGCACCGGGATGATCGTGAGTTCGTTCTCCATCGCCAGGTAGAGGTTGGCGAGGGTCTGCGCCTCGATGCCCTGGGCGGCGTCGACGAGGAGGACGGTGCCCTCGCAGGCGGCCAGCGACCGCGAGACCTCGTACGTGAAGTCGACGTGCCCCGGCGTGTCGATCATGTTGAGGATGTGCGTGGTGCCCTGGTCGGGGCCCTCGGTCGGGGCCCAGGGCAGACGCACCGCCTGGGACTTGATCGTGATACCGCGCTCGCGCTCGATGTCCATCCGGTCGAGGTACTGAGCACGCATCTGCCGCTGCTCGACCACACCGGTCAGCTGGAGCATCCGGTCGGCGAGCGTGGACTTGCCGTGGTCGATGTGCGCGATGATGCAGAAGTTGCGGATCTGAGCCGGGTCGGTACGGCTCGGCTCGGGCGCATGGTTAGGGGTCGCGGGCACGCAGGGTCCTGTCTCTTGAGGCGCCTTATGCCTCGGGTCGGATCGATACGTAGTCTCCATGGTCCCACGGGGAGGGACCGGGGGCCGTTTTGGGCCGCCCGGAGGGCCACTGGTACTGTAGATGGCTGTGCCTCATGCCCTCTCGGCGCGAGGCGCGACAGACAAGTTTGGATCACCGGAGCGGGACCCTCGCGGCCCCGCTCCTGAACCTGAAAAGGCTCCTTCGTGGCGAACATCAAGTCCCAGATCAAGCGGATCAAGACCAACGAGAAGGCCCGGCTGCGCAACAAGGCCGTCAAGTCCTCCCTGAAGACCGCGATCCGCAAGGCTCGCGAGGCCGCTGCCGCGGGTGACGTCGAGAAGGCCACCGAGCTCCAGCGCGCTGCCGCGCGTGCGCTCGACAAGGCCGTCTCGAAGGGCGTCATCCACAAGAACCAGGCCGCCAACAAGAAGTCGGCGCTCGCCGGCAAGGTCACGTCCCTCAAGGGCTGAACTCCCTTCTTGATCTGACCGCCGGAAGGACCCAGAGCGGGCCCTCTCTCTCCGCTCCCGTCCGGCATCCCGAGCCTGTACGCGGCCTGCGTTCGCCACGCGGGTACGGGCTCACACAGCTTGGTACCGAGGCCCCGGCCCCCACCCTTCCCCAGGGTGGACGCCGGGGCCTTCGGCATGTGGATCTCCTGCCGGAGCCGGTGGGCAGTAAATGCGTCGACAGCGCCCCTCCACAACCGGCAGAGTGGCCGCCCGTGACCAGCAGCGAGCTGTGGACCCGTACGACCGCCGACCGTTACGACGCCGAGGAGACCGAGATGTTCTCGGCCTCGGTTCTCGGACCGACTCTCGCCTTCCTCACCGAGCTCGCCGAAGACGGCCGCGCACTGGAGTTCGCCATCGGAACCGGCCGGGTCGGCGTCCCGCTCCGGGAACGCGGCGTGCCGGTGGCGGGCATCGAACTGTCCGGGCACATGGCCGCGGTCCTGCGGCGCAAGATCGACGAGGACACGCTCCCGGTGACCATCGGGGACATGGCCACGACCGTCGTCCCCGGCGAGTTCGCCCTGGTCTACCTCGTCTACAACACCATCACCAACCTGCTCACGCAGGACGAGCAGGTCGAGTGCTTCCGCAACGCCGCACGTCATCTGCGGCCCGGCGGCCGTTTCGTCATCGAGCTGGGCCTGCCGCCGCTGCGGCTCCTGCCGCCCGGCCAGGTCGCGGTGCCGTTCGACGTCTCCGAGCGGCATCTCGGTTTCGACACCTTCGACCTGGTCGAGCAGATTCTCGTCTCGCACCACTTCACCCGTGATCGCGACGACGGCCGGTACCGCCGCGGCACCTCCCGGCACCGGTACGTCTGGCCGGCCGAGCTCGATCTGATGGCCCGGATCGCCGGGCTCGAACTGGAGCGTCGCGTCGCGGACTGGGACGGGACGCCGTTCACCCAGGACTCCGCGAAGCACATCTCCGTGTGGCGCAAGCCGGCCTGAGATCGGCCACCGGGCCGTCGGTACAAGCCGTTCGCCTTACGGTCCGGCGTACGGTGCCCCGCGCGGAGCCATGCCGGGTGCCCCCCGACCGGCGAGGCGACGCCGCCGGTGGAGGGGGCGGCGAGCGGGATACCAGCGGCGTCAGTGATCAGGGCATCAGGGCATGTGATGATTCCGAACCTGACCGCCGGCTTCTCGCCCGGTTCCAGGCCGGCCCGGTCCGTGCCTTCTCAGCCCCGGCCCCTGGAGCGTGCCGCCCGGGCGATCGCCACGACCGCCTTCTCCAAGGCGTACTCCGGGTCGTCACCGGCGCCCTTCACCCCCGCGTCGGCCTCGGCGACCGCGCGCATCGCCAGTGCGACACCGTCGGGCGTCCACCCCCGCATCTGCTGCCGGACCCGGTCGATCTTCCACGGCGGCATCCCCAGCTCACGCGCCAGATCAGCCGGCCGTCCCCCGCGCGCGGAGGAAAGCTTCCCGATCGCCCGCACGCCCTGCGCCAGCGCACTGGTGATCAGCACGGGCGCCACCCCCGTCGCCAGCGACCACCTGAGCGCCTCCAGCGCCTCAGCCGTACGCCCCTCCACGGCCCGGTCGGCGACCGTGAAGCTGGAGGCCTCGGCCCGTCCGGTGTAGTACCGCCCGACGACCGTCTCGTCGATCGTGCCCTCCACGTCGGCCACCAGCTGCGACACCGCCGAGGCCAACTCCCTCAGGTCGCTCCCGATGGCGTCGCAGAGCGCCTGGCAGGCCTCCGGGGTGGCCGACCGTCCGGTCGAGCGGAACTCCCCCCGCACGAAGGCCAGTCGGTCCGCCGGCTTGGTCATCTTCGGGCAGGCCACCTCCCGTGCGCCCGCCTTGCGCGCGGCGTCCAGCAGCCCCTTGCCCTTGGCCCCGCCTGCGTGCAGCAGCACGAGGGTGATCTCCTCGGCGGGCGAACCGAGGTACGCCTTCACGTCCTTGACCGTGTCGGCCGACAGGTCCTGCGCATCGCGTACGACCACGACCTTGCGCTCGGCGAAGAGCGACGGGCTGGTCAGCTCGGCGAGGGTGCCGGGCTGCAGCTGGTCCGAGGTCAGGTCACGCACGTCCGTGTCGGCGTCGGCGGCCCGGGCGGCGGCCACCACCTCCCGCACGGCACGGTCGAGCAGGAGATCCTCCTGGCCCACGGCAAGGGTCACCGGGGCGAGAGGGGCGTCATTCGCAGATTTCCTTGCCATCGCCCCAAGCATCCCACGCGGCACTGACACCGCACCGGCCCGAAGCCCGACCGACCCCGGGCCCCCCGGTCGGTCAGCGCGGCTCTCGGGTGCCGTCGATGATGCGGGTCCAGTTGTCACCGCCGTGTCCGTCCGTGATCGCGCGCCGACAGTGGGCCTGGACGGCCAGGGGGAGCGCGAGGTCGAGGCCGAGTGGCGTGCTGGTCTCGACGATGTGGTCGGACGTCGCACCCATCGTGGTGACCGTGCTGAGGTCACCAGGATGCTCCCCGCATCCAGCGCGGCGCCGGGGTCCTCCTCACCAGCTCTCAGGATGGCGCCGATCGAGCCGGCGGAGGAGAGCAGCTCCGCTTCCCTGGCCTGCATTCCCGCGGTGCCCAGCATGGCTCAAGCGGCCCGATCCGCACCGGAGCCGCCCACCGTGTCCGTAGTGCTCCCCGCGGCACGATTCCCCGCGGACGGAGGCCGCCGCCCGGGTCACGGCTCCTCGCGCCAGCCCTCCCACTCCCCCGCGAACGCGTCCAGCTCGGCCGGGTCGAGCCGCTCGTTCCGGTCGCGCAGGACCAGCAGCCACTGGGCGTCCTCTGCGTCGTCCTCACCGGCCAGCGCGTCCCGGACGAGCCGCGGCTCCTCGTCGATCCCGAACCGCTCCCCGAGCGCCTCGGCCGCCTCCTCGGCGGCGTCACGGTCGGGCAGCACCAGCACGTGTCTCACATCGCTCACGCCCCCATTCTCCGGTACCGGGACACGCCCCGGAGCGCCACGTCAGGCCTCCGCCAGCCCCTCTCAGCGCTCTCTCGTCACCCGCATCTCCCCGTCCGTCCCTCCGGTGCCGCCGACCGCGAGGCCGCCGTCCCGGTCCGTGCGCAGCACCACCGCGCCGCCGGCCCGCAGCGCTGCCACGGTCGTCGGTGCCGGGTGGCCGTACGGGTTGTCGGCGCCGGCGGAGACGAGGGCCACCCGGGGCGCCACGAGCCGCATCAGCTCGGGGTCCTGGTGGGCCGAGCCGTGATGGGCCACCTTCAGCACGTCCACCCCGGCCAGCCCGGCCGCGGCCGGAGACCGCAACAGCGCCTGCTGGGAGGGGGGTTCGAGGTCTCCGAGCAGCAGCAGCCGCAACCCGCCGGTGCGTACGAGCAGGGCCACGCTGGCGTCGTTCGGCCCCTCCGGTTGCAGCACGGCGTCCGGCCTGGCCGGGGACGCGCGCACGCCGGTGGGAGACGTCGTGCCCTGCGGCGGCCACAGGACCCGCCAGGCGAGCGGCCCGGCGCGCCGCTCCTCTCCCGCGACGGCCCTCGTGACCGGGATGTGCCGTTCGGCTGCCTCCCTCATGACGAACTCCGCCTGCGCGGCCGGTTCCTCGAACCCGGTGGTCTCGATCGCGGCCACCGAGCGGCCCCGCAGGACGCCGGGCAGTCCCGCGACGTGATCGGCGTGGAAGTGGGTCAGCACCAGCAGGGGGATCCGGGTGATGCCCAGCCGTGTCAGGCACCGGTCGACCAGCACCGGATCGGGCCCTGCGTCCACGACCACCCCGGCGCCGTCGCCCGCCGCCAGCACCGTCGCGTCCCCCTGCCCGACATCGCACATCGCGAACCGCCAGCCCGGCGGCGGCCACCCCGTGATCACCCGGGTCAGCGGTGCCGGCCGCGTCACCAGCAGCACGAGCAGCACCCCGAGCACCCCGCACCACCACGGATGCCGCACCAGTCTCCGGCCGGCCAGGAAGACCACCACGGTGACCGCGGCGAGCAGCAGCGCCCCCGGCCAGTTCCCCGGCCAGTCCACACCCGCGCCGGGCAGCGCGGCCCCGGTCCGGGCCACCCACGCGATCCAGCCGGCCGGCCAACTCGCCCACCAGGCCAGCGCCCTGGCAATCGGCATCGCCACCGGTGCCGTCGCGAGCGCCGCGAACCCCAGCACCGTGGCCGGTGCCACCGCCAACTCGGCCAGCAGGTTGCACGGCACCGCCACCAGGCTCACCCTGGCCGACAGCACCACCACGGCCGGCGCGCACACCGCCTGCGCGGCGGCTGCCGCCGCCAGGGCCTCGGCGAGCCGCGGCGGCACGCGGCGGCGCCGCAGCGCCGCGCTCCAGCCCGGCGCCAGCACGAGCAGCGCGCCGGTGGCCAGGACCGACAGCAGGAAGCCATAACTGCGGGCCAGCCACGGGTCGTACAGCACCAGCAGCAGGACGGCCGTGGCCAGGGCCGGTACGAGTGATCCCCGGCGCCCGGTGGCCAGGGCCAGCAGGGCGACCGCGCCGCAGGCGGCGGCCCGCAGGACGCTGGGGTCGGGCCGGCACACGATCACGAAGCCCAGCGTCAGCGCTCCCGCGAGCAGGGCCGTCGCCCGCAGCGAGAGGCCCAGCCGCGGGGCCAGTCCCCGGCGCTCGGCCCGTCGGGCCAGTCCGGGCGGCCCGATGAGCAGCGCGAGCAGGATGGTGAGGTTGCTGCCCGAGACGGCGAGTGTGTGCGCCAGGTCCGTCCTGTCGAAGGCGTCCTCCAGCTCGGGCGTGATCCGCGAGGTGTCCCCGACGACCAGCCCGGGCAGCAGCGCCCGGGCGTCCGCGGGCAGGCCGTCGGTCGCCTTCCGCAGGCTGGCCCTGAGCCCCGCCGCCAGTCGTTGCGGGCCGCTCGGCCCCGCCACGACGCGCGGCTCCGGCCGGCCCCGGACCCGCAGCACGGCCGCAGTACGGTCACCGCCCGTCAGCGCGGGCGCCAGCCGCCCGTTCACCCGCAGCCGCGTGGACGGCGTCAGCCCGAGCCAGGCCGCGCGCCCGACGGCCCCTTCGCGCCCGGCGGCCCTTTCGTGTCCGGCAGGCCCTTGGCGTCCGACGGGCCCCTCCCGTCCAGCGGCCGGCGGTGCTGGACCGCCGCCGTCCCCGTCGCGTCCCACGGGTGCCGGGACGTCCGTGTCGACGATCAGCAGCACGGGGGTGCGTGTCCGCACCCGCGTACCGTCGGCCTCCTCGACGCCGCGCACCTCTGCCCGGGCCAGCACCGCCGCGGGTGCCGCCTGGTCGCCCCGCACCCGTGGCCTGCTCAGCCAGGGATCGCCGGTGATCTCGACCTCGGCGGTCACGGTCGCGGACCGCCGGGCCAGCTCGGGGATCGGGCCGCGCCGGACGTCCGCCCCGTGCAGCACCGCGGAGACGGCCGCCGCTGCGGCGCAGAGCAGCACCGCCGCGACGGGAGCACGGGCCCAGCCGAGCCGGCCAGGCACCCACGCCGCGTCCCCCTCACGCACAGCCCGCCGGGCAACCACCCCCCGCACGCCGGGTGCGGGCACCCGCCCACCCGGCACAGGCACCACCCGCCCGACCCGCACAGGCACCACCTGCCCGACCGGGACAGGCACCGTGGTCGCCGTTGCCGCCACCCGTGCCGGGCCGCCCGTCGCCGCTTGCCCCACCCGTTCCCGGCCGGTGGACCCCGGTGCGGGGTCCGCCCTGCCGTCCCGAGTAGTCCCGGCCGGCCGCCGCACCGACAGCAGGGCGATTCCGCCGGCCAGACAGACGGCCACGATCGCAACGGCCCAGGCCGGGGGCGCGTCCAGGGTCAGGGCCGCCGTGGCCCAGGCCGCGAGCGCGGGCGGTACCAGCCGCAGGTCCAGGGGTTCCGTCCGGCCCGTGTCGGCGCTCGCGGGCTCCCCAGGCTTCACGGACTCCCCCGACTCGCCCGACTCCCCCGGATCCCCAGGCTTCTCCGGGCCGGTACGCAGATCCGCCTCGTCCGGTGTGCTGCTCATGGCCGTACCAGGTCGCGCAGATCGGTGAAGCGGCGGTCGCCGATGCCGTTGACCTGGCGCAGCTCGTCCACCGAGCGGAAACCGCCGTGCCGGGAGCGGTAGTCGATGATGTGCTGGGCCAGCACCGGACCGACGCCGGGCAGGGCGTCCAGCTGGTCCGCGGTGGCGGTGTTGAGCGAGACCGGCGGTGCGGGGCCCGTGCCCGCCGGTCCGGAGAGCGGGCCTGCGAGCGTTCCGGCGGCCGGGCCGGGCGGGCCGGCGGCCCCGGCACCCGGGGTGCCGACGACGACCTGCTCGCCGTCGACCAGGAAGCGGGCGCGGTTGAGGCCTTCCGTGCTGACACCCGGCCGGACTCCGCCCGCCGCCCGCAGCGCGTCGGCCACCCGGGCACCGGCCGGCAGCCGCCGGATCCCCGGCTTGCGGACCTTGCCGCCGACATCCACGACGATCTCCGCACCCGGAGTCGCCGACGGGCCGCCGCCCGCCCCGACCGCGGAGTCCGGGTCCCTCTGATGGAAGGGCGGCTGCGCGCGCACCACCTGGGGGGCGCTCACGGGCTGGGGGCGGGCCGCCCAGAAGTGCTGCACGGCGAAGACGGCGGCGGCCACGAGCAGCACGGTGAGCGCCAGGACCCCCCGCCGCTCCACCGCGTACCGTGCCTGGAGCCATACCGGCATCCGTTCCCGCAGTGCCAGCCCGGCCCGCTCCCACCGGCCCGGAACCGCGTCCTGCGAGTCCGCCGGGTCCGTCAAGTCCCACAAGTGCCTCGGGCCCTGCGGGCCAGCCGGGTCTTCCGCCTCCGACGACCCGACCTCCCCGGCCCGTCGGTGATTCGAGGCGATGCCGGGGACCGGAGACGGCCCATCGGCCGGAGCGGGTGCCGTGGCCGGTCCCGGCGCCTTCGCGGTCCAGGTCGTCACGGACCGGGTCGTCAAGGACGGGGGCGTCGCCGGGCAAAGGCCGGGTGCCGGCCCCGTCGCCGTCGCTGTCGCCAGCGCCGTCGCCGTCGCCGTCGCCGTCGCCGTCCGAGTGGACCCGGCGGTGTCCGGTGGTGGTGCGTTTCCCGACTCCCCCCACGGCGTGCCGCGTTCACCGAAGAGGAGCTCCGCGCGGCGGCGCAGCTCCTCCGCCGGTGCCGGCGGGCGATGGCGGGTGCCGCCGTGGCCGGCGGAGCGGCGATGGCGGACGCGGCCGTCGGAGGTCGGAGAGCGGCCGGGGCCGCTGGTGGGCGTCGCCGTGCGTGGACGTGATCGAAGTGCCATGCGACGAGGATGGGGCAAGCTGCCGTCCCGCGATGATCTCGGTCGATTTCGGTGGATGACGGCCTGGTTGTGGAGAACTCCGTCACCCGCACGAGTGAGCACGAGTGAGACGGCACCCGCGACCACGTTCGGGCAGGGGTGCGAGGGCCCCGGTGTCAGCGGGGTGAGACGACCGCGCCGAGCAGCCCGGGCCCGGTGTGCGCGCCGATCACCGCTCCGACCTCGCTGACATGCAGGTCGGCCAGCCCGGGGATGCGTACCCGCAGCCGGTCGGCGAGCGCGGCGGCACGGTCGGGGGCGGAGAGGTGGTGGACGGCGATGTCGACCTCGGCGCCGGCCGCCTGCTCGGCGGCGAGTTCCTCCAGGCGCGCGATCGCCCTGGACGCCGTGCGCACCTTCTCCAGCAACTCGATACGGCCGCCGTCCAGCTGGAGCAGGGGCTTGACTGCGAGCGCGGAACCGAAGAGGGCCTGCGCGGCTCCCATACGGCCGCCTCGGCGCAGATAGTCGAGGGTGTCGACGTAGAAGTAGGCGGAGGTGCCCGCGGCCCGTTTCTCGGCGGCCGTGACGGCTTCGTCCACGGTGCCGCCGGCCGCCGCGGTCTCGGCCGCGGTGAGCGCGCAGAAGCCGAGGGCCATGGCGATCATGCCGGTGTCCACCACCCGCACGGGCACCGGCGCCTCGCGTGCGGCGAGGACGGCCGCGTCGTAGGTGCCGGACAGCTCGGCGGACAGGTGCAGGGAGACGATGCCGTCGACGCCGGACGCGGCGACCCGGCGGTAGGTCTCCGCGAACACCTGGGGGCTGGGGCGGGAGGTGGTGACGGAGCGTCGCTTCTGGAGCGCCTGTGCCAGGGAGCGGGTGGAGATCTCGGTGCCTTCTTCGAAGGCCCGGTCGCCGAGGACCACGGTCAGCGGGACCGCGGTGATGCCGTGACGCTCCATCGCCCGGGGCGGCAGGTAGGCCGTTGAATCGGTGACGATGGCGACATGGCGGGACATGAGCTGGAGGTTACCTGCCGGGGCGCTCATGCGGCAGCCCGGCCCGTGGGGCGCGGGCGGGGAGCGGTCCGCTCATGTGGTCTTCTCCGGGCGGGACTTCTTCTGCCAGGGGAAGGAGGTGCGCCCGACCGGCGGGGCGATCGCCTCGGGGGCCGGTCCCCCGGCGGGGCCGGAGTCCGGTGCGGGGCGGCCTCCGGGTGTGCGGGGCCAGGTCTGTTCCGTGGCCGCGTCGCGGGACGTCGAGGGGGCGGGCGCTTCGGGCCACTGCGGGGGTGCCTCGGCGGGCTCGGTCCGCGTCCAGTGGCGCAGGGCGCCCGCTTCCATGTCGATCTGCGCGCTGAGGCTGCCCAGGTCGTCGTCGGCGAAGCGGCGGGCCCGGTCGCGGACGGCCCAGCGCAGGGAGTCCGCGGATCGCGTGATGCGCTCGGTGCGCTCGCGCAGCCCGGGCAGGCGCTCGGCGAGCGTGGCCCGGTCCGGCTCGGACTCCAGGCGCTTGAGGTCGGCGTCCAGCTCGTGTCCGTGCGCACTGAGCCGCTGGAAGAGGCCGAGGGACTCCTTCAGCGACTCGTCCTCGGCGACGCCCGCGTGCAGCGCGTCCTGCGTGGCGCGCATGGAGGTGCGCAGCGCGAGCCGCAGCTGGGCGATCTCACCGGCCGGGCCGATCTGCGCGAAGGACTTGGCGCGCAGGGTGTGGTCCTCCACCGTGCGCCGGGCCTGCGCGATCGTCCGGTCGACCCCGCGCCTGGCCGCGCCGACCGCCTTGACCGTGGCGTACGTGCCCAGGCCGACGAAGAGCAGGAAGAGCAGGGCGAACACGGCGATCACTACTTCCATGACGCTCCTCCTCGATCCGGGACGGCGGCGGCCGCGCTCTCCACGGTAAACGCTGCGGGCAGGCCCGGGGTTCCGCGAGAACCCCGAACCTGCCCGTAGGGGACTACCCCGACGCCGGTTTCGTCCGGCATCCGATGATCACGCCGGGACGATGTTCACCAGCTTCGGGGCCCGCACGATCACCTTGCGGATGCCCGCGCCGCCCAGCGCCGCCACGACCTTCTCGTCCGACAGGGCCGCCTTCTCCAGTTCCTCCTCGGAGATGGCGGGCGACACCTCCAGACGCGCCTTGACCTTGCCCTTGATCTGCACGACGCAGGTCACGGTGTCGTCCACCACGTACCGCGGGTCGGCGACCGGGAAGTCGCGGTGGACGACCGATCCCGTGTGGCCCAGCCTGCGCCACAGCTCCTCGGCGATGTGCGGGGCCAGCGGGGCGACCATCAGCACCAGCGGCTCGGCCACGGACCGCGGCACCGCGGTGCCGGCCTTGGTCAGGTGGTTGTTCAGCTCGGTGACCTTGGCGATGGCGGTGTTGAAGCGCAGGCCCTCCAGGTCCTGGCGGACGCCGTCGACGGCCTTGTGCAGGGCGCGCAGGGTCTCCTCGTCGGGCTCGGCGTCGGTGACGGTGACCTCGCCGGTGTTCTCGTCGACGATGTTGCGCCACAGCCGCTGGAGCAGCCGGAACTGGCCGACCACCGCGCGCGTGTCCCACGGGCGGGAGACGTCCAGCGGGCCCATGGCCATCTCGTACAGGCGCAGGGTGTCGGCGCCGTACTCCGCGCAGATCTCGTCCGGGGTCACCGCGTTCTTCAGGGACTTGCCCATCTTGCCCAGCAGGCGGCTGACCTGCTCGCCCTCGTGGTAGTAGGCGCCGTCGCGCTCCTCCACCTCGGCGGCCGGCACGGCGATGCCGCGGCTGTCGCGGTAGACGTAGGCCTGGATCATGCCCTGGTTGTACAGCTTGTGGAACGGCTCGGCCGAGGAGACGTGTCCCAGGTCGTACAGGACCTTGGACCAGAAGCGCGCGTACAGCAGGTGCAGCACGGCGTGCTCGGCGCCGCCGACGTACAGGTCGACACCGCCGTGCGGGCGGTCCTCGCGCGGGCCCATCCAGTACTGCTCGACCTCGGGGTCGACCAGCTGCCGGTCGTTGTGCGGGTCCAGGTACCGGAACTCGTACCAGCAGGAACCGGCCCAGTTGGGCATGGTGTTGGTCTCGCGGCGGTACTTCCTGGGGCCGTCGCCCAGGTCCAGGGTGACGTTGACCCAGTCCTCGTTGCGCGACAGGGGCGTCTCGGGCCGGGTGTCGGCGTCGTCCGGGTCGAAGGTGCGCGGGCTGTAGTCCTCGACCTCGGGCAGCTCCAGCGGCAGCATCGACTCGGGCAGCGCGTGGGCGATGCCGTCCTCGTCGTAGACGATCGGGAAGGGCTCGCCCCAGTAGCGCTGGCGGCTGAACAGCCAGTCGCGCAGCCGGAAGTTGACGGTGCCCTCGCCGATGCCCTTCTCCCGCAGCCACTCGGTGATGCGGGCCTTGGCCTCGGCGACGCCCAGGCCGTCCAGGGACACGTCGGCGTTCGCGGAGTTGACGATCTTCGCGTCGTACGAGGCGAAGGCGTTCTCCCACACCGAGGTGTCCGTGCCCCGGCCGTCGGTCGGCTCGACCACGCAGACGACCGGCAGCTCGAAGGCGCGCGCGAACTCGAAGTCGCGGCTGTCGTGCGCCGGGACTGCCATGATCGCGCCGGTTCCGTAGCCCATCAGGACGTAGTCGGCGATGAAGACGGGGACCTGCGCGCCGTTGACCGGGTTGGTGGCGTAGGCGCCGATGAAGACGCCGGTCTTGTCCTTGGCCTCGGCCTGCCGCTCGACGTCGGACTTGGCGGCGGCCTGCGCGCGGTAGGCGGCGACGGCCTCCGCCGGGGTCGCGTGGCCGCCGGTCCACGCCTCGCGGGTGCCCTCCGGCCAGGTCTCGCCGGTGAACTTCTCGACCAGCGGGTGTTCGGGGGCCAGCACCATGTAGGTCGCGCCGAACAGGGTGTCCGGGCGGGTGGTGAAGACCGTGATGTGCTCGCCGTCGATGGGGAAGCCGACGCGGGCGCCCTCGCTGCGGCCGATCCAGTTGCGCTGCTGGAGCTTGATGGCCTCGGGCCAGTCCAGCTCCTCCAGGTCCTCCAGCAGCCGGTCGGCGTAGGCGGTGATGCGCATGTTCCACTGGCGCAGCTTGGACTTGAAGACCGGGAAGTTGCCGCGCTCGGAGCGGCCGTCGGCGGTGACCTCCTCGTTGGCCAGCACGGTGCCCAGGCCGGGGCACCAGTTCACGGGCGCCTCGGAGGCGTAGGCCAGGCGGTACTCGCCCAGGATCTCGGCGCGCTCGGCGGCGGTCAGCTCGCTCCACGCGCGCGTGGTGCCCGGAACCGGCCGCTCACCGGACTCGAAGCGGGCGATCAGCTCGGAGATCGGACGGGCCTTGCCCGCCTCCTCGTCGTACCAGGAGTTGAAGATCTGGAGGAAGATCCACTGGGTCCACTTGTAGTACTCCGGATCGATCGTGGCGAACGACCGGCGCTTGTCGTGGCCCAGGCCCAGCCTGCGCAGCTGGGCCTTCATGTTCTCGATGTTGGCCTCGGTGGACACGCGCGGGTGCGTGCCGGTCTGCACCGCGTACTGCTCGGCGGGCAGGCCGAAGGCGTCGAAGCCCAGGGTGTGCAGGACGTTGTGGCCGGTCATGCGCTGGAACCGGGCGTAGACGTCGGTGGCGATGTAGCCCAGCGGGTGGCCGACGTGCAGGCCGGCACCGGACGGGTACGGGAACATGTCCATGACGAACTTCTTGGGCCTGGCGACCAGCTCGGGGTCGCCCGCCAGGTCGCCCTTGGGGTTCGGCGCCGCGTAGGTGCCGTCGGCGTCCCAGAAGTCCTGCCAGCGTGCCTCGATCTCGGCAGCCATGACGGCCGTGTAGCGGTGCGGCGCCGCATCCGCCGGCACGGCGGCGGTGGCAGCGGGGTTCGTCTCGCTCATGATCTCAAAGCTCCATCGATCGTCTCTGCCCGCGGAAATGAAAAAGCCCCTCGCACAGGAGGGGACGCCGCGCCGATGCCGACCTCACGGCTCACCGCCGGGTCGGTACTGATCAGCGCGGCCCGCTAAGCAGAAGGCGTACGGCACGCATGGCGTTAGGGTACCGCAGCCCTTGAGCAAGCGGCGACGCGCTTCCGTATGCCTGAGGGACATGTCACGCAGCCCGCCGGAACTGAATGAAGGTCAACGATGACCAGGCGTACCGTCCCTCCAGGGACACCGCTCCAGTCGCATGGTCCGTTGATCACAACGCGATGACTGAAACACCGTACTGATCGGTATGGCGCCACCTAGAGTGCGGCAGCGGGACCGCTTTCCCGAAACTGCTCGGAGTTGCCCCCATGAACCCTCGTCGTAGTACCAGCTCGCTCCCCAAACCGGGCCGCTCGGCCTATGGGGTGGCGTCCGCTGTCGTCCTGCTGCTCATACCCGTGGCCGTGCTGGTCGGAGGCAGCCAGTTCCGCGAGTTCCTGAACTTCGGCGCGGGCGTCCTGTCCCTCGTCTCGCTGAGCTGCTCGGTGATCTGGGGCCTGTTCGCACAGGACCGGATCTTCCTGAACACGCGGCAGCGGATCGTCGGCCAGGCGGTGCACCGCACCACCGCGGTCGCCTCGATCGCGTTCCTGCT
Source organism: Streptomyces sp. Y20 (assembly GCF_043195475.1). Taxonomy (NCBI): domain Bacteria; kingdom Bacillati; phylum Actinomycetota; class Actinomycetes; order Kitasatosporales; family Streptomycetaceae; genus Streptomyces; species Streptomyces sp. Y20. The sequence goes on from NZ_JBIDDP010000005.1 coordinate 335,509, forward strand.
GCTGCACATCACCACGAAGATCGTGCTGGACCACACCCGGCTGATCGCCGCGGTCATCCCGTTCTCGCTGGGCGTGACCGGGATCGGCGGCCTGATCGGACTGGGCTCCCTGGCGGGCCTGCTGATGATCTTCGTGGGCGTCACCGGCGCGCTGCGCAGCAACTTCGCCGCCCCCGCTCCGGTCGCCGCCCGCTGGCGGGCGATGCACATGCTGGCCTACCCGGCCTGGTGCGCGGCGCTGGTCCACGGGCTCTACGCGGGTCGATCCGCCAAGCCGGTCTTCGTGATCCTCTACAGCCTGTCACTGCTCGGCGTCATGGGCGCCCTCGCGCTGCGCGCCGCCCCGCGGCCCGTCAAGCGCAAGGTCGCCGACCGGCTGGTGGCGCTGTTCGGCAGCTCCGAGCGGCCGGGACTGGACGAGCTGGACGCGAGCCGCTCCCGGGCGTCCGAGTCGCTGCCCGGTTACGGCAGCCGGCGGGAGGCGAAGCCGTTTCCCACCGGACCGGCGGCTTCCACCGCGCCGCTGTACCAGTCCCCCGCGGCCCCCGCGCCGGATCCCGCCGCGGGCTTCGCGGCGGCCTACCGCGCGGTGTCCACGCCGGGCATCCCGGGCGGGGCGTTCCCGGGCAGCCCGTTCGTGCCCGGCGAGACGGCCCGCATGGACCTGCCGCTGGACCTCCAGCCCACGCAGGCCGTCCCGCGCGTGGACGGCCCCTCCAGCACCTCGGGCAGCTGGCCGGTCCCGTCCCCGCCGCCGGTCGGCGAGGCCCCGCCGTCCGCGTACGACCCGCTCCAGGACACCGGATACACCATCCCGGTCTACGGCAATCCGGGCGCCGGCGGATACGGCGGAAGTGACGTGTACGACACCGGTGAGACAAACGGCCTCTACGGCACGTACAACCCGAGTGACACGTACAACAGCGGTCCCACCACCGAAACGCTGCCCGGCACGTCCTACGACACGCCGGGTTCGGGCGAACCTTGGAACACGCCTTCCGGAGGCTTTTAAGTGAACGAGGCCCTGCCCGACGTCCCCGAGGTCCGCGTGGTCGGCCTTCCCCAGCTCACGTCGGGCTTCGACCTTGTGGAGCGGCTCGACCTCCCCATGCACCTGAAGGTGCACGGGCCGCTCGACCCGCTGGGCGGCGAGCAGCTCGCCCAGCTCTCCGAAGGCATCAACCTACGGGGCCGCGGCGGCGCCGGCTTCCCCTTCCACAAGAAGCTGCGCTCGGTCGCCGAGGCGGCGATCAAGCGCGGGGTGCGGCCGGTCGTCGTGGTCAACGGCAGCGAGGACGAGCCCGCCTGCCGCAAGGACACGGTGCTCATCAACCGCGCCCCGCACCTGATCCTCGACGGCGCACTGCTGTGCGCGGAGGCGCTCGGCGCGCGCACCCTGGTCATCGGGGTCACCCGGGAGTCCACCCAGCGCTCCATGGAGGCGGCGCTCGCCGAGCGGGGCCTGAGCAACAGCCGCAGATCGGCGCTGCGCGCGTGGGTGCAGCGCAATCCGGTGCGCATGGTCACCGGCGCCGCCGCCTCGTTGATCCGCTCGGTCGACGGCGGCCCGGCGATCCCGCCCGGCCGCAAGATCAGCGCGTCGCAGAGCGGGGTCGGCGGAGCGCCCACGCTGCTGTCGAACGCGGAGACGTTCGCGCAGCTGGCCATCGCCGCCCGCATCGGCCCGGAGCGGTACGGCAACACCGGCCTGTACGACGAGCCGGGCACCGTGATGCTCACCGTGTCCGGCGCAGTCGCCCGCCCGATGGTGATCGAGGTCCCGACCGGCGTGCCGCTGCGCTACGTGCTCCAGCTGGCGGGCGCCCCGCCCGTGCCGCAGGGCGTGCTGACCGGCGGCTACCACGGCAAGTGGATCGACGCGGCGACGGTCGACGAGGCGATCGTCTCCCGCAACTCGCTGGACGCGGTGGGCGGTTCACTGGGCGCGGGCGCGATCCTGCCGATCAGCCAGGACACCTGCCCGCTGGGCGAGTCGCTGCGGGTGGCGCAGTGGCTGGCCGAGGAGAGCGCCGGCCAGTGCGGTCCCTGCTACCTCGGACTGCCCGCCGCCGCGCGCGGGCTGGAGGACATCCTCAACGGCGGCGGACCGGCCGCCCTGGAGGCGCTCAAGCAGGTCGCGAAGAACGTCAAGCGGCGCGGGGCGTGCTCCCACCCGGACGGTTCGGCGATGTTCCTGGAGTCGACCATCAAGGCGTTCACCGACGACCTGGCCGCCCATGTCCTCGGGAACGGCTGCGGGCGGCCCGTGGCGGGCGTTCTGCCGCTCTTCGAGGGGGGCAGGGGCCCCGCGGGCATCCCGGGTGGCGCGGAGCCGGAGGAGACCGGCGGCAGCCGCCAGAAGATCCACGTCGACTGGACGCTGTGCCGGGGCCACGGGCTGTGCGCGGACATCCTGCCGGAGGTGTTCGAACTGGGCGCCGACGGTTTCCCGACCGTCGCCCAGGCGCAGGTGCCCCGGTACGCGGAGGCGAAGGCCCTGCGCGCGGTGCGCCGCTGCCCGGCGCTGGCGCTGCGCCTGGAGGAGGACACGCGCGGGCAGGCGCCGGCGCGGAACCTGCCGGTTCTCTCCCAGGGGCGCGGCCGGCGCGCGCTGGGCCGCTGAGCACACGGCGGCGGGTCACCCGGTCCGGATGACCCGCCGCCGTCCACGCGTTCCCGTGGTGTGCGGCACGGGGCGCAACACGCCGAAGGCGGACCATCCGTGGGATGGTCCGCCTTCGACTTCTGTGGAGCTAAGGAGAATTGAACTCCTGACCTCCTGCATGCCATGCAGGCGCTCTACCAACTGAGCTATAGCCCCTTGCCGCCACGCAGTGGAACCGCGTGTTTCGCGTTCCGCCCGGTTTCCCCGGCGGCGACGCCAACATTACACGGTCCCTGGGGTGCGGTACCAAATCGGTTTCCGCTCTGCCCCGGTCGGCGAGGTATTGTCCGCCTTCGTGTCCGTGATCGCGTTCTTCGCAGCCCGCCGCCGGACGCCGGTCGCCGCGGGGGTGTGCCTGCTGTCGTTCACGGCGTTCTGGGCCGCGCAACGGGCCGCGCACGTGTCGATGATCGACCTGATGGTCTACCGGGCCGAGGGCGCCGCCGTGCGTGCCGGCGGCGACCTGTACGCGCTGCGGGCGACGGCCGCGCACCTGCCGGCCACCTACCCGCCGTTCGCGGCCCTGCTGTTCACGCCGCTGCCCCTGCTGGACACGGCCGTCCTGCGCGCGCTGGCGACGGCCGGCAACCTCGCCCTGCTGCTGGCGTTCGTACGGCTGTCGCTGAAACTCGTCGGCCACGCGCGCGTGGAGACCGTCTGGTGGGTCGCGGCGCCGGCCGTGTGGTGCGAGCCCGTGTGGACGACCCTGCGCTACGGCCAGGTCAACCTGCTGCTGGCGGTCCTGGTGCTGTGGGACCTGGCCCGCCGCCCCGCCGGCGGGTACGACCGCTGGAGCGGACTGGGTCTGGGGCTGGCCGCCGCGGTGAAGCTGACGCCCGCGCTGTTCCCGGTGTTCCTGCTCGCCACGGGCGTCACGGCCCGCCTGCGGGGCGGCGACGGGGGGCCGTGGCTGCGGCACGCGCGCGGGGCGGCCGTGACGTTCGCCGGGGCGACCCTGCTCGCGGCGGCCGTCCTGCCGTACGACTCCTGGCGGTTCTGGACGGACGCGGTGTTCCTGGCCGGCCGCGCCGGTCACGCCGAGGACACCGCCAACCAGGCCCTGCGCGGCGTCCTGGCCCGCTTCCTGCACACACCCGACCCGGGAGCGCTGTGGGCGGTCTGCGCGGCCCTGACGGCCGTCGTGGGCCTCACGCTGGCCGCGCGGGCGGAGTTGAGGGGCCGGCGGGCCCTTGCGGTGTGCGGCTGCGCGATCACCGCCCTGCTGGTCAGCCCGGTGTCCTGGACCCACCACTGGGTGTGGTGCGTGCCCGTGGTGCTGTTCCTGTGGACGCGCGGACACCGGGCGGTGGCGCTGGGCACGGTGCTGGTCTTCTGCTCGTACGCCCCCTGGTGGGTGCAGCACGGCACCGGCCGCCCGGAACTGCGTCTCAAGGGGGCCGAATTGGCGCTCTCGGCCCTCTACGGAGGGGCCGGTGCGCTCTTCCTCGCACTGACCCGGACGTCGTCGCCGAGGGCCGGGTCCGGTGCGGTCCGCGTCACGCAGTGACGAACTGGTAGAACCTCTTGAGCGTGCAGTGCTCCTCCAGGAGCCGGCCGTAGATCGGCTCGCCCTCCAGTTCCCGGTACGTCTCGATCGGGTCGCCTTTTATGATCAGCGCCCGCGCGCACTCCTCGCACCAGTACTGGTAGTCGGGATTGATCGGCTCCATGTCCCGGACGATCGGCGTCCCGCTCCCGCACCAGTCGCACTTTCGCCTGTGTGCCCCCATCGATCAGCTCCAGCTGTGGCCGCAGGCCGTGCACACGTAGGAGATTCCGCCGTTGTCGCCGAGGACCTGCGCCACGTGCGCGGAACCGCAGGAAGGGCAGCTCAGCCGGGTGGCCGTGTCCCGGATCAACGCGGCACCGAGGAGGTGGTCCACCTCCTCGAGGATGCTCGCAGGCATCGCTACTCCCTCCCGTCGGGCAGCGCCCCCTTCCGGCCGTTTGATTCTGCCACGGCTGGACCAATACGGTCAGCGACGCCTCAGTACCAGTCCGGACACAGCGCCCGGCGCCGCCGTCCCGGCCGGCGCGCAGGCGTACACGGAGAAGGCCTCCGCGGACCTATACGACAGCGGACCCGCGGAAGACTCAAGCGGGTTCAGGAACAGTGTGCCGAATGCCGCCACACCGGACCACGCTGCCGGAGGGCGTCTCCCCCCGCCCCGCGGTCGCTGTCCGCCGACGGGATGCCGGGCCTTCCGGAGTTCCGGACCGTGGTCCACACCCCGGAGGACGAGGAGGCCGAGGGGAGCGTCCGCCGTGCACGCGGAGCAGGCCGGACGCAGAGGATCCCGCCCCCTGCGGGGACGGGATCCTCATCACCGATCTGCGACAACTCACCGGAGTGCCGATCTGTGGAGCTAAGGAGAATTGAACTCCTGACCTCCTGCATGCCATGCAGGCGCTCTACCAACTGAGCTATAGCCCCTGGTGTTCTTCCCGCTCGGCGGGGCGAACAAGAAGAACTTTAGCCTGTGACCAGCCGGAAAGTGAAATCCGGGGTCGGGGTTCCGGGACGGTCAGTCGTCGTCGCCGAGAACGGGCTCCGGGAGGGTGCCCGCGTTGTGCTCCAGCAGACGCCAGCCGCGGGCGCCTTCGCCCAGCACGGACCAGCAGCAGTTGGAGAGGCCGCCGAGACTCTCCCAGTGCCGGGCCTCCAGGCCGAGGAGGCGGCCGATGGTGGTGCGGATGGTCCCGCCGTGGCTGACCACGACGAGGGTGCCGTCCTCGGGCAGCTTCTCGGCGTGCCGCAGCACGACGGGCGCGGCCCGGTCGGCGACCTCGCTCTCCAGTTCGCCGCCGCCGCGGCGGACCGCCTCGCCGCGCTTCCAGGCGGCGTACTCCTCGCCGTAGCGGGCGATGATCTCCTCGTGCGTCAGTCCCTGCCAGACGCCCGCGTAGGTCTCGCGCAGGCCCTCCTCGCGGGTGACGTCGAGGCCCGTGAGGGCGGCCAGCTCGGCGGCCGTGTACGCGGCCCGCCGCAGGTCCGAGGAGATGATCGCGTCGGGGCCCAGGGAGGCGAGCAGCCGGGCGGCGCGGCGGGCCTGGCCGACGCCGGTCCCGGTCAGCTCGACGTCGGTGGAGCCCTGGAAGCGGCGCTCCACGTTCCAGGAGGTCTGGCCGTGCCGCCACAGGATGATGCGGCGGCCGCGGCTCCTGTGGTCGGTCACCTCACCGGTGGCGCTCACGACCAGTCTCCGCCCGGTTCCTGGTCGGCCTCGGCGGCCCGCTCGCGGGCGTGCTCCTCGCCCTTGCCCCGGGTGGCCCTGGCGTCGTCGGGCAGGTCCAGCTCGGGGCAGTCCTTCCACAGCCTCTCCAGGGCGTAGAAGACCCGCTCCTCGCTGTGCTGGACGTGGACGACGATGTCGACGTAGTCGAGCAGCACCCAGCGTGCCTCGCGGTCGCCCTCGCGGCGGACCGGCTTGGCGCCGAGTTCCTTCGACAGGCGCTCCTCGATCTCGTCGACGATGGCCTTGACCTGGCGGTCGTTCGGCGCGGAGGCCAGCAGGAAGGCGTCCGTGATCGACAGCACGTCGCTGACGTCGTAGGCGATGACGTCGTGGGCGAGCTTGTCGGCCGCCGCCTGGGCGGCAGTGTTGATGAGGTGAACAGAACGGTCGGTGGCGGTCACTACATGGCTTTCCGTCGGCGGACTTGTGACTTCAAGGGTCTCACGGACCGCCGGGGGCACCCCACGTGATGACGGCCTCACGGGGGGTGCCCCGGCCGGGTGGGCCGGGCGGCGGTCCGCCGTCAGGATGCTGAGGGCCGGTAGTCGCCGCCGAGGATCACCGAGACGTCGGCGCCGGAGGAGACGGTGCCCCGGGTCACGGAGCCGGCGGGCAGCCCGAGGGTCTTGGCGACCTCGGTGGCGTCCGCCTTGTGGGCGGCGCCGGCGTAGACCACCTTCGAGGTGACCTCGGTACCGGAGGCGCTGCCACCCTCCAGGAACGTGAAGCCGCCGTTCAGGAGCACGACGCGGGCCTTGTCGGTGTCGTCCTTCACGCCGGTGGCGTTCTGCACGGAGACCCGGACGGCGGAGCCGGAGGCGGGGCTCTTCGCGGTGCCGCCGAGGATGTCCTTCACCACGCTGTCGCTGGTCCGCGCGCTGAGTGTGCCGTCGGTCCGCACGGGCAGCAGCGTGGTCCGGTAGGAGCCGTTCTTGGCGAGGTCGGCGAGACGGGCGAGGAAGGCGCCGAGATCCTTGTCGGTGAGCGGCGGGTCCAGGATCTGCGCGAGGGTCTGCACGGTGGTGGTGGCCGCGGACGGGTCGGAGGACATCTTGCGCAGTACGCCCTGCATGACCTGCCCGAACCGTTGCAACTGGGCGCTCTGGGACTCGCCGGCCGCGCGGTAGGTGGCGTAGGCCACGGCCGCCTTGCCGCTGAGGGTCTGCTCGTGGCCCCGGTGGACGAGCGGGGCGGTGCCCTTCTTCCCGGCGTCCGGGTCGGGCACGTCGGTGTCGGTGTCCACCTCGATGTTGCCGACGAGTTCGACGAGGTTCTGAAGGTAGGGGGTGTCCAGGCGCCAGCTGCCCTGGATGCTGGTACCGAGGACGGTGTCGAGCTGGTCCCGGGTGCCGGAGGCGCCGTCGCCGTCCACGGACTTGGCGAGGGTCGTGACGGAGCCGTCGTCGCCGGTCAGCGCGAGGGCGTTGGGCAGCAGGACGGTGGTGCCCTGCTTGGTGGTGGTGTTGTCGACCAGCAGCGCGGTGGAGGTGCCGCCCTTGCCGGTGTTGTGCAGGTGGACGACGATCACGTCCCGTTTCTGGGCCGCGACGGGTGTGGCGCTGCCGGTCCTGCCGCCGGAGGAGGACAGGCCGGGCAGGTCTCCGGCGTACCAGAGGTAGCCGGCGCCGCCGGTCAGGACGAGGGCGAGGACGACGAGGAGGGTGATGATCCGGCCACGGGCGCGGCGGCGGGCCTCCTCGCGGCGCTCGGTGCGGTTCTCCGTGAACTTCAGCCAGTCGATGACGTCCTCGGGGTCACCGTCCGGGTCCTCGGCGAAGGCGAACGGGTCGCCCTGGCGATCCCGTTCGCCGGGGGCCGGCTCCTCCTCCCGCGCGGACCGCGTGTCCTCGGCGGGGCCGGCCTGCTGCGGGATGTAGGCGGTCTGCTCGGCGGCCCGGGGCTGCTGTCCGCCGTTCGCCGCCTGCCCGTAGGGGTCGTAGCCCGGGGCGCTCTGGGGGCCGGGGGCGTACGGGTCGTAGGGATCGTGCGGGGTGTACGGGGCCTGGGAGCCGTAGGGCTGCTCGTAGGCGGACTGCTGGTGGCCGCCGGCGTCGTGGGCGGGGGCCTGCGGCTGCCGGCCGGTGGCGTAGGGGTCGTGGTCGTAGCCCTGCGGCTGGGCGTACGGGTCGTAGGCCTCCTGCGGAGCCTGCTGTGCCGGGATCTGCCGGTACATGGGCCGGCCGTACTCGTCGTAGCCGACGAGTTCGTACGGGCCGGCGCCGTAGGCTGCGTCCCCCGCGTCGTATCGGTCGTTCACCGGTGCCCCTCTCGGCTCACTCGCCGCGGTACAGCTCGCGCTTGTCGATGTAGCGCACCACTCCGTCCGGCACCATGTACCAGATGGGGTCCCCCTTGGCGACCCTCCCACGGCAGTCCGTGGAGGAGATGGCGAGCGCCGGCACCTCGACGAGCGAGACACCGCCCTCCGGCAGGCCGGGGTTGCTCAGCTGGTGGCCGGGGCGGGTGACGCCGATGAAGTGCGCGAGGGAGAACAGCTCCTCGGAGTCGCGCCACGTCAGCAGCTGCGCGAGGGCGTCGGCGCCGGTGATGAAGAACAGGTCGGTGTCGGGGTTGAGGGCGCGCAGGTCCCGCAGGGTGTCCACGGTGTAGGTGGGGCCGCCGCGGTCGATGTCGATGCGGCTGACGGAGAACTGGGGGTTCTCGGCGGTCGCGATGACCGTCATCAGGTAGCGGTCCTCGGCCGGGGAGACGTCGCGGTGGGACTTCTGCCACGGCTGGCCGGTGGGGACGAACACCACCTCGTCCAGCTGGAACCGCGCGGCGACCTCGCTGGCCGCCACGAGGTGTCCGTGGTGGATCGGGTCGAAGGTTCCGCCCATGACGCCCAGGCGCCGCCTGCCCGTGAGGGCGGGGCCGTTGCCCGGTCCGTGCTGCGGATGCTTCACCGTGTCGCCGGCCGACTCGTGCGCCGGACCGGTAGGCATGTCCTGCTCTCCCATGCGTGCAGACCCTACCGGCCCGGCCTGCGGCGTCCGGCCGGGGACGGGTCCCCGCTCAGCGGTCGCGGTTGAAGCGGGTGGTGATCCACAGCAGGAGGAGCAGGACGATCAGGGCGCCGCCACCGGTGAGGGCCGGGTTCAGGCTGTTGTGGTTCCCGCCGTGCTCCTCGCCCTCGGCGGCGAGGGTGACCAACTGGGCTGCGGCGCTGTGGAAGCTCATCTTCGGCAGGACCTATCGCGTGTGGGCGGAATAAAGATGTCGGCTCATCGTAAGCGGGCGCTCCGGCGCCGATCACGCCGACTCCGCCGTTGGGACGGCCGGGCTCCGGCGGCCCGCGGGGCGGACGGCGAGGATGCGGCCGGATGCGGCGGGGTGGCGGGGTGGCGGGAACTTTCCCCGGTGGTCAGTCGTCCTTGCGCTTGTAACCGCTCAGCAGGAACCAGGCGGCCAGTGCGCAGCCGAGGACCATCACGACCAGGACGACGCGGAGCAGGTTTCCCGTCCCGTGCTGCTGGACGGCGACGGCGGCGGCCTCGGTCAGCCGGGCGGCTGCGGGGTGGTGCTCCATGGGCGGACTCCTTCGGTGTACTGCCCGTCCACGGTATCTCCGCCTAGGCTGGGCCCCGCCTCGGGGGGACCACAGTGGGCACTCACACGCACATGGGGGAAGACATGTCCGACGACGGCCGGCAGGACACGGGGACCGAGCGCGTGCCGAGCAGGCAGCGCAGGCGCTTCCCGGGGATCTCCTCGCGCGCGTACGAGCATCCGGCCGACCGTTCGGCTCTGGTGGCGCTGCGCAAGCTGACCGGGTTCGACGCCGTTTTCAAGGCGCTCAGCGGGCTGCTGCCGGAGCGGAGCCTCCGGCTGCTGTTCCTGTCCGACTCGGTGCGCGTCTCCGAGCGGCAGTTCGCGCACCTGCACGGCATGCTGCGGGACGCCTGCTACATCCTGGACCTGGAGAAGGTCCCGCCGATGTACGTCACGCAGGACCCGCAGCCGAACGCGATGTGCATCGGTCTGGACGAGCCGGTCATCGTGGTCTCCACGGGGCTGGTGGAGCTGCTCGACGAGGAGGAGATGCGGGCGGTCGTCGGGCACGAGGTGGGACACGCGCTGTCCGGCCACTCGGTGTACCGCACGATCCTGCTGTTCCTGACGTCCCTCGCGCTGAAGGTCGCCTGGATCCCGCTGGGCAACATGGCGATCATGGCGATCGTCACGGCGCTGCGGGAGTGGTTCCGCAAGTCCGAGCTGTCCGCGGACCGGGCCGGCCTGCTGGTGGGCCAGGACGTGCGGGCCTCGATGCGGGGCCTGATGAAGATCGCGGGCGGCAACCACCTGCACGAGATGAACGTGGACGCGTTCCTGGAGCAGGCCGAGGAGTACGACGCGGGGGGCGATCTGCGGGACTCCGTGCTGAAGATCCTCAACGTGCTGCCCCGCTCGCACCCGTTCACCACCGTGCGGGCCGCGGAGCTGAAGAAGTGGGCCGAGTCCCGGGAGTACCAGCGGATCATGGACGGCCACTACCCGCGCCGGGACGAGGACAACGACACCTCCGTCCGCGACTCCTTCCGTGAGTCGGCGGCCAGCTACGCCGGCGATGTCAAGGACTCCAAGGACCCGCTGATGAAGCTGGTCTCGGACCTCGCGGGCGGCGCGGGCGACCTGGGGGGCCGGGTCCGGCGGGGCTTCGACGGCTTCCGCAGCCCGCCGCCCGCCAAGGGGGACACCGCGAGCGGTGTCCGGGAGGAGTAGGCGGCCGGCCCGCTCACACCGCCGGCTGCCCGTTCACACCGTCGGCTGGGCGCCCGAGGACAGCGTTCCGCACAGCACGGCCGGGTGGTCCGTCTCGTAAGGGTCGGTGCCCGCGGGGCCGCCGGAGCGGGCGCTCTGGCCGGCGAGGAGGGGGCGCAGGTAGGCCGTGGAGTCCTCGGCACAGGCCAGGGGGCCCGCCTGGACGTAGGACGCGGTCAGCTGGACCTGGTGGGTGCGCAGGTCGGTGCGGTCGAAGCGGAAGGTCAGCTCGCGGCGGACCGTGAAGAGGGAGACGGGGGCGCCGGCGGCGGCACCGGTGGGCCGCAGGGCGTAGACGAAGGTGTGGTCGGCGGTGACCTCCAGCGTCGCCGGGTCGGTCTCGGCGGCCTTCAGGCTGCCCTGTACCCGGATCCGGTCGTCGGCCAGCCGGGCCCGGGCGGGGTCGAGACGGATCACCCAGCCGGTGGGCGCGTGCCGGCCGTCCGCGGTGGGCTTCTCGAAGCTCCGGTCGAACTGGTCGAGCTGGTCGGGGTCGAGCAGGGACCGGACGGGACTCACCTCGCGGCCGGTGAGCACCTCGGGGTAGAGCGAGGAGCGGACGAGGTAGTCCTTGGCGGTGGTGAGCGCGGCCACCACCTGGCTGTCGGAGAAGTGAGCCGTGGCCCGGGACGCGGGCAGCGGTATGCCCTGGGCACCGGTGTCGAAGTGGGCGGCGGGGCTGCGCGCGTACATCGTCTCGGGGTCGGCGGCGCCGGGCACCCGGCCCTGCGGGGCGAGCGGGACGACCGTCATCCGCAGGGGCTCCGGGGGACGCCGGGCCTGCGGGGAGCCGGCGGAGTGGCGCACGCCGAGGTAGACCGCGGTGCCGAAGGCGACGGCGATCAGTACGACGAGGACCAGGACCTGCCGGGTGAGCCCGCGGTGCAGGGGCGGGCGGCGGCGTACGGCGGGCGCGTGGTCGGCCATCCGCTCCTCGGCGGAGGACTCCTGGAGACGGGCAGCCCGGACGAACGACTCGTCGAACACGACGGATCGGTATTCGTCCTCGGCGCCGGGGGGACCGCCCTCGGGTGTCCCCTCCGGGGGGTCTCCACGCCCGCCCATACCTTCAGGGTAGGTCTCGCGGGACGCCGGTAAACGCCCTGCTACGGGACAACTTCTGACAGGTTCTCACCAAGGGCGGGTGGATCGTTCAGGGGGAGCGCGGGGCGGCCGGGACCGTCGGCCGCAAGACTCCGGCGGGAACGGAGGGAGCGTCGGCGCTGCCCTGTTCCCGGCCGGTGGACGCGGGCGCGGGCACCCGGTCCCGGGTGCCCGGGGAGCTGCCCCGGTAGACCGCGGCGAAGGCCAGGGCGAGCATGCCGATGCCCATCACGAGAGCGAGCATCCAGGCCACCGGGCGGTGCCAGCGGACCTGCTTGCCGAAGGGACCGTAGGGGCCGCGGTGGCCGCCGAGGACGTAGGTGCCGTCCAGTTCGTCGTCGTAGGGATCTTGGCCGGTTCCGGTGTCCTCGGGGCCGTGGCCGGGGTGTTCGCGGCGGGGGTGCGCGCGGCGGCCCTCGGCCTCGGAGGCCTCGGCTCTGGCCCGGGCGGCCGCCAGGAGGCGTTCGACGGCGGTCGGCTCGTGGACCGTGGCCGCCCGCACGAAGGCCTCGTCGAGGACCACGGAGGCGAACTCGTCGTCCGGCACCCCGTGGTCGTGGTCGTCGTCGGGCTCCCAGCCGTCAGGGAACGGCGTGCCCCCCACGTCCTCCGGCACGCATCCAGAGTAGACCTGGGGGGTCGGTTTGGGCAGACGGTACGGAATTCCGTCCGCCTGGCGGGACGCCTTTCCGGACACCCGCCGTTCCGGGCGTGGGGCGCCGCGGGCGTGGGGTCAGCGGCGTACGTGCCCGTCACCGGTGACGATGTACTTCGTGCTGGTCAGCTCCGGCAGGCCCATCGGGCCGCGGGCGTGCAGCTTCTGGGTGGAGATGCCGATCTCGGCGCCGAAGCCGAACTGGCCGCCGTCGGTGAAGCGGGTGGAGGCGTTCACGGCGACGGTGGTGGAGTCGACCAGCTGGGTGAAGCGGCGGGCCGCCTGCTGGGAGGTGGTGACGATGGCCTCGGTGTGGCCGGAGGTCCACAGCCGGATGTGCTCGACGGCCTTGTCGAGGGAGTCGACGACGGCGGCGGCGATGTCGTGGGACAGGTACTCGGTCTCCCAGTCCTCGGGGGTCGCCTCGACCACGGTGGCCCGTGAGCCCTCGGCGTGGGCCCTGACCCGCTCGTCGGCGTGGACGGTGACGCCGGCCTCGGCGAGGGCGTCCAGGGCGCGCGGCAGGAACTCGGCGGCGATGTCCTGGTGGACGAGGAGCGTCTCGGCGGCGTTGCAGACGCTGACCCGCTGGGCCTTGGAGTTGACCAGGATCTCGACGGCCATGGCGATGTCGGCCTGGGCGTCGACGTAGACATGGCAGTTGCCGGTGCCGGTCTCGATCACGGGGACGGTGGACTCGTTGACCACGGTCCGGATCAGGGAGGCGCCGCCGCGCGGGATGAGGACGTCGACCAGGCCGCGGGCGCGCATCAGCTCGCGCACGGAGTCGCGGCTCTCCCCCGGCACCAGCTGGACGGCGTCGGCGGGCAGCCCGGCGCCGCCGACGGCGTCGCGGATCACCCGGACCAGGGCGGTGTTGGACGCGTAGGCGGAGCCGGAACCGCGCAGCAGGACGGCGTTGCCGGACTTCAGGCAGAGGGCGGCGGCGTCGACGGTGACGTTGGGGCGGGCCTCGTAGATGATGCCGACCACGCCGAGCGGGACGCGGACCTGGCGCAGGTCGATGCCGTTGGGGAGGGTGGAGCCGCGGACGACCTCGCCGACCGGGTCGGGCAGCTTCGCGACGTCACGGACATCGGAGGCGATGGCGCGGATCCGCGGGGGGGTGAGGGTGAGCCGGTCGACGATGGCCTCGCTGGTGCCGGTCTCCCGGGCCCTGGCCACGTCCTCGGCGTTGGCCTCGACGATCTCGGCGGTCCGGACCTCCAGGGCGTCGGCGATGGCGAGCAGCGCGTCGTCCTTCACGGCGCGCGGCAGCGGCGCGAGGTCGGCGGCGGCGGCCTTGGCCCGGTAGGCGGCCTGGGTGACCGGGGACATCGAGTCGTACGGCGAGAGCGTGGTCATGGGGGAAGGGTAGTGCGCGCGACGCGGCCGTTCAGCGGCCGTCCCACACCCCGAGACACCGCAAAAGGGATGGATCTCCAGGGGCGCCGTTCCCGGGCCGGCCCGCCGGCGCCCGTGCTCCGGCGCCCGTGCTCCGGCGCCCGTGCTCCGGCGCCGTGCTCCGGCGCGCCGGTGCTCCGGCTCAGAACGGGTGCACGCCGACCGGGGTCGCCGGTGCGGGGCCGTAGCCCTCGGCGATGCGGTGGTGGTAGGTCTCGCGGTCGATGACCTCCAGGCCGACGATCTCCCAGGACGGCAGTCCGGCGCTCTGGCGGTGCTCGCCCCACAGCCGCAGCGCCACGGCGGCGGCGTCGTGCAGGTCGCGGGCCTCCTCCCAGTACCGGATCTCCGCGTGGTCGGTCGCGTACCTGCTGGTCAGGAGGAAGGGGTGGTCGTGGGCGAGCTGTTCCAGGGCCTGCCGCAGCTCGGGCAGGGGGACTTTCTTCCCGGAGACGCTGAGGGTGACGTGCCACAGCCGGGGCAGGTCCCTGGGCTCCTCATAGGTGTCACCGGCCGCGACGCTCGTCAGAGCACCGCGGGACGCCGTCCCAGGGCGCGCTCGTCTCACGACGGCCTCCTTCACGCATGCCGCGCATGCCGTGCGTGTCCGCACGGCCCGCAGGACCCCTTGCCGGAACGTGTCCCCTCAACATGTCCCCGGGACAAAGTTGAGCAGGCCCCACGGCTCCGCGTGGCGGTTTTACGGAACGTCCCCCACCGGGGGCGGTCCGCGTGGTTCGGCGTCCGAGCGGTCTTGCGAGCGTCACGCGTGCAGGAGGACGAGATCGTCCCTGTGTACGACCTCGCGTTCGTACGCCGGGCCCAGCTCGCGTGCCAGCTCGCGGGTCGAACGCCCGAGCAGCCGGGGGATCTCCTTGGCGTCGAAGTTGACGAGGCCCCGGGCCACCGCGCGACCCGTCGCGTCCCGCAGTTCGACGGGGTCGCCGGCGTTGAAGTCGCCCTCCACGGCGGCGATTCCGGCGGGCAGCAGGGAGGTGCGGCGCCGTACGACGGCGTCCACCGCCCCGTCGTCCAGGACGAGGGCGCCCTGCGGGGTGGAGGCGTGCTGGAGCCAGAGGAGACGGTCGGCGGAGCGTTTGCCGGTGGGGTGGAAGTAGGTGCCGGTGTCGCCGCCGGCGAGGGCCTCGGCGGCGTGGACGGTGCTGGTCAGCACCACCGGGATGCCTGCGGCGGCGGCGATCCGGGCGGCCTCGACCTTGGTGACCATGCCGCCGGTGCCGACGCCGGCCCTGCCCGTGCTGCCGATCTCGACACCGGCGAGGTCCTCGGGGCCCCTCACCTGCGCTATCCGGGAGGTGCCGGGCTTGCCGGGGTCGCCGTCGTAGACGCCGTCGACGTCGGAGAGCAGGACCAGCAGGTCGGCGTGGACGAGGTGGGCGACGAGGGCGGCGAGGCGGTCGTTGTCGCCGAAGCGGATCTCGTCGGTGGCGACCGTGTCGTTCTCGTTGACGACCGGGACGGCGCCCATGGCGAGCAGCTTGTCCAGGGTGCGGGAGGCGTTGCGGTGGTGGGCGCGGCGGCTCATGTCGTCGCTGGTGAGCAGGACTTGGCCGACGCGGACGCCGTAGCGGGCGAAGGAGGCGGTGTAGCGGGCGACGAGCAGGCCCTGGCCGACGCTGGCGGCGGCCTGCTGGCGGGCGAGGTCCTTGGGGCGGCGGCGCAGGCCCAGCGGGGCGAGGCCGGCGGCGATGGCGCCGGAGGAGACGAGGACGATCTCCTTCTCCCCGCCGCCGCGCATCTTGGCGAGGACGTCGACGAGCGCGTCGACGCGGTCGGCGTCCAGGCCGCCCGCGGCGGTCGTCAGCGACGAGGAGCCCACCTTGACGACGATCCTGCGGGCCTCGCCCACGGCCTGCCTTGCCCTTGCCACGTGCTGTCTCCACTCCCTCGCGCGTGGCAGCAATCTACGCGAAGGGGACCGCCGGGCAGGCGACGGTCCGGTGCGCGGACAGCGGCCGGCCCCCCGGCGGCTCACGCGCCGGAGCCGGCGAGGACGGCCGGCCCGGGCCGTCAGGCCGCGGCCGTCCCGAAGCCCTTGCCGGGCAGCATGCGGCGGATCTTGCGCAGGGCGCGGCGCGGGAAGCTGTTGGCGGCGGCCTCGCGGTAGCCCTCGAAGGCGCGTGCCTCGCGGGCGTCGGCGAGGTACATCTCGTCGGGGATGCGGGCCTTGGGGGACCGGAAGTGCGGATAGATGAGGTAGAGGCGGGTGCCGCGCTTCTCCAGGACGGCGGCGGCCTGCTTCTTGGCCTTGACGAACTTGACCACGTCCAGCAGCAGATCGGCGCGCTGCATGGCGACCAGGTGCAGCCGCAGCCGCTCGTGGACCTTCAGCCGGCGGGCCACACCGGGCGTCCAGTAGGCGTCCATCAGCGGCTTGGCCAGCTCGAACTTGTGCCGTCGGACCTCTTCGTCGTCGGTCAGGAACTTGGGGCCGAACTGGGGCAGCAGCGTGATGAGGAACGGCCGGACCATCAGGAGGTCGCGTCTGTCGCCGGCCGGGACCATGTCGGCGATCAGCTTCATCAGGGCGCGCGCGGAGTCGAAGCGCAGCGCGTAGCCGCCGGTCTTGGTGACGTGCTTGCCGTCGTCGCGGCCGACCAGGTAGTAGCAGGTGTAGTCGGCGAGCACGGAGACGCCGTCCGCCCGCAGATAGGCCTCCAGCGTGAACACGGCGTCCTCGCCGGTCCACAGGGACTCGTCGAACCGCATGCCGTGCCGGTCCAGCAGGGCGCGGCGGAACAGCTTCTGCGCGCTCAGTGTGAACTTGATGTTGGAGGAGAAGACGTCGGTCCGGTCGAGCGTCTCGCCCCACATGGACTTGGGGGCGGTGCGGTTGACGCCCTCGACGCGGCCGAGGACGACGTCCGTGCCGTTCCGGTCGGCCATGGCCACCATGCGCTCCAGCGCCTCGGGGCCGAGCCGGTCGTCGGCGTCGAGGAAGAAGACGTAGCGTCCGGTCGCCTTGGCCAGGCCGACGTTGCGCGGCCCGCTGGGGCCGCCGGAGTTCTCCTGGCGGATGACGGTGACCGGTATGGGCACGCGGGCCGCGAACTCCTCCAGGCACTCCCCGGTGCCGTCCGTCGAGCCGTCGTCGACCGCGATGACCTCCATCCGACCCGGATCGATGGTCTGCGCCTCGACGGATGCCAGGCACTCGACCAGGTACGGCATTGCTTCGTACGCCCCGATGATCACGCTCACATCAGGCTGCGTCACGACGGTCACACTTCCCCCTAGTCACGGAATATTTCCCCCGAATCGCCTCAATCGCAAACAGTTAGACGGACACCCGGGGCAAGCGGTTGCCTCACCGAGGGTGATGAGTGCCGCACATCACAGGACAATACGCCGACGCGGTAAGAGCTGTTCGGCTCCGGTTAAGAGCCGGGCAAGACGAAGGCCCCCGAGGCGTGCGCCTCGGGGGCCCGGTGGGGTGCGGGGGTCAGCCCGCGTTCACACCGTCCGTCTCGCCGGCCGACGCGGCGCGCTGGCCGGGCACCGCGTTGGTCAGCTCGGCCGACTCGGCGGGATCGGCGTTCGCCGCGCCGAGGCGGGACTCCTGGCCGGCGTTGCGGGCCTCGGCCTTGCGGGCCAGGCCGCCGACGGCGGCGTTGAACTGGTCGATCGACTTCGGCTCGTCCGGACCGAGCAGGTACTGCTTCAGCTCCGTGCGGGCGTCCGCGAGCGGGTCGGCGGCCGGGTCGCGCACGGCGTCCAGCAGGCCGCCCAGCTCGGCCGCGCCGTTGGACAGGATGACCGCCGCGCGCACGGCCGTGTTCTGCCGCCTGAACTCCTCGGCGCCCAGTTCGCCGGAGTCGGTGACCGCGTAGGGCTTGCCGCTGGCGATGAAGTCGGAGACCACGGAGGAGATGTCCGAGACCATCGCGTCGGAGACGTTGAAGCAGTCGTACAGACGCGGCTGGGCGCCGGTGATGACGCGGTGCTCGTGCGACGGGAACGAGCGCCAGTAGGCGGTGTTCCACTCGGCGCGCAGCCGGGCGATCTCCTCGTGCCGGTGCACGTCCACGACGCCGTCGCGGGTGGCCTCGGCCTCGTCGCCCTTGGTGCCGCCGGCGCCGGCCAGCTCGGCGAGCCGGGCCTCGATGCGGGTCAGTTCGGCCCTGGCCGCGGTCATGGCGGCGGTGTCCGCGGTGAAGCGGGGGTCGGTGGCGCGCTCGGCGGCGGACTTCTCGACCAGGGCGGCGATGCGCTGGTGGGCGGCCTTGGCGTCCTTGCTGACGGTGCCGGTGAACGGGTGCGGCTTGTACAGGACGCGGACCGGCGGGTCGGCCGTCACCAGCCGGGTCACGATGTTCTCACCGGCGAGCACGATCGAGGTGTTGCCGGGGTTGCCGTCCCAGCCCTCCCAGGTGGGGGCGTACAGCACGGTGGGGACGCGGTCCCCGGGCACGCCCTGCCAGGTCCGGATGGGCGCGAGCTGCGGGCGGCCGACCTCGACGATGTCGTCGTCGCGGACGCCGACGTCGGCGATGGCGTAGCGGTCGCGGCCGGCGCGGCCGGCGGTCCACACCTCGTCGTACACCTTGCTGTACGGGTTGACGCTGGCCAGCTTGTCGCTGTCGCCGTGGCCGATGAAGACGTGCTTCATGGTGGGCACGCGCAGCAGGTGGATGTTCTTGCCGACGTTGGCCGCGTAGAGCGCGACGCGCACGGTGGACAGGTCCAGGTTCATCAGGTGCACCCCTCCGGGCACGCAGATGACGGGGACCGTGGTGGGCGCGAGGTTGTTCAGGATGGCGCGCTCACGCAGGATGATCAGCGGCCGGGTGTCCAGCTGCTCCATCGTCTCCAGCCACATGTTGACCTGGTAGACGGAGTCCCGGGATCCGGAGAAGTACAGGACGGTCTCCGGCCGGTAGGCGGCCAGCCAGTCGTCGACGGCGGCGAGGACGACGTCGGCCTTCGGCGGGGTCTTCCGGCCGCGCACGAACGGCACGAGGACGGCGACGTAGCCGACGCCGAGACCGACGGTGAGACCGATGCCGAAGAAGCCGAAGGCGGCCGAGCCCAGCTGCGCGGAGAGCAGGACGCCGACGACCGCGAACAGGTCGAGGTGGAGCATCTTCTCCGCGGAGCGGTGCAGCAGGCGGCGCGGCGGGGCGTCCGGGATGCGGATGCGCGACTTCAGGTCGATGTTGCGGGTGGCGACCGGCATCCGGCGGCGGTTGCGGATGAGGGTGACCAGCGCCCCGTGCGGGGCCTGGAGGCCGTAGAAGGCGATGAAGCAGGCGACCGCGCCGTAGAAGATCAGGTCGTCGGAGAGGGACAGCCGGGCCAGCAGCAGGACCAGCAGCAGCTGGCGGATCAGGAAGCGGATCGACAGTCCCGCCCGGACCTTGCTGAGGCGGTTGATCAGGTAGCTGCCCTTGCGGTGCAGATAGTGGTCCGCCAGGTACGTCACGGCGGCCAGGGCCGCGAAGGCGGGAACGCTCGGGACGAGCGCGGCCAGCATGAGCGCCGGGAAGCCCAGCATCACGAGGGCCGCCGCGGCCAGCTCGGCCGCGCTGCCCACCCGGGCGACGCGAATAGCGGTGGATATCACGGAGAACCTGCTCTGGGAGGGGGGAGTGCCGGTTTTGTTCTGAAATGCCAGGGGATGCCGGTGATTTGTGCGGGGTACGGACACAGGCCCCCGCGAATACCCGGTGAACGGGTACCCACAGAGGCCTGAATTCCGAAAAGCTTAATTACCCTCGATTATTACACGCCGTCCTGACGGTCCAGCACCGAGGCGAGGGCCTGCTCGAAGCCGGAGGCCCGGGCGGCACCCGCGGTCGGGTCCTGCTGCCGGACGTCGATGACGTGACCGGTCAGCTCCGACAGCAGCACGTCCAGGGAGGTGCGGGCCACGGCCTCGGAGGACAGCAGCGAACCCGAGGGCTCCTGGCCGAAGGCCTTGGTGCGCATCGGGGTGGCGGTGCGCTCGGGGTTGATGCAGTTGACGCGGATGCCGTCGCCGGCCCACTCGTCGGACAGCGCCTGGGTGAGGTTCACCATGGCGGCCTTGGTGGAGGAGTAGAGGGAGTACTCGGCGCGGCCGCGGGTGTAGCTGCTGGAGGTGTAGAGCAGCAGCTGGCCCTTGGTCTCGGACAGGTACTTGTAGGAGGAGCGCGCGATCTGCACCGGGGCCAGGTAGTTGACCTTCAGCGCCTCCTCGATGGTGGCGTTGTCGGTCTCGGCGAGCTTGCCGATGCGCAGCACGCCCGCGGTGTTGACGACGTAGTCGATCCGGCCGGTCTCGGCGTAGGCCTTGGACAGCGCGTCGTCGACCTCCTCCGGGTTCTCCACGTGGGTGCCGGTGGTGGAGCGGCCGAGGGCGTAGACGTGCGCGCCGTAGGACCCGGCGAGTTCGGCGATGTCCTTGCCGATGCCGTAGGAACCGCCGAAGATGACGACCGTCTTGCCGGTCAGCAGCTCGCGGTAGGCCTGCTCGTCCTTCTGCTCGGGCGCGGCGGTGGAGGCGAGCTGGAACAGCTTGTCGGCGATGAAGACGTCGACCGGCTGGGTGACCTTCATGTTGTACTCGTCGCCCGCGACGACGTGGATCGGCACGTCGGGCAGGTACCGCAGGACCACCGAGCAGTCGTCCGTGGCCTGGAAGTTGGGGTCACCGGCGGCGACCTGGTAGGCGCGGCGGATCGTGGACAGCTTGAAGGCCTGCGGCGTCTGGCCGCGGCGCAGCCGGGAGCGGTCCGGGATCTCGGTGATGAACTCGCCGTCCTCGCCGTGGGTGCGCGTGACGATGATGGTGTCCGCGGACGGGATGGCGACGTCCACGGCCTGGTAGCGCTCGAGCGCGGCCACGCAGTCGTCGATGACGCGCTGCGAGAGCAGGGGGCGTACGGCGTCGTGGAAGAGGACGTTGCGGTCCTCGCCCTCGGCCAGGCCCTCACCGAGGGCGCTGATGGCACGCTCGGTGGTCTCGTTCCGGGTCGAACCGCCCTCGATGACCTTCTTCACCTTGGTGAAGCCCGCCTTGGCGACGATCTTCTCGACGTCCGGCACATATCCCGGCGCCATCAGCACGATGATGTCGTCGATCGAGTCGGTGTTCTCGAAGGTGGTCAGGGTGTGCTCGATGACTGCCTTGCCGGCGATCTTCAGCAGCTGCTTGGGGATCGACAGACCCACCCGCTGACCGGTGCCACCGGCCAGGATCACTGCGGTGGTACGGGGCTTGGCTATGTGCTGGGACACAGGTGACCTACCTTGGGGCGACAGGGAACCGTGAAATGGTCCCACCTCGGGTAACCGCAGTGCAAGGTGAGCGACCTCCCATGCATATGTGCGCGCCACCTGTCATTCACCTCGCGCCCCCGGTCATTGGCCGCGGGCGCTGCGAACCCCCGTGAATTCGCTGTGAGTAAGTCCACAGGTGGGCCGGGAGAGACGCCCCGAAGCGGCGGCCCGCCCCGCCGTGCCGGCGCCGCCCTGCGGGGCGGGACATCTTCGCCTCCCGGTGCGTGGAGCGCACCCGGTCCGCGAAATCGGCACGGCACCGCCCGGACAAGACGGGAAATACAGCGTTTCGGGGAAGTCGATCGCCCCGGAATTCCAGCAGCGATTCAGTGGTGTTCCGGTCACGAGGGGATTTCCGGGCGGCCCGTACGGCGACGCGCCGGAGCCCGGGACGCGTCCGTGTCCCGGGCTCCGGCGGACCGGCACCGGCTCACACGAGGGTGACCCCGGGCTCGTCCGACTCCACCCGGAGTCTGGCCAGGGTGCTCGCCGTCGCCTGCGGCTTCAGCACCGTGTCGACGACCCGGACCTGGGCGTCGATGCCGTCGCGGCGGATGTCGAAGAGGTGGTAGCCGCGGTGGGCGTCGATGAGTTTCCAGTGCGGGTTGTCCGCCTTCAGCGGGTCCCACTGGCGGTGGAAGGCGTCCTGGTCCTGGTCGCCGCTGCTGGAAATGGAGGTGCCGACGAACTCGGCGCCGACCACGTCGGAGTCCGGGTCGGCGTAGTCCGTCCTGAGGTCGCTGATCATCGTCAGGTGCCGGTCGCCGCTGAGCACCACCGGGTTGCGGATGTCGGCGAACTCCTCCAGCAAGGAGTTGCGTTCGACCTGGTAGCCGTCCCAGGCGTCGTAGTACCAGAGCTTGCCGTCGCCGGGCAGCAGGTCGGTCTCGGCCATCATGATCTGCGAGGCGATGAGGTTCCAGCGGGCCGGGGAGTCGTGCAGCCCGTCGAGCAGCCACTGCTTCTGCTCCGCGCCGAGCATGGTCTGCGTCGGCGCCTGCGCGCCCTCCTGGGTGGTGGCCTGGTCGCTGCGGAACTGCCGGGTGTCCAGGACGTTGAGCCGGGCGAGCCGGCCGAAGTCCAGACGGCGGTACATCTGGATGTGCGGGCCGTCCGGGACGGCCGTGGCGCGCACCGGCATGTGCTCGTAGTACGCCTGGAAGGCCGCGGTGAGCCGGGCCACGAACGCGTCGTGCGACTGCTTGTCCGGGTCCTGCGGGATCTCGCCGGCCCAGTCGTTGTCCACCTCGTGGTCGTCGAAGGTGACCACCCAGGGCGCGCTCGCCTGCATCGCGGCCAGGTCGGGGTCGGTGCGGTACTGCGCGTACCGGTTGCGGTACTGCGTGAGGGTGTACGGCTCGCCCTTGCCCTCGTGGCGGCGCACGGCCGTGGCGGACGGCGCGGACTCGTAGATGTAGTCGCCGACGAAGAGCACGAAGTCGGGGTCCTGCGCCAGCATGTCGGCGTACGGCGTGAAATAGCCGTGCTGCCAGTTCTGGCAGGAGGCGAGGGCGACGCGCAGCGAGCCGCCCCGCCGGTGCGGGTGGGGCGCGGTGCGGGTGCGGCCGGTGGGCGAGAGCTGGTCGCCGGCCCGGAAGCGGTACCAGTACGAGCGGTCCGGACGCAGGCCGCGGACGTCCACGTGGACGCTGTGGCCGAGTTCGGGGCCTGCCTGGGCGGTGCCCCGGCGGACGGTTCTGCGGAACCGCTCGTCCTCGGCGATCTCCCACTCCACGGGGAAGACCGCGTCGGGCATGCCGCCGCCCCCCAGCGGGTCGGGCGCGAGTCTGGTCCACAGCACGATCCCGTCGGGCAGTGGATCGCCGGAACCGACACCGAGGGTGAACACCCCGTCGGGCAGCGGGGCGCCGGCCGCGCGGGCGGTGCCGGGCAGCCATAACTGGGCGGAGGCCGCGGCGCCGAGGACGGCGGCCCCCGCGGTCAGAAAGCGGCGGCGGTCGGGCGATGGTCCGGTCATGCGCTGACTCCCTTTGCCACAGTGGCCTCGTGACAGGTCGGTTCGGACATGCGGAAGCTCCCACGGCCGGACGGCCCGACTGCTGAACAGCGCCCTCCACGAGCATGACAAATGGGCAGACAACAGAAGACCCGTCGCGGCACGGGAAAACCCTCGCGCCGCAACGAGCCTGACGGTAGGTCGGAATCCGGCCCGCCACCCATGGCTCAGGAACCGAAGCCGGCCCCCAGCCGTGCGTCCGCGGCCACCGTGCCGAGCGTGCCGCCGGCGAAGCTGAACGAGCCGCTCGGCGTGATCCCCGTGGTGGTGCCGCGCAGCACCCACACCGCCCCGGCCTCGGTGTTCTCCCCCGGCGCGCCGACGACCAGTTCGGCCCGGCCGTCGCCCTCCGCGTCCAGCAGGCGCACGGCCGAGCCGAACGCGTCACCCTGCTCGCCGGTGCCGGGCACGCCCGCGGTGTCCTGGCCGAACTCCTTCGCACCGCCGCCCGTCGGGCCCTTGGCGGTACCGCGCGGCGTGATGACCCGTCCGCCCGTGGAGACACCGGGCGCGCCGACCGCGATGTCCGCGTAGTGGTCGCCGTCGATGTCCGCCACCGAGAGGCCGGTGCCGAAACCGGATCCCGGCTCGGCGGTGCCCGGCACGCCCGCGGTGTCCAGGTTCACGAGGACCGCCTTCGTCCCGTCGGGTCCCTCGGCCGTGCCCGGGATCCAGGCGATCCGGCCGCCCTCGGCGAGCGGGGTGTCCACGTCGCTGTCGGCGCCCTCGGCGGCCCGGCCCACGACCAGGTCGGCGTGACCGTCCCGGTTCACATCGCCGACGGCGAGGTGCTCGCCGCCCTGGAGACCGGTACCGGCGCCGCTGACCAGACGGTACGGAAGGAGCCCGTCGTGCGTGCCCGTCCAGTGCACGACGCGGCGGGCGTCCCACTC
Organism: Streptomyces sp. Y20; assembly: GCF_043195475.1. Taxonomy (NCBI): domain Bacteria; kingdom Bacillati; phylum Actinomycetota; class Actinomycetes; order Kitasatosporales; family Streptomycetaceae; genus Streptomyces; species Streptomyces sp. Y20. The sequence goes on from NZ_JBIDDP010000005.1 coordinate 359,525, forward strand.
GTCGCCGTCGTTCTCCGCGGCGGCGATGTCGGTGACGCCGTCGCCGTCGAGGTCGCCGGCGACCAGGTCGAGGACCCGGCTGTCGAACGGGTCGGTGACCAGCTGCGCGCCGTGCGCGGTGGCGCCGTTGCGGCCGAACGGCCCGGCCAGCACCCTCAGATCGTGCGCGGTCACCACGGTGACGACGTCCGGCGCGCCGTTGCCGTCCACGTCCCCGACGGTCAGGTGCCCCCGGTCGCCGAGCCCCTCGTACTCCTTCCCGCCGGCCAGCGTCACCCCGCCGGACAGGCCCTTCGCCCCACCCCGGAGCACCACGAGCGACCCGGCGTCGGTGCCGGCCGACGTGTCCTCGCCCCCGCCCCGACGACCAGGTCGGCATAGCCGTCGCGGTCGAGGTCGGCGGTGGCGACGGCGCTGCCGAACCGGTCACCGGCCTCCGCGCTGCCCGGCACCCCGGCGCTGTCCTGGCTGAGGACCTGCCGGGTGGAGGTCTTCGGGCCACTCGCCGAGCCGTAGACCAGCCGCGAGGGCGAGGCCGGCGGCGGGCGCCGGGGTCCGGCGGCGGGCGGGGCGGGGCTGGTCGGGCACGTCTGCTCGGGGAGTCGGCGGCGAGGGGGCGAGAAAAGGGAAGTGCGACACGGAGAGCAAGATCCTCTCCGTGTCGCACTGTTCGACTCACCGGGGTGACGTGGGGTTTCCCTCACCGCCGCCGCGGATCTCCCCGCCGTTCACCCGCCCGGTTCTCCCGGGCGGGCGGGGCGTGCCTCTACTCGAACGGGTCGAATTCGTCGTACTCCCGCAGCGCGTCGTCCCGCTCCGCCTCCTTGTCGCGGCGGCGCTGCGCGGCGGGCCGCTGCGCGTCGAAGCGGTGGTCCTCACCACGGCGGCCGAGCATCTCCGCGCCGGCCATGACCGTGGGCTCCCAGTCGAAGACGACCGCGTTGTCCTCGGGGCCGATGGCGACGCCGTCGCCCGAGCGGGCGCCCGCCTTCATCAGTTCCCCTTCCACACCGAGACGGTTGAGCCGGTCGGCGAGGTAGCCGACGGCCTCGTCGTTGTTGAAGTCGGTCTGGCGGACCCAGCGTTCGGGCTTCTCGCCGCGCACCCGGAACAGCAGCTCGCCGCCGGCCTCCTCGCGGGTGACGGTGAAGCCGGCGTCGTCCACGGCCTTCGGCCGGATGACGATCCGGGTCGCCTCCTCCTTCGGCCTGGCGGCGCGCGCCGTGGCGATCAGCTCACCGAGCGCGAAGGTCAGCTCGCGCAGACCGATGTGGGCGACGGCCGACACCTCGAAGACGCGGTAGCCGCGGGACTCCAGGTCGGGGCGGACCATCTCGGCGAGGTCCTTGCCGTCGGGCACGTCGACCTTGTTCAGGACGACGATCCGCGGCCGGTTGTCGAGACCGCCGTACTGCCGCAGCTCCTCCTCGATGGTGTCGAGGTCGGAGACCGGGTCGCGCTCGGACTCCAGGGTGGCGGTGTCCAGCACGTGCACCAGCACGCTGCACCGCTCCACGTGCCGCAGGAACTCCAGGCCCAGACCGCGGCCCTGGCTGGCGCCGGGGATGAGACCGGGCACGTCGGCGATGGTGTAGACGGTGGAACCTGCGGTGACCACGCCCAGGTTCGGGACCAGCGTGGTGAACGGGTAGTCGGCGATCTTCGGCTTGGCCGCGCTGAGCACGGAGATCAGCGAGGACTTGCCGGCGCTCGGATAACCGACGAGGGCCACGTCGGCGACCGTCTTCAGCTCCAGGACGATGTCGCTCAGGTCACCGGGCTCGCCGAGCAGCGCGAAACCGGGCGCCTTGCGGCGGGCCGAGGCCAGCGCCGCGTTGCCGAGGCCTCCCCGGCCGCCCTGCGCGGCGACGTACGAGGTGCCGTGGCCGACCAGGTCCGCGAGGACGTTGCCCGCCTTGTCCAGCACGACCGTGCCGTCCGGCACCGGCAGGACGAGGTCCTGGCCGTCCTTGCCGGAACGGTTCCCGCCCTCGCCGGGCTTGCCGCTGGTGGCCTTGCGGTGCGGGGAGTGGTGGTAGTCGAGCAGCGTCGTGATCGACTGGTCGACGGTCAGGATGACGTCGCCGCCCCGGCCGCCGTTGCCGCCGTCGGGGCCGCCGAGCGGCTTGAACTTCTCACGGTGGACGGAGGCACAGCCGTGGCCCCCGCTACCCGCGGCGACATGCAGTTCGACGCGGTCCACGAAGGTGGTCATGGTTCAGTGCCTCCAGAAACGTGCGGATCTGTCTTCTAGGTAACACGCGAAAGGCGGACCCGCCTTCCCGATCGGGAAGTGAGGTCCGCCTCGCGAGATGTTCGGTCGATGCCGTGAATCAGACGATTCAGGCGACCGGAACGATGTTCACGACCTTGCGGCCACGGTGGGAGCCGAACTCCACCGCACCGGCCTGGAGGGCGAACAGCGTGTCGTCGCCACCGCGGCCGACACCGGCGCCGGGGTGGAAGTGGGTGCCACGCTGGCGGACCAGGATCTCACCCGCGTTGACGACCTGACCGCCGAAGCGCTTCACGCCGAGCCGCTGGGCATTGGAGTCGCGACCGTTCCGGGTGGACGATGCGCCCTTCTTGTGTGCCATTTCTCCTCAGTCCCTTACTTCGCAGCCGCGGGGATCGACGTGACCTTGATCGCCGTGTACTGCTGGCGGTGGCCCTGACGACGGCGGTAGCCGGTCTTGTTCTTGTAGCGCAGAATGTCGATCTTCTGGCCCTTGTGGTGGTCCACGACCTCGGCCTGGACCTTGATACCGGCCAGCACCCACGGGTCGCTGGTCACGGCGTCGCCGTCGACAACGAGCAGGGTCGAGAGCTCGACCGTGTCGCCAACCTTGGCAGTGGAAATCTTGTCAACCTCAACGATGTCGCCGACAGCAACCTTGTGCTGGCGACCACCGCTGCGCACGATGGCGTACACGCGGATCTCACTTTCGCTCGAAGAAACGGCACCCCCGCAGGCCAGCCGCCCGAGAACAGCACGGACGACCTCTCCCGGCCCGCATGGCGTCCGGGAGGAAGAAGGTTTACGGGGATGTGGCGTGTCAGCGGACACGCCGACGGTCCAGGTTACGGGGCCGCGGCCGAAGGGGTCAAACCGGGCCCCGCCGGTGTGCGGCCGGTCACTCGGACCGGCCGCACACCCTCGGGCGTCAGCCCTCGTCGCCGGCGGTGGGGACCGTGGCGGTCTTCTTCGCCGTCGACTTCGCGGTGGCCGTCTTGGCGGTCTTCGCCGCCTTCTTGGCCGTCGTCTTCTTGGCGGCCGTCTTCTTGGCCACCGTCTTCTTGGCGGCGGCCTTCTTCGCCGGGGCCTTCTTGGCCGCCTTGCGGGCGGTCTTCTTGGCCGGCGCGACCTCCTCCGCGGCCCCCTCGGCCACCGGGGCCTCGGCCACCGCGGGCTCCGCCGGGACCGACGGGACGACCACGACGGCCGCCTCCTCGGACGCGGTGGGCGCCGTGGCCTTGCGCACCGCACGGCGGCGCGGGCGGGCCGGTGCGGCGGCCTCGGCGGGCGCGGGCGCCTCCTCGGCGGCCGGAGCCTCGGCGACCGGCGGCACGGCCGGCGCCTCGGCCACGGGCGCGGCCTCCGGCACCGTCACGACGGCCGCCTCGGCACCCGCGGGGGAACCGGCCGGGGCCGACACCTTCCGGGTCGCCCGACGGCGCGTACGGCCCTTGGGCGCGGCGTCCTCGGCGGCCGGGGCCTCGGCCTGCGGCGCCTGGACCACCTGGTCCTCGGCGGCCACGGGCTCGGCCAGCGCCTCGGCGGCCGGCTCGGGCAGCACCGGGCGCGTCGCCGCCTCCTCGGCGGTGACGTGCTGCGCGGTCGGAGCCGCGGCCGGCTCGGCCTCGGCGGCGAACCCGGCCCCGGCACTCCCGGCCCACTCGGCCTCCTCGGCCCGCTCGGCCCTGGAGGCCCGCTCGGCACGCTCCGGCTTCGGCGCGCCCGCCGGAGCCGACGCCCGGCGGCCCGCCCGGCGGCGCGAACGGCCACGGGTGGCCGCCGCCTCCGCCTCGGCGACGCTGCTGTACAGCTCCTCGTCCGGCGCGAAGTCCGGCCCGGGCAGCGCGACCGGCTCGGCGGCCTCGGCGGCCACCTCCACGGCCGTCTCCACCTCGGGCTCGACGGCCTCGCCGCTCTCCACGGCCACGGCGGCGGTCTCGTGCACGTGCTCGTGGACGTCGCCGCCCCGGCCGCGCTTCTTGCGCTTGCCGCCGCCACCGTTCGCGGTCGCCTGCTCCAGGTGGACGACGACACCGCGGCCGTTGCAGTGGACACAGGTCTCGGAGAACGACTCCAGCAGGCCCTGACCGACCCGCTTACGGGTCATCTGGACCAGGCCCAGCGAGGTGACCTCGGCAACCTGGTGCTTCGTACGGTCCCGGCCCAGGCACTCCAGCAGGCGGCGCAGCACCAGGTCCCGGTTCGACTCCAGGACCATGTCGATGAAGTCGATCACGATGATGCCGCCGAGGTCACGCAGCCGCAGCTGACGCACGATCTCCTCGGCCGCCTCCAGGTTGTTCCTGGTGACCGTCTCCTCCAGGTTGCCGCCCTGGCCGGTGAACTTGCCGGTGTTGACGTCGATGACGACCATCGCCTCGGTCCGGTCGATCACCAGCGAACCGCCGCTGGGCAGCCAGACCTTGCGGTCCAGCGCCTTGGCGAGCTGCTCGTCGATCCGGTAGGTGGCGAAGACGTCGGTCTCGGACGTCCACCTCGACAGCCGGCCGGCCAGGTCCGGGGCGACGTGCGCGACGTACCCGTGGATCGTCTGCCAGGCCTCGTCACCGCTGACGATGACCTTGGAGAAGTCCTCGTTGAAGATGTCGCGCACGACCCGGACGGTCATGTCCGGCTCGCCGTAGAGCAGCGTCGGCGCACTCGAGCCGCCGCCGTTCTTGGCCTTCTTCTGGATGTCCTCCCACTGCCCCTGGAGCCGCTCGACGTCGCGGCGCAGCTCCTCCTCGCTCGCGCCCTCGGCGGCGGTGCGCACGATGACGCCCGCGTCCTCGGGGACGATCTTCTTGAGGATGGTCTTCAGCCGGGCCCGCTCGGTGTCGGGCAGCTTGCGGCTGATGCCGGTCATCGAGCCCTCGGGCACGTACACCAGGTAGCGGCCCGGCAGGGAGACCTGGCTGGTCAGGCGGGCGCCCTTGTGACCGATCGGGTCCTTGGTGACCTGCACGAGCACGGGCTGCCCGGACTTCAGGGCGGACTCGATGCGCCGCGGCCCGTTGGCCATGCCCAGCGCACCGAAGTTGACCTCACCGGCGTACAGCACCGCGTTGCGGCCCTTGCCGATGTCGATGAAGGCGGCCTCCATCGACGGCAGCACGTTCTGGACCTTGCCCAGGTAGACGTTGCCGACGTACGAGGTCGACTGCTCCTTGTTGACGTAGTGCTCGACGAGCACGCCGTCCTCGAGCACGCCGATCTGGGTGCGCTCGCCGTGCTGGCGCACGACCATCACCCGCTCGACGGCCTCACGGCGGGCCAGGAACTCGGCCTCGGTGATGATCGGGACCCGGCGTCGGCCCTGCTCGCGGCCTTCCCGGCGGCGCTGCTTCTTGGCCTCCAGACGGGTCGAGCCCTTGATGGACTGCACCTCGTCGGACGGCTCGCTCGGCTTGCGCGGCTCGCGGACCTTGACGACCGTGCGCTCCGGGTCGTCGACGGACAGCTCGGGTTCGGCAGCCGTGTCACCGGCCCGGCGACGGCGGCGGCGACGGCGGCGGCTGCTGGAGCTGGAACCGGCGGAGTCGTCGCCCCGGACGTCGTCGGCGTCCTCGTCCTCCTGCTCGGCGGTGTCCTCGGCGTCCTGCGCGGCCTGCTCGGCGGCGAGCTCGTCGCCCTCGGCGTCGGCGCCCTCACCGTCGGACGCGTCACCGCGCCGGCGGCGGCGTCCGCCGCGGCGGCGCCGGCGGCGCGAGCCGGACTCCTCGAAGCCGTCGGCGTCGTCGGCCTCGTCGGTGTCCTCGGTGTCCTCGCCCTCGTTCTCGGCGAGGTCCTCGGCGGCCTCCGGAGCCTCGTCGGCGTCCTCGGGCTCCTCCGCTTCCTCGTCCTCGTCCTCGGCCACGGCCCGCACCGGCCGGGTCTCCTCGGGGGCGGCCCCGCGGCGGCGCCGACGGCGGCGCGAACCGGTCTCGGCGCGCTCCTCCAGGCGCTCCTCCGCGCGCTCCTCCGTGTACTCCTCGGTCTCCTCCGAACCGGCGGCCTCGGCCGCGGCCTCGGCCGCGGCCCGCTCCGCGGTCTGGAACCTGGGCTCGGTGAACACCGGCGCCTGGAAGACGGCGACGGCGGGGCGGGCGGGCCGGCGCGGACCGTCGGCGTCCTCGGCGGACCGGGCCGCGGCGGGGCGGGCGGGCTCGGCGAACCCGGACGCGGCGCGCTCGCCCCGGCGGCGGGTGCGGCGCTGCGTCCCGCCCTCGGCGGCCGGCGCGGGGGCCTGCGCCGCCCGGGCGGGCTCGGCGGTCTGCGCGGTCTCGGGGACCTGCGGGGCCTGGGTGTGCACTGCGGGCTCCTCCGCCTGCTCGGCCCGGTCGGCCTCCTCGCTCACCGGCGTACCGGTGGGTGCGGACACCCGGCGGGTGGCCCGGCGGCGCGTACGACGCGGAGCGGCCTCCTCATCGGCGTCCTGGACGCCGGCCTCGGCGGCGGGCACCTGGGGCGCCTCGGGCGTGTCCTGCGCGACGGGAGCGGCCTCGGCGACGGCCGGGGTCTCCTCGGCGCCCTGCGGGGCACCGGCGGGCGCGGACACCCGGCGGGTGGCCCGGCGGCGCGGACGCGCGGCGGGGGCGTCGGACTGCGTGGTCTCCTGCGCCGTCTCGGCGGCGGGTGCCTCGGGGGCCTCCTGCGCGACGGGAGCGGCCTCGATCACGGCCGGGGTCTCCTCGGCGCCCTGCGGGGCACCGGCGGGCGCGGACACCCGGCGGGTGGCCCGGCGGCGCGGACGCGCGGCGGGGGCGTCGGACTGCGTGGTCTCCTGCGCCGTCTCGGCGGTGGCGGCCGGGGCGGGGGCGGCGGCCGGGACCACGGTCTCGGCCCGCGCGGCCTCGGCGGACGCGGGCGCGGCGGTGGGCGCCGACACACGGCGGGTCGCGCGACGGCGCGGGCGCCCGGCGGGGACTTCCTCGGCGGGCTCCGCCGCGACAGCGGACTCGGCGGCCTCAGCGGTCTGCGGGGTCCCGGAGATCTCCGTGGCACCCGGGGCGCCTTCGGTGGCCGTCGACACGCTGCGCGTGGCCCGGCGCCGGGTGCGGCGCGGAGCGGCTTCCTCGGCAGGCTGTTCCGTCACGGAGGGCTCCTCCGCAACAGCGGTGTCAGCGGACTTGGTGGGCTCGACGGTCCTGGCCGTCTCCGGCGCACCGGAGGCGCCGTCGGTCGGCGTCGCCACGCTGCGCGTGGCCCGGCGGCGGGTGCGGCGCGGAGCGGCCTCCTCGCCGACGACGACCGCACCGGCCTCGGCGACGGCGGCGTCCGCCGGCTCGGCGTGCGCGGACGCGGCCGGTACGACGGTCTCCGCGGTCTCGGCGGGCGCCGGGGAACCCACGGGCGCGGACGCCCGGCGGGTGGCCCGGCGGCGCGGACGCGCCGGTGCTGCCTCCTCGGCGGCGGGCGCCTGCGCGGCGGCGGCCTCGGGCAGCTGTTCGGTGTCCGGGGTGCTCTCGGTCACCGCGGCCACCTCGTCCGCGTCCGCGGCCGGTATGGCCGGCACGGTGACCTCGGCGCTCGCCTCCGCGGGTCCCGCGGGCGGGCCCGCCGGGCGGGAAGCGGCACGGCGACGCCTGCGCGGCGGCAGGGTGTCGCTGGGGGTGTTGAGTTCGGAACCCTCGGTGGGTTCGGTCGGCTCGAGCATGCGGGCGTTTCTCCCGTCAGGCTCCCGGGCGCCGCGCCTGGTCCGCCGGCGGTCTGTGAAGACCGTCCGCCGTTGACGTCCGCGGCCCGCGCGATACGCGGTGGCCGCCGTCCGGGGCGCGGGCGCCGCACGGGAGCACTCTGTGTCCTGTCTCGCCGGTTCCGTACGCCTTGTCGGTACGGCCTGGCGAAAGTCTTGTGGTCGGTGCGCTGCCCGACCCAGGTGGCTCCCGAGTACGAGGGCGGCGCTACGACGTCCGTCCCTACGCGGGACCTTCCGGCATCGGCGCCGTCGCGGCGGCAACCGGTGCGGCCTTCAGGGCCTGGGCTGCCTCGCGGTCGGGCGCGAGCGGGTCGGTCACCGTGCCGGTCTCTTCATCGAGCAGCCCCTGCGCCAGCCTGGTCACCGCAGCGGGGACCGGCGGCGCCAGGTCGGCCACGGCGCGGAGACCGGACAGGACGTCGTCGGGTCGTACGGCAGGCGTCACGTGCCGAACAACCAGCCGCAGTATCGCACAGGGCACGTCGGTCGGCCTATCAGCCGGCGATCCGTGCGTGTCCAGGCTCACCACGGCGGGGCGGGCGTCGAAGGTACGGACGCCGTTCTTGGTCGTGCGCTGCACCTCGACGGCGTCGGCCGCGGCGAAGGCCGCGACCGCGCGCTCCGCGTCGGCCGGGTCGACCCCGGCCAGCCGCAGCTCCCAGACGGAGGCCGTCAGCCGGTCGGCGAGACCCGGGGTCCGCGCCTCCACCGCGTCGATGACGTCGAGCCCGGCGGGCAGCGACTCGTCGAGGAGGACGCGCAGGGTCTCCGGGTCGCGCGCCTGGGTGAGCGCGATCTCCAGGTACTCCGCCTCACTGCCCGTGCCGGTGGGTGCGGCATTGGCGTACGACACCTTCGGATGCGGTGTGAACCCCGCCGAGTACGCCATGGGCACCTCGGCGCGGCGAAGCGCACGCTCGAAGGCGCGCTGGAAGTCTCGGTGGCTGGTGAACCTCAGGCGGCCGCGCTTGGTGTAGCGCAGTCGGATGCGCTGCACCGCGGGTGCGGGCGGCGGGCCTTCGGGCTGTCGCTTGCCCAGTGTCCTAGTCCTTCGTGAGAGCGGTCGTACCGTTACCAAGACTACGTGCCACGGCGCCCGAGGGTTCCCGCCGGTCGGCCGGAACCGGCCGGCCGGGACCGCCGAACAGCATCCGGCGCGCCTCGGCGCGGGCCTGCCGCACGGTGGCGCGGGCCGTGGCCAGGGCCTCCCGGCCGACCCGTCCCACGGCCCGCACGCCGTCGGCGACGGGCCGCAGGACGGCGTCCCGGACGACGTGCCCGACCGGCGTGAGGACGCTGCGGTACACCCAGCGCGCCGGCTCCACGAAGATCCACCGGAAGAGGGTCCCGAGCGCCCGTCCGACGGCCCGCGAGATCCGCCCGGCGATCCGCCAGGCGTGCCCCAGGGCGTCTCCCACCTCGCGGGCGACGACCGCGAGGAACCGGCCGACGGGCGCGAGCACCCAGCGCCACAGCGCCAGGGCGGGCAGGACCAGCAGCACGCGGGCGGTCCGGTACAGGGCCAGGCCGGCACCGGTGACCACCAGTCCCAGCAGCCACCCCAGACCCCGTACGCACCAGGCGACGGCCCGGCCGGCGGGGGCGAGGACCCAGGCGTACAGCCACCGGGCAGGTACGACCAACAGGTGGCGCGCCAGCCAGGCGACGGCCGTGAACGTCCCGGTCCCGAGGACGGCGAGCACCGCGCCGACGCCCTTCAACAGCCGGGCCAGGCCGTACCCGACCGGGCTGAGCACGCGCGCGTACACCCACGCCGACACGGCGCCGGCCCCGCGCACGAGCCGGGCGAGGGCACGTCCCAAGGGGGTGAGGACCCAGCGGTACAGCCACACCGCCGGTACGCCGACGAGGACCGCCGCGAGCCAGGTCAGCACCCGGCCGGCGGGCACCACGACGTAGCGCCACAACGCCACGGACGGCCACACGAACACCGCCCTGCCCAGCCACACCAGGGCCCGCCCCAACGGCCTGAGCACGGTGTCCCGCAGCAGCCGCCCGGTGACCACGACGGCATCCCACACCATGCGCACGGGCACGACCAGGACGAGCACGACGATCCGCACCGGCAGGCGGACGGCGACGACGAGGCATCCTTCGGGTTTCGAACGCTCAGGGGGCGGCTCACGGAGTTCCATACCCCGATAGACGCCGGGGCCGCCCGTTCGGATCCGGCTACAGCACCCGCGCCTTGTACGCCTCGGGATAGTGCTCGGTGAACTTCACGGCCACCACCAGCAGGGCGATGGGCACGACCCAGTTGAACCAGTCATCCTGGGCCGGGTACCGGACGGCCAGCCAGGTCGAGACGGTCATCAGCGCGAAGACCGCGCCCCACACCGCCGTCAGCACCCGGTTGATGTGCTGGAAAACGGGCGAGTCCCACACGGCCCGGGGCGACGACTCGCGGGCGTACTGCGCGGTGAACGGGTCGGCGAACAGCGATCCGAGCGCCACGAGGGCCACCAGCCCGTTGGAGATGACCTGGGCGTACGTCTCCAGCCAGAGGAGCTGCCCGCGGTCCAGGGCCAGCGCCAGGACCGAGAGCACGGCGAAGAACACGATGCCGGTGATGTCGAGGGGCCGGAACCTGCCGTTCAGTATGTCCCGCCCCGACAGGACGATCGCGGCGATCAGCGCGGCGAGGGCCGCGTACTCCCAGGTGGAAGGGCTGGCGACCACGCCGAAGATGATCCACGGCGCGAACGAGAAGAAGACGCCGCCGGTGCTCACGGGTTTCTCCGGCGGGGCCTTCGCCGCCGTCTGCTGAGCCATGGGAGCTCCTCCCGTCAGATCCGCGGCCACCCCCTCCACTCCATCGTGCCGTCCCCGAACCCCGAGCCGCCCGTCGTGCGGCCCGGACGCGCGCGCCCTAGCGTGAAAGACGGGGCCCGGACGGCGACTGGGGACCGTACGCCCTCCAGGGAGCCGCCATGACCTACCGACCCCGCTCGCGATCCCGATCCCCATCCCGATCGCCGTCCCGATTCAGCGAGAACGTCCAGTTCGACTACGAGATACGGCTCACGCTGGGCTCGGCCTGGCGCCGGGGCGCCGATGTGGGCGAGGTGCTGGCCACCGCCGCCGCGGTGGCGGACGGCGACGGGGAGACGTGGTTCGCCGCCTGGGCGGAGCTGGCCGCGAGGACCGCCGAGCGGGCCGGGCGCAGCGCGGCCGAGGGACGGACCGTGAGCGCGCGGGACGGCTGGCTGCGAGCCGCCGGGTACGCCGGCACGGCCCTCGCGGGCGTCGACGCGGTCGCCGACCCGGCACACCGGCTGGCCGAGGTGTTCCCGCGGCACCGCGCCTGGTTCGACCGCTTCCTGCGGGCCTGCGACCCACCCGCCGAGCCGGTCCCGATCCCGTACGAGGACACGACCCTGCCCGGGTACCTCGTCGACCCCCCGGACGGTTCCGGCCCACTGCCCACGCTCATCGCCAACAACGGCAGCGACGGCCCGCTCAGTTCGGTCTGGACGCTGCTGGGCGCGCCGGCGGTCGCCCGCGGCTACCGTGTCCTGCTCTTCGACGGCCCCGGCCAGCAGTCGATGCTCTTCGACCGGGGGGTGCCGTTCCGGCCCGACTGGGAGAGCGTCATCACCCCTGTCACCGACTTCCTCCTCACCCGCCCCGGCACCGACCCCCGGCGGATCGCCCTGGCCGGCGTCAGCCAGGCCGGCTACTGGGTGCCGCGCGCCCTCGCCTTCGAACACCGCATCGCCGCGGCGGTCGCCGACCCGGGCGTGGTCCGCGTCGTGGACAGCTGGTGGGACCAGCTCGGCCCCGAACTGCGCGGACTGTGGGAGTCCGGTGACCGGGACACCTTCGACCGGGTCCTGCACGAGGGCCTCGCCCAGGACCCGGCCCTGACCGCGACCTGGCGCCGGCGGGCCCGGCCGTACGGCATCGACTCACCGTTCGACCTGCTCACAGAGGTGTCCCGCTACGACGTCACCCCTGTCGCCGACCGGATCACCACGCCACTCCTGATCACCGACCCGGACGGCGAACAGTTCTGGCCGGGCGCCGCACAGGAGCTGTACGACCTCCTGCCCGGCTCGAAGCGGTTGGTCCGCTTCACCGAGGCGGAGGGCGCACACCTGCACTGCGAGCCGATGGGCCGTGCCCTGTTCGAACAACGCGTCTTCGACTGGCTGGACACCCGCCTGGCCACGGCCTGAGCCCTCAGCCGAGGGCAACGGCTCGCTGAACGGTTGCCTCCGGTCCGCCGAGCCGCTGTACTGCGCTCCGGACCCCCATCCTCACCGGACCCCAGAGGGAGACATGCGCACACATGAGGAACCCTGAGCCCATGGGACTGCTGGACGTCCTGATCGTGTACGAGCGTCCTTCGGCGCACCGGGTGGTCTGCCACGCCCGGAGCGTCAGTCTGGAACGGGGGGTTCTCATCGGAGATTCGGTGCTCCCGGCGGACAACCCGTCGGGAACCGCGATCTCTCCGGGCCGGGTGGTCCGTATGCACCGCGAACCGTACGGGGAGTTCACCGAGTTGCCGGCCGTCTGGAGTGCTGTCGTCGAGATCGAGGGCCCGGACCTGTCCTGGCTGCAACTCGACGCGAAGCTCCGGGCGGTCGCGCCGGCAAGCGGCGAGGATCAGAGACGGGCGGGTTGAAGCCCGCGGCGCCGACGGGCGAGGGGGCGCCGCGCCGAACGCAGTCGGCACGGCGCCCCCTCGCCCTCGCTCACCTCAGTGCGAGTGACCGCTCGAAGCCGGCGTCGGACCCGCGTTCTTGACCGTCAGCGGCAGCAACTTCTTGCCGGTGGGGCCGATCTGGATGGACGTGTCCATCTGCGGGCACACGCCGCAGTCGAAGCACGGGGTCCAGCGGCAGTCCTCGACCTCGGTCTCGTCGAGGGCGTCCTGCCAATCCTCCCAGAGCCAGTCCTTGTCCAGGCCGGAGTCCAGGTGGTCCCAGGGCAGGACCTCCTCGTAGGTGCGCTCGCGGGTGGTGTACCAGTCGACGTCGACGCCGAAGGGGGCCAGCGCCTTGTCCGCGCAGGCCATCCAGCGGTCGTAGGAGAAGTGCTCGCGCCAGCCGTCGAAGCGGCCGCCGTCGTCGTAGACCGCGCGGATGACCGCGCCGGTCCGGCGGTCGCCGCGGGAGAGCAGGCCCTCGACGATGCCGGGCTTGCCGTCGTGGTAGCGGAAGCCGATCGAGCGGCCGTACTTCTTGTCGCCGCGGATCTTGTTGCGGAGCTTCTCCAGGCGCGCGTCCGTCTCCTCCGCCGACAGCTGGGGGGCCCACTGGAACGGGGTGTGCGGCTTGGGTACGAAGCCTCCGATCGACACCGTGCAGCGGATGTCGTTGGCGCCCGAGACCTCGCGGCCCTTCTGGATGACGTGCATCGCCATGTCGGCGATCTGGAGGACGTCCTCGTCCGTCTCCGTCGGCAGGCCGCACATGAAGTACAGCTTCACCTGGCGCCAGCCGTTGCCGTAGGCGGTGGCGACGGTCCTGATCAGGTCCTCTTCCGAGACCATCTTGTTGATGACCTTGCGCATGCGCTCCGAGCCGCCCTCGGGGGCGAAGGTCAGGCCCGAGCGGCGGCCGTTGCGGGTCAGCTCGTTCGCCAGGTCGACGTTGAAGGCGTCGACGCGGGTGGAGGGCAGCGAGAGGCCGATCTTGTCGTCGGTGTAGCGGTCCGCCAGGCCCTTGGCGATGTCACCGATCTCCGAGTGGTCCGCGGAGGACAGGGAGAGCAGGCCCACCTCCTCGAAACCGGTGGCCTTCAGGCCCTTGTCGACCATGTCGCCGATGCCGGTGATGGAGCGTTCCCGGACAGGGCGGGTGATCATGCCGGCCTGGCAGAAGCGGCATCCGCGGGTGCAGCCGCGGAAGATCTCCACCGACATCCGCTCGTGGACCGTCTCGGCCAGCGGCACGAGGGGCTGCTTGGGGTACGGCCACTCGTCCAGGTCCATGACGGTGTGCTTGGACACGCGCCAGGGCACACCGCTGCGGTTCGGTACGACACGGGCGATGCGGCCGTCGGGGAGGTACTCGACGTCGTAGAACGCCGGGATGTACACCCCACCCGTCCTCGCCAGGCGGAACAGGACCTCCTCGCGCCCGCCGGGGCGGCCCTCCGCCTTCCACTCGCGGATGATCCGGGTCATGTCGAGCACGGCCTGCTCGCCGTCGCCGATCACGGCCGCGTCGATGAAGTCGGCGATCGGCTCCGGGTTGAAGGCCGCGTGGCCGCCGGCCAGGACGATCGGGTCGTCGACCGTGCGGTCCCGGGACTCCAGCGGGATCCCGGCCAGGTCGAGGGCGGTGAGCATGTTCGTGTAGCCCAGCTCGGTGGAGAAGCTGATGCCGAAGACGTCGAAGGCCTTCACCGGGCGGTGGCCGTCCACCGTGAACTGCGGGACCCGGTGCTCGCGCATCAGCGCCTCCAGGTCCGGCCACACGCTGTAGGTGCGCTCGGCGAGGACGCCCTTCTGCTCGTTGAGGACCTCGTAGAGGATCATGACGCCCTGATTGGGCAGGCCGACCTCGTACGCGTCGGGGTACATGAGCGCCCAGCGGACATCGCACTCGTCCCACGGCTTGACCGTGGAGTTGAGCTCGCCGCCGACGTACTGGATCGGCTTCTGCACGTGCGGGAGCAGAGCTTCGAGCTGCGGGAAAACCGACTCGACAGGCATCTCGCGAACCTTCATGAGCTGACAGGGGGGACCCTTCAGCGTAACCCGGCCGGCGGCTCCCCCCGAACGCTCAGCCGGGCGCCCCGGTCCCGGTCCCGCGCCACCGCGCGGGCAGCTGCGCCTGGGCCGCGGCCGCCCGTGCCTCCTCCCTGCCGTACAGCACCCCGTACGTGAACGTGCTCTCCCCCGCCGCGTGCGCCACCGCGGACAGCTCGCGCAGGGCGCGGCGGGCCATGACGCTGTCCTGGTGGCCGCCGAGGAGGGTGGTGAGGGACTTCATGTCCTTGGTCAGGGTGCGGGCGGGGGCGCCGAGGCCCGCGGTGGCCGCCTCGGCCGCGTAGCGGGTGCGTTTGGCCTTCTTGCGGGCCTCGTGCAGGGCGAGGTCGCGTTCCTCGCCGGGCGGCAGGCGCAGCGCGTGCCGCATGGCCCGGGCCAGCTTCTTCTCGTCCTTGTGCACGGCCTTGGCGAGCGTCTTCGCCGGTTTCTTCCCGGCCGCCCCGAGCAGCGGGGGGTCGGCGAGGAGGGCGTCCAGGCCGTCCAGGAGGGTGAGGTAGCGGCGTGAGTCGAGGATGCCGGTCAGGTGGGCGTGGGTGCCGGTGCGGCGGGGGTCGGACCAGGCGGCGAGGCGTTCGGGGACGGGGCCGGTGACCAGGCCGGGCGGCAGGGCGCCGAGGGCGGTCGTCAGCCGGTCGGCCAGCACCTCCTGGTCGCGGCCGGCGCCCAGCTCGCCCGCGAGCCATTTCAGTTCGGCGGCGAGGGGACCGGTGACGTCGCGGTCCAGCACACCGCGGAAGGTGCGCAGGGTGCTGCGGGCGCGCCGGGTGGCGACGCGCATCCGGTGCACCGCGTCGGGGAGGCCGCGGCGGACGGCGGGGTCCAGCCCGACCAGTGCGTCCCGCTGGGCGCGGAGGTAGGCGAGGACGTGGTCGCCGGCCGTCCGGGGCGCCGGGGGCCCGCTGTTCCTCTCGTGGTGGTCACCGGCGGTGCGTTCCAGGGCGTGGGCCAGTTTCGACGGTGAGCCGGAGGGGCGTAGGCCCGCCTTGCGCAGCCGTTTGTCCACCCGGTCGAGGAAGGCGGGGTCGCCGCCGTCGGCGAGTTCCACCTCTATCTCGGTCCACCGGGTGCTCCCGCCCGTGCCGGTGAGCCTTTCGGCGGTCACGGCGTCGACGCTCGCCTCGGCCAGCAGGGTGCCGTCGGCGTCGACCAGGTGGCGCACGTCGCGGGCGGAGCGCAGCCGGACGAGGGGGATCAGCTCGCGGTCCCGGACGCGGGAGCGGACGAGGGCGGCGAGCTCCTCGGGGACGGTGTCGGACAGCGGGGCCCGGATCTCGTCGCGGACCGAGGGGGCGACCGGGATCTTCAGGTGCCAGCCGGCGTCCGGGCCGCCGGTGCGGCGGCGCAGGGTGAGCGAGGCCCCGGCCAGGCGTTCGTCGGCGGTGTCGTAGTAGGTGGCGTCCAGTTCGGCCAGGCCCTGGTCGAGGACGGCCGCCACCCCGGCGACTCCGGTCAGGTCGGGGAGCCCGCTGTCGTCGGATTCGTACTTGCGCTCGATCTCGCGTTTCGCGTCCGCCATGTCCCGAATCTAGTGCCCGGGGCGCCGGCAGGGCAGGGGGTCGCCGCGGGCCTACGCGGACATCGGCCGCTGCACCTTGATCGACTGCAACAGGCCCAGCGCCACCCAGACCGCGAACATCGATGAGCCGCCGTAGGACACGAACGGCAGCGGCAGGCCGGTGACCGGCATGATGCCGAGGGTCATGCCGATGTTCTCGAAGGCCTGGAAGGCGAACCAGGCGACGATTCCGGCGGCGACGATCGTTCCGTACAGCTCCGTGGAGTCACGTGCTATCCGGCAGGCGCGCCACAGGACGACACCGAGCAGGAAGATGATCAGACCCGCACCGACGAAGCCCAGTTCCTCCCCCGCGACCGTGAAGACGAAGTCCGTCTGCTGCTCGGGCACGAACTGGCCGGTGGTCTGGGAGCCGTGGAAGAGCCCGGCGCCGGTGAGCCCGCCGGAGCCGATGGCGATGCGGGCCTGGTTGGTGTTGTAGCCGACGCCCGCCGGGTCGAGGTCGGGGTTGGCGAAGGCCGCGAAGCGGTTGATCTGGTACTCGTCCAGGATGTGCAGCTGCCAGATCGCGATGCAGCCGATCACGCCGGCGATGAGCAGGCCGAACACCCAGCGGTTGGAGGCGCCGGAGGCGAGCAGCACGCCGAGGATGATCGCGACCATGGCCAGCACCGAGCCGAGGTCCGGCATGAGCAGCAGGATCAGGATCGGTACGGCGGCCAGGCACAGGGACTGGAACGCGGTGCGGTGGTCCGGGTACGGCTTGTCGCCGGCGTCGACCCGGGTGGCCAGCAGCATGGCCATGCCGAGGATGATCGTCACCTTGAGGAACTCGGCGGGCTGGAGCGAGAAGCCGCCGATGACGAGCCAGTTGCGCTGGCCGTTGATGGTGGCGCCGAGCGGGGTGAGGACGACCAGGGCGAGGAGCACCGACAGGCCGTAGAGGATCGGCACGGCGTTGCGCAGGGCCCGGTGGCCGAGCCAGACGGTGGCGATCATCAGGGCGATGCCGATGCCCAGGTTCATCAGGTGCCGGAACAGGAAGAAGTACGGGTCGCCCTGGTTCAGCTCGGTGCGGTTGCGGGTCGCCGAGTACACCAGCAGCGAGCCCATGAGTGACAGGGCGGTGGCCGCGAGCAGTATGGGCCAGTCCAGCCGGCGGGTCAGCGAGTCGCGGGCGAAGATCCTGGTCCAGCCGGCCCGCTCGGGGCCGTACCCGGAGACGGAGAAGCTGTTCGTGCCGGTCATGAGGGCATCCTCCGGCTTCCCGTCCGGCGGGACCGGCGGGTCCTGCGGGTGTCTCGGTTGCCCGTGGGCGGGGCGGTGGTGCCCGCGGGCTGCTGGTCGTCGCCGTTGGTGGGGTTGTTCTTCTGGGCGGCTTCGGCGTCCTTCGCCGGGTCGCCGGTGACCTTGGGGGCGGCGATGGTGCCGTCCGGGCGGACCTTGGGCAGGCCCTGCTGCGGCTCGGACAGCATCGCGCGCTTCTTGTCGACGGTGCCGTCGGCCCGGACGCCGTAGAGCGCGCTGTAGATGTTGCGGACGGCCTCGCCGGAGGCCCCGGAGCCCGTACCGGCCTGGGCGATCGTCATGATCACCGTGTAGTCCTTGGAGTAGGTGGCCAGCCAGGACGTGGTCTGCTTGCCGTAGACCTCGGCCGTGCCGGTCTTGCCGTGCAGCGGGATCTTGTCCTGCGGCCAGCCGCCGAACTTCCAGGCGGCCGTACCGCGGGTGATGACGCCGGCGAAGGCGTCGTTCATGCCCTTGAGGGTGGCCTGGCTGACCGGCAGCCTGCCGCGCTTCTTCGGCTTGATCTCCTGGACGGTCCTGCCGTCGGCGCTGATGACCGCCTTGCCGATGGTCGGCTGGTACATCGTGCCGCCGTTGGCGACGGCGCCGTAGATCACGGCCTCCTGGATCGGCGTGACGAGGGTGTCGCCCTGGCCGATGGAGTAGTTGATCTCGTCGCCCTCGCGCATCTTGTTGCCTTCGAGGCAGTTCTCATAGGCGATCTTCTCGACGTAGGAGCCGTCCTTCTTGCCGGACCGGCACCAGGCGTCCTTGTTGGCCTTCCAGTAGTTCAGCTTCCACTGGCGGTCCGGGACCCGGCCGGTGACCTCGTTGGGCAGGTCGACGCCGGTCTCGGCACCGAGGCCGAACTGGTGGGCGGCCTTGAAGAAGTAGTCCTTCGGCCGGCCCTTCCTGGGGTTGATGCCGCCGTCGCGCTTCCACTCCCGGTCGGCGAGGCCGTAGAAGACCGTGTCGCAGGAGACCTCCAGGGCGCGGCCGAGGGAGATCGGCCCGAAGTTCTCGCCCTCGAAGTTCTTGAAGACCTGGCCGCCCACCGAGTAGGAACTGGTGCAGGGGTAGCGGCCGTCGAACGCGTAGCCTGCCTCGACCGCGGCGGCCGTGGAGACGACCTTGAAGGTCGAGCCGGGGGCGGCCTGGCCCTGTATGGCCCTGTTGAGCAGGGGGTAGTCCGAGTCCTTGCCGGTGAGGGCCTTGTAGTCCTTGCCGGAGATGCCGCCGACCCATACGTTCGGGTCGTAGGTCGGCGCGGAGGCCATCGCGACGATCCGGCCGGTCTTGGCCTCCATCACCACGACGGCACCGGAGTCGGCCTTGTAGTTCTCGCCGGTGATCTTGTCGTACTGCTGGCGGGCGACCTTCATCGCCTTGTCGAGTTCGTACTCGGCGACCCGCTGGACCCGGGAGTCGATGCTCGTCACCAGGTTCGAACCGGACTCGGCCGCGTCCGACTTGGCCTTGCCGATGACCCGGCCGAGGTTGTCGACCTCGTAGCGGGTGACGCCGGCCTTGCCGCGCAGCACCTTGTCGTACCGGCGCTCCAGGCCGGACCGGCCGACCATGTCGGAGCGCAGGTAGGGCGAGTCGGTGTGCTGGGCCTGCTGGATCTCGGAGTCGGTGACGGGCGAGAGATAGCCGAGGACCTGCGCGCTGTTGGACTTGCCGGGCGCCGGGTAGCGGCGGACGGCCTCGGGCTCGGCGGTGATGCCGGGGAAGTCCTCGGAGCGCTCGCGGATCTGGAGGGCCTGCTTGGCGGTGGCCTCGTCCGTGATGGGGATCGGCTGGTAGGGCGAGCCGTTCCAGCAGGGCTGGGGGGTCTTGGCGTCGCACAGCCGGACCTTCTGCATGACCTCCGCGGGCGGGATGCCGAGGACGCCGGCCAGCTTGGTGAGGACGGCCTTGCCGTCGTCCTTCTGCTTCAGCAGGTCGGTGCGGGAGGCGGAGACGACCAGGCGGGTCTCGTTGTCGGCGAGGGGCACGCCCCGGGCGTCCAGGATGTCGCCGCGCACGGCGGGGTCGACGACCTGCTGGACGTGGTTGCCGGAGGCCTCCTTCTGGTACGCCGCGCCCTCCCGGATCTGGAGGTACCACAGCCGGCCGCCGAGCGTGCCGAGGAGGGAGAGGACGAGGATCTGGATCACGACGAGCCGGATCTGGACCCGTGGGGTCCGCCCGGTCTCGGGGATGTTGGTCACTGCGGTGTCTCCCCCTCTCGGTGTGCGGAGTGTGCGGACGTGTGAGCGCCGGGCGCGGTGCGCGGCGCGTGCGTGCGCGGCACGTCTGTGCGAACCGGCTGCGGGTGTACGCATGAGGAACGGCCGGCCGGTGCGCCCGCGTTCCGCGCGAGCTGACCCGTTCGGGTGAACTTCGAGGCGTTCACAGCCGCTTGACCCCCTTGATGCGGCCGACCCGGGCGGACCGCGTGCGGGCCTTGGCCTTCAGGGCGCCGACGCCGCCGCGCCGGCCACCGACGCGCAGGCCGGTGCCGGAGGACAGCCAGCCCGACGAGATGTCACCGGCCGTCGCCGCGGGGCCGGTCTCGGTGAGCGGGTCGTTGTCGGCGCGGCGGGCCAGCCACATCACCCCGGGCACCACGAACGGGGCGAGCAACAGGTCGTACAGGGCGGCCGAGAACAGCAGCCCGGGCAGGCCGACATGGCGGGCGGCGGTGTCGCCGACCAGGGCGCCCACCCCGGCGTACAGCAGGGTGGAGCCGACGGCGGCTGCGACCACGACGGCCATCGGGCCGGTCGCCGACTTCAGCCGGCCGTTCTCCGGCCTGATGAGCCCGGCGGCGTAGCCGGTGACGCACAGCACGAGCGCGTAGCGGCCCGCCGCGTGGTCGGCCGGCGGCGCCAGGTCGGCCAGCAGACCGGCGGCGAACCCGACGAGGGCGCCGCCGACATGGCCGTACACCATCGCCAGCCCGAGGACGGTGAGCAGCAGCAGGTCGGGGACGGCGCCCGGCAGGTGCAGCCGGGCCAGGACGCTCACCTGGATCACCAGGGCCACGACGACCAGTGCGCTGGAGAGCAGGATCCGGTTGACACGCATGGGATTCAGCTCCTACTGCTGCTGTTCGGTGGCGGGAGCGCCGGCGGACGGGGTGACCGTGACGGTCACCGTCGGCGTCGGGTGCGGCTGGGACTTGGCCGGGAGCACGGTGTCCCGCGGGTCCTTCTTCGGGGCCGACACGACCACTCCGACGACGTCGAGCTTGGTGAAGCTCACGTACGGGGTGACGTAGAGGGTGCGGGTGAGGCCGCCGCCGGAGGGGTCGACGCGGGAGACCACGCCGACCGGGACGCCCGGCACGAACGGCTTGTCGGCCTGCGAGCCGAAGGTGACGAGCCGGTCGCCCTTCTTCACCTCCGCCTTGCCGTTGAGCAGTTCCACGCGCAGCGGGCGGTCGCCCTGCCCCGAGGCGAAGCCGAGTTCGTCGTCGCCCTCCATGCGGGTGCCGACGGTGAAGTCGGGGTCGTTGGCGAGCAGCACGGTGGAGGTGCTGGGGCCGACGGTGGTGACCCGGCCGACCAGGCCGTCGCCGTTGAGGACGGTCATGTCCCGTTTGATGCCGTCGTCGGCGCCGGCGTCGATGGTGATGGTCCAGGAGAAGCCCTGGGCCGAGCCTATGGCGATGACCTGGGCGCCCTTGATTCCGTACTGCCCCTCGCCGGCGGTCTTCAGCAGGCTGTCGAGCTGCCGGAGGCGGCTGCGGTTGCGGTCGTCGCTGCCGAGCTTCGCCTTGAGGGCCGCGTTCTCCTTCTCCAGCGCGGCGAGCCGGTCGTGCCGGCTGCCGGAGTCCCGGATCGCGGAGACGGCGTTGCCGACCGGGTCCACCGCGGAGGACAGCCCGTTCTCGACCGGGCCGAACACCGTGGCGGCGGCCTGCCGGGCGCCGTCGACCGGGGAGTTGCGGCCCCCGCGAATGTCCACTGTGATCAGCGCGAACGCGATGGCGACCAGCAGGACCAGGAGCAGCCGGCTCTCTTTCGTGTCCCTCACGTGCGGCGGCCGTGCCCTTCCTCAAGTAGGAATGCGGGGCCCCTGGGGAACGCGCGTGGGACGGCGTCGGCCCGGGAGGCCCGTTCGTGGGAGCTTATGCCTCTATGTCAACGAGCCGCCGCACGAGAGGAGAACATCTCGTACGGCGGACCGGAGGAGTCGCGTCATCTGCGCGGCTGGGCGTCCAGGACCTGCTGGAGTGCCTCGAACTCCTCGACGCACTTGCCGGAGCCGAGCGCGACGCTGTCCAGCGGGTCCTCGGCGATGTGGATCGGCATGCCCGTCTCGCGGCGCAGCCGCTCGTCGAGCCCGCGCAGCAGCGCGCCGCCGCCGGTCAGGACGATTCCCCGGTCCATGATGTCGCCGGACAGCTCCGGCGGGCACTTGTCGAGGGTCGTCTTGACGGCGTCGACGATCGCGTTGACCGGCTCCTCGATCGCCTTGCGGACCTCGGCGGCCGAGATGACGACGGTCTTCGGCAGCCCGGACACCAGGTCCCGGCCGCGGACCTCGGTGTGCTCGTCGGCTTCGAGTTCGTACGCCGAACCGATCGTGATCTTGATCTGTTCCGCCGTCCGCTCACCCAGCAGGAGGCTGTACTCCTTCTTGATGTACTGGATGATCGCGTTGTCCAGTTCGTCGCCGGCGACGCGGATCGACTGGGCGGTGACGATGCCGCCGAGGGAGATGACGGCGACCTCCGTGGTGCCGCCGCCGATGTCCACCACCATGTTGCCGGTGGCCTCGTGGACCGGCAGACCCGAGCCGATGGCGGCGGCCATGGGCTCCTCGATGATGTGCACCTGACGGGCGCCGGCCTGGGAGGACGCCTCGATGACCGCGCGGCGCTCGACGCCCGTGATGCCCGAGGGCACGCAGACGACGACCCGCGGCCGGGCCAGGTACCGCCGCTTGTGGATCTTCAGGATGAAGTAGCGGAGCATGCGCTCGGTGATCTCGAAGTCGGCGATGACGCCGTCCTTCAGCGGGCGGACGGCCACGATGTTGCCCGGCGTCCGGCCGATCATCTTCTTCGCTTCGGCACCGACCGCGAGGATCCCACCCGTGTTGGTGTTGATCGCCACGACGGACGGCTCGTTCAGTACGATCCCGCGACCCCTGACGTACACCAGCGTGTTGGCGGTCCCGAGGTCGACAGCCATGTCACGGCCGATGAACGACATTGAGTTCCCCATCCGGATTCATCTGGCCTTCCTGAGCTTTTGAGGGCGTGTCAGGACGGCGAGGCGGGTGCTGTGACGTGAAGGCTTCCATCGTAAACGCGCCTGCACGAACACTGCGCGAGGGTCTCCGCCATTGTCACCAGATGGCGTGCCGCCTCGCTTGTGGAGAGGGGCGTTCGGGGACGTGCGTTCCCTCGATCGCCGGTACCCGGCCCGCGGGTGTTACGCGCGGCTCGGGAAGAAGATCTTCACCTCGCGCTCGGCGGACTCCTCGGAGTCGGAGGCGTGGATCAGGTTCTCGCGGACGATCACGCCGAAGTCGCCGCGGATCGAACCGGGCACGGCGGCGATCGGGTCGGTGGGCCCGGCCAGCTGCCGCACGCCCTCGATGACCCGCTCGCCCTCGACGATCAGCGCGACGACCGGGCCGGAGGACATGAACTCCACCAGCGGCTCGTAGAACGGCTTGCCCTTGTGCTCGCCGTAGTGCTGCTCCAGCGTGTCCTGGTCCAGGGTGCGCAGCTCCAGCGCGGTGATCTGCCAGCCGGCCTTGCGCTCGATACGGCTGATGATCTCGCCGGTCAGGCCTCGACGGACGGCGTCGGGCTTGAGGAGGACAAGGGTGCGCTGGCTCACGAAGGGCTCCTTACGCGGCGGACGGGTGCGGTGGGACGAGGTTACAGGGCGTGTCCGCCCGCCCGTCACGCAGCGTCAGCCGGGGGGGATGCGGACTCGGCCCCCGCCGCGAAACGGGCCTTCGCCTCGTCCACCTTTCTGCCGAAATGCACCGATGCCCACCACAGGGCCGCGAAGACCACGCCCATGAAATACATGGTCGGGACGAAGACGCCTGAGGCGATCAGGGCGATCTGCAGGGCCCAGCCGAGGGCCACTCCGCCGGGCCGGGTGACCATGCCGCACAGCAGCACACACAGCACCATGGCGATGCCGCTGACCAGCCACACCGTCGTCATGGACAGGTCCGGGTCCTTCATGGCGACGAGCCCGGCGAAGCCGATGATGAAGAACTCGCCGATCAGCGTCGATGCACAGAGCGTACGCACGGGATCCTCAGCCCTTTCCCAGCAGCAGCCGGGCCTCGCCGACCGTGATGACGGAACCGGTGACCAGCACACCGCCGCCGGAGAACTCGCCCTCCTCCTCGGCCAGCGTGATCGCGGCCTCCAGGGCGTCCGGCAGCCGCGGCTCGACCTGGACCCGCTCGTCGCCGAACACCTCGACGGCGATCGCGGCCAGCTCGTCCGCGTCCATGGCCCGGTGGCTGGAGTTCTGCGTGACGACGACCTCGGCGAAGATCGGCTCGAAGGCCTCCAGCACCCCCCGCACGTTCTTGTCGCCGCTCGCACCGACGACCCCGATCAGCCGGCTGAAGTCGAACGCCTCCCGCACCGCCTCCGCGGCGGCCTCGGCGCCCGCCGGGTTGTGCGCGGCGTCCAGCACGACCGTCGGGGAGCGCCGTACGACCTCCAGACGGCCCGGCGAGGACACCGCGGCGAAGGCCTTGCGCACGGTGTCGATGTCCAGCGGCTCGGCGCGCTGCGCGCCGACGCCGAAGAACGCCTCGACGGCCGCGAGCGCGACGGACGCGTTGTGCGCCTGGTGGGCACCGTGCAGCGGGAGGTACACCTCGGGATACTCGCCGCCGAGGCCGCGCAGCGTGACAAGCTGCCCGCCGACGGCGACCTGCCGGGCGACGATCCCGAACTCCAGCCCCTCACGGGCGACCGTGGCGTCCACCTCGACGGCCTTCTTCAGCAGCACCTGCGCCGCGTCCACCGGCTGCTGGGCCAGGATGACGGTCGCGCCCTGCTTGACGATGCCGCTCTTCTCGGCGGCGATCTCCGCGGTCGTCCCGCCGAGGCGGTCGGTGTGGTCCAGGTCGATCGGGGTGATGACGGCGACGTCGCCGTCGATCACGTTCGTCGCGTCCCAGGAGCCGCCCATGCCGACCTCGACCACGGCGACGTCGACGGGCGCGTCGGCGAAGGCGGCGTACGCCATACCGGTCAGGACCTCGAAGAAGGACAGCCGGTACTCCTGGGCGGAGTCGACCATCTCCACGTAGGGCCTGATGTCTTGGTACGTCTCCACGAACCGCTCGGCGGAGACCGGGGCGCCGTCCAGGCTGATCCGCTCGGTGACCGACTGCACGTGCGGGCTGGTGTAGCGGCCGGTGCGCAGCTCGAAGGCGCCGAGCAGGGCCTCGATCATGCGGGCGGTGGAGGTCTTGCCGTTGGTGCCCGTGATGTGGATCGAGGGGTACGCACGCTGCGGCTCCCCCAGCACGTCCATCAGCGCGGCGATCCTGGCGACCGAGGGCTCCAGCTTGGTCTCGCCCCAGCGGGTGGCCAGCTCCGTCTCGACCTCGCGCAGCGCCTTGTCGACCTCCGGGTCCTCCGGGCGCCCGGGTACGTCGGCCTGCGGGAAGCCGCCCTGGGTGCGCAGGGTGCGGCTGCCGGCCTCGATCACCGCGAGGTCGGGGTCGCGGTCGGTCTCTTCCGCGATCAGCTCCTCGAAGGCGTCGAGGGGGTCGGGGGTGTCACTGGTGCCGGGGTGGTCGCTCACGGGGCCAGTCTACGGAGCGGGCGGGGACTTCGGGGCGCCGGTAGGGGTGGCTCGTCCCGTGAGCCGGCCGCGGGTCCGTCGTGGCCGGCCCAGCGGTCCCCGCGGCCCGTCGGGGGATCCGCGCGGCCCGCGGGCGGCTCCCGGCCCGGGGCACGCGAAGGCTCCCGGAGCCTCGCGGCTGCGGGAGCCTTCCACGGCGTACGGCGCCTACGCCTGCGGCAGCCTGTCCAGCTGGGACCGGAGGCGGGCGATGTCCTCCTCCGCCTTGGCCAGGCGGCCGCGGATCTTGTCCACCACGTTCTCCGGGGCCTTGGCGAGGAACGCCTCGTTGCCGAGCTTGGCGTTCGCCTGGGCCATCTCCTTCTCGGCGGCGGCCAGGTCCTTGGCGAGGCGCTTGCGCTCCGCGGCGACGTCGATCGTGCCGGACAGGTCGAGGGCGACCTCGGCGCCGGCGACCGGAAGCGTCGCCGTGGCCGTGAAGGCGTCACCCTCCGGCTGGAGGCGGAGCAGCTGGCGGATGGCGGCCTCGTGCGGGGCGAGGGCCGTACCGTCGAGCGCCAGCCGGGCCGGGACCCGCTGACCGGGCTGGAGGCCCTGGTCGGCGCGGAAGCGGCGGACCTCGGTGATGACGGACTGGAGCGTCTCGATCTCCCGCTCGGCGGCCCGGTCCCGGAAGCCCGAGTCCGTGGGCCACTCGGCGATCACGACCGACTCACCGCCGGTGAGGGTGGTCCACAGGGTGTCGGTGACGAACGGGACCACCGGGTGCAGCAGCCTGAGCGTGACGTCCAGGACCTCGCCCAGGACGCGCTTGCTGACCTCGGCCGGCTCGCCGCCCGCCTGGAAGACCGTCTTGGACAGCTCGACGTACCAGTCGAAGACCTCGTCCCAGGCGAAGTGGTACAACGCGTCGCTGAGCTTCGCGAACTGAAAGTCCTCGTAGAAGGCGTCGACTTCGGCGACGGTCTCGTTCAGCCGGGACAGGATCCACCGGTCGGTGGCGGACATCCGGCCGGCATCCGGCAGCGGGCCCTGGACCGTCGCGCCGTTCATCAGCGCGAAGCGGGTGGCGTTCCAGATCTTGTTGGCGAAGTTCCTCGCCGCCTGGACCCAGTCCTCGCCGATCGGGACGTCGGTGCCGGGGTTGGCGCCGCGGGCCAGGGTGAAGCGGACGGCGTCGGAGCCGTACTTGTCCATCCAGTCCAGCGGGTCCACGACGTTGCCGAACGACTTGGACATCTTCTTGCCGCGCTCGTCGCGGACCAGGCCGGTCAGGGCGATGGTCTTGAACGGGGCCTCGCCGTCCATGGCGTAGAGGCCGAACATCATCATCCTCGCGACCCAGAAGAAGATGATGTCGTGGCCGGTGAGCAGGACGTCCGTCGGATAGAACTTCCGCAGGTCGTCGGTCTGTCCGGGCCAGCCGAGCGTGGAGAACGGCCACAGGCCGGAGGAGAACCAGGTGTCGAGGACGTCGGTGTCCTGGTGCCAGCCCTCACCGGTGGGCGGCTCGTCGTCGGGGCCGACGCAGACGACCTCGCCGTCCGGGCCGTACCAGACCGGGATCCGGTGGCCCCACCACAGCTGGCGCGAGATGCACCAGTCGTGCATGTTGTCGACCCAGTCGAAGTACCGCTTCGACATCTCCTCGGGGTGGATGCTCACCCGGCCGTCGCGGACCGCGTCACCGGCGGCCTTGGCCAGCGGGCCGACCTTGACCCACCACTGCATGGACAGGCGCGGCTCGATGGTGGTGCTGCACCGCGAGCAGTGGCCGACGCTGTGGACGTAGGGCCGCTTCTCGGCGACGATCCGGCCCTGCGAACGCAGCGCGGCCACGATCGCGGAGCGGGCCTCGAAGCGGTCCAGTCCCTGGAAGGGGCCGTGCGCGGTGATGACCGCCCGCTCGTCCATGACCGTGATCGACTCCAGGCCGTGGCGCTGGCCGATCGCGAAGTCGTTGGGGTCGTGGGCCGGGGTCACCTTGACGGCGCCGGTGCCGAACTCGGGGTCGACGTGGGTGTCGGCGACCACGGGGATCGAGCGGTCGGTCAGCGGCAGCTTGATGCGCTTGCCGACCAGGTGCTTGTACCGCTCGTCGTCGGGGTGGACGGCGACGGCCGTGTCACCGAGCATCGTCTCGGCGCGGGTGGTGGCGACGACGAGCGTCTCGTCGCCCTCGCCGTACGTGATGGAGACCAGCTCGCCGTCGTCCTCCTGGTACTCCACCTCGATGTCCGAGATGGCCGTCAGACAGCGCGGGCACCAGTTGATGATGCGCTCGGCGCGGTAGATCAGCTCGTCGTCGTAGAGCCGCTTGAAGATGGTCTGGACGGCCTGGGACAGGCCCTCGTCCATGGTGAAGCGCTCGCGCGACCAGTCGACGCCGTCGCCGAGGCGGCGCATCTGCCCGAGGATCTTGCCGCCGTACTCCTCCTTCCACTGCCAGACGCGCGCGACGAACTCCTCGCGGCCCAGGTCCTGGCGGGACTTGCCCTCCTCGGCGAGCTGCTGCTCGACCTTGTTCTGGGTGGCGATGCCGGCGTGGTCCATGCCGGGCAGCCACAGCGCTTCGTAGCCCTGCATGCGCCTGCGGCGGGTGAGCGCGTCCATCAGCGTGTGCTGGAAGGCGTGGCCCAGGTGGAGCGAGCCCGTGACGTTCGGCGGCGGGATGACGATGGTGTACGGCGGCTTGTCGCTCTTCGCGTCGGCCTCGAAGTAACCCCGCTCCACCCAGCGCTCGTACAGCGGCCCCTCTACATCGGCCGGCGCGTACTGGGTCGGCAGTTCGGAGTCGGGCGCGGGTGGCTGCTGCTGAGCGTTCTCGGTCACGGGGCTCAGTTTAGGGGTGTCACGGTGCCGTCCCGAAACGGGTTTGTTCTGTAACGGTGCGGCCCCCGGTGCCGTGCGTTTTCGGGGCCTGGGTCAGGATGTCGTGAACACATAAGCTTCTGGAGGGGACCCCAGCAATGAGCAACAACCAGCCGGGCCCGTACGGCCAGCCGCCTCAGCAGCCGGGCCCGTACGGCCAGCCGGGGCAGCCTGGGCCGTACGGCCAGCAGAGCCCCTACGGCCAGCAGCCGCAGGCTCCGCAGCCCGGCTACGGCTATCCCCAGCAGGCCCCTCCGGCCCCGCAGCCCGGCTACGGCTACCCGCAGCAGGGCGCGCCCGCCCCGCAGCCCGGCGCCTACGGCCAGCAGGCCCCCTACGGCCAGCAGCCGACGTACCCCGTGCCGCAGGTCCCGCAGCAGGGCGGCGGCAAGAAGAAGACGGGCCTGATCGTCGGCGCGGTGGCCGTGGTGGCGGCCGTGGCGGTGGGCGCGTACCTCGTGCTGAGCGGCAGCGGCGGCGGCATAACGGACGACGGCCCGCACAAGCTGACGACCCCGCCGACGGTGCTCAGCGAGTACAAGAAGTCCAAGAGCGAGTCGGACAGCATGACGTCGAGCGACCTCAAGGACGCCGAGACGTGGGGCGTGCACGACCCCAAGGACGTCTCCGCCGAGTACGAGTCCGGCGACGCGGACAACCCGCTGAGCAAGAAGCAGATCAAGTTCGGTGGCGTGTACGGCTCGATCGACGACCCCGAGAAGGCCGTCGACGCGATGTTCGCGTACATGAAGAAGGAGAGCACCAAGGACGGCGGGAAGGACGTCGGTCTGGTGGGCGAGCCGAAGGAGTACAAGCCGGCCTCGGCGAAGGGCGCCGTCCTGAAGTGCCAGCAGATCAAGAGCCAGAACCCCAGCAGCTCCTCGGGCGGCCCCAAGGAGATCACGTTCGGTTTCTGCATCTGGGGCGACAAGAGCACGCTCGGCATGGTCATGCCGATGGACATCGCCACCCTCGCGTCCGGCCGGAGCAGCGACCCCGCGGCCGACGCCGAGCTGACGGCCAAGTTCCGCAGCGAGGTCCGCGTCAAGGCCTGACGCCGTCGCAGGACACGCGAAGGGGCCCCGACCGTCGGTCGGGGCCCCTTCGCGTGTCGGCGGCTACGCCGTCTTCTGCTCCCCCGGACCCCGGCCCCGGGCGTCGCGCGGGATGAGGGTCGGGTTGACGTTGGAGAGGACCACGTCGGCGGTGATGACGACGCGGGCGACGTCCTTGCGGGACGGGACCTCGTACATCACGCCCTGGAGAACTTCCTCCATGATGGCGCGCAGGCCGCGGGCGCCGGTCTGGCGGAGGATGGCCTGGTCGGCGATGGCCTCCAGCGCCTCACGCTCGAAGTCCAGCTCCACGCCGTCGAGTTCGAAGAGGCGCTGGTACTGCTTGACGAGCGCGTTGCGGGGCTCCACCAGGATCTTCAGCAGCGCCTCGCGGTCCAGGTTGTGGACGCTGGTGATCACGGGGAGGCGGCCGATGAACTCGGGGATCATGCCGAACTTGACCAGGTCCTCCGGCATGATGTCCTCGAAGACGTCCTTCGCCTCCAGCTCGCGCTTGGACAGGATCGTCGCGCCGAAACCGATGCCCTTCGCGCCGGCCCGGGACTCGATGATCTTCTCCAGGCCCGCGAAGGCGCCGCCCACGATGAACAGGACGTTCGTCGTGTCGATCTGGATGAACTCCTGATGGGGATGCTTGCGGCCGCCCTGCGGCGGGACGGAGGCCGTGGTGCCCTCCAGGATCTTCAGCAGGGCCTGCTGCACACCCTCGCCGGAGACGTCCCGGGTGATCGACGGGTTCTCGCTCTTGCGGGCGACCTTGTCGATCTCGTCGATGTAGATGATCCCGGTCTCGGCCTTCTTGACGTCGTAGTCCGCCGCCTGGATCAGCTTCAGCAGGATGTTCTCGACGTCCTCGCCGACGTAGCCCGCCTCGGTCAGCGCCGTCGCGTCGGCGATCGCGAAGGGGACGTTCAGCATGCGGGCCAGGGTCTGCGCGAGGAGGGTCTTGCCGGAACCCGTGGGGCCCAGCAGGAGGATGTTGGACTTCGCCAGCTCGATGGCGTCGTCCCGGCCGCTCCCGCCGCCGTTCTCGCCCGCCTGGACCCGCTTGTAGTGGTTGTACACCGCGACGGAGAGGGCTTTCTTGGCGGCCTCCTGGCCGACCACGTAGCCCTCGAGGAACTCGTAGATCTCGCGGGGCTTGGGCAGCTCCTCCCAGCGCACCTCGCTGGTCTCGGCGAGTTCCTCCTCGATGATCTCGTTACAGAGATCGATGCACTCGTCGCAGATGTACACACCGGGCCCTGCGATGAGCTTCTTGACCTGCTTCTGGCTCTTGCCGCAGAACGAGCACTTGAGCAGATCGCCGCCGTCACCGATGCGTGCCACGGTGTGCTTCCCCTTCGCCTGGGAGCCGCCTGGACGCTTACGAGTCCAGCGACTCCTGGTGCTGCCTTATGTCCGACGGTACCTTGCCGGGCCGGGTGTTCGGGCCCCCCTTGGCAGGGTTCACTTTGACGTGCACCGTGCCAAGAGGGACTCAGAGTGCCGCGTTCCGCCTCAGCGGACGGCGCTGTTGTTCAGCTTGCGGGTGGAGATGATCTGGTCGACGAGGCCGTACTCCAGCGCCTCCTCGGCCGTGAGGATCTTGTCGCGCTCGATGTCCTCGCGGATCTTCTCGATCGGCCGGCTGGTGTGCTTGGCCAGCATGTCCTCCAGCTGCTCACGCATCCGGGTGAACTCGTTGGCGATGATCTCCAGGTCGGAGAGCTGGCCGCGGCCGGTGGAGCCGGCCGGCTGGTGGATCAGCACGCGGGAGTTCGGCAGCGCCATGCGCTTGCCGGGCGTACCGGCGGCCAGCAGGATGGCCGCGGCGGACGCCGCCTGGCCCATGCAGACCGTCTGGATGTCCGGCTTCACGAACTGCATCGTGTCGTAGATCGCCGTGAGGGCGGTCATGTCGCCGCCGGGGCTGTTGATGTAGATGGAGATGTCCCGGTCCGGGTCCATCGACTCCAGGCACAGCAGCTGCGCCATGACGTCGTTGGCCGAGGCGTCGTCGATCTGGACGCCCAGGAAGATCACGCGCTCCTCGAAGAGCTTCGCGTACGGGTCGTACTCGCGGATGCCCTGGGAGGTGCGCTCGACGAAGCGCGGGATGACGTAGCGGTTGTCCGGGCGGGGCCCTTCGTACATGCCGTTGGCGGCGCCGGGGAAGTTGCTCATGGGGTGTTCACCGTCCTGGTGGCGTTCTGGGGGCTGGGGTCTAGGCGGTGCGTGGCGTGGCCGGGCCGGTCAGGCACCGGTGCCGCCGCCTCCCGGAACACCCGAGGCGTGCGTGATGATCTCGTCGATGAGACCGTACTCCTTGGCTTCTTCCGGGGTGAACCAGCGGTCGCGGTCGCCGTCGCGGATGATCGCCTCGACCGACTGACCCGAGTGCCGCGCGGTCAGCTCGGCCATGCGCCTCTTGGTGCGCAGCAGGTACTCGGCCTGGATCTTGATGTCGGAGACCGTACCGCCGAGGCCGGCGGAGCCCTGGTGCATCATGATGTCGGCGTGGGGCAGTGCGAAGCGCTTGCCCGCGGCGCCGCCGGTGAGCAGGAACTGGCCCATCGAGGCCGCCATGCCCATGGCGATCGTCACCACGTCGTTCGGGATGTACTGCATGGTGTCGTAGATCGCCATGCCGGCCGTCACCGAGCCACCGGGGCTGTTGATGTAGAGGTAGACGTCCTTCTCCGGGTCGGCGGCCAGGAGCAGCAGCTGTGCGGTGATCTTGTTGGCGATGTCGTCGTCGACCTGCTGGCCGAGGAAGATGATCCGCTCGCCGAGCAGCCGGTTGTAGACCTGGTCGCCGAGGCCACCACCGAAGGAAGGCTCGCCGGCGGCGGAGGGCATCAGATTCGTCACGTATCCACCTGCTCGTCTTAACGACGGCGCCGGGCCGTCTCACGTCGTCCTGCCGGAGGCTTGGCGGGGGGCTTCAGGAGACTCCCCTGCCCCCGTATTCATGGACCCTAACGCTCAGGTCCCCCCGGGGAATCCCGGAGAAGGGGGTGTTCGCCGGGGGCGTAGAGGCTCCACCCGGGCACCGGTGCGGTTCCCGGGCGTGGCGCGGCCGTCGCCGCGGCGCACGGGCCGGGCGGCCGTCCCGGTACGCCGACGGGCCCCGGGGAAGCTCCCCGGGGCCCGTCGTGCGTGCGTCACAGGCGCCGCGGGACTCAGCCCTCGGTGCCCTCCTCGGTCTTCTCGTCGGCCTTCTCCTCGGTGGCGGCCTCGGTGGCGGCGGCCTCGGCCGGCGCCTCCTCGGTCTCCTCCTCGTCGTCCAGGTCGACGACCTCGCCGTTGGTGTCCTTCACCGTGGCGGACTCGACCACGACGGCCAGGGCCTTGCCGCGGGCGACCTCGCCGACGAGGAGCGGCACCTGGCCACCCTCGACGACGGCCTGGGCGAACTGGTCGGGGGACATGCCGGAGGAGGCCGCACGCCGCATGAGGTGCTCGGTGAGCTCCTCCTGGTTGACGTTGAGCTGCTCCTTCTTGACCAGCTCGTCCAGGACGAACTGGGTCTTGATGCCCTTGACCGCGGCCTCGCGGGTCTCGGTCTCGAACTCCTCGGCGGTCTTGCCCTGGATCTCCAGGTACTTGTCGAGGGTCAGGCCCATCTGGCCGAGCTGGTGGTGCTCCAGGTTGTGCTTGCGGGTGTTGATCTCGTCCTCGAGGAGCTTCTCGGGAACCGGGACCTCCACCAGCTCCAGCAGCTTCTCCAGCACGCGCTCCTGGGCCTGCGTGGCCTGGTCGAACTGCTTCATGTTCGCGAGGCGCTTGCGGCTGTCGGCCCTCAGCTCCTCCAGGGTGTCGAACTCCGAGGCGAGCTGCGCGAACTCGTCGTCCAGCTCGGGCAGTTCGCGGGCGGCGACCTGGGTGACCTTGACGGTGACCTCGGCCTCCTTGCCCGCGGCGGAGCCACCCTTCAGCTCGGAGGTGAAGGTGGCCTCGCCACCGGCCTCCAGGCCCTTCACGGCGTCGTCGATACCGTCCAGCAGCTCACCGGAGCCGATCGTGTAGGAGACGCCGTTGGCGATGCCGTCCTCGAGGACCTCGCCGTCGACCTTGGCCTCCAGGTCGATGGTGACGACGTCACCCTCCTCGGCGGCACGCTCGACCGGGGAGGTCGAGGCGAAGCGCTCGCGCAGCTGCTCGACCGACTTCTCGATGTCCTCGTCGGTGACCTCGACGGCGTCGACCTCGACCTCGATACCGGAATAGTCCGGGATCTCCAGGGCCGGGCGGATGTCGACCTCGGCGGTGAAGTTCAGCGTCTCGCCGTCCTTCAGCTCGGTGATGTCGACCTCGGGCTGGCCCAGGGGGTTCAGGTCGGCGTCGTTGACCGCCTCGGTGTAGAACTTGGGCAGCGCGTCGTTGACGGCTTCCTCCAGCACCGCACCGCGGCCGAACCGCTGGTCGATCACGCGGGCCGGGATCTTGCCCTTGCGGAAGCCCTTCACCGTGACCTGCTGGTTGATCTTCTTGTACGCCGCGTCGAGGCTGTCCTTGAGCTCCTCGAAGGGCACCTCGACAGTGAGCCGAACCCGAGTCGGGTTCAGGGTCTCCACGGCGCTCTTCACGGTTCGGTCTCCTTGTGGCTGACTTCTTGGTTTCTGCCGGAGCCAGACTGGTCCCGGCGGATCTAGCCGCCCGGAGGAGTTCGTAGGCCGAGTGGGCCGGGACACACGGGCGCGCAGCTTGCATAGTAACCGCAGCCGGTCAGCGCCCCCAAAAGGCGGGCATCACGACGTCACAGCCTGATGGTCGGGGTGGCGGGATTTGAACCCACGGCCTTCCGCTCCCAAAGCGGACGCGCTACCAAGCTGCGCCACACCCCGTCTGGTGCGACACGTAGGGTACATGCCCGGCCCCTTCCCGGCGGCCGAATTCTCCTGGACGGGGGACGCGCCACCCCGGGTGCGCAACTCGTTGGCCTCGGCGGCGGGCGACCCGCTACGATGCCTCCAGTGCCGAGGTCACCGACCTGCGGCGCGGCACTGCGGGCGTAGCTCAATGGTAGAGCCCTAGTCTTCCAAACTAGCTACGCGGGTTCGATTCCCGTCGCCCGCTCTTCATGACTCAGGGCCAGGCCGGAGGATCATTCCTCCGCCTGGCCCCAGTCGTCTCCGCGGCCGGCGTCCGGCCCGCCGTGCCCCCCGCGTGCCCCGTCGCTTCCGCCCTGTGTCGAGCGGGTCGGCCGAGTCGGGGCCGGGAGCGCGAAGGGGCATGATCCGCTCATGCGCATACGACGAGAGACCCGCTGGGTCCTGTGGGGGCTGTGGCTGGCGTGCCTGGCGTTCTGCGTGTGGTTCTTCGCTGAGGTGGCCTCGCTGTTCCTGGAGGCCGAGTCCTGGTGACGCCGGCGCAGTGGCGGACGGCTCAGGGCCGGGCCGAGGTGGATCCTCCGCCCAACCCTGATCACTTCCTTCGGGCCGCGCGCCGCTTGGGACCCGGCTGGTCAGAATCTGATCGAGTTGATCGACTCCGCTATCGAGTTCATGAAGCGGGTGATGGACGGCGCCATGCCGGTCGAGGCAAGGAAGAAGCCGAAGAGGATCGCGACGACGGCGGGGCCGGCCTTGATGTTCCCTCCTCGGATCAGCACCACGAGGATGATCGCCAACAGCAGCACCACGGACAGTGAAATGGCCACAACTGATCCCACCCTCGGTCGGTCCGCTCTCCCGGCCCGGAGGTACGGCCACGCACCCCCGCCAGGACCATCGTGCCACCAACCCGGCCTTCTTATGCGGCGTGTGACGAGACGTCGGGCGGCGGACCGCCGCGGGCGACGCCCCGCACTGCAATTCGAGCGGGCCCGGCACACGACTCCCGGCGGAATTTGCCGACTTCGTTTCCGTGTCCACACATCCTGTGCGCAGGTAATTCGAATTGGGGACACCGGGGCCGCGTATGCCCCAATTAGTCGGCATGAATCGGGACATCACGGGTGAACAGTCGGCATCCACAGGCGCACCAACACATGGACCGGGGTGGCACGTTCCGCCAATCAGTGGGTACCCGGGGACGATAACCAGGAATGACTGCGGGCGTTTTACGGAATGCCGCAGACGACGCTAGGGTGCCTGAGATGTTTGACGCCGCCTCGTCCCACGGCCAGAACCGCAGGCCACTCCCCCCGGCACAGCCGCCGGCGGACGGAGTGCCCGGCCCGCGTACCCCGGTGAGCGCGCAGGAGCGGCGGACGCGGGCGGACAGACCCGGCCGGCAGCGGGACGCGTTCTTCGACAACGCCAAGTACCTGGCCATCGTGCTGGTCGCGATGGGGCACGCCTGGGAGCCGCTGAAGGGCGACAGCCGGATCCTGGAGGGCGTCTACACCGTCGTGTACTCGTTCCACATGCCGGCGTTCATCATCATCTCGGGCTTCTTCTCCCGCAGTTTCGACATGCGCCCCGACCGGCTCAAGCGGCTGATCACCGGGGTCGTCGTGCCGTACGTCCTGTTCGAGTCGGCGTACCCGCTCTTCAAGAACCTCGTCACAGGCTCCCACGAGGAGATCACCCTCCTCGACCCCTGGTACCTCACCTGGTTCCTGGTCGCCCTGTTCGTCTGGCGGCTGACCACGCCCGTCTGGAAACTGGTGCGCTGGCCGCTGCCGCTGGCCCTCGGCCTCGCCATGCTGGCCACCGTCTCCCCGGCCATCGGCGACGACCTCGACCTCCAGCGCGTCCTGCAGTTCCTGCCCTACTTCGTGCTCGGCCTGTGCATGAGGCCCGAGCACTTCCACCTGGTGCGCCGCCGCTGGGTGCGGATCGCCTCGGTGCCGGTGTTCGCGGCGGCGCTGGCGGTCGGCTGGTGGGCGGTGCCGCGGATGAACACCGCCTGGTTCTACCACCGTGACGCCGCGCAGGAGCTGGGCGCCCCCTGGTGGTGCGGCCCGGTGATGACGCTCGCTCTGATGGGCTGCTCGCTCGTGCTGACGGCCTGCTTCTTCGCGTGGGTGCCGAGCCGGACGACGTGGTTCACCACGCTCGGCGCGGGCACCCTCTACGGCTATCTGCTGCACGGCTTCCTGGTGAAACTCGGCGACTACCGCGGCTGGTTCGAGCAGCCGTGGCTGCACCACCCGCTCGGTGAGATCACGGTGACCCTGCTCGCCGGCGCCGTCGTCACGGTGCTGTGCACCCGGCCCGTGCGGCGCGTGTTCCGCTTCGCCATGGAGCCGAGGATGGAGTGGGCGTTCCGGCAGGACGCGGCGGCGCAGGCCCGCGAGCGGCAGGGCCGGCGCGAGACGGTCGGCGTCTGAAGCCGGCGACGGTCGGCGTCCGGGCGGTTTTCGTCCCCGGTGCCGCTCACCGTTCCGTGACCGGCTGCTCCGGTCGCTCCGCTTCCGGCTCCGTTCAGCCTTCCGCTTCCGGCCGGGGGTCCAGGTTGAGGAGGGCGCGCATCCGGGCGTACTTGGCGGTGAGCCGGGCGCGGGTCGGCCCGTCGAGGGCCGCGAGGCGGCGGGGGTCGGCGTTGTGCGCCAGGTCGGCCTCCTTCACCAGCCGCGCGCCCGGCGTGGCGAGGACGCGGCGCGCGTAGGCCTCCGGCGGCTCCCCCGGCCGCCTGGTGAGGGCGCGCACGATCGCCTTGGTCCGCGGGGACAGTGCGGCGTCCGCCAGCCACTCCTCGCTCAGCGCGTCGTCCTCCACGGCGTCGTGCAGCCAGGCAGCCGCGATCTGTTCCGGGTCGCCGCCGCGGGCGCGTACGCCCTCGGCGACGGCCGCGAGGTGTTCGGCGTACGGCCGCCCCGCCTTGTCGGTCTGCCCCTGGTGGGCGGTGCGCGCCAGGGCCTCGACCTCGGCCGGCGTGAGCTGGGTCATGGCCCCAGTGTCCCCCGGGGCCCGCGCGCGGCGGCATCGGGGCGGCGACGGGGGCTCAGCGGGCGCTCGCCGAGACCTCGTGGCAGATCAGCAGTAGCGCCCGGTCGTCGTTGACGTCCTTGGCGACCGCCTCGATGAGGTGCCAGGCGGCGCCGTGGAAGCCGCCTGCGACATAGCGGTCGGCCTCGCCGGTGAGCCGGTCGATGCCCTCCACGATGTCCCGTTCGGAGGTCTCCACCAGCCCGTCGGTGAACAGCATCAGTACGTCTCCGGGCCGCAGCGAGCCCTTCACGGGGTCGAACTGGGCGCCGTCGTACACACCGAGCAGCGGTCCCTCGGCGGCCTTCTCCTCCCAGCGTCCGCTGCCCGCGCTGAGCTGGAGCCCCGGCGGATGGCCGGCGGAGTACAGCTCGTAGTCCCCGGAGTCGAGGTCCAGGACGAGGTGGATGGAGGTGGCGAAGCCCTCCTCCCAGTCCTGGCGCAGGAGGTAGCCGTTGGCGGCCGGGAGGAAGGCGTGCGGGGGCAGGGAGCCGAGGAGGCCGCCGAAGGCGCCGGACAGCAGCAGGGCGCGCGAGCCGGCGTCCATGCCCTTGCCGGACACGTCGGTGAGCACGACCTCCAGGGTCCGGCCGCCGTTCGTGCGGGCCGCGACGACGAAGTCACCGGAGAAGGACTGGCCGCCGGCCGGGCGCAGCGCCATCTCGTGGTGCCAGCCCCGCGGCAGTTCGGGCAGCTTGCTCTGTACGCGGATCCGCTCGCGCAGGTCGAACAGCATGGTGCCGCCGCGTCGCCAGGGCACGCCGACCCGGCTGCGGAACTGCGCGGTGAGCAACCCGAAGAAGCCGCACGCGGCGACCACCAGGACGATGCCCGGGGTGACCCGGGAGGGTCCCTCGGTGTACGGGCCGAGCCGCACCGACTCCACGATCAGCGCGGTGGCCGCCGCCGCGTACAGGCCGAGCAGGCTGGCCGGGCGCAGCAGCAGGCCGCCCGCGACGATGGGCAGCACCAGGCCGGCCGGTGAGCACCACACCGAGTCGACCAGGGTGACGGCCGCGAGGAGGGGGACGGTCAGCAGCAGTCCGGCGAAGGCGACCCAGTCGGAGCCGTCGCCGCGGAAGTAGTCCACGGCGCTTCTGCGCAGCCCGACGCGGGCCCGGTGCCACTGCATCTTCCACCGGGCCGTCAACGTCTCGGCCTTCGCGCGCCGCGCTCGTCCTGCTGCCATTAGTCCGGGACCCTATCCAGCGGACCGGCCGCTTGGCACGGGAGGTCCCACTTGTCCCCCGTGCGAGGCTCCGCTTCGCCGTCCCGCCGCCTACCGGGTGCCGGTGTGTGCCAAGGGGATATTCGCTGGCCCGTCCCCTGCCGCCCTGGTAGGCATGGCCCATGGGGACTGACCACGAGACCGGGCCGAGGGTGCTGCGCGAGGACGAGTGGGACCGGTGGTACGACGCGTTGTACCGGTCCTTCGGTGCGGCGCCGGCGCCGGCCGAGGAGCGGGCGCTGAACCGGTCCGTGACCGAGTTCGACCGCTCCCTCGCCGTCTGGGACGGGGACGCGGTCGTCGGCACGGCGGGGGCGTTCAGCTTCCGGATGACCGTGCCGGGCGGTGCCGCGGTGCCCGCGGCCGGGGTGACGATGGTGGGCGTGGCGGCCACCCACCGCCGGCGCGGGGTGCTGACCTCGATGATGCGCCGCCAGCTGGACGACGTCCGCGCGCTGGGCGAGCCGCTCGCGGTGCTGACCGCGTCGGAGCCGGCCATCTACGGCCGTTTCGGATACGGCGCGGCGACCTTCCGGGTCGGCGCCGAGATCGACACGGGCCGGGTGACGCTGGACGTGCCGGCCGGTACCGACGAGGTGCGGCTGCGGTACGCGGAGCCGGCCGATGTCCTGGACGCCTGCGAGGCCGTGTACGCGGCCCTGGTGCCGGGGCGGCCGGGCATGCTGGCCCGGCGGCCCGGCTGGGAGCGGGCCGGGCTGCTCGACCCGGCCAGCGGGCGCGAGGGCGGGTCGGCGCTGCGGTGCGTGGTCGCCGAACGGGACGGCAGGACCAGCGGTTACGTCCGCTTCCACACCCGCAGCGGCTGGAACGAGAGCGGTGCCGACGGCACGGTGCACCTGCGGGCCCTGGCCGCGCTCGATCCCGTGACCGAGGCCGCGCTGTGGCGCTTCCTGTTCGGCATCGACCTGATGACGACGCTGTCGGTGCGGTCGCGGCCGGTGGACGACGCCTGGCGGTACCTGGTCTCCGACACCCGCCGCTGCAAGCCGCGGCTGGGTGACGACGCCTATGTGCGGCTGGTGGACGTGGGGCAGGCCCTGTCGGCGCGCACCTATCTGGCGCCGGTGGATGTCGTGCTGGAAGTGGCGGACGCCTTCTGCCCGTGGAACGCGGGGCGTTGGCGGCTGACGGGTGACGCGAAGGGCGCGAGCTGCGAGCGGACGGCCGACGCGGCCCATCTCGCCCTGTCGGTGAGGGAGCTGGGCGCGGCCTACCTCGGTGGGGTGAGCCTGCTGTCGCTGGCGGCGGCCGGGCGGGTGCGGGAGCTGCGGCCGGGGGCGCTGGCGGAGGCGTCGGTGGCGTTCGGCTCGGCGGTGGCCCCGTGGCTGCCGCACGGCTTCTGACGGCACCGGCGCCCGTGTTCGGTTCGGGGGCGGCGTCCGGGTCGCCGCACGGCCGCCGGCGTCATCGGCACCGGTGCCCCGGCCGGCCGCAGCGCCCACGTCAGCGTCGCTGGCAGCCTGGGCACCAGAAGAGGTTGCGGGCGGCGAGGCCGGCGGTGTGGATCCGCTCGCCGCAGACGTGGCAGGGCAGGCCGGCGCGGCGGTAGACGTACACCTCGCCGCCGTGGTCGTCCACACGGGGCGGGCGGCCCATCGCCTCGGGGGTGTGCTCCGGACGGACGGTGTCGATCCGGTTGTTCCGCACCCCCTCCCGCATCAGCGCGGCCAGGTCGGCCCAGAGGGCGTCCCACTCGGCCGGGGTGATGTCCCGGCCGGCCCGGTAGGGGTCGGTGCCGTGCCGGAAGAGGACCTCGGCGCGGTAGACGTTGCCGACGCCGGCGACCACCTTCTGGTCCATGAGCAGCGCGGCGATCGTCGTACGGCTGCGGGAGATCCGCCGGTACGCGGCGCCGGGATCGGCGTCCTCGCGGAGCGGGTCGGGGCCGAGCCGGTCGTGGACGGCCCGCTTCTCGGCATCCGTGATCAGGGCGCAGGTGGTGGGGCCGCGCAGGTCGAGGTAGGCCGTGTCGTGCGCGAGCCGGAGCCGGACGGTGTCCGCGGGCGGGGGCGCGGGACCGTCACCGAAGCCGACCTTGCCGAAGAGGCCGAGGTGGATGTGGACCCAGTCGGCGTCCCGGAAGCCCAGGAAGAGGTGCTTTCCGTGGGCCTCGGTGGCGGTCAGCCCGGTGCGGTCCAGGAGGGCGGCGGCGTCGGAGAACTTGCCCTGGGGGCTGGTGACCCGCGGGGCCGTGCCCAGGAAGCGGGCGGCGCAGTCCTGTGCCAGCCGGTGGATCGTGTGCCCCTCTGGCACGGTCGCCGTTCCTTCCCCTCCTGCGGTTTCGCCTGCCCCCGGGGAGCGTTCAGTCCTGCTGCGGGTGGTGGGCGGGGATCGGCGGGAGGTCGCCCGTGGTCTCGTACGCCGCCAGCATGTCGATGCGGCGGATGTGGCGCTCGTCGCCGGAGAACGGGGTGGCGAGGAAGACCTCGACGAACCTGGTCGCCTCCTCGGTGCTGTGCATGCGCGCGCCGACGGCCACCACGTTGGCATCGTTGTGCTGGCGGCCGAGCGACGCCGTCTCCTCGCTCCAGGCCAGCGCGGCGCGCACGCCCTTGACCTTGTTCGCGGCGATCTGCTCGCCGTTGCCGGAGCCGCCGATCACTACACCGAGGGCGTCCGGGTCGGCCGCCGCCCGCTCCGCGGCGCGCAGGCAGAACGGCGGGTAGTCGTCCTGGGCGTCGTAGAGGTGGGGCCCGCAGTCGACGGGCTCGTGGCCGGCGGCCTTCAGCCACTCGACGAGGTGGTTCTTGAGTTCGTAGCCCGCATGGTCGGAGCCGAGATACACGCGCATGCCACGAGTGTGACACGCCCCTTGCGGGGCAGCAGCCCCGGGTGCCGGTGCGCGAAAGGAACGCGGAACTGTGAGGGACACCATAGAACCTCAAGGAAACCTCAGGTAACAATCCGGATTCAGAGGTTCCCGAATTGGTTGGCCTCAGATTCACTGGACCGACTCGTACACCGCTCGTACGGGCAGCTCCACCTGGCGCAAAGGAAATCCGTCCATGACCCCTGGTTCGGGCCTCCAAGCAGGACTCAAGAACCGCCACCTGACGATGATCGCGATCGGTGGCGTCATCGGAGCCGGCCTCTTCGTCGGCTCCAGTTCCGGTATCGCCACCGCGGGACCCGGCATCCTCCTGTCCTACGCCCTCGTCGGCACGCTGGTCGTGCTGGTGATGCGCATGCTCGGCGAGATGTCCGCCGCCAATCCGACGTCCGGCTCGTTCTCCGCGCACGCCGACCGTGCGCTGGGCCGCTGGGCCGGGTTCTCCATCGGCTGGCTGTACTGGTTCTTCTGGGGCGTCGTGCTCGCCGTCGAGGCGACCGCCGGCGCGAAGATCCTCGAAGGGTGGGTGCCGAACATCCCGCAGTGGGGCTGGGCGCTCATCGTGATGACCGTGCTGACCGCGACCAACCTGGTCTCCGTCGGCTCCTACGGCGAGTTCGAATTCTGGTTCGCCGGCATCAAGGTCGTGGCGATCGGCGCGTTCATCGTCATCGGTCTGCTCGCCGTGTTCGGCGTGCTGCCGGGCGTCCACGCCGACAAGGCCTCCTTCGGCAACCTCACCTCGCACGGCGGTTTCCTGCCGCACGGCCCCGGCGCGATCCTCACCGGTGTCCTGCTGGTCGTCTTCTCCTTCATGGGCAGCGAGATCGCGACCCTGGCGGCCGGCGAGTCCGAGGACCCGCAGCGGGCGGTCACCAAGTCGACCAACAGCATCATCTGGCGGATCGGCGTCTTCTACCTCGGCTCGATCCTCATGGTGGTCACGCTGCTGCCGTGGAACGACGCGTCCATCGCGAAGGACGGCTCCTACGTCGCCGCCCTGAACTCGCTGGGCATCGCGCACGCCGGCGAGATCATGAACGTCATCGTGCTGACCTCGGTGCTGTCCTGTCTCAACTCCGGCCTGTACACGGCCTCCCGGATGGCCTTCTCGCTCGGCGAGCGGGGTGACGCCCCGAAGGCGTTCGCGCGGGTCAACAGCCGGGGCGTGCCGATGACGGCGATCCTCGCGTCGGTGGTGTTCGGCTTCGTCGCCGTCTTCTTCAACTACCTGTCCCCGGACAAGATCTTCCTCTTCCTGGTCAACTCCTCCGGTGCGGTGGCGCTGTTCGTGTGGCTGGTCATCTGCTTCTCCCAGCTGCGGATGCGCAAGATCATCCAGCGGGAGTCGCCGGAGAAGCTCGTCGTGCGGATGTGGCTGTACCCGTACCTGACCTGGGCGACGGCCACGCTGATCGTGGGCGTCCTCGTCTACATGCTGTTCGACACCGAGCACGACGGCCGCGAGACCGTACTGCTGTCGCTGCTGGTCGCGGCGGTGGTGCTGGTGATCGCCCTGGTCAAGGAGCGGCTCGCCGCGCGCCGCGCGCCCGCGGCCGCCGAGGCGCCGGCCGAGAAGGTCTCCATCGGCTGACCCGGCACCACGAGCGGCAGGGCCGCACCCCCCGGCGAACGTCGGGTGGTGCGGCCCTGCCGCGTTATCCGGTGTCTCAGCGCTCGCCGGTGAGCTTCCAGGCCGTGGGCAGCGCGCCCATCGCCAGGGCCGCCTTGAGGGCGTCGCCGATGAGGAACGGGGTGAGACCGGCCGCGACCGCCTGGGACGCGGACAGGTGCGCGGCCAGGGCCAGGTACGGCACGCCGACGGCGTAGATGACGGCCTCGCCGAGGATCATCGCGCCCGCCATGCGCAGCGGGGAGCGGTCGGCGCCGCGCCGGGCCAGGGCGCCGACGAGGGCGG
Source organism: Streptomyces sp. Y20 (assembly GCF_043195475.1). Taxonomy (NCBI): domain Bacteria; kingdom Bacillati; phylum Actinomycetota; class Actinomycetes; order Kitasatosporales; family Streptomycetaceae; genus Streptomyces; species Streptomyces sp. Y20. The sequence continues at coordinate 402,582 of NZ_JBIDDP010000005.1, forward strand.
ACGCCAGCAGCATGCCGAGGACGTAGCCGAAGGAGACCAGGCCGGCGCCGGAGGCACCGCCCGCGAACCACGGCACGCCGGCCAGACCGGCGAGCGCGTACAGGGCCAGGGAGAGGAAGCCGCGGCGGGCGCCGAGCGTGGTGCCGACCAGCAGCGCGGCGAAGGTCTGGCCCGTCACCGGCACCGGGGAGCCGGGCACGTGGACCGACAGCTGGGCCGCGAGGCCGGTGAGCGCGGCACCGCCGAGGACGAGGGCCGCGTCGCGGACGCGGGACGCGGGGAGCAGGTCGGCGAGGACTGCGCCGGGGCGGGCGGTGGCGGTGGCGGTGCTCATGGGGACTCCGCGAGGTGGTGTGGACATGTCGGGACACCGCGACGCTATCCCAGCGCCCGCACGCCGATCACCGTCTGCGCTCGACAAAGGGGGGATCGGCGACTTGGTGTGCTTCGCACAAAGGAGGCCGCCGACACCTGCGCGGGCGTGATACCGGTCACTGAGGCAGGGACGCTCCGCTCACTTCCCCACCTGGGCCGGCGACTGTAGGGACCCACCAAAAGACCCCCGCGTGCCCGTCCCCCGCGTGCCCGTCTCGCCCGTCGGTCGCCGTCTGGGCAGCGCGAAGGCGTTTTGCTAGCTTCGCACGCATGGTTGCCCAGGCCCGGTACCTCACCTCGCGTCGCTATGTCGACCTGCGACGCCAGGGCACGGCCACCTGTCGCCGTCCCGGATAGGGGCGGGCTCCGGCACGCCCCTGTCCTCCGTGACGTGTCGGCCCCGTTCCCGAGGACGGTTTCCATGCCCCGTACCGCGGCATCCCCCCTTGTCTCCCCCGTTCCGCGCGCCGCCGACAGCGACCGGCGGCACACCAGCGCCAGTGCCGTGCTGCGCTCCGTCCTGGAGCACGGCCCGGTGGCACGCAGCACCATCGCCCGGCTGACCGGCCTGTCGCCCGCGTCGGTGACCGAGCACTGCGCCCGGCTCACCGGCCTCGGCCTGCTCCGCGAGTCGGCCGCGCCCCGCCGCTCGGGCGGGATCGGCCGGCCGCACGTCCCCCTCGACCTGGACGACGCCCGCTTCCTGGTCGCCGGGGTGCACGTGGCCGTGCCGTACACCACGGTCGCCCTGCTCGACCTGCGCGGCCGGGTGGTGGCCCGGCGGGAGCTGAAGCACGAGCACACCGATCCCGGGCGGGTGCTGGCGCGGGCCGCCGAGGGGCTCGCGGCGCTGCTCGCCGGGGTGCCGGGCCGGCGGGCGCTGGCGGTGGGGGTGGCGGTCGGCGGCTGGGTGGACCGGGAGACGGGCACCGTGGTCGAGCACGAGCTGCTGGACTGGCGGGACGTGCCGGTGCGGGAGCTGCTCGGCGCCCGCACGGGTCTGCCGGTCCAGGTGGACGGCCACGCGCGGGCGCTGGTGAACGGGGAGCGGTTGTTCGGGCGGGCCCGGGGCAGCCGCAGCGTGCTGCACCTGTTCGTGGGCAACGTGGTGGACGCGGCCTTCGCCACCAACGACGAGGTGCACCACGGGCCCCGTTCGGCGGCCGGGACGATCGCCCATCTGCCGGTGCCGGGCGGCACCGAGCCGTGCGCGTGCGGCGGTACCGGCTGCCTCCAGGCCGAGTTGAGCGAGCGGACGCTGTGCCGCCGGGCGCGGGCGGCCGGGGTGACCGATTCGGCCAATCCGATGCGCGTGGTGGCCGCCGCGGCGGCCGGGGACGCGGTGGCCCGGCGGCTGCTGCTGGAGCGGTCGCGGGCGACCGGGCGGGCGGCCGGGCTGCTGCTGGACGTGCTGAACCCGGAGACGGTCGTGGTGACCGAGGTCGGGGTCATGCATGTCGAGGGCTGCCTCGACGCGTTGCGGGAGGCGGTGGGGACGGCACGTTCGGCGCACGTCATGCCGACGAGTTTCCCGGACGACGTGCTGGCGACGGCGGGCGGTTCGGTGGCACTGGACCTATTGTTCCGGGACCCGCTGGGTGCGTCACCTGAGGATATTTAATTCAGAAACTCGGAATGTTGACAGCGACCTCCCATGACCGGGAACATCCTGGTCATGAACCCGCACACGCGTTGTCGCACCTTCTGTTGCTGACACATTGCCGCGCATGAAGCGCGTGTTTCCGTTGCGTGAGTTCTTTTCTTCCGGCCTGCCCTCCCGGAATTCTTCCTGCCTTTCCTTTTTCCCCTCCCAGGGAGTGCTCCCATGCACCGTCGTGTCTTTCTCACCTCCCTGCTCGGCGCGTCCGCCGCCGTGGCGGGTCTCAGCGGCTGCGCCGACGGCGAGGCCACCGCCGCCACCCGGGGCGCGGCCACGAAGCCGCTCGCCCGCAAGGTTCCGGCCGGCACCAGCCTGAAGATCGCCTCGTACCAGAACGTGCAGCAGTTGCAGTTCCGGCTGGCGAAGCTGCCCCGGCTGCCGTTCACGGTGTCCAGCTGGGCGAACATCGGGGCGGGCCCGGATGTGATCAACGCCTTCCGCGCCAGGTCCCTGGACGTCGCCAACAACGCGGGCATCCCGCCGATCCAGGCGCACTACCAGGGCTTCGACGCCAAGATCGTCGCGATCGACGTCACCCGCAGGCCCAACTACCTCTTCGCCACCAGGCCGGGCAGTGGCATCCGCACGGTGGCGGACTTCCGGGGCAAGCGGCTCGCCTTCTCCCAGGGACAGGCCCAGGGGGTCGTGCTGCTGCGGGCGCTGAAGCAGGCGAACCTGAAGTACGACGACGTGACACTGGTCCCGCTGACCAGCAACCAGTTCCTGACCGCCCTCCAGTCCGGCCAGGTCGACATCGCCCCGCTCGCCAACAACCAGGCGCCGGCGTACCTGAAGCAGTACGGGGGCAAGGGCGCCCGGGCCATCAGGACCGACGTCGTCGACCTGCTCAACCTGCTGTGGGCGCCGCAGTCGGTGCTGAACGACCCGGCGAAGGCCGCCGCGATCGCCGCCTACATCCCCCAGTGGGCCAGGGGCCTGGTGTGGCAGTACGAGCACCCGGACGTGTGGAACGAGGAGTTCTTCGTCAAGACGCAGAACCTCAGCCTCGACCAGGCGAAGTCGATCACCGCCCTCGCCAACAAGCCGCTCTTCCCGCCCAGCTGGGACGAGGCCGTCAAGTGGGAGCAGGAGACCGCCGACCTGCTCGCCGAGGGCGGCTTCGTGAAGAAGTTCGACGTGTCCTCCCTCTTCGACCACCGCTTCGAGTCCATCGCCGCCAGGGCCGTACCCGAGGAGTACCGGAGGTGACCGCCGTGACCACGACGACGACCGCGCCGCCGGCCGCGGCGGCCGGGGAGCTCCCCCAGGTCCGCAGGCGCCGCCGTCTCTCCCCCGGCCGCCGGCTGCCCGCCGCCCGGCTGGCCGGACCGCTGGTGGTGCTCGCCCTGTGGGCCGGCGCCTCGGCCGCCGGGCAGCTCGATCCGGGCGCCATCCCCGCACCGTGGACCGTCCTGCGGACCGGCGCGCACCTGTGGACCGACGGGACGCTCCCCACCGACGTGCTGACCTCCCTGGAACGGGCCGCCTACGGCTTCGCGATCGGGCTGACCGCCGGGGTGCTGCTCGCCCTCGCCTCCGGGCTCAGCCGGACCGGGGAAGCGCTGATCGACGGCACCGTGCAGCTCAACCGGGCGATACCCACCCTCGGCCTGATCCCGCTGTTCATCCTCTGGCTGGGCATCGGGGAGACGTTCAAGATCGCCATCATCGCGATCGTCGTCTACGTGCCGATCTACCTCAACACGCACGCCGCGCTGTCCGGCATCGACAGCCGCTTCGTCGAACTCGCCGAGGTGCAGGGCCTGTCGCGGCTCGCCTTCGTCCGCCAGGTGGTCGTCCCCGGCGCGCTGCCCGGGTTCTTCGTGGGACTCCGGCTCGGCGTGACCGGCTCCTGGCTGGGCCTGGTGGTGCTGGAGCAGATCAACGCCACCAGCGGGCTCGGCTACCTGATGTTCCAGGCGCAGAACTACGGCCAGACCGACGTCATCCTGGTCGGCCTGCTGATCTACGGCGTCTTCGGCCTCGTCTCCGACAGCGTGGTCCGTCTCATCGAACGGAGGGTGCTGTCGTGGCGCCGCACACTGAGCAACTGACCCGCCCCGCCGTCCAGCTGCGCGGCCTGACCCGGTCGTTCGAGGGCCGCACCGTCCTCGACGGCATCGACCTCGACCTGCCCGCCGGCCAGTTCACGGCCCTGCTCGGGCACAGCGGCTCCGGCAAGTCCACGCTGCTGCGGGCGGTGGCCGGCCTGGACCACGGGGTGACCGGCAGCGGGCAGCTCACCGCGCCGGAGCGGGTCTCGGTGGTGTTCCAGGACTCCCGGCTGCTGCCCTGGCGCCGGGTGCTGGACAACGTCCTGCTCGGCCTGGACGGCAAGGACGCCGCCGAACGCGGCCGGGCGGCGCTGGCGGAGGTCGGCCTGAAGGGCCGCGAGCGGGCCTGGCCGGGCCAGCTGTCCGGGGGTGAGGCGCAGCGCGCCGCGCTCGCCCGCTCCCTGGTCCGCGAACCCGAACTGCTGCTCGCCGACGAGCCGTTCGGCGCCCTGGACGCGCTGACCCGGATCCGGATGCACCACCTGCTGCGCGAGCTGTGGAAGCGCCATCGGCCCTCCGTGCTGCTCGTCACCCACGACGTCGACGAGGCGATCGTGCTCGCCGACCGGGTCCTCGTCCTGGACGAGGGCCGGATCGGCCTCGACCTGACCATCGACCGTCCCCACCCGCGCTCCTACCGGGAGCCGGTGCTGGGCGAGTACCGGGAACGGCTGCTGGCCGCCCTCGGTGTCACGGAGGACCACCAGTGACCACGCGACAGCTCCACCTCAACGCGTTCCTGATGAACACCGGCCACCACGAGGCGTCGTGGCGGCTGCCGGAGAGCGACCCGTACGCCCACGTCGACCTCGCCCACTACGTCGGCCTGGCGCGGATCGCCGAACGCGGCACGTTCGACTCCCTCTTCCTGGCCGACGGCCCCCAGTTGTGGAGCAACCTCGCCCAGCGGCCGGCCGGCGCCCTGGAACCGCTCACCCTGCTGACCGCGCTGGCCACGGCCACCCAGCACATCGGGCTGATCGCCACCGCCTCCACCTCCTACAACTCCCCCTACAACCTGGCCCGCAGGTTCGCCTCGCTGGACATCATCAGCGGCGGCCGGGCCGGCTGGAACATCGTCACCACCGCCGGCGCGGAGGCCGCCCGCAACTTCGGCCTGGAGCACGAGCCGGCGCACGCCGAGCGGTACGCGCGGGCCGCCGAGTTCCTCGACGTGGCCCTGAAGCTGTGGGACAGCTGGGAGGACGACGCGATCGTCGCCGACAAGGCGGCCGGGGTGTGGGGCGACGACAGCCGCATCCACCCGCCCCGGCACCGGGGGACGTACTTCAGCGTCGCCGGCGCCCTCAACGTCCCGCGCAGCCCGCAGGGCTATCCGCTCCTGGTCCAGGCGGGCTCCTCCCAGGACGGCAAGGCGTTCGCCGCCCGGTACGCGGAGGCCGTGTTCACCGCCCAGCAGACCCTCGCCGACGCGCAGGCCTTCTACAGCGACCTCAAGGCCCTCACCCGGCGGGCCGGACGCGACCCGGAGCGGGTGAAGGTGCTGCCGGGGATCGTCCCCGTCCTCGGATCGACGCAGGCCGAGGCGCGGGCGAACGAGCAGGTCCTCGAGGACCACATCGTGTACGACCACGGGGTGGCCCGGCTGGAGAGCCTGCTCCAGCTGGAGCCAGGCACGCTGGACCTGGACGCCCGGCTGCCCGCGGACCTGCCGCCCGAGTCGGCCGTCGAGGGAGCCAAGAGCCGCTACACGCTCGTCGTGGAGCTGGCCCGGCGCGACCGGCTCACCGTCCGGCAGCTGATCGCCCGGCTCGGCGGCGGGCGTGGCCACCTCACCTTCGCCGGGACGCCCGAGCAGGTCGCCGACCAGATCGGGACCTGGTTCACCGAGGGCGCCGCCGACGGCTTCAACATCATGCCGGCCGTCCTGCCCTCCGGCCTGGAGGCGTTCGTCGAGCACGTCGTGCCGATCCTGCGCGCCCGCGGCCTGCTGCGCACCGAGTACGGCCCCCGGCAGACCCTGCGGGAGCGCTACGGCCTGCCCCGCCCCGCCAACCAGTACGTGACCCCCGCCTCCTCCCCCGCCCCCGCGCTCGTCTGAAAGGACCCGCCATGTCCCTCGAGATCACCAAGGTCACCGCACGCATCGGCGCCCGGGTCACCGGCGTCGACATCACCCGGCCGCTCGCACCGGAGCAGGTCGACGCCGTCCGCGAGGCCCTGAACGCCCACAAGGCGCTGGTCTTCGACGCCGGGGAACTGGACGACGCGGGCCAGCAGGCCTTCGCCCGCCACTTCGGCGACCTGACCACAGCCCACCCGACGGTCGGTGCCGTGGACGGCGCCCCGAACGTGCTGCCCGTGGACAGCGAGCGGGGCCGGGCCAACCACTGGCACACCGACGTGACCTTCGTGCTGAACCCGCCGCAGGCCAGCACCCTGCGCTCGATCACCGTTCCGCCGTACGGCGGCGAGACCCTGATCGCCGACGCGGCCGCCGCCTACCGGGACCTGCCCGAGCCGCTGCGCCGCTTCGCCGACACCCTGTGGGCCGAGCACACCAACGACTACGACTACGCGGTGCCGGAGGAGGAGATCGACGAGGAGCGGGCCGCCCAGCGCGCCCGGTTCACCTCCATCAAGTACCGCACCGTCCACCCGGTGGTCCGCGTCCACCCGCTGACCGGTGAACGCGGTTTGTTCGTCGGCGGGTTCGCGCAGCGGATCGTGGGCCTGTCGGCCGGCGAGTCCCGGAAGATCCTGGAGCTGTTCCAGGCGTACGTCACCCGGCCGGAGAACGTGCTGCGCTGGCGCTGGTCGGAGCGGCAGCTGGTCCTCTTCGACAACCGCATCACCCAGCACTACGCCATCGACAACTACGACGGGCAGCCGCGCCGTCTGCACCGGGTGACGGTCGCCGGTGACATCCCGGTCGGCGTCGAGGGCAAGGAGAGCTACTCCATCGAGGGCGACGCCTCGCACTACACGCCCGTGGCGGCGTGACGGCCCGTACACGCTGCGTACGGCGGATGTCCGCATAGTGGGCGGCCCCTTCGCGTGAGCGGACGGGCCGCCCAGACTGGCGGGGTTTTTGTCCTTCCTTGACCGGGAGAGCCGCGCCCATGCCCAGCAGCACGACCACGAAGACGCCGCCGGACCAGCAGACGGACGGCTCCCTCTCCCACGGCCTCAAACAGCGCCATCTGTCGATGATCGCCCTCGGCGGGGTCATCGGCGCGGGCCTGTTCGTCGGTTCCGGGGCGGGGATCGCCGCGGCCGGCCCGTCCATCGTGATCGCCTACGCCCTCTCCGGCCTCCTGGTGATGCTGGTGATGCGGATGCTGGGCGAGATGTCGGCCGCGTACCCGTCCTCGGGTTCCTTCTCGGCGCACGCCGAGCGGGCGATCGGCCCGTGGGCGGGCTTCGCGGCGGGCTGGTCCTTCTGGGTGCTGCTGTGCACGGCCGTCGGCCTGGAGGGCATCGGCGCCGCGCACATCGTGCAGGGCTGGCTGCCGGGCACCCCGCAGTGGGCCTGGGTCGCGCTGTTCATGGTGGTGTTCTGCGGGGCGAACCTGGCCGCCGTGAAGAACTTCGGCGAGTTCGAGTTCTGGTTCGCGGCGCTGAAGGTCGGCGCGATCAGCCTGTTCCTGATCCTGGGCGTGCTGGCCATCGCGGGCGTGCTGCCGGGCACGGACTCCCCCGGCGCCTCGCATCTGTCCGACTTCCTGCCCCACGGCAACGAGGGCCTGCTGGTCGGACTGCTCGCCTCGGTGTTCGCGTACGGCGGCCTGGAGACGGTCACCATCGCGGCGGCGGAGTCGGAGGACCCGGTGCGGGGCGTGGCGTCCGCCGTGCGCACGGCGATGTGGCGCATCGCCCTGTTCTACATCGGCTCCATGGCGGTCGTGGTCACGCTCGTCCCGTGGGACTCCAAGGAGGTCGTGGAGAAGGGCCCTTACGTGGCCACCCTGGACCACCTGGGCATCCCCGGCGCCGGTCAGCTGATGAACGTGGTCGTCCTGGTCGCCCTGCTGTCCGCGATGAACGCCAACATCTACGGCTCCTCGCGCATCGCCTACTCGCTGGTCGGGCGGGGCCAGGGCCCGAAGGCGCTGGCGCGGCTGTCCGGCGGGGTCCCCCGGATCGCGGTGCTCACCTCCTGCGTCCTCGGTTTCGTCTGCGTGATGCTGAACTACTGGCGTCCGGACGACATCTTCCGCTGGCTGCTGAACATGATCGGCGCGGTCATCCTGGTGGTCTGGATCTTCATCGCGGTCTCGCAGCTGCTGCTGCGCCGCCGGATCGAGCGGGAGGCGCCGGACAAGCTCGTCGTGCGCATGTGGGCGTTCCCGTGGCTGACCTGGGCCGCGCTGGCCGGCATGGCCGCGATCTTCGTACTGATGGCCCGGGAGCCGGACACCCGGGTGCAGCTGTACTCGACGGGCGCGATGACGCTGGCCCTGGCGGCGGCGGGTTACGCGTGGCAGCGGGTGCGCGCCCGCCGCTGATCCGGCCTCCTCGCGCGACAGGCCCCCACGGACGACACGTGGGGGCCTTTTGTGTTGCCCGGGCGTTGTTGTTGCTAGCGTGTACCTGCAAGTGACTTGCAATAAGGTTCCGGAGGGGATCACCATGCCCGTCTACACGCTGCCCGAGCTGCCCTACGACTACTCCGCGCTGGCCCCCGTGATCAGCCCCGAGATCATCGAGCTGCACCACGACAAGCACCACGCGGCCTATGTGAAGGGCGCCAACGACACCCTGGAGCAGCTCGCCGAGGCGCGGGAGAAGGAGGCGTGGGGCTCGGTCAACGGCCTGGAGAAGAACCTGGCCTTCCATCTGTCCGGGCACATCCTGCACTCGGTCTACTGGCAGAACATGACCGGCCCCGAGGACGGCGGCGGCGAGCCGCTGGCCGCCGACGGCGTGGGCGAACTGGCCGACGCGATCAAGGAGTCGTTCGGTTCGTTCGCCGCGTTCCGGACGCAGCTGTCCAAGGCCGCCGCCACCACCCAGGGTTCGGGCTGGGGCGTGCTCGCCCACGAGCCGCTGAGCGGACGCCTGATCGTGGAGCAGGTCTACGACCACCAGGGCAACGTCGGCCAGGGCGCCGTCCCGATCCTGGTCTTCGACGCCTGGGAGCACGCCTTCTACCTCCAGTACAAGAACCAGAAGGTCGACTTCATCGAGGCCATGTGGCAGGTCGTGAACTGGCAGGACGTCGCACGCCGTCACGAGGCCGCCAGGTCCCGCGCGGACGTGCTGCTGCTCGCGCCCTGACCGGCCGCCGGTCGTCCTGCCTCGTGATCGTCTTCTCACCCTTCACGGCGGCAGGCGGATGAAGGGAGGGCCCCCGCGAGGACGTGACTCGCGGGGGCCCTCCTGCGCGTCACGCGTCAGTCGCAGGGCACGTTCAGCGACAGCAGCGCGGTCCGGTCGCCGTCGACGCGGATCTCGGACACCGCCGCGTTGCGCAGCCGCGGGAACACCCTGCGGTACTCGGCCAGGGGGATGCCGAGCAAGGAGCACAGGACCAGCCGCAGCAGGGTGTTGTGGGCGACGACCAGGACCCGCCCGCCGGGGTGGGCGGTGGCGATGCGGCGCAGGGCGGCGGTACCGCGCCCGGCCGCCGCACGCGGGTCCTCGGCGCCGGGGAACGGGTGCGCCACCGGGTCCCGCCGGAACGCCTCCGCCGCCTGCGGGTCCTCGGCCGCGAACTCCGCGAGCGTACGGCCCTCCACCACACCGAAGTCGCATTCCCTGAGGTCCCGTTCGCGATGCGGGGTGACGCCCAGGGCCCGGCAGGCGGGCCCGGCGGTGGCGGTCGCCCGGGACAGCGGCGAGGTCCACACGGCGTCCACCGGATGCGCGGCGGCCCACCGTCCCAGCGCCTCGGACTGGGCGCGCCCGGTGTCGGTGAGGGCCACGTCACTGACCCCGGCGTACCGGTTCCGGGCGTGCCAGACGGTCTCGCCGTGCCGGGACAGGACAAGCGTGGTGGGGGTCATGGCCGCCAGTATCGCGGCCTTCCTCGTCACCGCGCCGCCCCGTCGCTACATCCGGGCCCGCGCGTGGCCGGCCACCGCTCCCGGCAGCCAGCCCCGGGCCTCCAGCTCCGCCACCAGCCGCGCGTACGGCTCGGTGAAGCGCTTCGTGCGGCCGGGCCGCGGCTCGACCGTCGTACCCGCCCGCACCATGCCCTCCGCCACCTCGGCGAGCGTCGGCGCCGCCCCCGTGCCGTACGCGGCCAGTGCCGCCATGCCCAGCGCCGGTTCGGTGCGGGCCGGCACCCGTACCGGGCGGCCCAGGACGTCGGCGCGCAGCTGGGTCCAGTAGGCGCTGCGGGCGCCGCCACCGGTCAGGGCGAGGGTCCCGTCCAGGGGGGCGCCCAGGTGGTGGAGGTAGTCCAGGCAGAGGCGCTCGGTGAAGGCGACGCCCTGGAGGAGGGCCGCCCACAGGTCGGCGTCCGACTCCGGGTCGCCGAGCAGCAGCGAGGTGGCTTGCGGGGCGTGGAAGGGGAAGCGTTCGCCGGGCGAGACGAGGGGATAGGCCACGGCGTGCGAGGGTTCGAAGGCGGCGGCGCGGGCGTCCAGGGCGGCCGGGTCGGCACCCGGGAAGCGGGCGGTGAGGACGCCCGCGCCGACGCTGGAGGCGCCGCCGGGCAGCCAGGTGCCGTCCGGGCCGCGATGGTTGTAGACGACGCCGGCCGGGTCGGCCACGGGCTCGGTGGCCGCGCCCTTGAGCACCAGTGTCGTGCCCAGCACCGAGTTCCAGGCGCCCGGGCGCAGCGCCCCGGCGGCGATCTGGGCGGCGCAGCCGTCGGTCATGCCCGCGATGACGGGCGTGCCGGCGGGGATGCCGGTGGCGTCGGCGGCGGCCGGGCCGACCTCGCCGAGCCGGGTGCCGGGGCGTACGACGGGCGGGAGGGCTCCCGGGGGCAGGCCGGTGAGCTCCGGCCAGGCGTCACGCCGCAGGTCGTAGGCGGTTTTCAGGGCGTGACTGGAGTCGCTGGGCACCCGGTGCCCGACCAGCCGGGCGGTGATCACGTCCGGCTGGTGCGCGACCCTGCCGGGACCGTGCCGTGCGACCAGCCAGCGGGCCTTGGGCAGCGCCCAGGTGTCCTGGACCGCGAGTCCCGCCGACCGCAGCCGCGCTCCCTCGGCCGCGGCCCGCCGGTCGTCGTACATCAGCGCGGGCCCCAGCGGGCGGCCCGCGTCGTCCGTGAGCAGCACGGTCCCGGAGGTGCCGCACACCGCGACCCCGGCCACCGGCGTCCGCACCCCCTCGAGCGCCGCCCGGGCGGCCGTGCGGACCGCTTCCCACCACTCCCCGGGGTCCTGCTCGTGCCGTGTCCCTTCCCGGCGGCCCCGCACGAGCGGCGCCGATCCGGTGCCGAGCACCCGGCCGTCGGCGGTCACGAGCAGGGCCCGTACGCCCTGGGTGCCGAGGTCGATCCCGAGCCACGCCGACGCCATGCCCGCCTCCCGCACTTAGCGACCATCCGTGTGAACTTCCCACACTCCCCCGAGATTTCCCCCTTGTTTCCCCGTGCGCAAGGGATTGACGCTCTTCCGTCCCCGTTACACGCTCTGTTGTCGAGCCGACTCGCACGGTTGACCGCCCGACCCCACCGCCCCACCGACGGAAGGTCCCGGATGGACAGGCACGTGCACGACCGCCGACGCTTCCTCGCGCTCACCGGCACCCTCGCCGCCACCCCGCTGCTCTCCGCCTGCGGCACCGGGTTCGGCGGCGACCAGCGGGACAAGGGCGGCGGTTCGGCCGCGGACGACGTCACCGGGTCCTTCGACTGGAAGCGGGAGAAGGGCACCACCGTCAGGGCGCTGCTGAACAAGCACCCGTACACCGACGCCCTGATCGCCGACCTGAAGTCGTTCACCGAGAAGACCGGCGTCGAGGTGGCGTACGACGTCTTCCCCGAGGACAACTACTTCGACAAGCTCACCGTCGACCTGTCCAGCGGACGCGCCTCCTACGACGTGTTCATGCTCGGCGCGTACATGGTGTGGCAGTACGGGCCGCCGGGCTGGCTGGAGGACCTCGGGCCCTGGATGCGCAACTCCTCGGCCACCGAAGCCGAGTGGGACCCGTCGGACTTCTTCCCCCACCTCCTCCAGGCCGGCCGGTGGTCGCTGAAGGCGGGCGAACCGCTCGGCCGCGGCGGGCAGTACGCGCTGCCGTGGGGGTGGGAGACCAACGTGGTCGCCTACCACACCGGGGTCTTCCGCAAGCTGGGGCTCCGACCGGCCGAGACCTTCGAGGACTTGCGCGAACTGGCCGGGGTGATCAAACGGAAGGCGCCCGGTGCCGGGTTCGACGGGATGTACGGGATCGCGGTGCGCGGGTCACGGAGCTGGGCCACCATCCACCCCGGGTTCATGACGATGTACGCCCGCAACGGCCTGCGCGACTTCACCGTCGAGGGCGGCGGGCTCACGCCCGCCATGAACTCCCCCCGGGCGGTCTCCTTCACCGAGGACTGGGCGGACATGGTGCGGCGCGGCGGGCCGCCGTCCTGGACGTCGTACACCTGGTACCAGTGCTCCAGTGATCTCGGGGCGCAGAAGGCCGGGATGCTCTTCGACGCCGACACGGCCGCCTACTTCCAGGCCGTGAAGGGCGCGAGCCCCGCCTCCGGGCAGATCGCCTTCCATCCGGGGCCGAAGGGTCCGGACGGCTCGCTCGCCACCAACATGTGGGTCTGGTCGCTCGGCATGAACTCCCGGAGCCGGCGCAAGAGCGCCGCCTGGCTGTTCCTCCAGTGGGCCACCGGCCGGGAGCACCTGCGCAAGGCCGCCCTCACCGGCCACCACATCGACCCCGTGCGCAGATCGGTCAGCCGGGACGGCGCCTACAAGGACCGGATGCGGCGCCTCCCCGGCTTCCTGGAGACGTTCGAGACGGTCGCCGGCCGGACGCGGATCCAGTTCACCCCGCAGGCGCAGTTCTTCGACACCACCACCAGCTGGGCGGCGGCCCTCCAGGAGATCTACGGCGGGAAGGGCGCCCGGTCCGTGCTGGACGGGCTGGCCGGCGACCTGAAGGCGAAGGTCGGCTGATGCGCCGGCGCCCTGGACTGCGGCCGTACCTGCTCGTCCTGCCGGCGCTGCTGCTGACCTGCGGCATCCTCTACCCGTTCGCGCTCGGCCTGTACTACACGCTGTTCGACTTCTCGGCGGCGAAGCCGCAGCCGGACCTGGTGCGGCTGCACAACTACGCGACACTCCTGACCCAGGACGCCTTCTGGAACTCGGCGTGGGTGACGGTGCTGTACGCGGTCGGCGCGGCCGGTGCGGAGACCGTGCTCGGGGTGGCCGTCGCCCTGCTGCTGCACCGCTCCTCCCCGGTGGGCCGGGTCCTGGAGAAGATCCTGATCCTGCCGTTGATGATCGCGCCGGTGATCGCGGCGATCATCTGGAAGCTGATGCTCCAGCCGTCCGTGGGAGTGGTCAACCATCTGCTGCGGCCGTTCGGTCTGGGCGGGGTGCAGTGGACGGACACACCGGCGGGGGCGCTGCTGTCGTCGATCGCCGTGGACGTGTGGGTGTACACCCCGTTCGTGGCGGTCCTCGCGCTGGCGGGGCTGCGGTCGCTGCCTGGCTCCCCGTTCGAGGCGGCGGCGGTGGACGGGGCCGGCCGGTGGTACACCCTGCGGCGGCTGACCCTGCCGATGCTGTGGCCGTACGTCCTGGTCGCCGTGATCTTCCGGTTCATGGACTCGCTGAAGGTCTTCGACATCATCTACGCCCTCACCGAGGGCGGCCCCGGGGACTCCACCATGGTGCTCCAGATCCGGGCCTATCTGGAGGCGATCCGGTTCCAGCGGTACTCGTTCGGGATCAGCTACACGATCGTGCTGTGGGCGGTGGTGTACCTGGCGGCGATGGTGCTGGTGCGGCGCCTGGGGCGGATCCAGCGCGGGGCGGCGGAGGTGTCCGGGTGAGCAGACGCCTGCCGGGGTGGCTCGCGGACGCCGCCCTGATCCTCTACTTCGTCTTCGCGCTGTTCCCGGTCGCCTGGATGGTGATCCTGTCCCTGAAACCGGCCGACCAGCTGTTCAGCACCTACTTCTCCTTCACGCCGACCCTCCAGTCGTACCGGACGGTGCTGGGCGACGGCGAGGGCATCCCGTTCACCCGGTTCTTCGTCAACAGCCTGGTGGTGTCCGTGGGCGCGGTCGCGCTGTCGCTGGTGGTCGGGCTGCCGGCCGCGTACGCCTCGGCGCGCTGGCGGTTCAAGGGGTCGGAGAACCTGATGTTCACGCTGCTGTCGTTCCGCTTCGCCCCCGAACTCACCGTCATCGTCCCGCTGTTCGTGCTGTACCAGAAGCTGGGCCTGTTCGACACGTACGTCGGCATGGTGTGGGTGCTGCAACTGGTCACCCTGCCGCTGGTGGTGTGGATCATGCGGTCCTACTTCGCCGACCTGACCCCGGAGCTGGAGCAGGCGGCCCTGCTCGACGGGTACACGCGCCGGCAGGCGTTCCTCAGGGTCGCCCTGCCGCTGGTCAGGCCGGGCGTCGCCGCCGTGTCGCTGCTGGCGTTCATCTTCGCCTGGAACAACTTCGTCTTCCCGCTGATCCTCACCTCCCGCGAGGCCCAGACGGTGACCGTGGGCGCGCTGTCCTTCCTCGGCGGCGACCGCCCCCGCTACAACCTCACGGCCGCCGCCGCCCTCGTCTCCGTCGTCCCGCCGCTGCTGCTGGCGCTGACCATCCAGCGCTACCTGGTGCGCGGGCTGTCGTTCGGGGCGGTCAAGTCATGAGCATCACCCTGCGCGGCGTACGCAAGGCGTACGGCCGGACCACCGCCCTGGACGGCATCGGACTCGACGTAGGGGAGGGCGAGTTCTTCTGCCTGCTCGGGCCGTCGGGGGCCGGCAAGACGACCACCCTGAAGACGGTCGCCGGACTGGAACGGCCGGACGCCGGCACGGTCGAGATCGGCGGCCGGGACATGCGGGACGTGGAGCCGTACGACCGGGGAGTGGCCATGTGCTTCGAGAGCTACGCCCTGTACCCGCACCGCTCCGTGTACGACAACCTGGTCTCGCCGCTGCGCTCCCCGCGCCACCGGCTGCCCGCCGCCGAGGCCCGCGACCGGGTCGGTGCCGTCGCCGAACTCCTCGGCATCAGCGGCCTGCTGGACCGCTCCCCCGGGCAGCTGTCCAACGGGCAGCGGCAGCGGGTCGCGCTCGGCCGGGTACTGGTCCGTCCGGCCCGCGCGTTCCTGCTGGACGAGCCGCTGTCGCACCTGGACGCCAAGCTGCGCCAGCGGATGCGGGCCGAGCTGAAGGCGATCGGCGCCGTCCGGCGCACCACCACCCTGTACGTCACCCACGACTGGGTGGAGGCGCTGGCGCTGGGCGACCGGATCGGGGTCATCCGCGACGGCCGGATCGTGCAGACCGGCACCCCGGAGGACATCTGGTACCGGCCGTACGACACCGAGGTCGCGCGGGCCTTCGGCCGGCCCCGGATCAACCTGCTGCCGGGAGTGGTCACCGGGGCCGGGGACTTCCGGTCGGCGGACGGGGCGCTCACCCTGCCGCTGCCGGTGCGGGCCGCCGCCGGCACCGGGGTGCTGGTCGGTGTGCGGCCCCGGGACGTGTCGCTGACCGGCGGCGGACACCGGATCGCCGGGAGCGTGTACGTCACCGAGGTGCTCGGCCGGTCCGTGGAGGTGACCGTACGCATCGGCGCCCAGCACCTGTCGTTCGTCGCGGCCCGCGCCGAGGCGGCCGGACTGCGTCCCGACGACCCGGTCCGCGCGGCCGTCCGGCCTGAGAACCTGCTGGTGTTCGAGGCCGACCGGCCACAGCGCCCAGGACGACGGATAGAGCAGAGATGAGCAGCACCGGTGCACAGCAGGGACCCGCGGCCCGGCAGGCCGCCCTGGCCGAACGCGTCCTCGCCGAGGGCTCGGCGAGCGCGGCCGAACTGGCCGAACGGTTCGGGGTGAGCCTGATGACCATCCACCGCGACCTGGACGAGCTCGAACGGCAGGGCATCGTGCGCAAGTTCCGCGGCGGGGTGACCGCGCAGCCCTCCGGGGTGTTCGAGTCGAACGTGCAGTACCGGCTGAAGACCATGCGCGCGCAGAAGGCCGCGCTCGCCGGGCACGCCCTGAGGCACATCGAGCCCGGCATGGCGATCCTGCTCGACGACTCCACCACCACCCTGGAGATAGCCCGCCGGCTGCGGTCCGGGGAGATCACCCCGCTGACCGTCGTCACCAACTTCCTGGAGGCCGTCAACCTGCTCGCCGGCCGGCGGGGCATCCACCTGGTCGCGCTCGGCGGCGACTACGACCGGCTGCACTCCTCCTTCCTCGGGGTGTCCTGCGTGGACGCGGTCGGGCAGTTGCGCGTCGATGTCGGGTTCGTGTCCACCTCCGGGGTGCACGGCGGCCACGCCTACCACCAGGAGCAGCACATCGTGTCCGTGAAGCGGGCCATGCTCGACTCGGCCGCCCGCACCCTGCTGCTGGCCGACCACACCAAGCTGGGCCGGGTCGCCCTGCACCGGGTCGCCCCGCTCTCCCGCTTCGACCTGCTGCTGGTGGACGACGGCGCCACCCCCGAGGCACTGCGCGACCTGGACGAGCACAAGGTGCGCTACGAGGTGTGCGCCACCGGCACGAGGGAGGGCGATGACCGCGCTGGAGTTACGTGAGCTGCGCAAGACCTACCGGCCGCGGGGCCGCCCGCCGGTGGAGGCGGTCCGCGGCATCGACCTGCGCCTGG
This sequence comes from Streptomyces sp. Y20, assembly GCF_043195475.1. Lineage (NCBI taxonomy): Bacteria > Bacillati > Actinomycetota > Actinomycetes > Kitasatosporales > Streptomycetaceae > Streptomyces > Streptomyces sp. Y20. The sequence goes on from NZ_JBIDDP010000005.1 coordinate 419,397, forward strand.
ACTCCGGGGAACTGCTCGGTCTGCTGGGCCCGTCGGGCTGCGGGAAGTCCACGACCCTGCGCATGATCGCGGGCCTGGAACCGGTGACCGGCGGCGACATCCTGGTCGGCGGCGCCTCCGTGGCGGACCGGCCCGCACAGCGGCGGAACGTCGGGGTCGCGTTCGAGAACTACGCCCTGTATCCGCCGCTCACCGTCGCGGAGAACCTGGCGTTCGGGCTGCGGGCCCGCCGCGGGAGCGACCGGGACGACGTGCGGCGCCGGGTCGCCCGGACAGCCGAGCGGGTCGGCCTCACCGATGTCCTCGGCGCCCGCCCGGCCGGGCTGTCCAGCGGGCAGAAGCAGCGCGTGTCCCTGGCCCGCGCCCTGATCCGGGAACCGGACGTCCTCCTGCTGGACGAGCCGCTGTCCCACCTGGACGCGGCCCAGCGCGACAGCACCCGCCGCGAACTCAAGCGCATCCAGCGGGACCTGGGCCACACCACGATCCTCGTCACCCACGACCAGGAGGAGGCGCTGTCCCTGGCCGACCGGATCGCCGTCATGCGGGACGGCGTCATCCAGCAGCTCGGCACCCCGTACGAGATCTACGACCGCCCCGCCACCACGTTCGTGGCGGACTTCGTCGGCGAACCCGCGATCAACCTGCTGCCCGGCGTCGCCGACGGCGACGGCCACGCCCGGCTGTCCCCCGGGGTGCGCGTCCCGCTGCCGGCGGCGGTACCGGCGGGCCGGCCCGTGGTGGCCGGCATCCGCCCCGAGGACCTGGGCCTGACCGGCGCGGACGGCTTCCCCGCCCGGGTCGTCGCCCATGAACCCCTGCTGGAGTCCGGCATCGCCACCCTCGCTCTCGCCGGGGTGGCACGGCACCTGGTGGTCCTCACCGGGCCCGGGGTGCGCCTCGCCCGTGACGAACAGGTCCGGGTGGCGGCCGGACTCGTCCATGCCTTCGACGCCGAGACAGGAGTTTCACTGCGATGACCCCCGGTGCCGTACGTGTGGTGGCCGCCGGCGACCACTTCGTCCTGCCGTCCCTGATCACCCGCGCCCTGGCGGAGGAGACCGACGTCGAGACGCGGGAGCTGACGCTGGGCTGGCCGCTGGAACCGTTCGGGCCGGTCGCCGAGGTGAGCGAGGCCAGCGACGCCGAGGAGGAGCTGATCGGCGCGCTCGCCGGCGCGCAGGTCCTGGTCACCCAGATGGGACCGGTCACCGAGCGCGTCCTCGAAGCGTGCCCGGCGCTGCGGCTGGTCGTCGTCTGCCGAGGCGGCCCGGTGAACGTCAACCTGGACGCGGCCCGGCGGCACGGCGTACGGGTGTGCTTCGCGCCCGGCCGCAACGCCGCCGCCACCGCCGAGTTCACCGTGGGCCTGCTGCTCGCCGCCCTGCGCCGCATCCCGCAGGCCCATGACCTGCTGGCCCGGCAGGGAAGCTGGGCGGGCGCGACGTACTACACGTACGAGCACAGCGGTCTGGAGCTGGAGGACCTGCCCGTCGGGCTCGTCGGCTACGGCGCGGTCGGCAGCCGGGTCGCCCGGGTGCTGTGCGCGTTCGGCGCGCGGGTCATGGTGTACGACCCGTATGTGCGCGGCGAGGTGCACGGGCTGCGGCTGACCTCCCTGGACGACCTGCTGCGCCGCTCGGCCGTGATCAGCCTGCACGCCCGGCTCACCGAGGAGACCCGCGCTCTCATCGGCGCCCGCGAGCTGGCGCTGCTGCCGCCGGGCGCGGTGGTGGTCAACGTGGCCCGGGGCCCCCTGCTGGACGAGGACGCGCTGTGCGACGCGCTCGAACAGGGGCGGTTGTCGGCGGCGGCCCTGGACACCTACGCCCGCGAACCGCTCCCGCCGGACTCGCGGCTGCGCCCGCTCGCCGACCGGGTCGTGCTCACCCCGCACCTGGGCGGGGCGAGCCGGGCGGTGGCTCAGAAGGCCGCGCGGATCGCGGCCGCCGAGGTGGGCCGCTGGGTGCGCGGGGAGCCGCTCGCGCACTGCCTGACCTGAACGGGCCCGACAAAACGAGAGGGTGAAGGTGTCATGTTCGTCGGGATCGATGTGGGCACGTCCCTGGTGAAGGCCGCGGCCTTCGACCGCTGCGGCCGGGCGCTGGCCGTGGAGGCCCGCCCGGTGGGGCTCGACCTGCGCGGCGGGGCGGTGGAGCAGGACGCGGGCGAGGTGTACGCGGCCGTCACCGCCGTGCTGGAGGCGCTGACCGCGCGGGTGCCGGAGCCCGTGGAGCTGGCCGGGCTGACCGGGCAGGGCGACGGGCTGTGGCTGGTGGACGCGGCCGGCATGCCGGTGCGGGCGGCCATCTCCTGGATGGACGGCCGGGCGCACGGGCTGGTGGACCGCTGGCTGGTGGACGGCACCGTCGAGGCCGTCTTCCGGCGCACCGGCGGGGCGCTGTTCCCGGGCAGCCCCGGTCCGCTGCTGGCCTGGCTGGACCGGCACGAGCCGGCCTCCCTGGACCGGGCCGCGGCGGCCGTGTGCTGCAAGGACCTGGTCTTCCAGCGGCTGACCGGCGCCGCGCGGGCGGTGACGGACGTGTCCGACGCGTCGATGCCGTTCCTGGACCCGCGCACCCGGTCCTACGACGACGGGGTGCTGGAGCTGCTCGGCCTGAGCCACCGGCGGGGGCTGCTGCCGGAGATCGGCGACCCGGTCGCCGCGGGCGGGGCGGCCGGCGAAGGGCTGCCCGCCGGGACCCCGCTGGCGAACGGCCCCTACGACCTGGCCGCCTGCGCGCTCGGCGCGGGGGTCACCGCGCCCGGCGACGGGCTGCTGATCGTCGGCACCTGCCTGGCGAGCCTGGTCGTCACCACGGGGCTGGCCCTCGGCGGCGAACCGGCCGGCCTGTACATCTCCACCGACCGGCCGGGCCACCGGCTGCGCGCGATGCCCGCGATGGTCGGCACGGCGGCCCTGGACTGGGTGCTGGCCACGACGGGCGCCCGGCACCAGGAGCTGGAGGCCCTGCTCGCCGAGGCGCCGCCCGGCTCGGCCGGGGTGCGCGTGCTGCCGTACTTCGCGCCCTCGGGCGAGCGGGCCCCGTTCGTGGAGCCGGGGCTGCGGGCCGAGCTGCTCGGTGTGTCCCTGGAGACGCGCCCCGCCGACCTGGTCCGGGCCACGTGTGAGGGCATCGGCTACGCGGCCCGGCACTGTCTTGCGGCGGCGGGTCTGACCGGGACGCTCGCGGTGTGCGGCGGCGGCACCCGCAGCCCGGCCTGGACGCAGCTGCTGGCCGACGTACTGGGCCGGCCGCTGCGGGTGGTGGAGGGCGAGGTCGGCGCGCGGGGCGCGGTGCTGGCCGCGGCCGGGCGGTACGGCGTGCCGCTGGACACCGGGGCGTGGACGCGGCCCACCCGGCTGGTCGACCCGGACCCGTACCGGGCGGCGTACTACTCCCAGGGCTACGCGGAGCACCTGGAGCTGCTGGCCGGGGCGCGGGAACGGGCCCGGCCGGTGACCGGGCCCGTCACCGGCGTCACAGGTTGCTGAAGTCGGGGCCCTTCGTCCGGGACCGCTTGATCTCGTAGAAGCCCGGCACGGAGGCCACGGCGAGCGTGCCGTCCCACAGGCGGGCCGCCTCCTCGCCCTGGGGGGCGGGGGTGACGACCGGGCCGAAGAAGGCGATCTGCTCGCCGTCGGGGCCGGGGACCGCGATGACCGGGGTACCGACGTCCTGGCCGACCTTCTCGATGCCCTCCTTGTGGGAGGCGCGCAGCTCGGCGTCGAACTCGAAGTCCTCCTGGCCGGCGTAGTCGATCAGCTCGGCGGGCAGACCCACGTCCGCGAGCGCACCGGCGATCGCCTCCGTGGTCGGGCCCTCCTCGTTGTTGTGGATGCGGGTGCCGAGCGCGGTGTAGAGCGGGCCGAGCACGTCGGCGCCGTGCTTCTGCCAGGCCGCGGTGACCACGCGCACCGGCGGCCACGCCTTGGTCTGCAGCAGGTCGCGGTAGTCCTCGGGCAGCTCGTCGAGCCTGTCCTCGTTGAGCACGGCGAGGCTCATGACGTGCCAGCGGACCTCGATGTCGCGGACCTTCTCCACCTCGAGCATCCACCGGGAGGTCATCCAGGCCCACGGGCACAGGGGGTCGAACCAGAAGTCGACGGGGGTCTTGCCGGACGGGGCGGCGGTCTCGGACACGGAAGGCTCCTTGGGCGAACGTCGTTTGCCTGGACAACGAGGTCACCGCCCCACGCATTCCCCGCTGTGCGCCGTCAGGACCGCATGGCAGGATCGGTCCTGTTCCGCCACCATCACGCGATCACAAGGGAGTGCCGTCCGTGCCCGGTGAGAATCTGTCCCGCGACGAGGCCCGGGAGCGGGCCGCCCTGCTGTCCGTCGACGGGTACGACGTGTTCCTCGACATCCGGTCCGCCGTCGGTGACGGCGGCGTCGAGCCGCGCACGTTCCGCTCGGTGACCACCGTCCGCTTCCGCTGCGCGGAGCCGGGCGCGGCGAGCTTCGCCGACCTGATCGCCCCGGGCGTCACGGCCGTCTCGCTCAACGGCCGGGACCTGGACCCGGGCGAGGTCTTCGACGGCTCCCGGATCCTGCTGGAGGACCTGGCCGCGGAGAACGAGCTGGTGGTGGACGCCCGGTGCGCCTACTCGCGCACCGGTGAGGGCCTGCACCGCTTCGTCGACCCGGAGGACGGCGAGGTCTACCTGTACACCCAGTACGAGCCGGCCGACGCCCGCCGGGTGTTCGCGAACTTCGAGCAGCCGGACCTGAAGGCGCCGTACCGCTTCGAGGTGCGGGCGCCCGAGGGATGGACGGTGTGGAGCAACGGCGCCGGTGAACTCGCCGACGGGGTGTGGCGGTTCACGGAGACCAAGCCGATCTCGACGTACATCACCTGTGTGGTGGCGGGCCCGTACCACTATGTGACGGACTCCTACACGCGCACCTTCGAGGACGGCACGAAGCTGGAGGTCGCCCTGGGCGCGATGTGCCGCAAGGGGCTGGCGCCGCACTTCGACGCGGACGACGTCTTCCTGGTGACCAAGCAGGGCCTGGACTTCTTCCACGACCACTTCGACTTCCCGTACCCGTTCGGCAAGTACGACCAGGCGTTCGTGCCGGAGTACAACCTGGGCGCGATGGAGAACCCGGGCCTGGTGACCTTCCGGGAGGAGTACATCTTCCGCGGCAAGGTGACACAGGCGTCGTACGAGGCGCGGGCCAACGTCATCCTGCACGAGATGGCGCACATGTGGTTCGGCGACCTGGTCACCATGGTGTGGTGGGACGACCTGTGGCTGAAGGAGTCCTTCGCGGACTTCATGGGCACGTTCGCGAACGTGGGCGCGACCCGCTTCCGGGACGCCTGGGTCACCTTCGCGAACCGCCGAAAGGCCTGGGCGTACCGGGCGGACCAGCTGCCGTCCACGCATCCGGTCACCGCGGACATCCGCGACCTCCAGGACGCCAAGCTGAACTTCGACGGCATCACCTACGCCAAGGGCGCCTCGGTCCTGAAGCAGCTGGTGGCGTACGTCGGCCAGGACGCGTTCCTGGAGGGTGCCCGCCGCTACTTCAAGCGCAACGCGTACAGCAACACGCGCCTGGGCGACCTGCTGTCGGTGCTGGCAGAGACCAGTGGCCGGGACATGTCGGGCTGGGCGCGGTCCTGGCTCCAGACGGCGGGGGTGAACGCGCTGACCCCGCAGGTGCTGCTGGACACCGAGGGCGGCCGGATCGCCGAGCTGGCGGTGGTGCAGGAGGCGGCCGAGTCGCATCCCGAACTGCGTCCGCACCGGGTCGCGGTGGGCCTGTACCGCACCACGCCGGAGGGTGCGCTGGAGCGGTACGCGCGCGTGGAGACGGACGTGGACGGCCCCCGGACGGTCGTGGCGGAGCTGGCGGGCGAGCAGGCACCGGAGCTGGTGCTGGTCAACGACGACGACCTCACCTACTGCAAGATCCGTTTCGACGAGACCTCGCTGGCGACCCTGCGCGCCCGGCTGGGCGCGCTCACCGACCCGCTCGCCCGCGCCCTGTGCTGGTCGGCGCTGTGGAACCTGACCCGGGACGGGCTGCTGCCGGCCCGGGACTTCATCGCCCTGGTGCTGCGCTTCGCGGGCCGCGAGTCCGACATCGGTGTGCTCCAGATGCTGCACGCCTGGGCGGACTCGGCGCTGGTGCACTACGCGGCACCGGCGTGGCGGGAGACGGGCGGGCGGCTGCTGGCGGAGGGGGCGCTGCGGGAGCTGCGGGCGGCCGGTCCGGGCAGTGAGCAGCAGCTGGCGTGGGCGCGGTTCTTCGCGGCGGTGGCCACGTCCGAGGGCGACCTCGTTCTGCTGCGGGATCTGCTGGACGGCACGACCGGCTTCGACGGCCTGGTGGTGGACCAGGAGCTGCGCTGGGTGTTCCTGGAGCCGCTGGCGGCGCACGGGGTGGCCGGCGAGCGGGAGCTCGCGGCCGAGCTGGCCCGGGACGACACGGCGTCCGGCAGGCGGCACCAGGTGCGCTGCCTGGCCGCCCGTCCGTCGGCGGCGGTCAAGGCGCAGGCGTGGGCGCAGGTGGTGGAGTCGCAGGCGCTGTCGAACGCGCATGTGGAGGCGACGATCGCGGGCTTCGCCCGGCCGTCGCAGCGGGAGCTGACCGCGCCGTACGCGCAGCTGTACTTCGCGGCGATCGAGCGGGTGTGGCGGGAGCGGTCGATCCAGATCGGCATGGACGTGGTGCGGGGTCTGTTCCCGGCGTACCAGGACCGCCCGGAGACGCTGGAGGCGACGGACGCGTGGCTCCGGGCGCACGCTCAGGCGGCGCCGGCACTGCGCCGGCTGGTGCTGGAGGCGCGGGACGACCTGGCGCGGGCGCTGCGGGCACAGGAGTGCGACGCGGCGGCCGGCCACTGAGCCTTGGCCTGAGCCTGCCCGGTGGGTGACCGTTACGAGATTCGGCCACCCATCACCGTGACCCCTGGTCCGCACCTGATCGGACCAGGGGTTTCCCGTGCCTACTCGGCATCCGAACATCTGACCTTTAGTCCCGTACTGTCCGCATTGTTCGACGGCCGTGTAACAGCGGTTAGAGGAGGGACCCGGCGTGGGAATCCCCTCGCCATGACGCACGACGCCCCGCTCTCCCCCCGCTCCCTGAGCCACCTCTCCGACGTCCACCGCCGGGTGATGACGGCGGCTCAGCTCCGCGCCCACGGTGTGACACCGGCCGAGCAGACCGAGCAGTGCCGTCCCGGCGGCCCCTGGCGGGAACTGCTGCCGAACGTCGTCCTGCTGCACCCCGGCCCGCCGACCGGCGAGGAACGGCTGCACGGGGCGCTGCTGTACGCGGCCCGCGCGGCGGCGCCGGCCGTACCCGTCCAGCCGACGTCCGCGTCCCCGCACCCGCCCCGGTACGCGGAGGCGGTGCTCACCGGCCTGGCGGCGCTCACCCTGCACGGCTTCTCCCGCACCCCGGCGCCGCACGCCCCGGACCGGGTGGACGTCCTGGTCCCGCGGCTGCGCCGGCTGCGTTCCACGGGTTACGTCCGCGTCCTGCGCACCGCCGACCTGCCCGTGCCGCACCCGGTGTCGGGCCTGCCGGTGGCGCCGGTGCCGCGGGCACTGGCGGACGCGGTGGCGGAGCTGGCGGACGCGGAGACGGTACGGCGGCTGCTGACCGAGGCGGTGCGCGGGGGGTACTGCGAACCGGTGGCGGTGGTGAGGGAGCTGACCCGGGCGAAGCTGCTGGGCCGGGCGCACGTGGTGGACGCGGTGGACTCGCTGGTGGCCGAGGGCCGCTCGGCCGCCGAGGACCGCCTGTACCGGATGGTCCGCGAGTGCGGCCTGCCCGACCCGGTGTGGAACGTCGGCCTGCGCCTGCCGGGCGGACCGCGTCTGGGCGGCCTGGACGCCTACTGGCCCGACCACGCGGTCGCCCTCGAACTGGACACGCGCGCCCCCCTGCCGGGCCACCGGGAGGACGACGACGCGCTGTGGTCGGAGTACGCCCGCAAGCGCGAGCACCTGGAGCGGCTGGGGATCACGGTCGTGTACACCACGCCGAAGAAGCTCCGGGACTGTCCCGAGCAGCAGGCGGCGGTGGTGCGGACGGCGCTCATGGCGTCCGCCGACCGAGGTCCGGCCGCGTACGTCGTGGTCCTGCCCCGCTAGCCGGGGTGACCCTACGGGGCGGCGGGGGGCGGGGCGGTCACCGGCGGGTGCGACTGGGATCCAGGGAGGCGGGCAGCGGCTCCAGCGACGCGCACAGGGCGGCCGGGAACGCGGGCTCCACGCGCCGCACGTCCCGGCAGCCCCCGGCCGCGCCGTCCACGAGCGGCACCCATCCGGACTTCCCGGCCCGGAAGAACCAGCGGGCGCCCAGCCGGGACGAACAACCGGGTCGCGACGTGTCGTCGCACGCCGGGCCGGTGCGCCACGAGAGGTCCAGCACCAGCCACTTGCCGTCGCACCGCTGGGCGTCCCGGTAGGTGTGGTGAGGCACGTCCGCCGCCAGCACCGCCTGGTCGTAGGAGGCGTCGGTGCACCCGGTCCTCGGCGGGTCGCAGCCCAGCTGCCCGCACAGGCGCAGCGCGGGCGGCCTCGCACCGTGGCGGGTGAAGTGCGTGTAGTGGTCCACGATCACGTCGAGCCCGCCCAGCGGCTCCGGCAGCCTCACCCGGGTGGTGGCGGGCTTCTCCCGCGTGCACCCCGAACCGCGGTCCCCCGACGGCGAGGAGTAGGTGACCTGCACCCACACGGCGCCGTTCACCCGGTCGGTGGCCGCGGCCCTCAGGTCCCGCACGCAGGCCGCCGCGCCGCTGGGCACGGGTACGTCGACGCTGAGCGTGCGGTCGTCGGCGCCGACGCGGACGGCGGTGACCGAGGAGGGCTGCATCGTGGTCCACGGCAGCTGCGAGGCCCCGCCGGGCGCGCCGGCCCGCAGGGTGCCGCACGCCCCGAGCAGGAGCACGGCGACCGCGACGAACAGGCCGGTCACCACCGCGCCGCGCCGTCTTCCGTCTCCGCCGCCGGACCGTGGACCCACTGGGCATCCCCCCTGATGCGCCGACCCGGCCCCGCCGTCGGGGGCGGGGCCGCTGCCACGGTACCCGCTTCGAACGGCGGGCCGGGGAGCCGGGGACGGTGGTCAGCAGAACTCCGCCCGCACCACCGCGTCCGGGTCCCCGGTCCAGTCCGCGTTCAGGTTCAGGGCCAGGGAGTGCCGGCCGTCCGCGGTCGTCACGGCGACGGACCCGGAGCCGTGGATGCCGCCGTCATGGCCCCAGAGATGCACTCCGCAGTCCAGCACGGTCTCCTGGAGGCCGAGGCCGTAACCGGCGCCGGGCACCCCGGCGTTCTTCACGGTGGTCTTCATCTCCCTCAGCTGCCGCGGCGGCAGGAGCTTCCCGCGCAGCAGGGCGCTGTAGAAGCGGTCCAGGTCCGCGGAGTCGGAGATCATCTCGCCGGCGGAGGAGGCGAGGGACGGGTTGAGCTCCGTGACGTCGTACGTCGGGCCCGTCGCCGTCTCGGCGAGCTTGCCGTAGGCACGGCTGCTCGGCTGCGGGACGGTGACCCTCGTACCGGGGAGGGAGGTGGCCGTCAGGTGCAAGGGCTCGATGACGCGGCGGCGGATCTCCGTGGCGTACGGGTGGCCCGTCACCTTCTCGATGACCATGCCGGCCAGGACGTAGTTGGTGTTGGAGTAGTGCCAGGACGTGCCCGGCGCGAAGTACGGATCGTGCCGCACCGCGATCGCCACCAGGTCCTGCGGCGCCAGCGTGTCGTAGCGGTGCCGCAGGAAGCCGTCCTTGAGGAAGTAGGTGCGGGCGAACTCCTCGTCCTCCGTGTAATTGTAGATACCGCTGGTGTGGTTGAGCAGCTGCCGGACGGTGATCGCGCGGCCGTCGTGGCCGTGGCCGCGGACGACGCCCGGCAGCCACGCGTCCACCGTGTCGTCCAGGGAGAGCCGGCCCTCCGCCTCGAGCTGGAGCAGGACGGTGGCGACGAAGGTCTTGGTGATGCTGCCGACGCGGTAGCGGTCGGCGGCCGAACGCGGCGCGCCCGTGCGGGTGTCGCCCGTACCGGCGGTCGCCGACCAGGTGCCGTGGGCGTCCCGCGCGGTGGCGGTCACCCCGGGCACGCCGTCCCGGACGACCGCCTCGACGGCCTCACGGGTCGCGGCGTGGCCGTGCCCGTGGCGGGCGGGGGCGGCGGGGCCGGCCGCCGCCACGGCCGGGGCCGCGAGGCCCACGGAGAGCAGCAGGGCGGCGGTGCCCGTCAGAGTCGTCCGTACGCGCATGTCTTCCCCCAGGGAGTGGATCCGGTGTGGTCGCGGGAAGGGACCGCGGCCGGGGCGCGGGGGTTGCGCGGGTTGGGCCGGTTGAGTGATTCTCAGCCCTTGTTGAGGACCAGCTCCGTGTTCCGGTCGGCCGGGCGGCCCGCGAGGGCCTTGTTGGCGCCGGGGGCGTTGTAGGACAGCTCGCGGTAGAGCGCGGCGAGGCCGGTCTGGGAGAGGTCGGCGTAGTCGGTGCGGTGCGGGGCGGCGGCCTCGATCAGCGTCGTGAACAGGGAGATCGTGCCGTCCTTGTTGTCGGCCAGTTCGATGACCCGGGCGAGCTGGGGGAAGTCGACGTGGGAGGCGGTGGAGACCTCCCAGAAGGAGCGGCCGCCGGAGGCCCGGTGCGGGGTGACGACGTTCTTGTGGATGTGGCCGTTCACCCAGGCCAGCACGTTGGCGTGGGCGGACAGCACGGAGATCACCTCGGCGCCGCCGTGCCGCTTCTCGCCCGGACGGGCCGGGTCGGGACGGGTGTTGGTCATTGTCGTGCTGGTGTGGTGGCTGAAGACGACGGCGTACGAGTCCTTGTGCTCCTTCAGCGTCCTGTCGAGCCACTTCAGCTGGGCGGTGCCGATCGAGCCCTCGTAGTGGCCGCCTGCGTCGGTGGTGTCGAGGCTGATGCCGATGACGTCGTCGGAGACGCGGAAGGCGTAGTACTGGGTGCCCGCGTCCAGGTTGGCCGAGGAGTAGCCGTGGCCGACCGGGCCGGCGCCCTGGTGGGCGGGGTCCAGATGGGCCTTGAGGTAGTCCGCCTGGGTGTACGGGGCACGCTTCTCGTCCGGCGTGACGGCGCGCATGGAGCGGGCGTGGGACTTCAGGAAGTCTCGGTAGCCGGTGCCCCGGGGGTCCTTGGCGTTCTTGATGGCGTCCTGGAGCTTCTTGGCGTCGGCGGCGGGGACGCTCAGCAGCTTCCGGCCGCCGATGGCCGCCTCGGTGAGGTAGGGGTCGCCGTGGGAGCCGTAGCAGCCGAGCGGGAGGGCGTCGTGGTTGCCGGCGGTGGAGTACCAGGGCAGGTCGAGGCCGGGGCTGCGCACCTCGCGGATCGCGGCGGCCAGGAAGCCCTTCAGGTAGGGGAAGCCGAGCGCCTTGTCGTGGTCGCGGGCGCCTGAGCCGGGCTGCCAGTACAGCGGGAGGCCGCTGTTCTGCACGCCCTCGTAGTGCTTGGGGTCACCGGAGTTGGGAGTGATGCGGCCCCCGCTCATCACCTTCATGAACCACTCCAGTTCGGAGTGGGCGTTGTTGTCGGTGTTGTCGCCGGTGGTCATCACGAAGTGCAGCGGGGCTCCGGTGACGGGGGCGCCCCGCATCGCGTTGACGCGCTCCACGAGGGAGATGGCGCCGGGCACGGTGAGGGCCTCGTGCGGGCGCCAGGCGTGCACGTCGTGGGAGCGCAGGTACTCCAGGCGCAGCGGGTGCTGGACATCCATCAGGTGCAGGTCGGTGAACTGCACGAACGCGGCGAGGGCCGTACGGCGGGCCGCGCGGCCGGATCCGGGCGCCGCCAGCTCGGTGCGCACGACCCGCTGCCAGCCGGGCCCGTCGCCGAGGCGGCGGTAGCCGGAGCTGTTCCGCGGGGTGGCGACGGAGGCGACGGTGGTGCCCTTGGTGAAGGGGGCGAGCGGGGTGGTGGCGGCCTGCCGGGAGTGGGCGACGGGCGTTTCCTCCGCCGCCACCCCGGCGGCGGTGGCGGCCCGGCCGCCGGTGGGGCGGAGGGCGTAGCCGGCGCCCGCGGAGAGCGAGACCGCTCCGGCGGCGGCGAGGACGGTGCGGCGGTTGACCCCCGCGGCAAAGGCGGCGACAGAGCGTGTGCGCGACATGGCGCGATCTCCCCGGGTACGAACGCGTCGGCAGTGGTCGCGGGCCGTCACGGACGCGAACGCCCCGCTCACCATGGATCGTTGGCAGCGGGGATGGCCTGCGCGTGAACGCGGTGGCAACGCGTGACGCCGATCACCGTACGTGGATCAACGGCACCGGACGCGGCCATGGAGTGGATCGCGGACCGCCGGAAACCGGTCACTCCCCGTTCACTTACCGGGGTAGGGGAGGGACCTCGGGCCGGCGCCGGCCGAAGCGGCTCACGTACCCGAGGAGTTGGCCGTCGGCGCCCGGCACTCGCGGACGGCGGGGCGGGAGGAGCCATGCGGGGGGCCGGTCACGGCCGAGGCGTCCCGGCATTACGCCCCTTCCAAGGAAAACTGGGCAGATCCCGGACGACCCGGGACGGATCGCCGCACATCCCATCGCGGGTTTTCCCCATATATTCATATCGGTTCGGTCAACGGACCCCAAAACTCGGGCCCTTGCGTGAAGCTGAGCGCTCTCGTCCGCTCGTTTCTTCACCTGAGGGATGCCGATGACCCACACGCCCGAGCGTGATCCGATACCCGGCCCGAGACGCCTGACCCGCATAGCCATGGCCGTGGGCGTCGTGGCCGCCCTCTCCGCGGCCGGACCGGTACCGCTGGCCCTCGCCGCGGACACGCCGTCCACCCCGGCCACCGCCGGCCCCGGCGTCAAGTCCGCCGACGCCAAACTCGGCCCGGACGACGCCGCTCTGCTCGCCGACGCCAAGGCCGGCGGCGACAAGACCGTCACCATGATGATCGCGACCTCGCCGGGGAGGACCGAGCAGGTCGCCGGGGAACTGGACGCGGTCGAGGGCGGTCTGGTCGGCCGTACCGACGACAAGCTCGGCTACGTGCGCGCCACCGTCCCGACGGCCCGGGCGGACGCGGCCATCGCCTCCGCCGCGAAGCTGTCGACCGTGCGGGCCATCGACCTCAAGCAGGAGATCCCGCTCGACGACCCGACGCCCCACGGTGCCAAGTCACCGGCCGGCAAGACCGCTTACCCGGGCCCGGACCGCAGGACCCCGGCGGAGAACCCGTACAACCCGTCCTTCGAGACCGGTGCCGTCGACTTCGTCGCGGACCACCCGAAGGCGGACGGCCGCGGCATCACCATCGGCATCCTCGACTCCGGCATCGACCTCGGCCACCCGGCGCTCCAGAAGACCACCACCGGCGAGCGGAAGATAGTCGACTGGGTGACCGCGACCGACCCGGTCACCGACGGCGACGGCACCTGGCGGCGCATGACCACCGCCGTCTCCGGCCCGTCCTTCTCCCTCACCACACCCTCGCAGGGCACCGAGAAGTTCACGGCACCCGAGGGCTCGTACAAGTTCAACTACATGTACGAGTCCGCCACCGCGGGCGGCGACGAGAAGGGCGACCTCAACCGCGACGGCGACACCACCGACGCCTGGGGCGTGCTGTACGACCCGGTCGCCGGCACGGTCCGCGTCGACACCAACGACAACCTGGACTTCACCGACGACACACCGATGAAGCCGTACAAGGACGGCTACCAGGTCGGCTACTTCGGCACCGACGACCCGTCGACGGACGTCGCCGAGCGGGTCCCGTTCGTGGTCGAGACCCGCAAGGACGTCGTCTACAACGCCGCGGGCGCCAAGGCCGACTACGTCAACATCGGCGTCATCGAGTCCGAGCACGGCACCCACGTCGCCGGCATCACCGCCGCCCACGGCCTGTTCGGCGGGAAGATGGACGGCGCGGCCCCAGGCGCCAAGCTCGTCTCCTCCCGGGCCTGCACCTGGACCGGCGGCTGCACCAACGTCGCGCTCACCGAGGGCATGATCGACCTGGTCACCAAGCGCGGCGTCGACATCGTCAACATGTCGATCGGCGGTCTGCCCGCGCTGAACGACGGCAACAACGCGCGCGCCGAGCTGTACACGCGGCTCATCGACACCTACGGCGTCCAGCTCGTGATCTCCGCCGGCAACTCCGGCCCCGGCGCCAACACCATCGGCGACCCCGGCCTGGCCGACAAGGTCATCTCGGTCGGCGCGGCCATCTCCAAGCAGACCTGGGCCGCCAACTACGGCTCGGCCGTGGACACCAAGTACCAGATGATGCCCTTCTCCTCGCGCGGCCCGCGTGAGGACGGCGGCTTCACCCCGACCCTGACCGCGCCCGGCGCCGCCATCAACACCACCCAGACCTGGCTGCCGGGCTCCCCGGTCGCCGAGGCGGGCTACCCGCTGCCGGCCGGCTACTCCATGCTCCAGGGCACCTCGATGGCCTCCCCGCAGGCCGCCGGCGCCTCCGCGCTGCTGCTGTCCGCCGCGAAGCAGAAGGGCATCGACCTGACGCCCGCCGCGCTGCGCACGGCCCTGACCTCGACCGCCGACCACATCAAGGGCGTGCAGGCCTACGAGGAGGGCGCGGGCCTCATCAACGTCGGGGACGCGTGGGAGTCGGTCAAGGACGGCGCCGCCGCCCACGACTACACCGTCAAGGCACCGGTCGACACCGCGCTGGACGGCGCCCTGAAGACCCCGGGCTACGGCACCGGCCTGTACGACCGCGAGGGCGGCCTGAAGGCCGGGCAGAAGAAGACGTACGACGTCACGATCACCCGCACCTCCGGCCCGGACCGGGCCGTCCGGCACGAGCTGCACTTCGAGAACAACGCCGGCCACACCTTCCGGATCGCCGGCGACGACGTGGTGCGGCTGCCGCTGAACCAGCCGGTGACCGTCCAGGTCCAGGCGGCCCCGGCGTCGGCGGGCATCAAGAGCGCGATCCTGGAGGTCGACGACCCGCGGACCGAGGGCATCGACAAGCAGGTCCTCGCCACGGTCGTCGTCGCCGACCCGGTCCACTACGCCTTCTCGGCGTCGGACTCGGTGCAGCGCAACAGCACGCGGTCGTACTTCCTGGACGTGCCCCAGGGCGCGAAGTCGCTGGAGGTCGCGATCGGCGGGCTCAAGGACAAGAGCCAGACCCGGTTCGTCGCCATCCACCCGTACGGCGTCCCGTCGGACAACACCGGTACCCCGTACTGCTACAACAACTACCTGGACGGCAACGGCTGCAAGCCGGACGTGCGCTCCTACGCCGACCCGCAGGCCGGCGTCTGGGAGGTCGAGGTCGAGGCCCGGCGCACCTCGCCGCTGCTAGACAACCCCTACCGGCTGGACGTCTCCGTCCTCGGCGCCGCCTTCGACCCCGAGACCGTGACCGTCCCCGAGGCCAAGGCCGGTACGCCGACCGCCGCCTCCTGGAAGGTCACCAACACGTACGCGGCGCTGGACGGCAAGCTCACCGGCGGCCCCCTCGGCTCCGCCAAGGCGGCCCGCCCGGCCATCAAGGAAGGCGAGACGCAGACCACCACGGTCGACGTCCCGGCCGGCGCCACCTCGCTCGACGTCGCCATCGGCGGTGTCTCGGACGCGGCGGCCGACCTCGACCTGACGGTGTACGACTCCTCCGGCAAGGAGGTCGGCAAGTCCGCCGACGGTGACTCGGAGGAGGCGGTCTCCGTGCCGACCCCGGCAGCCGGCACCTACACCGTCCAGGTCGCGGGCTACTCCGTCCCGTCCGGCTCGACCGACTACGACTACCGGGACGTGTTCTTCTCCACCGCGCTCGGCTCCGTCACGGTCGACGGCTCCGCACCGGTCAAGCTCGGCACGGGCGACTCCGCGACGGTGACCGGCCAGGTCACGGCCGCCACCGAGGCCCCGGCCGGCCGGGAGTTCTTCGGCCGGGTCCAGCTGGTCGACGCCCGCGGCACGGTGGCGGGCACCGGCAGCGTGAAGATCGGCAAGGTCACGCCGTAACGGACTGACACGAACGGGGGCGGGCATCCTGACGGAGGCCCGCCCCTTTTCCTCGTCCTCCCGACCGGCCCGGCTCCTTCTTCGGCCCACCGCCGCAACCTAGGGGCAGGGCGTGTGGCGGGCGCCGGGCAGGGCGCCGGTGATCCAGGTGCGGGCGGTGGCCACCTGGGTGTCGCCGACGGCCCACAGACTCGCCCGCTCCTCACCCCGGCCGACCCGGACGAGGACGTGCTGTCCCGTGCGCGGGGCCGGCCGCGCGCCGCCGTCCAGCAGGAAGCCGACCTCGGCCGGGCCGTGCGCCGGCTGGTACGAGCGGAGCACTGTCAGCGTGATCCGGCTGGCCGGGGAGTCAGGCAGCCGCCGCACCTCCGCCACGGTGCCCTCCACCACCAGCCGGGAGCAGGCCAGCTCGCGTTCCGCGTCCGCCGGGCGCCCGTCGTTCCCGGCCGCCTTGCCCGCGGAGTCGGCGGCGCTCTTGGCCGAGCCCCCGCCGTCGTCCGGGCCGCCGGACCGCGTCACCAGCCAGCCGAGGCCGAGGACCAGGGAGAAGGCCGCGGCACCGGCGAGCGAACCGAGCGCGATCCGCGGTGCCCGCCGCCCCGGCCGTCCAGGAGGCCCGGTACGACCCCGGGCACGACGAGCGACGCCCCCACCGGCCACGGCCCCTCCCGCGTCCCCGGTCCCCCGGGCCCCACGGATCCCCGCCTCCCGCACCTCGGCATCGCCGGCCACCGCGCCCTCGGCCCCCGCATCCCGCGCCGCCGCGCCCTCGGTCACCGGTTCACCGGCAGCTGGGCCACCGGCACCGGCGGACGGAACCCCAGCGTCCCCGGCCATCGGCTCACCGGCCCCCGCGTCCCAGGCCGCCGGATCCCCGGCGCCCGCATGGCGGGTCCGCGCGTCCCCCGCGTCCCCGGTCGCCGGATCACCGGCACCAGCATCCGCGGAGCGAGCCCCTCCTTCCCCGCCTCCCGCGTCCCCGGCCTGTGTGTTCCCGGCATCCGTGCCCCCGGCCCACGGCTCACCGGCACCCGCGGACCGCTCCCCTTCCTCCCCGGCGGCCGCGGGCCCCGCCCCCGCGCCCCCGCTCGCCCGCTCCCCCGTGAGCGCCTCGGCCAGCCAGTGGAGTCGGTCGCGCAGGAGTGCCACGTCAGCCTGGGCCGCGCGGTGGCCGGTGTGGAAGGCGGGGTCCCGGTGGGCCTCCTCCGGGAGGGGGTCGCCCGTGATCGCGGCCATGAGGGCGTCCATGCCGCCGTACTCCCCGGCGCCCTCCGCGCCCTCCGCGCCCCGCGCGCCGTCCGCGCCCTCGTGTTCGGCGGTCACGTCACACCACCTCGTCCTCGTGCAGCCGGTCGCGCAGCGCGCGGACCGCCGTGTGCAGCCTGCTCTTGACCGTGCCCTCCGGTATGCCCAGCTCCTCGGCGATGTCCCGCACGGGCAGGTCGGCGAAGAAGCGCAGGACGACGACCTGCCGCTGGGCGGCGGGCAGTTCGTCCAGGCCGCGGGCGACGGCGAGGGAGAGCAGGCTGGTCTCCTCGCCCGAGGGGTGCGCGGGCTCGTGCAGCGCGACCAGCCGCTCCCCCAGCCGTTCCCGGCGCCGCTTCGCCCGGTGCCAGTCCATGGCCAGGTTGGAGGCGACGACGGCCGCCCAGGCCGACACGTCCCGCGGTGCCTCGCGGCCGCTCGCGGCCCGCTCCAGCAGCCGCAGCCGGACCTGCTGCACCCCGTCCGGCAGGTCCGACTGCGGCACTCCGCCGAGCGCGAGCACCGCCCGCACCCGGCGTTCCTGGGCCGCGTCCAGCGGATCGCCGACGGTACGGTCCGTACCGTCGGTGTACGCCCCCTGGTCGCGGCGCGCCCTTCCGCGCAGCACAAGCCACCCCCTCACGCGTCTGCCCCTACGACGCGGCGGCGCGCCGGAACGTTCGGCCGGTGCCGCACAGGAGCAGAGGCGTACGTCACACCCTCGTATGGCCGGGGCCCGCACGGGCAGGGGCCGGACAGCACAGCTTGCGGCGCGGACCCCCCGGGGAAGGAATATCTCCAGCTCAGCGGGGTTGCCGGAGGGACGTACGGAACTGTGCGCCGGTGAATCGTGTCCCACTCCTCGGGCACGCGCGGCAAAGAACTGGACAGGCGGGCCGGGGTTCGCCGCATGATGGAAAAGCCCCGGTCGGGCAAGAGACACGTAGAGGGAGTCGCTGTGAGGGTCGGAATCGTCGGAGCCACCGGTCAGGTCGGCACGGTCATGCGCAGGATCCTCACGGAGCGCGACTTCCCGGTGACGGAGCTGCGCCTGTTCGCCTCGGCCCGTTCGGCGGGGACCGTGCTGGACGGCGTGACGGTGGAGGACGCGGCGAGCGCCGACTACACCGGCCTGGACATCGTGCTCTTCTCCGCGGGCGGCGCGACCTCCCGGGCGCTGGCCGGGAAGGTCGCCTCGCAGGGCGCCGTCGTGATCGACAACTCCTCCGCCTGGCGCATGGACCCCGAGGTCCCGCTGGTGGTGTCCGAGGTGAACCCGCACGCGATCGCCGACCGCCCCAAGGGCATCATCGCCAACCCGAACTGCACCACCATGGCCGCCATGCCGGCGCTGAAGGTGCTGCACGAGGAGGCCGGTCTGGAGGCGCTGGTCGTCGCCACCTACCAGGCGGTGTCCGGCTCGGGTCTCGCGGGCGTGGCGGAGCTGCACGGCCAGGTGCAGAAGGTGGCCGCCGAGGCCGACAAGCTCACCCACGACGGCGCGGCGGTCGATTTCCCCGAGCCGCAGGTCTACCAGCGCACCATCGCCTTCAACGTGGTCCCCCTCGCCGGCAGCATCGTGGACGACGGTCTGAACGAGACCGACGAGGAGCAGAAGCTGCGCAACGAGTCCCGCAAGATCCTGGAGATCCCCGCGCTGAAGGTCTCCGGCACCTGTGTGCGCGTCCCGGTCTTCTCCGGGCACTCTCTCCAGGTCAACGCCCGTTTCGCCCGCCCGGTCAGCCCCGAGCGCGCCACCGAGCTGCTCGCGAAGGCCCCGGGTGTCGCCCTCTGCGACATCCCGACCCCGCTCCAGGCGGCCGGCCAGGACCCGTCGTACGTCGGCCGTGTCCGCCGCGACGAGACGGTGGACAACGGCCTCGCCCTGTTCATCTCCAACGACAACCTGCGCAAGGGTGCCGCGCTGAACGCGGTGCAGATCGCGGAGCTGGTGGCGGCGGAGCTGTCGGGCCGGTAACCCGCGTCCGCGACCGCGCGGATCGCAGGGAGGGGCGGCCGGGAACGGCCGCCCCTCCCGTACGTCCGGGTCGTCTCCCGGGGCCGTCGCCGCCCGAGATGCCGAGTCCCCGGCGGGCGGCTAGCGTGAGGGAGAAGGGCCGCGAGCGGGGCTGCGCCCACCGGCGGCGAGTGCCCTGTCCACCGGGGCGGGCCGCCCGAGCGGCGCAGGCCGTGCTTCCCGTCCCCCGCGGCAACACCTACGACCGCGGCGCGCGCACCCACCGCGACCGCGGCGATCGCCCCCGTACCGGCAGCACCCCACGGGGGCGTGGAAGGAAGGCAGGCGCATGAAACCACTACGCGCGAGGCGACTGTTCGCGGGATCCGCGGTCGCCGTTCTCCTGGCCGGCGGCGCCGCGATCGGCGCGGCGGGCACGGCCTCGGCGGCCACCCCGGCCCACGTGCCCACCAACCGTGGCTGCTTCGATCGCGGCAACGGCTGGTTCGACGACTGCGACAACTTCGGCAACCGTGGCGGCAACTTCTTCCCCAGCGGTGTCGTCGGCGGCGGCGGTGTCGTGGTGATCGTGCTGAGCTGAACGCGGGACGTGAGCCGGGCGGGTCCCCGTACCCGTCCGGCTCCGTCGCGTCGCGGCCCGGGGCCGCCCGGGGCCCCGCAGGCCGGCGGGGCGGGGACATCGCGTCGTGTGTGGATCCCATGGAAGGATGGCGCGACCTACCCATAACGAGGAGATGACCGCGTGCCTGGCACAAACCTGACTCGCGAAGAGGCGCAGCAGCGGGCCGAGCTGCTCACCGTTGACTCGTACGAGATCGATCTCGACCTCTCCGGCGCGCAGGAGGGCGGTACCTACCGGTCCGTGACCACGGTGCGCTTCGACGTGGCCCGCGGCGGCGCCGGGTCGTTCATCGACCTGGTGGCCCCGGCCGTCCACGAGGTGGTCCTCAACGGCGACCACCTGGACCCGGCCGAGCTCTTCGGCGACTCGCGGATCGCGCTGCCGGAGCTGCTGGAAGGGCGCAACGTCCTGCGGGTGGTCGCGGACTGCGCCTACACCAACACCGGCGAGGGTCTGCACCGCTTCGTCGACCCCGTGGACGACCAGGCCTACCTCTACACCCAGTTCGAGGTGCCGGACGCCCGCCGGGTCTTCGCCTCGTTCGAGCAGCCGGACCTGAAGGCCACCTTCCAGTTCACCGTGAAGGCACCCGCCGGCTGGACCGTCATCTCCAACTCGCCGACGCCGGAACCGGCGGGCGACGTCTGGGTGTTCGAGCCGACCCCGCGGATCTCGACGTACATCACCGCGCTGATCGCCGGCCCGTACCACTCCGTGCACAGCGTGTACGAGAAGGACGGCCGCAGCGTCCCGCTCGGCATCTACTGCCGGCCCTCGCTGGCCGAGTTCCTCGACGCGGACGCGATCTTCGAGGTCACCCGGCAGGGCTTCGACTGGTTCCAGGAGAAGTTCGACTACGCGTACCCGTTCGCGAAGTACGACCAGCTGTTCGTGCCCGAGTTCAACGCGGGCGCCATGGAGAACGCCGGCGCGGTGACCATCCGCGACCAGTACGTCTTCCGCTCCAAGGTGACCGACGCGGCGTACGAGGTGCGCGCGGAGACGATCCTGCACGAGCTGGCCCACATGTGGTTCGGTGACCTGGTCACCATGGAGTGGTGGAACGACCTGTGGCTGAACGAGTCGTTCGCCACCTACACCTCCATCGCCTGCCAGGCCGCCGCGCCGGGCTCCCGCTGGCCGCACTCGTGGACCACGTTCGCCAACTCGATGAAGACCTGGGCGTACCGGCAGGACCAGCTGCCGTCCACGCACCCGATCATGGCGGACATCCGTGACCTGGACGACGTCCTCGTCAACTTCGACGGCATCACGTACGCCAAGGGCGCGAGCGTGCTCAAGCAGCTCGTCGCGTACGTCGGCGAGGACGAGTTCTTCAAGGGCGTGCAGGCGTACTTCAAGCGGCACGCCTTCGGCAACACCCGCCTGTCCGACCTGCTGGGCGCCCTGGAGGAGACTTCCGGCCGCGACCTGAGGACCTGGTCGAAGAAGTGGCTGGAGACGGCCGGCATCAACGTCCTGCGGCCCGAGATCACCACCGGCGCCGACGGCACCGTCACCTCCTTCGCCGTCCGCCAGGAGGCCCCCGCGCTCCCGGCCGGCGCCAAGGGCGAGCCCACCCTGCGCCCGCACCGCATCGCGGTCGGCCTGTACGACCTCGACGGCTCCGGCAAGCTCGTGCGCACCGAGCGGATCGAGCTGGACGTCGACGGGGAGCTGACCGACGTACCGCAGCTGGCCGGCAGGCCCCGTCCCGCGGTCGTCCTGCTCAACGACGACGACCTGTCCTACGCCAAGGTCCGCCTGGACGAGGAGTCGCTGCGGATGGTCACCGAGCACCTCGGCGACTTCGCGGAGTCCCTGCCGCGCGCCCTGTGCTGGGCGTCGGCCTGGGACATGACGCGGGACGCCGAACTGGCCGCCCGTGACTACCTGGCCCTCGTGCTGTCCGGCATCGGCAAGGAGTCCGACATCGGCGTGGTGCAGTCGCTGCACCGCCAGGTCAAGCTCGCCATCGACCTGTACGCCGCCCCGGCCGCCCGCGAGGCCCTGCTGGCCCGCTGGACCGACGCCACGCTGGCGCACCTGCGCGCGGCCGAGCCGGCCGGCGACCACCAGCTGGCCTGGGCGCGGGCGTTCGCGGCGACCGCGCGCACCCCGGAGCAGCTGGACCTGCTCGAGGCGCTGCTGGACGGCACGCAGACGGTGGAGGGCCTGGCCGTGGACACCGAGCTGCGCTGGGCGTTCGTCCAGCGGCTCGCGGCCGTCGGCCGGTACGACGAGGCGGAGATCGCGGCCGAGTACGAGCGGGACAGGACGGCGGCCGGTGAGCGCCACGCTGCCACCGCCCGCGCGGCCCGGCCCACCGCCGAGGCCAAGGCGGAGGCGTGGGCGTCGGTCATCGACTCCGACAAGCTGCCGAACGCGGTGCAGGAGGCCGTGATCGGCGGCTTCGTCCAGACCGACCAGCGTGAGCTGCTCGCGCCGTACGCGGACACGTACTTCGAGGTCGTCAAGGACGCCTGGGACTCCCGTTCGCACGAGATCGCCCAGCAGATCGCGATCGGCCTGTACCCGTCGGTCCAGGTCTCCGAGGAGACCCTGGCCCGCACGGACACCTGGCTGGCCGAGGCCGAGCCGAACGCGGCTCTGCGCCGCCTCGTCTCGGAGGCCCGCTCGGGCGTGGAACGCGCCCTGCGAGCCCAGGCGGCCGACGCGACGGCAGCCGGATAGCACACCGAGGGCGCCCGGTGCCGCACCGGGCGCCCTCGCGCCTTCTCATCGGCGCAGCCCCGGCCCACTGCCCGGCCGGGGCTTCTCGTTGTCCTCAGCCCCGTGGGGCCGGGACCGGCAGGGCCGTCCCGGCCGCGTGACCCGTGTGCTCGGCCGGAGCGGTGTGCTCGGCGGGAGCGGACGGGCGGTGCCGTCGGCCGCCCGTGAACTGTCCGGCCAGGGTCGCTCCGGTGGCCAGGGCCATGCCCGCGATCTGCACCGGTGTGAGCGCCTGACCGAGGGCCGCCCAGCCGACGACCGCCGCGGTCAGCGGGGACAGCGGGCCGAGGAAGCCGGCCTGGGTGGCGGTGAGCCGGCCGATGCCGCGGAACCAGAGCCAGTAGGCGACGGCCGTGTTGGCCAGGGCGAGGTAGAGGTAGCCGCCGACGGCAGGGGCGTCGAAGGCGGGCGGGACGCCCTCGGCCAGGAGCGCGACCGGCAGGATGAGCAGGCCGCCGGCGGTGAGCTGCCAGCCGGTGAGCGCCAGCGGGCCGACGCCGTCGGGGCGGCCCCACCGCTTGGTCAGGACCGTTCCGGCGGCCATGGAGCCCGTGGAGGCGACGGCCGCTAGGACGCCGGTGAGGTCGAGCGCCCCGGCCCCCCGCAGTACGACGAGGCTGACGCCGAACGCGGCCACCAGCCCGGTGAGCAGTGTGCGCACGGCCGGCCGCTGCCCGAGCAGCAGCGCCGAGAGCCCGACGACGAACAGCGGTCCGGCGGAGCCGACGACCGCGGCCGTCCCGCCGGGCAGCCGGTACGCCGCCACGAACAGCAGCGGGAAGAAGGCGCCGATGTTCAGGGCTCCGAGCACGGAGGCCTTGACCCACCAGATGCCGCGCGGCAGCACCCGGGTGAGGGCGAGCAGCAGCAGGCCCGCGGGCAGGGCCCGCATCAGCGCCGTGAACAGGGGGCGGTCCGGCGGCAGGAACTCGGTGGTGACCGCGTAGGTCGTGCCCCAGGAGATGGGCGCGAGTGCGGTGACGGCGATGACGGCGCTGCTGCCCGGGCGGCGGGTGGCCATGGCAGGGCCCCTTCCGGTGAGGCGGTGACGGATCCGGTTGGATCAGCAGTGATTAGCTTAGCGCCAAGCTACTTAGCGTCAAGTAGCTTTTTCGTACATCAGTTTCTCGTGGGCCAGTTTCTTGCGGACGAGTCGAAGCGGGCCGATACTTCGCCCATGCAGCAACAGCCAGCGGACCCCGTCGACGTGATCACCGAGCAGTGGGCGCGGGTGCGGCCCGACCTCGACACCCGGGCGATGGAGGTGTTCGGCCGGATCTTCCGGCTCGCGCGCGCGATGGGCGACCGCATGGAGCGGGCGTACAAGCCGTACAACATCTCCCGCGGCGAGTTCGACGTCCTCGCCACCCTGCGCCGCTCCGGCGAGCCCTACACCCTCTCGCCCCGCGAGCTCTCGGCCACCCTCATGCTGACCACCGGCGGGATGACCGGCCGTCTCGACAAGCTGGAGCGGGCCGGCCTGCTGCGCCGCTCCCCCGACCCGCACGACCGGCGCGGCCTCAAGGTGGCCCTCACCGAGGAGGGGCTGCGGCTGATCGACGAGGCGGTCGCCGCGGGCCTGGCCGAGGAGAACGCCGCCCTGTCCGCGCTGAGCACCGAGCAGGCCGACCACTTGGCCGGCCTGCTGCGCGCCCTGCTCGACGCGACGTCCGGATAGCCGCCGCCCGGCGTCAGCCGGTGGGGCCGAGGTGCCGGGCGAGGGCCGCCGCGGTCCGCGCCGGGGTGGCCGCGTCGGCGGCCCAGGCCACGTAGCCGTCGGGGCGCACCAGCACGGTCGTACGACGGCCGCTCGCCCACCGCGCCACGGCCAGCCGGTCCACGCGTCCGGGCCCCGCCTCGAACGGCTCCGGGGTGATCAGTACGAACCGGCCGCCGCGCAGCGCCTCGTGGAGCCGGCCGCCGCCGGCGAGGGCGACGTCCGGGACGCGGGCGCCGGTGAGCGGGTGGGCGCCGCGCGGTGCGGGGTAGCGGTAGCCGATGCCGGTGACCTGGCCGACCAGCCTGCGCCGGACCGGGGCGGCCACGCCGAGGAACGCGGTGAGGGCCGCGCGGGCCGCCAGCGTCCAGGGGCGCCTGGCCATGGCGAGGCGGACGATCCCGCCGCTGCTGCGCAGCACCGCCCTGCCGACGGGGTGCCGTTCGGCCTGGTAGCTGTCGAGCAGTGCGGGGTCCGCGTGGCCGCCCGTGACCGCCGCCAGCTTCCAGCTCAGGTTCGCGGCGTCCTGGAGGCCGGTGTTCATCCCCTGCCCGCCGGCCGGCGTGTGCACGTGCGCGGCGTCCCCGGCGAGGAAGACCCGCCCCGCCCGGTACGCCGGCGCCTGCCGCTCGTCGCTGTGGAACCGGGACATCCAGCGGGCGTCGTACATGCCGAAGTCCCGGCCCAGCGCGAGGCGGACGGTCTCCCTGACCTCCTCGAGGTCCAGCGGCTCGCCGTCCGGGACGTCCCGGGCGCGGTTCCAGCCGATCACCCGGTGGTAGCCGTCGCCGAAGGGCGCCAGGAAGGCGAAGGCGTCGCCCACGGCGGCGGCGGTCAGCACCGTCGGGGGCCGCTCGGCGAGCCGGACGTCCGCGAGGACGACGGAGCGGATCACCGACCTGCCCGGGAAGGGCAGCCCGACCGCCTGCCGTACGGCACTGCGCATGCCGTCGGTGCCGACGACGTACGCGGCCCGGAAGGTCACCGCACCCCCTCGCGGCCCCCGGGCCCGCACCGTCACGCCGGTCGCGTCCTGGGTGAGGCCGGTCAGTTCCGTCTCGTGACGGAAGTCGACGCCCGCCTCGGCCGCGCGGCGCTCCAGCACCTTCTCCACCTCGTACTGCGGCAGGACGAGGAGGTGGTTGAAGCGGGAGGGCAGGCCGGTGAGGTCGATGGTGAGCCGGCCGAAGAGCCCGAGCCGGTCCAGCGGCTGCCCGAGGGCCTCCAGTTCGTCGGCGAGGCCGCGGACGTCGAGCTGTTCGAGGGTGCGGGCGTGCAGGACGAAGGCGCGGGAGAGGTTGCTGAGCCGGTGGGGGCGCTTCTCCAGGACGGTGACCGGGACGCCGGCGGTGGCGAGGTCACCGGCGAGGAGGAGCCCGGTGGGGCCGGCACCGACGACGAGGACACGCGGGGTGGTGTCGTCGGGTGCGGTGTCGTCCGGGGTGGTTCCCGTGGCGTTCGTTCCCGTGATGCCGGTCATCGTGCCTCCTTGGAGGTGCCAACACACGTTGGTCAACGCTTGTTGGCAAGCGTAGGACGCGCACGGAGAGCGGTCAACACTTGTTGGCCCACATGCGTTGACCTACGCTCGTCCCATGACGGCCAGCATCCAGCCGGACCGGTCGGCGCCCCGGCCCCGCCGCTCCGACGCCACCCGTACCGCCATCCTCGCCGCCGCCCGCGAGCGCTTCGCCGCCGACGGCTACGAGCGGGCCACCATCCGGGCCGTCGCCGCCGACGCGCGGATCGACCCCTCCATGGTGATGCGCTACTTCGGCAGCAAGGAGGGCCTGTTCGCCGCGGCCGTCACCCTCGACCTGCGCCTGCCCGACCTGACGCGGGTGCCGCGCGAGGAGGTGGGCCGCGCGCTGGTGGGCCACTTCCTCGGCCTGTGGGAGGAGAACGAGGAGCTGAGGGCGGTCCTGCGGGTCGGTGTCACCAACCAGGCCGGGGCCGAGCGGATGCAGGGCATCTTCCGGGAGCAGCTGCTGCCCGTCGCCCGGCAGGTGTGCCCCGACCCCGAGCAGGCCCCGGCGCGGGCCGCGCTGTGCGCCGCGCAGCTGCTCGGCCTGGCCCTGACCCGCTATGTGCTGCGGCTGCCGCCGGCCCGGGCGCTCACCCGCGAGGAGCTGGTGGCGTGGCTGGGGCCGACGGTGCAGCGGTACCTGACCGCGCCGCACCCGTGACCACCCGAACCCTGACCGGCCGGGGCGGCGGAAACGCCGAGGGCGCCGGCCGTCCCCGGGTACGGCGTGCGCGCGTACCGGCGGGGAGGACGGGCGCCCTCGACGGAAGAACGGGTGGGTCCGGGCCGAGCTTCGGCCCGGACCGGGGCTCAGGCCCTGGCCTGCGCCTGGGCGTCGGGCTTGATGTCGATGTTCGACGAGGTGGTGTCCTTCCTGGCCCGCGACTTGTCCAGCAGCATCACCAGACCGGCGATGACCGCGAACAGCACCAGCGGGGCGAAGACGTACAGGCCCAGCGTCTCGATGACGCTCAGGCCCGGGCCGGGGTCGTCACCGTCGTCGCGGGTCAGCGCGAGCGCGGGGGACGACATGAGCAGCATCATCAGCGTCGTACCGGCGGCCAGGGCGCCGGCGCGCAGGGCGTTGTTCTTGTCCACGGTGCCAAGTTAGCGAACGGCCGCGCCGTGTGCGCGCCCGGGGTGCCGGAATCGGCCCGGGGGCCCGCACGGCGAAGCCCGGCAGCCCACGGCGAAGCGCCGAGGGCCCGCACGGCGGAACCCAGAGGGCCCGTACGGCGGAGCCCCGGGGACACCCGCCCCCGGGGCTCGGCCGCAGCCGGGTGAACGGCCCTGTCCTCAGCGCGCGGACGGGCCGGACGGGCGCAGGACGTCGAGCAGCCCGCGCAGCCGCGGGGAGGCCGCGAGTTCCTCCAGCGGCACCGGCCGGCCCTCGGCGTCCGCGATCGGCAGGCGCCAGTTCGGATACTCGTACCAGGTGCCGGGCAGGTTCTGCGGGCGGCGGTCACCGATGCCGTCCGGGAGCCAGACGCCGATCAGGCGGGCGGGGGTGCGCAGCAGGAAGCGGTGGACGGCACGGATCTCCTCCTCCTCGTCGGAGCCGGGCGGTCCGGCGGCCGGGCTGTCCAGCAGGCCGAGGCTGCCGAGCAGGGCCAGCCACTCCGCGGTGTCGGCGGCGGCCTCCGCGCGTTCCTCGGCCGCCGAGCGGGCCAGCAGGCCCAGGCGGTCGCGCAGGTCGACGTGGTCGCCGGTGAGCCGGGCGGCGGTGGGCGGCAGGTCGTGGGTGGTGGCGGTGGCCAGGCAGTCGGCGCGCCAGCGTTCGGGGGGCAGGGGGCGGCCGTCGCCCTCCCAGTCCCGTTCGAACCAGAGCACGGAGGTGCCGAGGACCCCGCGCCGCTCCAGCGTCTCGCGTACGCCGGGTTCCACGGTGCCCAGGTCCTCGCCGATCACGACCGCCCCGGCGCGGGTGGCCTCCAGGGCGAGGATCGCGAGCATGGCGTCGGAGTCGTAGTGGATGTAGGTGCCCTCGGTGGGCGGGCTGCCCTGGGGGATCCACCACAGCCGGAACAGGCCCATGACGTGGTCGATGCGCAGGGCGCCGGCGTAGCGGAAGAGGGCGCGCAGCAGGTCGCGGTAGGGGGCGTGGCCGCAGGCGGCGAGCCGGTCGGGGCGCCAGGGCGGCAGGCCCCAGTCCTGGCCGCGGGCGTTGAAGGCGTCCGGTGGCGCGCCGACGGACATGCCGGCGGCGAAGACGTCCTGCTGGGCCCAGGCGTCGGCGCCGCAGGGGTGTACGCCGACGGCGAGGTCGTGCACGATCCCGACGGACATCCCGGCCTCGCGGGCGGCGCGCTGGGCGGTGCGCAGCTGGCCGTCGGTGAGCCAGGCGAGGCGGGCGTGGAAGTCGACGCGATCGGCGAGAGTGGCGCGGGCGCGGGCGGTGGCGGCCGAGCGGGGGTCGTGGAGGCCGTCGGGCCAGTGCTGCCAGTCCGGGCCGTGGACCTCGGCGAGGGCGTACCAGGTGGCGTGGTCGTCGAGGGCCTGGCCGTGGGCGGCGCGGAAGGCGTCGTAGGCGGCCTGCCGGCCGGGGGCGAGGGGGACCTGGAGGACGAGTTCCAGTGCCTCCCGCTTCAGTTCCCACACGGCGTCCCGGTCGATGAGGGCGCCCTTGTCGAGGACGTCGGCGCGCAGCCGGTCGGCCCGCTCCAGCAGGGTGTGCAGGCGGTCGCGGTCCCGTACGTAGGCGAACTCGGGCACGTCCTCGACGCGCAGGTGGACGGGGTCGGGGAAGCGGCGGGAGGACGGCCGGTACGGGGAGGGGTCGGTGGGGGCGCCGGGTACGGCGGCGTGCAGCGGGTTGACCTGGACGAAGCCGGCGCCGGCGGTGCGTCCGGCCCAGCCGGCCAGCTCGGCGAGGTCGGTGAGGTCGCCCATGCCCCAGGAGCGGCGGGAGAGCAGGGAGTACAGCTGGACGAGGAGGCCGTGGGAGCGGCCGGGCGGGGCGGGCAGCCGGTCGGGGGCGGTGACGAGGTGGGCCGTCCCGGTCCGCCCGTCGGGGGCGGTGGCGGTGAGGTGGTGCACACCCAGGGGCAGGTCCGCGGTGTCCTCGCGTTCCTCCCCGTCCTCGGTCAGGACGCGCAGCCGGGTGCCGGCGGGCAGGGCGGTCAGGGCGGCGGGCGGTTCGGCGCCGGCCCACTGGACCACGGTCGGGGGCAGCAGGCGTTCGCGCAGTTCGCGTTCGCGCGCGGTGAGGGCGGTGCGTACGGCGCCGGGGCCGGCGGCGTCCACGCCGAGGGCGGCCAGCGCGGCGGTGACGGCGGAGGCGGAGACCTGGACGGTGCGGTCGGGGGCGGGGCGGTAGGAGGTGGCGACCCCGTGCAGCTCGGCGAGCCGGGCGAGGTCGGGCGCGGGGTGCTCGTCGGGCGCCGCGGCCATCTACAGCCCCGGTGCGAAGGAGGCCGGGCCCGGGTCGGACTCTCTGGTCAGCGGAACGGTCTCGGCCAGCGGGGGCTCGCTGGTCAGCGGTTCGGCGTCGGGCAGCGGCGGCTCGCTGGTCAGCGGTGCCTGCGCGTACGCGGTCTCGGAGCTGGAGGCGGACAGGCATGCCGCGTCGGTCTCGGCGGAGGGCTCCGCCACGGGTTGGTACTGGGCCGGGATCTGTGCCGGGATCGGGAGAGCCGGTGCGGCCACGGAGGCCTCCTTGTCGGTGTGCCGGAGCTACTGCTGTGGACGGGTTACGGGCAGGCCTACCCCGTGACGCCGCCGCCACGCGCGGCACCCGGCGGGTGCCGGGGTGATCCGGTTCCGGCCGGTCGACCGATAGAAGGGGTGTGAGACTGTTCCGCCCCGTGGGGGGCCAGCGGAGGACGACGACGATGCTGCGCGACACCCTGGGCCGTACGGGGATCACCGCGGCGGCGGCCGTCATGCTGGCGCCCGTGCCGGCCGGCCGCCCGCGTCCGGGTGCGTCACCGCGGTGCACCTGGGCTCGCACGGCGCCCACGGCCACGGTGTGGGCGTGGCCGGTGCAGCCGGGTGCGCGGCCGGGCGCGTGGGCGGCGGCGCTGACGGCGTTCGCCCTGGGCGCCGCCGGGTACGCCGTGCGGGGCGCCCGCCCGGAGGGGCCCCGCGGCTGATACCGCCGCTGCGCGCCTAGGCGGAGATGCCGTCGATCCGGGCCAGCGCGTCGTCCGCGCCGTACGGCTGCAGGTAGGGGAGCCAGCGCGGATCCCGGTGGCCGGTGCCGATGATGCGCCAGGCCAGGCCCGAGGGCGGGGCGGGCTTGTGGCGCAGCCGCCAGCCCAGCTCGACCAGGTGGCGGTCGGCCTTGACGTGGTTGCAGCGGCGGCAGGAGGCCACCACGTTGTCCCAGACGTGCTTGCCCCCGCGGCTGCGCGGGATGACGTGGTCGACGCTGGTTGCGATGCCACCGCAGTACATGCACCGGCCCCCGTCGCGCGCGAAGAGCGCCCGCCGGGTCAGAGGGACGGGCCCCCGGTAGGGAACCCGCACGAACCGCTTGAGCCGGACCACGCTGGGAGCGGGGAGTGTGACGGTCGCGCTGTGCAGATAGGCGCCGGATTCCTCGAGGGAGACGGCCTTGTTCTCCAGGACGAGGACGAGCGCGCGGCGGAGCGGTACGACGCCGAGCGGCTCGTACGACGCGTTGAGGACCAGGACATGCGGCACGGGTGCCTCCTTGGGCGTCGGCGGCGCGTGGCTTGCGCCGGGACGATCTGAGGTCAGTCTCCCTTGACGCCTGGTGGAAGCGCCACCATGTGCCGGTAACGGGCTGGGAGTGTTTTCGAGCACATCTGATGCATCCCCCGGAGCACCGCCCGTTCAAGCCCGCGTGAGCCGTGTCTCTCCTGCGCTCGTGCTGTGCGGAACGGCCGGAGGCACGCACGATGCCCCGTTAGTGTGGTGGTCCCGTCCGCCCGGTGACCTTTTCGTGACCTTGACCGCCCCCGCCGGTGCGGACCGCGCAGCACCTTGGAGGTACCTGCCGTGTCGTCCCTGCCCATCGCCCTGATGGCCGCCGGCGCGTCCCCGTCACCGTCTCCGTCGCCCTCGCAGTCGACGGCGCCGGCCGTGCCGTCCCTCCAGGACGCCCAGGACAGCGCGACGAACGCGGCGAGCTGGGTCGAGCAGAACTGGTCGACATGGCTCGCGATGGGTCTCCAGATCCTGCTGATCGTGATCGTGGCGGTCTCGCTCAGAGCGGTGGTGCGGCGGGCGATCACCAAGCTGATCGACCGGATGAACCGGACCGCGCAGGCCGTGGACGGCAGCGCGCTGGGCGGGCTGCTGGTCAACGCCGAGCGGCGGCGGCAGCGGGCGGCGGCGATCGGCTCGGTGCTGCGGTCGGTGGCCAGCTTCCTGATACTCGGCACGGCCGCGCTGATGGTGCTGGGCACCTTCAAGATCAACCTGGCGCCGCTGCTGGCGTCCGCCGGTGTCGCGGGTGTGGCCATCGGTTTCGGCGCCCGGAACCTGGTCACGGACTTCCTCTCCGGTGTCTTCATGATCCTGGAGGACCAGTACGGCGTCGGTGACGTGATCGACGCGGGTGTGGCCACCGGCGAGGTGATCGAGGTCGGGCTGCGCGTGACCAAGCTGCGCGGTGA
The DNA here is from genome assembly GCF_043195475.1 of Streptomyces sp. Y20. Classification (NCBI taxonomy): domain Bacteria; kingdom Bacillati; phylum Actinomycetota; class Actinomycetes; order Kitasatosporales; family Streptomycetaceae; genus Streptomyces; species Streptomyces sp. Y20. The sequence goes on from NZ_JBIDDP010000005.1 coordinate 450,744, forward strand.
CGGCGGCGAGATCTGGTATGTGCGCAACGGCGAGGTCAAGCGGATCGGCAACCTCTCCCAGGGCTGGGCGACGGCCGGCGTCGACGTGACCGTGCGGGCGAGCGAGCAACTGGACCGCGTCCGGGCCACGCTGGACGAGGTCGCCGAGAAGATGAGCAAGGAAGAGCCCTGGAACGAGATGCTGTGGGGCCCGGTCGAGGTGCTCGGCCTGGACTCCGTGCTGATCGACTCCATGGTGGTCCGCGTCTCGGCGAAGACCATGCCCGGCAAGTCGGTGACGGTCGAACGGGAGCTGCGCTGGCGGATCAAGCGGGCGTTCGACGCGGCCAGCATCCGCATCGTGGGCGGCTCGACGGCCGTGGAGGACGCGGAGAACGCCCCCGACCCGGCGGCCGCCGTCGCGGCCCCGTCGGCATACGCCAACGCGGACTCCCCGCAGGCGGCCGCGACGGCCCCGATCGCGGCACAGCGCCCGGCACCGCCGGCGAAGTAGCGGAACGGCTGGGTCATGGTCGACGTCGGGGAGTGAGAGCCCTTACGGCCGGGGTCCCGCCGGCGCCCGCTGCGCGCACGCCCCCGAGGTAACGACTCCGTTGCCTCGGGGGCGTTGTCTATTGACGCCCCCTTCGTCCTGGGCTTACGTTCCTCCCACCCGAATAGGAAACTTTCCTAACAGTGATCTCCCGGCGGCCGGTGATCAAGACTGGACGCCGTCCCCCGGTCACTGAAAAGCTGGGCGGCTGGAAAGGCAGGTGTCGACCCCATGGCAGGAACCGCCGGTACGCCGGGCACCCCGCGCGTCCTGCGCGCCATGAACGACCGTGCCGCCCTGGACCTGCTGCTGGAGCACGGGCCGTTGTCGCGCACCCGGATCGGCAAGCTCACCGGCCTGTCCAAGCCCACCGCCTCCCAGCTGCTGGCCCGCCTGGAGGCGGCCGGCCTGGTCCGGCTCACCGGCACCAGCGAGGGCCGGCCGGGCCCCAACGCCCAGCTGTACGCGATCGACCCGGCCGCCGCGTACGCCGCCGGGCTCGACGTCACCCCGCACCGCATCCGGGCCGCCGTCGCCGACATCACCGGGCGTACGGTCGGCGAGTACCGGCTGCCCACCCCCGGCCGGCGGCCCGCCCGGCCCGTCGTCCAGCAGGTCACCGACGCGCTGGACGGTGCCGTCGAGGCAGCCGGGCTGGCCCGGTCCGACGTGCACCGGCTGGTCATCGGCACCCCCGGCGCCTTCGACCCGGGCACCGGCCGCCTGCGCTACGCCTCCCACCTGCCCGGCTGGCACTCCCCCAGCCTCCTCGGCGAACTCGCCGCGGCACTGCCGATGCCGGTCGAGTACGAGAACGACGTCAACCTCGCCGCCATCGCCGAGCAGCGCCTCGGTGCCGCCCGCGGCCACGCGGACTTCGTGCTGCTGTGGAACCAGGAGGGCCTCGGCGCCGCCCTGGTCCTCGGCGGCCGGCTGCACCGCGGCTGGACCGGCGGCGCCGGCGAGGTCGGCTTCCTGCCGGTGCCGGGCACCCCCCTGGTCCGGCAGGTCACGAAGGCCAACAGCGGCGGCTACCAGGAGCTGGCCGGCTCCCAGGCCGTACCGGTGCTGGCCCGCGAACTCGGCATCGACGACGTGCCGCCGGGGCCGTACGCCGAGGCCGCCACCGCGCTCGTCGCCCGCGCCGCCGACCACGCCGGCGGCCCCCACCGGGAACTGCTGCGGACCTACGCGACCCGGCTGGCCACCGGTCTCGCCTCGCTCGTCTCCGTCCTCGACCCCGAACTCGTCGTCCTCAGCGGCTCCGCCCTGACGGCCGGCGGCGAGGTGCTGCGCGCCCTCGTCCAGGCCGAACTGGAGGAGCTGGCCGCGGCCCGGCCCCGGCTGGTCGTCGGTGACGTCCGCGAACACCCCGTCCTGCGCGGCGCGCTGGAATCCGCGCTCGCCGCCACCCGCGACGAGGTCTTCGACACCTCGCGCTGAGCCCCACCGCACCCCGGTAGCACTCCCCGTTCCGCCCACCCGCCCCTGGGAGACCTCGCCATGCCCGACGTCATACCCTCAGCTGTCCGAAAGACGGCTTTTGCCCTGACCGCGTCGCTGGCTCTGCTCACCACCGCCTGTACCGGCCGGTCCGGTACGGGCGCCACGGACGACGCCTCGAAGGACACGACGATCAACTTCTGGCACGCCTGGAGCGCGCCGAACGAGGTCAAGGCCGTCCGGTCGCTGATCGCCGGCTTCGAGAAGGCGCACCCCAACATCCACGTGAACGTCGTCGGCAACATGACCGACGACAAGATCAACCAGGCGCTGCGCTCCGGCGGCGGCAACGCCCCGGACGTGATCTCCTCGTTCACCACCAACAACGTGGGCAAGTTCTGCTCCTCCGGCGCCCTGGTGAACCTGAACCCGTTCTTCGAGAAGTCCCGGATCGACCCGGGCACGACGTTCCCCAAACCGATGAACGAGTACACGAGCTTCGAGGGCAACCGCTGCACGGTCCCGCTGCTCGGCGACGCGTACGGGCTCTACTACAACAAGACGGCCTTCCGGAAGGCGGGCATCACGGCACCGCCCCGCACCTGGTCGCAGTTCACGGCCGACGCGAAGAAGCTGACGCTGCGCAAGGGCGACGGCTACCAGCAGCTCGGGTTCATGCCGGACTACCACGGCTGGGAGTCCACCACCGAGCACTACCTCGCCCAGTTCTCCCCGACCTACTTCGACCGGAACGGCAAGTCCCGGGTCGCCGAGGACCCCGCGTTCCAGCAGGGGTTCACGCTCCAGAAGAAGCTCGTCGACGAGCTCGGCGGGTTCCGCAGGCTGGAGCGGTTCCGGTCCACCCTCGGTGACGAGTGGGGCGCCCGGCACCCCTTCCACACCGGCCAGGTCGCCATGCAGCTCGACGGCGAGTGGCGGCTCGGCATGGCCCAGGAGGCCAAGCCCGGCTTCGAGATCGGCGTGGCCCCGCTGCCCGTACCCGACGACCGGGCCGGCGAGTACGGCAAGGGCTACATCACCGGCACCGTCGCGGGCATCGCCGCCACCAGCCACAAGCAGAACGCGGCCTGGGAGCTGGTGAAGTACATGACCACGGACACGGACGCGGTGGTCGGCTTCGCCAACGCCATCCACAACGTGCCCTCCACGCTGGCCGCGCTGAAGTCCCCGAAGCTGAAGTACGACCCGCGTTTCAAGACGTTCCTGGACATCGCCGCGAACCCGCACTCCACCACCACGCCCGCCTCCCTCAACGGCGGGGTGTACCTGGTGACGATCCAGCAGTTCGGCTACGACTACGAGAGCGGCAAGGCCACCGATCTGAAGGCCGGGCTGCGGAAGACGGCCGCGCAGATCGACACGGACATCGCGCAGGCCCGGTGATGAGCACCGTCACCCTCGCGTCCAGGCGCCGGCGCTCGGCCCTGCGCACGCTCGCCTTCATGTCACCGTGGCTCATCGGCTTCGCGGTCTTCTTCGCCTACCCGCTGCTCTCCACGGTCTACTTCTCCTTCATGCACTACGACGGCTTCCAGCCGCCGCGGTGGACCGGCGGGAAGAACTGGACGTACGTCTTCGCGCACTACCCGCTGTTCTGGCCCGCCCTGCGCAACACGCTGTGGCTGGTCGTGATCATGGTGAGTCTCCGGGTGGTCTTCGGCCTCGGCGTCGGCCTGCTCATCACGAGGATCAAGACCGGTACAGGTGTCTTCCGCACCCTGTTCTACCTGCCCTACCTGGCCCCGCCGGTCGCGGCGACCATGGCCTTCGCCTTCCTCCTCAACCCCGGCACCGGACCCGTCAACTCCCTCCTGGAGAAGGCCGGCGTCCCGGCCCCGGGCTGGTTCAGCGACCCCGCCTGGTCCAAGCCCGCGCTGACCCTGCTCGCCCTGTGGGGCATCGGCGACCTGATGGTCATCTTCATGGCCGCGCTGCTGGACGTGCCCACCGAGCAGTACGAGGCGGCCGAGCTGGACGGCGCCTCGGCGTGGCAGCGGTTCCGGTACGTGACCCTGCCGAACATCTCGCCGATCGTGATGTTCGCCGTCGTCACCGGCGTGATCCAGGCCATGCAGTGCTACACCCAGCCGCTGGTCGCCGGGAAGGTCGCCTCCGGCGTGATCCAGGGCGCGGGCACCCAGTTCGAGCCCGGCTACCCCGACAAGTCCACGCTCACCCTTCCCCAGCTCGTCTACAACCTCGGCTTCCAGCGCTTCGACTACGGCTCGGCCTGCGCGGTGGCGCTGGTGCTGTTCGCCCTGTCGATGGCGTTCACCGCGCTGCTGATGCGGCGCCGGGGCGGCCTGATCCAGGCAGGTGACTGACCATGACCCACGTACTGGACCAGCCCGTGCGGCCGGCGCCGTCCGTCTCCGCGGCCGGGCGCGCCGCCCGCCGCAGGGCGCTGCTGGAGTGGATCGCGGTCCACTCCCTCGGCGTCGCCGCCGCGCTGTTCTTCACCCTGCCGTTCGTGTTCGTGGTGCTGACCTCGCTGATGAGCGACAGCCAGGCACTGAGCCGCGACCTGATCCCGCACACCTGGGAGTGGGGCAACTACCGGAAGGTCTTCGACACCCCCGGCTTCCTCACCTGGTGGCGCAACACACTGGTCTACGCCGGCCTCGGCACCGTCCTGACCGTGGTGTCCTCGGTGCCGGTGGCGTACGCGCTCGCCAAGTTCCGCTTCCGCGGCCGCAACCTGTCACTCATGCTGGTGATCTCGATGATGATGCTGCCCCCGCAGGTGGTCGTCATCCCGATGTACCTGTTCTGGGCGAAGCAGCTGGACCTGTCCGGCACGCTGTGGCCGCTGATCGTCCCGATGGCGTTCGGGGACGCGTTCTCCGTCTTCCTGCTGCGCCAGTTCCTGATGACCATCCCGAACGAGTACCTGGACGCGGCGAAGGTCGACGGCTGCGGCGACCTGCGCACCCTCGTCCGGGTGGTCCTGCCCATGGCCAGGCCGGGTATCGCCGCCGTGGCCCTCTTCCAGTTCTTCTACGCCTGGAACGACTACTTCGGCCCGCAGATCTACGCGTCGGAGAACCCCGGCGCCTGGACCCTGTCCTACGGCCTGGAGTCCTTCAAGGGCGCCCACCACACCGACTGGAACCTCACCATGGCGGCGACCGTGCTCGTCATGGCCCCCGTGATCCTCGTGTTCTTCTTCGCCCAGAAGGCGTTCGTCGAGGGCGTCACCCTCACCGGAGTAAAGGGTTGATCTGGCTGTGAAACTCACCGTGGTCGGCGGCGGCTCGACCTACACCCCCGAACTCGTCGACGGCTTCGCCCGCCTGCGCGACACCCTGCCGCTGGAGGAACTCGTCCTCGTGGACCCGGCGGCGGACCGGCTGGAGCTGGTCGGCGGCCTGGCCCGGCGCATCTTCGCCAAGCAGGGCCACCCCGGCCGCGTCGTGACGACGCCCGACCTGGACGCGGGGATCGACGGCGCCGACGCGGTGCTGCTGCAACTGCGTGTCGGCGGACAGGCGGCCCGGCAGCAGGACGAGACCTGGCCGCTGGAGTGCGGCTGCGTCGGCCAGGAGACGACCGGCGCAGGCGGCCTGGCGAAGGCCCTGCGTACCGTCCCCGTCGTGCTCGACATCGCCGAGCGGGTCCGCCGCGCCAACCCACGCGCCTGGATCGTCGACTTCACCAACCCGGTCGGCATCGTCACCCGCGCCCTGCTCCGGGAGGGCCACCGGGCGGTCGGCCTGTGCAACGTGGCGATCGGCCTGCAACGCAAGTTCGCCGCGCTGCTGGGCGTGGCCCCGGCGGACCTCCACCTCGGCCACGTCGGCCTCAACCACCTCACGTGGGAGACCGGGGTACGGCTGGGCGGCCCCGACGGCGACGACGTCCTGCCCGGGCTGCTGGCGGAGCACGGCGAGGCGATCGCCGCCGACCTCCGCCTCCCCCGCGCCCTCCTGGACCGCCTCGGCGTCGTCCCGTCGTACTACCTGCGCTACTACTACGCGCACGACGAGGTCGTCCGGGAACTCGCCACCAAGCCCTCCCGGGCCGCCGAAGTGGCCGCCATGGAGGCCGAACTGCTGACGATGTACGGCGACCCGGCCCTGGACGAGAAGCCGGCCCTGCTCGCGAAACGCGGCGGTGCCTACTACTCCGAGGCCGCCGTGGACCTGGCCGCGGCCCTGCTCGGCGGTGGCGGCAGCCCCTATCAGGTGGTGAACACCCTCAACCGGGGCACGCTGCCCTTCCTCCCCGACGACGCGGTGATCGAGGTCCAGGCGGCGGTCGGCCCGGCGGGTCCGGTCCCGCTCCCGGTCCCCGCCCTGGACCCGCTGTTCTCGGGGCTGGTGGCCAATGTGACGGCGTACGAGGACCTGGCCCTGGACGCGGCGCTGCGCGGCGGCCGGGACCGCGTCTTCCGCGCCCTGCTGGCGCATCCCCTGATCGCCCAGTACACGTACGCCGAGACCCTCACCGACCGTCTCATCGCACACAACCGGGAGCATCTGGCGTGGGCCTGACCGCAGCCGAACCGCCGACGGTCCTCGCCGTCGACGCGGGCAACAGCAAGACCGACGTGGCCGTGGTCACCGCCGCCGGCGAGGTCCTGGCCACGGCCCGCGGCGGCGGCTTCCGGCCGCCCGCCGTGGGGGTGACCACGGCGCTGGACGCGCTGGCGGAGCCGGTGGCCCGGGCGTTCGCGGACGCCGGGGTGACCTCCGTGACCCATGTGTCGGCCTGTCTGGCCAATGCCGACCTCCCGGTGGAGGAGGAGCGCCTGGCGGCAGCGCTGCGCGCACGGGCGTGGGGCACGTCGGTGGAGGTGCGCAACGACACCTTCGCCGTCCTGCGCGCGGGCGTCGCCGAGCCCCGCGGGGTGGCGGTGGTCTGCGGCGCGGGCATCAACTGCGTGGGCATGCGCCCCGACGGCCGCACCGCCCGCTTCCCGGCCATCGGCCGCATCTCCGGGGACTGGGGCGGCGGCTGGGGCCTGGCCGAGGAGGCGCTGTGGCACGCGGCCCGGGCGGAGGACGGGCGCGGCGAACCGACGGCCCTGTCCCGCAGCCTGCCCGCGCACTTCGGCCTGCCGACCATGTACGCCCTCATCGAGGCTCTGCACCTGGAACACATCGCCCATGACCGCCGCCACGAGCTGACCCCGGTCCTCTTCGCCACGGCCGCGGCCGGCGACCCGGTGGCCGGCGCGCTCGTCACCCGGCTCGCCGAGGAGGTCACGGTCATGGCCACGGTCGCCCTGACCCGCCTCGACCTGCTCACCGAGGAGACCCCGGTCGTGCTGGGCGGCAGCGTGCTCACGGCCGGCCACGACCTGCTGGACGACGCGATCCGCACGCTGCTGGCCGCCCGCGCCCCCAAGGCCACCGTCCGCGTGGTCACGGCCGGCCCGGTCCTGGGCGCGGCCCTGCTGGGTCTCGACCGGCTCGGGGCCGGGGCCGGGGCCGGGGACCGGGCGCGCGGGCACTGGGAGGGCGCGACCCGGTGACCGCTCCCCCGGGGTGCCGACCGCACCCCGGGGGAACCGATCACCCGTCACCGGCGTGTTCCTCACCGGGGGGTGGTGCGCCCGGTGGCACACGCCCCCGGGCAGACTGCGATCCGATCAAGATCCCGTGAAGGCCGGTGCGGTTGCCGGAGCCGACGGCGATACTGGGCCGCGAACGGATGACCACGGGGGAGGTCGAGTGACACAACCGCCGAAGAGCAGCGCGGTGCCACCGCCGGCCCGGCCGTCCGTACCCGCCGGCGCGTCCGGCCTCCGCGGTGCCCCCGCTCCGCGGGGTCTTCCCGGCACACCCGGCGCTCCCGCTGTCCCCGGCGCCCCCCGTGTCCCCGCCCGGCCCGGCCGCCCCGGGGAGCCCGTGGCCGTCGCCGCGCCGGTGCCGCCCGCCCGGCGCACCGCGTTCGCCGAGGGGGCCGAGCGGCTGCGCGCCGCCGCGACGACCGAGCCGGGACGACTGCGCGTGATAGGCGCCGTACTGGCCCTGCTGGTCCTCGTGTTCGGAGCGGTCACCGCCTGGCAGACCAGTGCCCGGTCCGCCGCCGCCGACGACGTGCTGCACCGCAGCCAGCCGCTCAGTGCGGGCGCGGCCGGGATCTACCGGTCCCTGGCGGACGCCAACACGGCCGCCTCCACCGGCTACCTGGCGGGCGGCCAGGAGACCCCGCAGTCCCGGGACCGGTACGAGAAGGACATCAGGACCGCCGCCACCGGACTCGTCACCGCCGCCGCCAACGCCGAACCCGGCTCGGCCTCCGAGGCGACCATCGCCCGGCTGAACCGGCTGCTGCCGGAGTACAAGGGCCTGGTCGAGCGGGCCCGGACGTACAACCGGCAGGGCTACCCGGTGGGCGGCGCCTACCTGCGCTACGCCAACGAGAAGATGCAGGAGCAGATGCTCCCGGCGGCGGAGGACCTCTACTCGACGGAGAACCGTCGGCTCACCGGCGACTACGGGGACGCGACACCGTACCCGTGGGCGGCGATCGCCCTCGGTGTGCTCGCCCTCGCCGCGCTCGGCCGGGCCCAGCACCGCATGTACCGGCGCACCCACCGCGTCCTCAACCACGGTCTGGTCGCCGCCACCGCCGCGACCACCGCCGCCCTGCTGTGGCTGGTCGTCGGGCACGCGGTCGCCCGGTCGGAACTCGACGGCTCCTACGACCACGGCATCCGGTCGCTCAACGTCCTGCACGACGCCCGGATCGCGTCCCTGAAGGCACGCGGCAACGAGAACCTGAGCCTGGTGTCGCGCGGCGCCGAGACCGTCACGGTCGGCGGCACGTCCTACGACGCCTACTACCACGATTTCGACAAGGACATGGCCGTGCTCGGCAAGGGACTGACCGAGGCCGCGAGGCTCGCCGACGACCCGGAGGGCACCGCCCCGGTCAAGGCGGCCGAGACCGACATGGCGGTGTGGAAGCAGCGCCACGCCGCGGCGCGGGCCGAGGACGAGAACGGCAACTACCAGCAGGCGCTCGACAAGGTGATCGGCGCGAAGGGCGCGACCGGCGAGTGCTTCGACGGCGTGGACCGCAGCCTCGTCCGCGCCATCGGCCACGAGCAGGCCGAGTTCCGGCAGGCGGCCGGCGACGGCCGCGACGCCATGACCGGGCTGCCGGCCGGCGCGGCCGCCCTCGCGGTGCTGGGCGCGGCCGCCGCCGTCGCCGGCGTCGGACGCCGTCTCTCGGAGTACCGGTGACAGGGGGCAGGGCGATGGACGCGAGCCGGGCACGGGCCTCGCTGCGGGGCTGGGGCGGGGTCGCCGCGATGGCGGTGCTGTGCACGCTGGCGCTGGCGTTCGCCCTGCTGCTGCCGTGCACCCAGACGCCGGTGCCCGAGCGGGCCGCCCGGCGGACCGTCACCGCCACCCAGGCCCGCGCCGACGGCTGCCAGGACGCGGACGCCCACCGGCGCACCCTCGCCCCGTCCGGCGCGGACGGGCCGGTGATCGACGCCATCAAGGCCCGTACGGGCGCCCGGCGCAAGCTGATCGTCGGCGTCGACCAGAACAGCTACCGCTGGGGCTACCGCAACCCCGGCACCGAGGGCGCGGAGCTGGAGGGCTTCGACATCGACCTCGTCCACCGGATCGCCCAGGACATCCTCGGCGACCCCGAAGCGGTGCAGTTCAAGGCCATCCCGACCAGCCAGCGCATCCCCGCCATCGAGGACGGGCGGGTGGACATGGTCGTACGGACCATGACGATCACCTGCGACCGGCTCGCCCACGTCGCCTTCTCCGCGCCGTACTTCAAGACAGGGCAGCAGGTCCTCGCCCCCAAGTCGTCGCCGATCACCGGCTACGACGGCTCGCTGGCCCACAAGAAGGTGTGCACGTCGGCCGGTTCGACCGCGCACACGAAGCTGGACGCCGACCGCAAGGACGGCCGGCTGCCCGCCACCACCGACATCTCCACCACCGTCCCCAGCCAGCTCGACTGCCTGGTCCGCCTCCAACTCGGCGAGGTGGACGCGGTGGTGACCGACGGGGCGCTCGCCGCGAGCCAGGCGGCCCAGGACCCGACCGTCGCACTGAAGGGTGAGGCGTTCACCGAGGAGTACTACGGCGTGGCGATGCGCAAGGACGCCACCGACCTGGTACGCCGGGTCAACCGCGTCCTGGTGGACTACCGCGCGAACGGCTGGCAGGCGTCGTACGACAAGTGGCTGTCGGCGACACTGGGTAGGGATCCGGCCGCGTCGAAACCGCCCGTGCCGCAGTACCTGCACGGCGGTTGAGCCGCACCCGACCGGAACACACAGCGAGCGAGAGGTGATCGATGGGCGTCACGGACCCCGCCGGGCCGGTGATGGACCGGGACGAGGTGGACCGTGCGCTGGCGCGGCTCGGCCAGGAGCACGAGGCGATCGAGACCTCGCTGCTGGCCCTCCAGGACCACGCGGGCCGCAGACTCCTCGAAGGGGCCGCCCTGACCGGTGTCACCGAGGAGCGCTGGCAGGCCACGGAGGCGCGGATCACCGCGCTGTGGGCGTGTTTCGACGCGTACACGGCCGCGCTGCGCGGCGCCCGGCAGATCCGTGCCCGGCGCCGCTGGTCCAGCCGCGAGGACCTGGCGCAGCTGACCGGGCTGCTGCGCGGCGCGTCCGTGACCGTCCCCGACAGCGGCACCGGCAGGCTGAGCGAGACGTTCACGCTGTCCGCGCTGGTGGACCGGATGAACGAGCTGTACGCGACGAGCCTGGACGTGATCGTCGCCGCCGACGCGGTGTGGTCGGCGCTGCCCGCGCGGATCGATCTGCTCGCCGAGGAACTCCAGCGCACCCGGCAGCTCGCGCACTCCGTGGGGGTGCGCCCCGGCGAACACCCGGCCGGCGACGACCTGGAGCGGATCACGCGCACGCTGACCCGGCTGCGCGAGGACGTCGTCTCGGACCCGCTCGCCTTCTGGGTGCCGGCCGCGGGCAGTTCCGCGCCCGGCGGCGGCCGTCCGGACACGACGGTGTACGACCGTGAGGCGCGCGCCCTGGAGGACGTACGGCGGGAGATCGACGCGGTGCTGACGGTACGCCAGGACGCGGAGGCGCGGCTGATCCGGCTGCGGGACGTCCTCTCGCGCGCGGACCGCACCCTCGCCGAGGCCCGTGCCGCGCGCGGCGAGGTGCTGGCGAAGATCGCCGCGACCGAGGTGCCGGTCGTCAGCGGGCCGCCGACCGCGCTCCACGAGCAGCTGAGCACCGCGGCCGAGTACCGCAGGCAGGCCCGCTGGCACCGGCTCTCCCCGCTGCTGGAGGACCTGGAGCGCAAGGCGGAGGACGAACTGCTGCGCGCCCGCGAGTCACTGACCGCGGTCACCGCGCCGCTCGCGGTCCGCGCCGAGCTGCGCGGCCGGCTCGACGCCTACCGGGCCAAGGTCGCCCGGCACGGACTCGCGGAGGACCCGCTGCTGGTCGAGCGGTACGACGCGGCCCGGCGCATGCTGTGGAGCGCGCCCTGCGACCTGCGCGTCGCCGAACAGGCCGTCCTGCGCTACCAGCGGGCGGCGGCCGAGACGCTGGGCAGCGCGAGCGCGCCGCAGGACGGCAGGGGGGACCAGTCATGAGTCAGCCGGGGCAGACCTGCCAGCGGCCGGACTGCGGCGGAGCGTACGAGGACGTCGGCGGCGGCGAACTGTACTGCGGCACCTGCGGTCTCGCGCCGGTCGTCTCCGCGACCGGGTCGGTCGGCTCGCCGCCCACCGGGGTCACCAGGGGCTCCGCGCCGAGCGGCAGTTCCCCCAGCGCGCGTACGTCGTCCCAGTCGTCGAGGTCCCGGCGCTCGGTGTCCGGGCGGCTCTCCCTGTCGCTGTCCGGCGCGTCCGCCGGCCGTTCGGTGTCGGTGCGCAGCTCCGGCTCGTCGTCCGGTCCGTCCACGCGCGGGCGCCTCGGCGCCGGACTGGTCGCCGTGCCGCAGGTGCCGCGGCCGGACCCGCGCGCCATGGTGCTGGACCACCCGGAGGTGCCGGAGCGCAAGCGGTTCTGCTCCCGCTCGGACTGCGGGGCGCCGGTGGGCCGGGCCCGGGGCGAGCGGCCCGGCCGCACGGAGGGCTTCTGCACCAAGTGCGGGCACCCCTACTCCTTCGTGCCCAAGCTGCGGGCCGGGGACATCGTGCACGGCCAGTACGAGGTCGCCGGCTGCCTCGCGCACGGCGGGCTCGGCTGGGTCTACCTCGCCGTGGACCGGGCCGTCTCCGACCGCTGGGTGGTGCTCAAGGGCCTGCTGGACACCGGCGACCAGGACGCGATGGCCGCGGCGATCTCCGAACGGCGGTTCCTGGCGGAGATCGAGCACGCCAACATCGTGCGGATCTACAACTTCGTCGAGCACCTGGACCAGCGCACCGGCTCCCTCGACGGCTACATCGTCATGGAGTACGTCGGCGGCAAGTCCCTGAAGGAGATCGCCAACGCCCGCCGCACCGCCGACGGCCGGCGCGACCCGCTGCCGGTGGAGCAGGCGTGCGCGTACGGCATCGAGGCGCTGGAGGCGCTCGGCCACCTGCACAGCCGCAACCTGCTGTACTGCGACTTCAAGGTGGACAACGCCATCCAGACCGAGGACCAGCTCAAGCTGATCGACATGGGCGCGGTGCGCAGGATGGACGACGACGAGTCGGCCATCTACGGCACGGTCGGCTACCAGGCACCGGAGGTCGCCGAGACCGGCCCGTCGGTGGCCAGCGACCTGTACACGGTGGGCCGTACGCTCGCCGTGCTGGCGTTCGACTTCCAGGGCTACACGAACGTCTACGCGGACTGTCTGCCCGACCCCGACGGCATCGAGGTCTTCCACCGGTACGAGTCCTTCTACCGGCTCCTGGTCCGCGCCACCGACCCCGACCCGGCCCGCCGGTTCGCCTCCGCGCAGGAGATGGCCGAGCAGCTGACCGGCGTGCTGCGGGAGGTCGTGTCGCTCCAGACCGGACAGGCCCGGCCCGCGCTGTCGACGCTGTTCGGGCCCGAGGTGAAGGTCACGGACACGGAGCTGTTCCCACGGCTGCACGGAGAGGTGTCCCGGCTGGGGGCACGCGCGGTACGCGGCCGGAAACGGGGCCGGGGTACCGGTGGCGCGGCGGCAGCGGCCGCGGTCACTTCGGGTGCGGCTCCGGGTGTCACTTCGGGTGCCACTTCGGGTGCGGCTCCGGCAGTGGGGGCCGGGATGCCTTCGACTCCGGTGCCGGCGACTGCGGTGGCGGCTCCGGCGGTGGCGGCTGCGGCGATTTCGGTTCCGGGTCCGGCCGTGGCGGCTGCGGTCCCGGCGGTGCCGGGCGCGGCCGTTCCGGCTGCCGCGGTGGCGGCTCGCGGGACGTCGGCTCCCGGTGTGCCCGTTCCGGTCCCGCCGGCCCTGGTCAGGCCCGTCGACACCCCCGCCGCCGCCCTCGCCCTGCCGGTCCCGCTGGTCGACCCCACCGACCCCGACGCCGGTTTCCTGGCGGGCCTCATGGCCTCCGCGCCGGCCGAGCTGATCGGCGCCCTGGCCGCGGCGCCCACCCGGTCCGTCGAGACCCGGTTGCGGCAGATCCGCGCCCGGCTGGAGAGCGGCGACCACCGGGCCGCGCTGACCGGCCTGGCCGAGCTGGACGAGGAACGGCCCGACGACTGGCGGGTGGTCTGGTACCGGGGCGTCGCAGCCCTGGCCACCGGCGACCTCGAGGGCGCCGCGCCCGCCTTCGACGCGATCTACGACGCCTTCCCCGGCGAGGCCGCGCCCAAGCTGGCGCTCGGCCTGTGCGCCGAGATGCTGGGCCAGCCGGACAACGCGGCGGAGTACTACCGCCTGGTGTGGACGACCGACCCGAGCTATGTGAGCGCCGCGTTCGGCCTGGCCCGGGTGCGGCTCGCGGCCGGGGACCGGCGCGGCGCCGTGACGACGCTGGAGTCGGTGCCGGAGTCGTCCATCCACTACACGGCCGCCCGGGTCGCCGCCGTCCGGGCCCGTCTGAGACAGCGCACGGCGAGTGCCGGCGACGCAAGGTTCCTGGACGACCTGACGGCCGCCGCCGGCCAGATCGAGGCGCTCCAGGTGTACGGTCTGGACCCGGCCCGCCGCGAGCAGTTGACGGCGGAGGTGCTCGGCTGCGCCCTGGACTGGATACTCTCCGGAGGCCAGGACACCGGCCCCGCCGCCGGCGGCCGGGTGCTGCTGGGCAGCGGTCTGGACGAGCGGGGCCTGCGCTTCGGCCTGGAGCGCGCCTACCGCACGCTGGCCCGGCTGGCGCCCGGCGGCGACGAAAGGATCGAGCTGGTGGAACGGGCCAACCGTTACCGCCCCCGGACGTGGGTGTAGTCGATGTCGCAGATGCCCCAGCAGGCCGCACTGCCCAAGTGCCCGAGCTGCGCGGAGCCCGTCGAGCGGGGTGACCTGTTCTGCGGAGCGTGCGGGTACGACCTCTCGGTGGTCCCCGCTCCCCCGCAGGACCGGCCGACCCTCACCATGACCGGCCCCGGCGCGCCCGGCGACGGCGTGGACTGGCCGGCCCCCGAACCGCCGGGCTCCGCCGGGACCGCGCCCGGGGTGCACCTGCCGGCCGACCTGCCCGGCACCGACTCGGGCGGCACACCGCTGTCCGGGCACGAATCCGACGCCGAGCGGTCCACCGGACCCGGGGTGCGGCTGGACCGGCCGGCGGAGCCCGAGGAGTACCCGCTCCAGGCACCGGACCCACGGCTGTCCCCCGGTCCCGGCGCCCCGGACGCGCCGGCGACGGTGTGCGTGGCCTGCCGGACGGGCCGGGTGGACAGCGACGGCTACTGCGAGAACTGCGGACACGCCCAGCCCCGCGAACGCGACCACGTGGAACGGGAGTCGGGTCCGGTCGCCGCCGTCAGCGACCGCGGGCTGCGCCATCACCGCAACGAGGACGCCTTCGCCGTCGGCCACACCACGCTGCCGGACGGCACCCCGGCGGCGCTGGCGGTCGTCTGTGACGGCGTGTCGTCCGCCACCCGCCCCGACGACGCGTCCCTGGCCGCCTCCCGGGCGGCCGGTGACGTCCTGCTGGCCGCGCTGGAGCACGGCACCCACCCGCAGCAGGCGATGCACGAGGCGATCGTCGCCGCCGCGCAGGCGGTCGACGCGCTCGCCGAGGAGCCCGCCACGGCCCGCGAGCAGGCCCCGCACCAGAACGCGCCGGCCTGCACGATCGTCGGCGCGGTGGTCACCTCCGGGCTCCTGGTCGTCGGCTGGGTCGGCGACAGCCGGGCCTACTGGGTGCCCGCCGACCGCGGCGCGCCACCCGCCCGGCTGACCGAGGACGACTCCTGGGCCGCGCAGATGGTCGCCGCCGGCCTGATGAGCGAGGCCGAGGCGTACGCCGACGAGCGCGCCCACGCGATCACCGGCTGGCTCGGCGCGGACGCCTACGAACTGGACCCGCACACCGCGTCGTTCAAACCGGACCGGCCCGGCACCGTGGTGGTGTGCACCGACGGACTGTGGAACTACGCCGAGTCGGCGGAGGAGTTGTCCGAGGTCGTGCCGGCGGACGCGGCGGTCCGTCCGCTGCACAGCGCCCAGGTGCTGGTCGGTCACGCCCTGGACGGCGGGGGCCACGACAACGTAACAGTGGCCGTGCTGCCGTTCCCGGCGCCGCGCCAGGGGGCAGGATCGGCCTGAGGCCGGAACGGGGAGGCCTCGGCGGACCGGAGGGGACCGGTCCGCTCAGTTGCGTTGCCTCGCTTCCGCGGGGTGTCCGAGGGGGATGTGAACCAGCATGGCCAGTTTCGCGAAGCCGAACGTGCCGCAGTTCTCGGTGGACGTCTACCAGAACGAGTACCTGCCCGAGGACGGCAGCGAGGTCAACGCCGTCGTCACGGTGACCGCGACCGGCGGCGGCACCGCCGGCACCGCACCCACCGCGCCCGGCCATGCGCCGGGGAGGCGGCCGTCCGCCGCCGTGGCGGTCATGGTCGACTGCTCGGGTTCCATGGACCACCCGCCGGCCAAGATGCGCAACGCGCGGGACGCCACGGCCGCCGCGATCGACACCCTGCGCGACGGCACGCACTTCGCGGTGATCGGCGGCACCCACGTCGCCAAGGAGGTCTACCCGGGCGGCGGACGCCTCGCGGTCGCCGACGACGTCACCCGCGAGCAGGCCAAACAGGCGCTGCGCCGGCTGAGCGCGGGCGGCGGTACGGCCATCGGCACCTGGCTGCGGCTCGCCGACCGGCTGCTGTCCTCGGTGGACGTCACCATCCGGCACGGCATCCTCCTCACCGACGGCCGCAACGAGCACGAGCCGGCGGACGACCTGCGGGCCACGCTGGAGGCGTGCGCCGGACGCTTCACCTGTGACGCGCGGGGAGTGGGCACCGACTGGGAAGTGAAAGACGTCACAGGGATCGCCTCCGCGCTCCTCGGCACCGCCGACATCGTCGCCGACCCGGCCGGCCTGGCCGCCGACTTCACGCGGATGATGGAGACCGCGATGGGCAAGGAGGTCGCCGACGTCGCCCTGCGGGTGTGGACGCCGGTCGGCGCGGCCATCCGGTTCGTCAAGCAAGTCGCGCCCACCGTGCAGGACTTGACCGGCCGCCGCACCGAGGCCGGACCGCGCGCCGGGGACTACCCCACCGGGTCCTGGGGCGACGAGTCCCGCGACTACCACGTGTGCGTCGCGGTCCCGCCGGCCGGGATCGGACAGGAGATGCTCGCCGCACGGGTGTCCCTGGTCGTCCCACAACCGGACGGAACGGTACAGAATCTCGGTGCGCAGGGGCTCGTACGGGCGGTGTGGACGGACGACATGACGGCCTCCACCTCGATCAACCCCCAAGTCGCCCACTACACCGGGCAGGCCGAACTGGCGCAGGTCATCCGGAAGGGTCTCGACCTTCGCAAAGCGGGCGATGTCGATGGAGCAACGGCCAAACTGGGACGCGCGGTCCAGCTGGCGAGCGCCTCGGGGAACGCGGATACTGCGAAACTGCTTGCGAAGGTGGTGGACGTGGTCGACGCCGCGACAGGTACTGTGCGGTTGAGGACCAGGGTCGCGGAGGCCGACGAGATGACTCTGGAGACCCGGTCCACCAAGACCGTCCGTGTGAAGAAGTGACTCCTGGAAGCGATCGCAGCGATCCAGACGGACCCTCAGGAGAAGGGGAAGCACCGACATGCCGACCTGCCCGAACGGACACCAGTCGGGTTCCGACGACTGGTGCGAGGTCTGCGGTCACCGCATGGCCGGTGCCGTACCTCCGCCTCCTCCGCCGCCCGGCGGGGGCTACGGCTTCCCGCCGCCCGCCGGCCCGGGCGGTCCCGGCGGCCGGACCGGCGCCGGACGCCCGCACCCGGCCGCCGGGTCCGCCCCGGAGCCGGAACTGTGCCCGCAGTGCCGCACGCCCCGCGAGGGCGGTGCGCCGTTCTGCGAGGAGTGCCGGTGGAACTTCCTGACCAACACGGCGACCTCCTACACCCCGGCCGCCCCGCGCTCGCCGCAGCCCCGGTTCCAGCCGCCGAGCGCGACGTACGGCGGCGGTGACGGATACGAGTACCAGGGCTCCCGGCCCTCGCAGATGAACCGGCCCGCCGAACCGATCCCGTCCTTCACCAGTGAGCCGTCGGGTCCGACGCCGTTCGCCGGCGAACGGCGCCCCACCGGCCCGCCGACCGCCCCGGGCCCCACGGGCGCGCCCCCCTTCGCCCCCGGCAACCAGCGCCGCCCCGGCCCCCCGCCGCCTTTCCCCGGCACCCCGGGCCAGCCCGGCCAGTCCGCCTTCGGCGGCGGCCAGGGTCAGGGCCAGGGCCCCGGTGGCCCGTCCGGCTTCGGCGGCGGTCAGGGCCAGGGTCCCGGCGGCCCCTCGGGGTACGGCGGAAGCCAGGGTCAGGGGCAGGGTCCCGGTGGACACTCCGGCTTCGGCGGCGGTCAGGGGCAGGGCCAGGGTCCCCAGGGTTCCGGCTCCGGCGGCCCCTCCGGCTTCGGCGGCGGCCAGGGCCGAGGTCAGGGCCAGGGCTCCCAGGGACCTGGCGGTCCGTCCGGCTTCGGCGGCGGTCAGGGCCAGGGTTCCGGCGCTGCCCCGCAGGCGTTCCAGCAGGCCGGTGCCCCGGCACCGCCCGCGTTCCCGCGCGAGGGCGGCCGGACCCGGGCCGGTGACGACGACTGGGTGCTGTCCCCGCCGTCGGCCTCCGGCCCTTCCGGACCCGGTCAGGGCCCCGGCGGCCAGGGCGGCGGTTACGGCTACCCGCAGCCCGGTGCCGGCCAGCCTTCCCAGGGCCCCGGCGGCTTCCCCCAGGCCCCGCACGCACAGCCCGGTCAGCACGGCCAGCACGGCCAGCACGTGCAGCAGTCGGCCACCTGGACCGCGACCATAGGCCCGGACCGCGAGTACTTCATGGCGATGATGCAGCGCTCCGGCCCCGAGGCCGCGGGCCTGAACCTGCCCGCGTACTCGCCGGAGCAGCAGCGCACGCTCACCGGCAACCAGGTCACCATCGGCCGTCGCCGGCACTCCACCGGCGACACCCCCGACATCGACCTGTCGGTGCCGCCGGAGGACCCGGGCGTCTCGCATCAGCACGCCGTGCTGGTGCAGCAGCCGGACGGCGGCTGGGCGGTCGTGGACCAGAACTCGACGAACGGCACCACGGTCAACATGTCGGAGGAGCCGATCCAGCCGTTCGTGCCGGTGCCGCTCCAGGACGGCGACCGGGTGCACGTGGGCGCCTGGACGTCGATCACCGTACGCCGGGGCTGAGGGAGATCACGGCAGGGGCCAGAGGTACGGCCCCTCCGGGTCGTCCAGCCACGCCCAGGCACGCCCACCGCCGACCGTGACGCCGTACCGCCCGCGGTCCGGCCTGCCCTCGCGCTCCCACAGCGCGTACGCCTCCCGCGGGTCGAGGGTGCCCCGGGTCAGCCCGAGCAGGAAGCGGAACGGCTCCTGCGCGCGGGCCCGGCCCGGCAGCCCGGCGAGGGACACGTCCTCGGGTTCCGCCCGGCCCTCGCCGCGCAGCGGTACGAAGAAGGCGGCCGTGGGCAGGAAGCGGCCCTCGGCGTGTCCCGGGCCGTGCACCGTGAGGGCCAGCAGGCCGGTGGCCAGCGGGGTGAGGACGCGGGCGCCGGGGCGGCACTGGGCGAGCCAGGCGCGCGGGACGGTCGGCAGCTCGCAGGTGGCGATGATCCGGTCGAAGGGGGCGCGTTCGGGTGCCCCGCGGGCGCCGTCCCCGGTCACCACGACCGGGTGGTAGCCGGCCGCCGCCAGGTGCTGCCGGGCCGACTCGGTGATCTCCGGCTCCAGGTCGATCGTGGTGACGAGGCCGTCGTCGCCGAGCCGGTGGGCGAGCAGGGCCGCGTTGTAGCCGGTGCCGGCGCCCACCTCCAGGACCCGGTCGCCGTCCCTGACGCACAGCGCGACCAGCATCTGCGCCATCAGCGACGGCTGGCTGCTGGAGGAGAGCAGCTCGCCGTCGCGCAGCCGGGTGGCGAGTGGTACGTCCGCGTAGGCGCCGCGCACCCAGCGTCTGCGGGCCTGCCGGTCACCGCTCTCGCCCCAGCGGCGCTCGTAACCGCCCGGTCCGGCGACGTAGTAGTACGGCACGAACAGGTGCCGGGGCACCTCCGCGAACGCCTCCCGCCACACCGGGTCCCCGGCCCAGGCCCCGTCGGCGTCGATCTCCCGCACCAGCGCGGCCCGCGCCGCGGCGGCGAGCTCCTCGGTCTCCGTGTCGTAGGCGCCCATGTCTCCACACTAGGGGCGCGGTGGCCGGTCCCGAGCCCGAAGTCCTGGGTCACCGCGTCTGAGACGATGGACGGGTACTGCAATTCCCGGGGGCGTCCCCGGGCCCCCGGCCGAACAAGCCCAGGGGCGGACCGGCACACAGATGTGAGGCAATCCAACGTGACCGAGATTCGGCGCGGCACGCTTCAGGAGCAGACCTTCTACGAGCAGGTCGGCGGCGAGGACACCTTCCGCCGGCTCGTGCACCGTTTCTACGAGGGAGTCGCCGGGGACCCGGCCCTGCGGCCGATGTACCCGGAGGAGGACCTGGGTCCGGCCGAGGAACGGCTGGCCCTGTTCCTGATGCAGTACTGGGGCGGCCCCACGACGTACAGCGAGAACCGCGGCCACCCCCGGCTGCGGATGCGGCATGCCCCGTTCACCGTGGACCGGGCGGCGCACGACGCCTGGCTGCGGCACATGCGGACGGCCGTCGACGAGCTGGGGCTGTCCGAGGAGCACGAGCGGACGCTGTGGAACTACCTGACGTACGCCGCCGCGTCGATGGTGAACACCCCGGACTGACCGCACCGGCCCCCGCTCCGGCCCAGTGCCGCAGGCCAACGGCCGTACCGCGCACGGTGAGCCGTACGGAAGGGCCGCGCGCGGCTCAGCGCACGCTGAGCGCGAAGGGGTCCCGTGCGGTCTGCCGGACGGCGACGGACCCGTAGGGGGTACGCAGCCGCAGCCACGTCCCCGAGGAGAACAACCCGGTGTCCTCGTGCTCGGTCCCCGGCCGAAGGAAGCCGAGGGACTGGGCCGCGTGCACGGCCCGTACGGGCAGCCGGGTGCCGTCGATCCGCCGGGACCAGATGTCCCGCCCGATCCGGTCCAGCTCCGCGCGGGTACGCCCCTGCGGCCCCAGCTCCTCGGTGCGCGAGCGGAATTCGGCCACCGCGGCGGCGACCGTGGCGCGCAGCGCGTCCGGCGCGGGCAGTCCGGGCTCGGGCTGCCAGCCGGACCGCGGCGGCAGCACGCCGGCCCACGGCGGTCCCGTGACGGCGCCCGGGACGGCGGCGGTGGCCGCCCGCTCGTCCACGGACTCCAGGAACTCACCGGCGGACACCGTCACGTCGAGGGCGACGTCGAGCCCGTGCTCGTACGGCTTGGCCAGCCCCACCGCGCGGACCGCCAGCACCTCGAAGGACGGCGGCCGACCGAAGACGGCGAGCGCCGTGCCGGCCGCCTGGAGCCGCACCGCCGCTCCGCGGTCGTAGCGGAGCAGCCGGGAGAGGAAGGCGGCGAGGTCCGCGGCCTCCGTCTCGTCGGCCAGGTGGAGGACCGTCATGCCGCGACGGCCTCCCCCTCGGTCTCGGCGTCCTCGGCCGCGTCCATGTACTCCCGGAGGAACTCGCGCTCCTCCGCGGTGATCCGCCGCGGCCGCTGGCCCTCGAAGTCGAACGGGACGATGACCGTCGAGGCCCGTACGTACACCAGGTCACCGTCCTTCACCTCGTAGGAGAGGGTGAAGGACGCGGCCTTGATCTCGGTGATCCACAGCTCGATGTCCACCGGCTCGTGCCGGTGGACGAGCTGCCGCTTGTAGTCGATCTCGTGGCGCGCCACCACGGACCCCTGCTTGAAGTCCTTGTCCGGCCGGAACAGGAAGTCGATACGCGCCTCCTCCAGGTAGCGGAGGAAGACCACGTTGTTGACGTGGCCGTACGCGTCCATGTCCGCCCAGCGCAGCGGGCAGCGGTAGATGTGGCGCAAGACCGATCAGCCCCGGGTCAGCTTCTTGTAGGTGGCACGGTGCGGACGCGCGGCGTCCGGGCCGAGCCGCTCGACCTTGTTCTTCTCGTACGACTCGAAGTTGCCCTCGAACCAGAACCACTTCGACTCACCCTCGTAGGCGAGGATGTGCGTGGCGACCCGGTCCAGGAACCACCGGTCGTGGGAGACGACCACGGCCGCGCCCGGGAACTCGAGCAGCGCGTTCTCCAGGGAGGACAGGGTCTCCACGTCGAGGTCGTTGGTCGGCTCGTCGAGGAGCAGCAGGTTGCCGCCCTGCTTGAGGGTGAGCGCGAGGTTCAGACGGTTGCGCTCACCGCCGGAGAGCACACCGGCCGGCTTCTGCTGGTCCGGCCCCTTGAAGCCGAAGGCGGAGACGTAGGCCCGCGAGGGCATCTCGACCTGTCCGACGTTGATGTAGTCGAGCTCGTCGGACACGACGGCCCACAGCGACTTCTTCGGGTCGATGTTCTCGCGGCTCTGGTCGACGTAGGAGATCTTGACGGTCTCGCCGACCTTGATGCTGCCGGAGTCGGGCTGCTCGAAGCCCTGGATCATCTTGAAGAGCGTCGTCTTGCCGGCGCCGTTCGGCCCGATGACCCCGACGATCCCGTTGCGCGGCAGCGTGAAGGAGAGGTCGTCGATGAGGACCTTGTCACCGAAGGCCTTGCTGAGGTTGTTGACCTCGACGACGACACTGCCCAGGCGCGGCCCCGGCGGGATCTGGATCTCCTCGAAGTCCAGCTTCCGCATCTTGTCGGCCTCGGCGGCCATCTCCTCGTAGCGAGCGAGACGCGCCTTGGACTTGGCCTGCCGCCCCTTGGCGTTGGAGCGCACCCACTCGAGTTCTTCCTTGAGGCGCTTGGCGCGCTTGGCGTCCTTCTGCCCCTCGACCTTGAGACGGGTCTGCTTGGTCTCGAGGTACTTGGAGTAGTTGCCCTCGTAGCCGTGCAGACGGCCGCGGTCGACCTCGCAGATCCAGCCGGCGACGTTGTCCAAGAAGTACCGGTCGTGGGTGACGGCGACGACGGTGCCCGGGTACTTGGCCAGGTGCTGCTCCAGCCAGTTCACCGACTCGGCGTCGAGGTGGTTGGTGGGCTCGTCGAGGAGCAGCAGGTCGGGCTGCTCGAGCAGCAGCTTGCACAGCGCGACGCGGCGCCTCTCACCACCGGAGAGGGTGGTGACCGGCCAGTCGCCGGGCGGGCAGCCCAGCGCGTCCATGGCCTGCTCCAGCTGGGCGTCGAGGTCCCAGGCGTTGGCGTGGTCCAGCTCCTCCTGGAGCTTGCCCATCTCGTCCAGGAGCGCGTCGGAGTAGTCGGTCGCCATCAGCTCGGCGATCTCGTTGAACCGGTCGAGCTTGCCCTTGACCTCGGCGACACCCTCCTGGACGTTCTCCAGGACGTTCTTCTCCTCGTTCAGCGGAGGTTCCTGGAGCAGGATGCCGACGGTGTAGCCGGGCGACAGGAACGCGTCACCGTTCGACGGCTGCTCGAGGCCCGCCATGATCTTCAGCACGGTCGACTTACCGGCACCGTTCGGACCGACGACGCCGATCTTCGCCCCCGGCAGGAAGCTCAGGGTGACGTCGTCGAGGATCACCTTGTCGCCGTGCGCTTTGCGCGCCTTGCGCATGGTGTAAATGAACTCAGCCAAGAGAAACCGTCCGGCAGCTTGAAACTGGCAGTGGGCAGATACACCCCATCTTGCCTGACCGCCACCCCCAGGGGGAAACCCGTGTGGTCCCGACCCCCTGACCTGGGGCTTCGCCGTAGACGGCCACGACTCACCTGTCACTGCCGGTGGCCGTTGGCCGACCCCGGGCGCCCTCGCACGGCCCGGAGACGGCCCAGGAAGCGGAGTCCCCGCCGGCACCGCGCCGGGCTATCGTGCCGCTGTGACCAGCGCAGCGGAGCGCCCCATCCTCTTCCTCGACGTCGACGGTCCACTCATCCCGTTCGGGGCGTCGTACGGCTCCTCGACGTCTGTCGATCAGGGGAACCCGCTGCTTGATCGACTGGATCCCGGCATCGGATCGCGCCTCCTCGTCCTGGGCTGCCACCTCGTGTGGGCCACGACGTGGATGGAGGATGCGAACGAGGCCGTCGCTCCGCGCCTCGGGCTGCCGAAGCTGCCCGTGGTGGAGTGGCCGGATGCCGGCGCCGATGACGGACCCCGCGGCCTGCACTGGAAGACTCGCCCCTTGGTCGAGTGGGCCGACGGTCGACCGTTCATCTGGGTCGACGACGAGATCAGCGCCATGGATCGCTTGTGGGTCGATGCCCGACATCCTGGGCCGTCGCTGCTTCATCGCGTCGATCCGGCTCAGGGACTCGTGGACGCCGACTTCTCGGCGCTCGGCGATTGGCTCGCTGCTGAGGGCGCCCACTAACGGTTGATCGGGATCTCGTGGACGACCCCGCGGTGCGCGGCGGGCACCACGGTGTCGGCCGTTCCACGGGCCGCCCCTGGTCGCTGTGGTACGTCCGCCGGATGGGCGTGACGAGCGCGGCCCTCTGGACGCCGAGTGTCGACGCCTCCTCGGCGGTCACCTGCCGCGGCTCGGGCTGCTCCACGGCATGACTGACGTGACGCCGATCGCGGCCATGCGGTTCACGACACCTGCCCCGGCGTGCGGCCCTCCCTCCGGGAGGACGACGAGTGTGCCGGCGGTGAGGTCGTACGGCTCCCAGCTCGTGGACAGCTGCACGGGCCTGCCGTCGGCCAGGAACTCGTACACCGTCCGGACGCACAGGTCGCCTTCGGCGATCCCGAGCCGCGCAGCGATGTCCGCCGGCGCCGGGACCTTGGCGCCGGTCCGGCTCTCCCAACCGCTGTGCATACATGTGGCTGTCCCGTACCGCCCCGCCCCGGCCGACCGCGCTGCGGCTGGGCCGGGAGAGCCACGGGACCGGTGACGACACCCTGTGGTTCGACGACGTGGCCGCCGGCCCGGCACCGATCGGCTGCTGACGGGCCGCTTGGAGCCCGCCCGGCACGTCGGCGCCGTCACCCGGCACCGTCAGGCGCCGGGGGTCGTCAGGCGCCGGGGGTCGTCTCCTTGCGGCGCAGCACCACCAGCACCGTGCCGCCTATCACCACCAGGCCGATGGCCACGCCCGCGATCAGCGGGGTGATCGCCGAACCGCCCGTCGCGGCCAGGTCGGTGGTGTCCGCCGTGACGGCGCCCACCGTGGCGGGGCTGGGTTCGCTCCGCAGCTGGGCCGTCTCGGTCGTGACCGCGCCCTGAGTCCGGCAGTCCAGGACGCCGGTGAAGCGGTGGCTGAAGCCGTGGGGACCGGTGATCGTGAAGTCGTAGGCCTGGTCCTCCTGGAGCGGGACGGTCACCGTCCGGGAGGCGCCCGCGGGGATCGTGTGCTCGGCGCCCATGAGCTCGAAGGTGAACGGCTTGTCGCCCTTGTCGGCCACGACGATGTCCACACCGCCCTCGGCACAGTTCTTGCGGGCCGAGACCGCCGGCAGGGCTCCCTCGGCCGCCCAGGTGGCCGTCACGGCCGCCGAGACCGTGGACTCGCTGGAACCGGCCAGGATCTGGGTCTGGCTGCGGCTCTCGGAGGCGAAGGCACGGCCCACCGGCACGGTCGTCGACGCCTGCACGGTCAGCTCGGCCGTCCCGTCCGCCGCGTCCTCGGGCACGTCGACGTACAGCCGGGTGCCGTCCTTCGCGGAGGTGATCACCTTGCCGGTCTTGTCGGTGATCCGCACCCCGCCGGCGGCCGCGCCCGCCGGCGGACTCACCGCGACGGCGCCCGCGTTCGTGTGCACGGTCACCGGTCCGAGCAGATCGCCGGGCCGGCCGGAGACCGCGGGCGGGTCCAGGGTCAGCGAGGCCTGCGGTTCGGCGGTGTTCCGGGCGCTCCTGTCCAGGTAGTCGGCGAGTTTCTCGGCCTGCGGGTCGACGGCGTCGACCTTCGCTCCGTCCGAGTAGCGCCAGATGGCCACCTGGGTGCCGGCCGCCGCGTCCTGCTCGGTCAGGCCTCTCGTGCCGGCCCGCCGTGCGAGCGCGGCGAGGTCGTTGACCTGGGGGTAGGAGTGCTGGAGTATCCAGCGGATCCGGCCGGCGCTCTTGTTGGTGCCCAGCGACGTACCGCTCCAGGCCGTCTCCTGGTACCGGGCGTCACGCTGGGTCGGGTTGTGGAGGTCGACGCAGTACGTCTGCAAGGTGCCGCCGCCGTCCACGGACATCTCGAACAGGCCCGCCGACACCCGCTGGTCGCCGCCGTCTGCGTGGATCACGGCCTCGGCGTAGGTCTTCAGTCCGTTGATCGTCGCCGTGGCCCCGCCCTGTCTCTGCGGCGTCCCCTCGGCCGCGGCCGTACCGGCGCCGGACAGCACGCCGGCCGCCGCGAGGCCGGACACCGTGGCGGCGGCGGCCAGGCGGGCCGCTCCGGTGGACCGGCAGAACCCAGAGAGCGCAGCAAGCACAGAATTCCCCTTCGAGCAGGACCCGTTGGACGTGGGGGACGGTCCCACCAGCAGAATCAGCAGCCCCTAGGGGCACGCCCGGCATCCTATGGATCAGGCGGGGCCTCGCCTGCCGGTCGGATCATCCGATGGCCGATCCGATCTGGAATCGTTATCGCCAGGACCGTCCACGAGCTGGCCATATCGACAAATCCACCGGTTCGTACGGGGGTTGGGCCGTGCGCACCGGGAGCGCCGGGGGTGCGGAACGGAGCGCCGGAGGTGCGGACGGAGCACCGGCCGGCTCTCGGGCGTTCTCCATGACGTCCGGGGCGACGCCCGTCCGCCGTCACGTCATCGCCACCTCCTCGCGCACCCGTTGCGCCTCTTCTCCCTCCTGGGGGCCGGCGGGCCGGGGCGTCTCCCAGTTCGGCTCCGGCCGGTTCACCGTCGGCGGTGCCTCCGGTTTGGCCGCGCGGTGGAAGAGCGCCGTACCGCGGGACAGGTCGTGGCCGATCGCCACGGCGTCGATGTCGGCCGACGTCCACTGCTGCTGCCCTTCACGCTGCTCGCTGCGCACCTTCAGCCGGCCCTGGACGACGACGGGCTGGCCCACCTCCACACACGCGGCCACGTTGACCGCGAGCTGGCGGTTGGCCCACACCGTGAAGAAGTTGGTGTGCCCGTCCGCCCACGCGTTCTTCTCCCGGTCCCAGTAGCGCGCGGTCACCGCGAGCCGGAACCGCGCCGACGGTCCCGCCGCCAGCTCGCGGTACGCCGGCTGGGTCGCCACGTTGCCCACCACGCACACGATGGTCTCGTTCATGTCCTCGTTCCCCTCCCTCGCCCGTCCCCTTCCGGCCGGGCGGGCACGCGTACGGGCCCGTCCCGTACGGCTGCGTCTGCCGTGCCGGCGCGTACGACTGCCGTACGTGCCCGCACCTCCCGCCGACCGCCCGTACCGTCCGCCGTGTCTCCGGCCGGACCCGCCGTGCGATCGCCGTGACCTCAGACTGCCTCCGCCGGGCCGGGCCCGCTGAGCGCTGTGGACGACCATCTGTCTGTGGAAAACCCCGCCACCCACACGGGTGACCACCGCGTCGCTGCTTGCAGGCGGGAAGCGCCGCCGGATGCCTCCCGTGGGAGCGGCGCCGCCCCGCTCATCCCACCGCAGCCCCGGTCCGCACGACCCTGCCGTACTGCTCGCGGACCTCCCGGTACCGCAGCAGCTCCGCCGCCACCGGGTCCAGCACCCGGGCCCGGCCGCAGCTCGCCGCCGCCTCCCGCAGCCGGCGTTCCGCCTCCTGGCCGTAGCGCCGTGCGGGGCCGCGGGCCGCCATCCGGCAGCCCCACTCCACCAGCGGCCCGCCGACGATCCCGCACACCATCAGCAGCACCGGCACACCGAGGTTGGGCGCCATCACGCCGGCGATCTGGCCCACCAGCCACAGGCCACCCACGACTTGGAGGAGCGTCATCGCCGCCTGGACCAGCACGGCCATCGGCCACCATCCCGGCCGCGGCGGCCGGCCCGGCGGGAGGCCCGCCCGCGCCGCCAGGTCGTCCAACGCCTCGGACAGTCCCTGGGAACCGCGCACGGCAGCCTCGCGCACCGCCTGCGCCCAGGGCGTGGGCAGCCCGGCCGAGGCGCGCTCGGAGACCGTACGGACCGCCTGTTCCACCCGCTGGCGGGCCGTGGCCTCCTCGTCCGCCTGGGTGCGCACCGGGATGCGGCCCGTGGTGGACTCGCCGCGGCCGTGGTACCAGCGCCACAGCCGCAGCCACGGCGTGCCGCACGCGCGGTTGGCGTTCCGCAGCCAGGCGCGCTCGGCGGCCTCGCCCGCCGCCGTGGCACCCACCGCGTCCGCGAGCCGCGCGGCGAACTCCTCACGCGCCTCCTCGGTCAGGCCGACCCGCCGCCCGGTGGCGTAGACGGGCCGCAGCTCGGCCGCGGCGGCGTCCAGGTCGGCCGCCACCCGGCGGGCCGCCGCGCCGCGCTCCGCCACGAACTCGCCGAGCGACTCGCGCAGATCGCCGACGCCCTCGCCGGTGAGGGCGGACAGCGCGAGCACCGTGGCGCCCGGTTCGCCGTACTCGCCGAGTGCGATGCCGTCCTCGTCCAGCAGCCGTCGCAGGTCGTCCAGGACCTGGTCGGCGGCGTCGCCGGGCAGCCGGTCCACCTGGTTCAGGACGATGAACATGACCTCCGCGTGACCGGACATGGGACGCAGATAGCGCTCGTGGAGGATGGCGTCGGCGTACTTCTCGGGGTCGACCACCCAGATCACCGCGTCGACCAGCTTCAGGATCCGGTCGACCTGTTCGCGGTGCTGCACGGCCGCGGAGTCGTGGTCGGGCAGGTCGATAAGGACCAGTCCGCGCAGCTGCGCCTCGCTCTCCTGGTTGTGCAGCGGCCTGCGGCGCAGCCGGCCCGGGATGCCCAGCCGGTCGATGAGGCCCGCCGCGCCGTCGCTCCAACTGCACGCGATGGGTGCGGCGGTGGTGGGGCGTCGTACGCCGGTCTCCGAGATGGGCACACCGGCGAGGGCGTTGAACAGCTGGGACTTGCCGCTGCCGGTGGCCCCGGCGAGGGCGACGACGGTGTGCCGGCCGGACAGCTTGCGGCGGGCCGCGGCCTCGTCCAGCACACGACCCGCCTCGGCGAGGGTGTGGCTGTCCAGGCGGGTGCGGGACAGCCCTACGAGTTCCCGCAGGGCGTCCAGGCGGGAGCGCAGGGGGCCGTCGTAGGCCAGCGGGGCCGGGATGTGGCCGGCCGGGCCGCGGTGCGCGGGCTCGATCGCGGCGGCGCGTTCGGCGGCGAGCGCGGCGGCGTTGGCCTCGGTGACGCGACGGGCGATGAGACCGTCGTCCCAGGTCTCCTGCGGTTCCGCATCGGCTGCGGCGTCCGGGCCGGTGGCGGTGTCCGGGGTCGTGCCGGCCTTCGCCTTCGCGTGCGGGCCCGGGGCGGTGCTGGCGCCGGTGCCCGCGCCAGTGGTGGCGCTGGTGCCCGTGCCCGCGCCAGTGGTGGCGCTGGTGCCCGTGCCGGTGCCCGTGCCCGTGGTGGCGCTGGTGCCCGTGCCCGGCTTGGCTTCCGCCGCCGTGCGGGGCCTGGGCGAGTGGAGATGCGGGCGGGGGACGCAGACGATCTCGCCGTCGCCGGGCCCGCGCGCGGGTCGCTCTGGGTCCGCGTGCTCGCCGTGCGCGCGCGCAGGGCGCTCGCGGTCGGCGTCCTCGCCCGTCACGCGCGCGTGCTGCTCGCCGGCGATCTCCTTGCCCTTGTCCTTCCCCTTGCTCTTGCCGCCCTCCTCTTCCTGATCACCGTCACTGTGATCGCCGCCCTGACCGTCGTCCCCATCACCGACACTGTGACCGTGCCGGTCGCCGCCGCTGTCCCGGCTCGTGACCGCGCACGCGCCCGGGCCCCGGTCCTTCTCGGCGTTCCCGTCGGCGTCTCCCCCGATGTCCTCGGGGACGCCGGCGGCGGAGACGCCGACGGCTGCGGGCCGGGGCGCGGGCGTCGTGGTACGGCCGTCGTCGGTGGCGGCCCCGTCATCGCCGCGACTGCCCTCCGCGACGCTCGGATGTCCCTGCGCGCCACTCCCGCGTCCGTGCCCGTGCCCGGGTTCCGCGTACCCTTCCGCGCGGCGCGCCGACCCGTTCGCGGGGCCGTCGGCGCGTGCGGCGGTCGCGGCGTCGTCCATGGGCACCGTGCCGGCGCGACCGCTGTGCTCCGTGGACCGGGTGCCGCCACTGCCGCTGCCGTGATCGCCGCGCCTCATGTGGTCGGTGTGTTCGGTGTGGTCCTGGTCAGTGACGGCGGTCACCGGTCACCTCTCCTTCTGAAGTACCGACAGCGCGGCGATGAGTTCGGCCTGCTGCTCGGGATGGACGTCCAGGGCATCGAGCGGGGCGAGGCGCCGCTCCCGTTCGGCGTGCACGACCCGGTCCACGTGTTCGACGAGCAGCCGCCCGGCCCGGTCCCGCAGCCGCAGGGCGCCATGGGCGCCGAGCCGTTCGGCGAGCCCCTCGCCGGCGGTACGTGCCCGGCGTCCGCCCAGCACCGCGGTCGCGGCCAGGGCGGCGACGGCCTCCGGGTCGAGGGTGCCGGTGCGATCCAGGTCCCGTACCTCGTCCTCGGCGTACTCCTCCAGCTCCCGCCGCCAGCGTCGTACCGCCAGGCCGATACGGTGCTCGGCACTCTCCAGGGACACGTCGCGGCCGGTGAGACCAGGGGCGCCCGCGGCTGGTTCGCGCCGCCACACGTCGTCGACACGCTCGTCGGCGGCGGTGACGGCGCACAGCAGCAGGGCCGCGAGGCTCTCCACCAGGGCGTCGAGGAGTTCGCCCGCGGTGCAGTCCAGGGGGAAGGCGCGCCAGCGTTTGAGGGCGTCGCCGGCGAGCACGGCGCCGGTCTGGAGGCGGCCCCGTACCCGGTCGTGTTCGCGGTCGTAGGCGGTCTCCACGGCGGAGGTGAGCCGGAGCGCCGCCGCGTACTGGGCGGCGGCGGAGCTGGCAAGCTCGGGCAAGCGTGCTTTGAGCGAGTCCAGGACGCCGTAGGCGGTACGGGCCATGACGTACTGCCGGGCGGCGACGTCCTGGGCGTGCTGGGTGAGCCAGCTCTTCAGGGGCGCGACGGCGGTGGCGGGCAGCAGCCCGGCGCCCCAGGCCGACTCGGGCAGCTCCGGCACGGTGAAGCGCGGTACGTGACCGAGGCCGGCCTTGGTGAGCAGCGCGCCGTACTGCCGGGAGACCTCGGAGACGACCTGGTGGGGCACCCGGTCCAGGACGGTGACGAGGGCGGCGTTGTACTCCTTGGCGGTGCGCAGCAGGTGCCAGGGAACGGCGTCGGCGTAGCGGGCGGCCGTCGTGACCATGATCCAGATGTCGGCGGCGCAGATCAGTTCGGCAGCGAGGACACGGTGGTCGGCGAGCAGGGAGTCGATGTCGGGGGCGTCGAGGAGGGCGAGCCCGCGCGGGAGGGAGTCGGCTGACTCGACACGCAGTACACGTCCGGGATCCTCGCCGAGGGGCATGTATTCGTCGACGGGGTCCTGATGGGGCACCCACACGCGCGTCAGGTCGGGGAGCACGCGCATGCCGCTGAACCAGTGATGGTCCTCCGGATGGCAGACCAGCACCGGCGTCCGGGTGGTCGGCCGGAGCACGCCGGCCTCGCTCACCCGGCGGCCGACGAGCGAGTTGACGAGCGTCGACTTCCCCGCGCCCGTGGAACCGCCGACGACGGCGAGCAACGGCGCCTCGGGTTCCCGCAGCCGCGGTACGAGGTAGTCGTCGAGCTGCGCGAGGAGTTCGTCGCGGTTGGCACGCGCGCGTGGGGCCCCGGCCAGGGGCAGCGGAAAGCGTGCGGCGGCGACACGGTCGCGCAGAGCGGAGAGTGTGTCGAGCAGCTGAGGCCGTACGTCCAAGGTCACCACATGTGAAGAATGCCCAATTTTAGGGGAATTCTGAAGCATATAGACATGTCTGCGTGCCGACAGGACAGATCGGGCGGACGGGACGACTGGGACACGGGCCCAGTCGAGGCATAACGAGTACACAACACCCGGTGGCGCAGGCTGCCAAAAACGGTGCACGATTCGCACCTGCCTGCGATTATCAGGACCGCTTCACCGAACCTCCACATCGAGCCACGGAGGCGAAGCGACAGGGTCAAGGAACCGGGAGCCCTATCCTTGACCCCGGCACCGTCACGGATCAGCCCCCACCAGGGCACCGCTCACGGGGCCACCCCACCCGGCCCCCGTAGCTCAGTGGATAGAGCAGGCGCCTTCTAAGCGCTTGGCCGCAGGTTCGAGTCCTGCCGGGGGCGCCACCTCCTACCTGCGAAAACGCCCCGGAGGGGATCTTCCCTCCAGGGCGTTTCGCGTCTCTGACGGCAACGCTGACGGCAACGAGCCCGTCACTTGTCGGCCAGCAGGTCTCCCAGCCTGTCGAGGGCGGCCTGCTTCTCGGTCATGTCGGTGTGCGCGTAGATGTTCATGGTCACGTCCAGCGCGCTGTGCCCGACGATGTCCCGGACGATGTGCGGCGGGATGCCGAGGCCGAGCAGCAGTGTCACGCAGGTGTGCCGGAGATCGTGGAAGCGGACTTCCAGGCCGAGCCGCTCACGGATCGGATAGAAGTGCCGGTTCAGGTTCCGCGGCTCGATGGCCGTGCCGAGTCGTGTCGTGAACACCAGCCCGGTCTCGCGCCACCGCTCCCCCGCTACGGCGCGCTCCGCGTCCTGCCGCGCGCGATGCCGGCGCAACGCGTCGACGCAGACGCGAGGCAGTGGCACCGGCCGCTCAGAGCGGCGTGTGTTCGGCGCGGTCAGGACCAGGGCCCCATCGACGCGTTGGAGCGCCGTACGGATCTCCAGCGAGCCGTTCTCCAGGTCGACGTCGGCCCAGTGGAGGCCCAGCAACTCGCCGCGCCGCAGGCCCAGGTACAGGGCGAGGACGTACGTGGCGCTCGGGCGGTCGTCTCGCACCTCGGCGAGGATGCCTCCGGCGCGGGCGCTCAGGCTCCAGGATGCGGGGGCACCGGTTGCGGGTGCCGGCCGTGAGTGGCTGGTGCGGGAGCTCCCATCCCGTCTGCCGTCGACCCAGGCAGAGCCGAGCAGTCGCGGCCCAGGGCGTCAAGGTCGTTCGTACAGTGGCGCGCTCCATCTTGACGCCCTGAACCACGCCCGCTCCACCGTGTGTGGGTCGACGGCAGACGGGATGGGAGCTGGGGCCGGTGGTGGGTAGTGGACACCGCGCAACTCCTACCGGGGGGTAAAGATCGCGGTAAGAACCTTATTGATCTATTCCCGTTGTATGACTGGACTGACAGACTCTCGCGTTGCGGGAACGAGCGCAGTGATGCGTTGGGGGGGACCGATGCTCAGGTTCATGGACTGGTCCGTGGCTGTGATGGGCTGCTTGCTGGTCCTTCTCGGTCTCGGCTTCCGTCGGTGGGAGCAAGCGAAGATACGCAAAGGAGCGAGGCCCCGCCAGGGCGTGCCCTTTCACTCGCGATGGCTTCCCCTGCTTTTGGGCCTTGGCATGATCGTTGGCAAGGTGCCGAAAATGCTGGGCGCGCCCTTCGCAATCGTCATGATTGCTGACTCGGTGAATGGTGTGCTGGCGTTTACGGCGGTTGTGGGCGTGGTTCTGCAGGCGGCACGTCGGGTCGACTCTCGGCCATCCACTGAGTGAACGGCCATGCTCGTCAAGACTGCGTGCCGCGGTTGACACCAGCGTCTGACACCAACAAGCGCGAACCGCAGCGACCAGCGCCGAACCCCGGTGGCCGGCTGGCTGGGTACCAAGGCCAGTTGACCAAGGTCGCTGACCCCGTGTGACCGATCTGATAAGGATGAGGCCTGACCGTATGACGGTCCTTGGTTGGGCCTCATCCCCGTTCTCCTGCGCGACGGAAGTCAGGATCGGGGATCGGCTGCCGAACGCTGCGCCAAGCCTTAACATCACCTGGGAGCTGCGCTCAGCTCGGCGCTGCCGAGTCTCGCACTGTCCCTCTCCGCCGCCCTCATCTGCAAGGTTCTGGCATCGAAGTTGAAGAACGACGACCAGACCGTGGAGACGAACGACGAGGAGAACCGTATGGCTGATGAACCTAAGTCGAGCAGGATGAAGCAGTGGGCGAGCGCCCTTTGTGACGTACTGGGAGACCTTGCAGTCGGCTTCGCGGGCGGGGCAGTGTCGAGCTGAGCGCAGCTCCTCGTGCTGTACAGCAGCGAAGTACAGCAACCTCAGCGACCTGTCGTGATCGGCAGCCTCTATCAGGGACCGCACGGTAACCTCTATGACCCTTGTTGACCTATCTCTCTAGAGCTACGGATCAAAAGGTTGCGGCCGTGGCGCTGTGCGCACCACGGCTGCACCACAAGCGCACCAGATCGAGCGGGGAGCAGCGGGGACTCACGGTGAAAGCAGCCGAGCCGGGGAAGGCCACACACCTGCCATTGACGCAGGTCAGCGGCCGAGTCGGCTGGAGATGCTCGTAGCTTCCCAAGCTGAGAGGGCGAGTTCGATTCTCGTCACCCGCTCCATGAAGAAGCCCAGGTCATCGACCCGGGCCTTTTTGCTGTCTTCTGCGATGACTCGCCGCGCGCCAGGTTCGTGCCAGAAGGCTTGTCCGGAGCCCTCCCGGCCGCGGCGGCCCGCGCCCTCCGCACGGTGGCGTCGAGCCCCCCGGAGAGCGCGTTGGCGGAGTTCGTCGACTCGCACACGGTGCAGCCGCCTTCGGCGCCGGCGCTTCGGTGAGCAGGATCGTGGCGGTCGAGGCGTCAACGCGGATCACACGCACAGAGGTTTCTCCTTCTGAGTCGATCAACTCGCTACCTAACAAAATGACTTAGCAAGATTGAACCTAAGGATGTCAGGTTGACTTGTCAAGCTTGATTCGTAAGTGTTTGAGGCGCCGTCAGGCGGCTCAGTTCAGGCGGTAGGTGTCTTCCAGTTCATGCTGGTCGGCTGGAAGAAGCACGTCAGAGACTTGCAGCGCCCGCCCGGAGGCGTCGCAGGCGATGACGAGGACGCTCAGGACAGGGACATCGTCAGGCAGCCCCCCAAGCAACTCGGCTTCAGCGGCATCGGCCAGACGCGCGGACACCCGCTCCGTCACGTGGTCGAAGCGGACCTTCTTGCGCGTCTCCAAGTGCTCGCGCACGCCGGACGTCAGCGTGCCCTCGTCAGCCAGGTCGGTTCCGTCGACAAGGTCGGCAGGGAAGTACGACGAGGTCAGCTCGACCGGTTCGCCGTCCTCTTCCACCACGAACCGGCGCCTGAGCACCTTGGCCGTCTTGGGCAGCCCCAGAGCCGAGGCCACGCGCGCCGGCACGGCCACTTGACCGACGTCGACCAGGCGCCCAGGGGTCCGCGACTCATCGCGCGCCAGAGCTTCGAGCCCGCGCCGATCCTTCTCTTCGACGACCGCGGGACGCCCGCGCACGATCGTTCCGTACCCCTGCCGAGACTCCAGCCAGCCGTCCCGCTTCAGCAGCTCCAAGGCCCGCACGACCGTGGGGCGGGACATCCCGAAGGACTGCACCAGCTGGTTCTCGCTGGGGACCCGCGTGCCAGGCGCATACGTCCCGTCCTCGATGCGACGTTGGATCGTCTGCGCAAGGCGCACGTACTTGGGTGCCTCCACTTCATACGCCATGAACGCCGCCGCCTGTCAAGATTGGCCAAGTCAACCGGTCAATCAGACTAGCGACATTTCTACTGTGGCAGTAGAAGGAGGGCACCCCTCCCTCAGGAAGGCCAAGCATCGGCCACCACGAAGGAGACCACCGTTCCACCGAAGCGACTGGGCCCGGAGTGCCACGACTCGGCGATGGAGTCGACGAGGAGCAGCCCGCGCCCGTGCGCGTCATTGGCGTCCGGCCGACGAAGACGCACGCTCGCCGGGAATCCGGGGTTGTGCACCTCCACACGGAGTGAGGTCCCCTCCCGGAACCACTCCACGCGTACGACCCATCCCTCGTCCGACCGCCCGTAGAGGATCGCGTTGGTGACCAGTTCCGAAATCATCAGCGTGCAGTCGTCGACCGAGCAGGCCGGGTTATAGGGGGCGATGAACTTCCGGAACCAGCGCCGGGCCCGCGGTACGG
Source organism: Streptomyces sp. Y20 (assembly GCF_043195475.1). Lineage (NCBI taxonomy): Bacteria > Bacillati > Actinomycetota > Actinomycetes > Kitasatosporales > Streptomycetaceae > Streptomyces > Streptomyces sp. Y20. The sequence goes on from NZ_JBIDDP010000005.1 coordinate 486,225, forward strand.
ATTCCGCAGTCGGGTGCAAGCTCATTGCTCCCAATCGCGGCGAGTCCTCGCAGGGATAGCGGTCGATCGTGTAGGTCATCGTGCTCACTCCTTGCCGCTGCCGTCGCAGTCGAGGCAGCGCCGCTTCGATGTGGCACGGGTGCGGTCGTTGACCGTCGAGAGCGCCAGAGCCGTACGGGAGCCGACGCGCTTCCATCCGCGCCCCCGGCATCCCCGGCAGTTGCTGAGCGTGCCCTCGTCCGGCCGCTGACTCGTCACGCCATGCCCCCTCTCCTCAAGTGGCCTTAGCCACTTTGTGGATAGTGGCATTAGCCACTCTGAGCGTGCAAGCGGTTCAGCAGAACCACCGCTCACTTCAGGTCAGCGGGTAACCCTGCTCGAAGGCCCAGCGGTGCGGCGGATAGGTGGCTTCGGCGAACTCAAGCGGCCGGTCCTGGAGGTCGTAGACGACGTGGTGGACGATCAGCACCGCCGACGCCGGGGCGAGGCGGAGTTCCTCCGCTTCCTCGTCCGTGGCCTGCCGCGCACACATGCGGTCCTCGGCGTAACTCCCCTGTCGACCGGTCATGTTCTCGACGTACATCAGAGTCCCCTCCTGGATGCGCTCGGCATCCAGGAGCTTGGGCGCCCGCTGGCCGACATCCGGCGCGAACCACGAGGTGGACAGGTTGATCGGCCCGTCCTGGTTGTTCGTGACGCGACGCCGGTGGACGGCCCGGCGGTCCTTGACCAACCCCAGCGCTTCGGCCACATGGTCCGGCGCATCCAGCCAGCCGGCCGATGTGATCACCGCGTACTCACCGGCGGTGTAGATCTTGCCGGTCTGCCGCGCCCGCCCGTACAACTCCCTTGCGCGCCGGTTCACTTCGAGGCTCCGCACGTAGGTACCCGAACCCTGACGCTTCTCGACCAGGCCCTGATGACTCAGCGCCTCCAGGGACCGGGCGGCCGTCGGCCGGGAAACGGACCAGTCGGCCGCCAACTGCCGCTCCGAAGGAACCTCGTCCCCCGGCCGCAGATCACCACGCAAGATCTGGTCACGGATGTAATGAGCGATCTGGAGATACTTCGGCTGAGTCTCCTCGATCTGCGGCATGTCCCCTCCTGAGTCGACAAGTGGCTATAGCCTCTGGCCACTATAGGGTGAGTGGTCAACCCCGGAACCCGTAGGCTGAACGCATGACGCGGTTGATCGTCGCAGCGGGAGGCGGAGGCGACACGGTCGCCGCCGCGATGCTTGACGCGGGTCTCTACGGCGAAGAGGACCGGGCGGTGATCCTCACGTACGCGTGGGACCGCCTGCTGATCGACCCGGTACCGGGACCGCGGGGAGCGGACAACTTCACCGGCCTACTTCCGATGACTCCCGCTGTGCGGCAGGTATCGGCGGGAACCCGCCCCGTCGCTCCGGCAGGCTCGACCCTCCCCAGACTCGCGGCAGAGCTCCCGCACACCTTCGCTCTGCTCGACCCACACCACGGCGTGGAAGGCGTCACCCGCCAACTCGAAGAACTCATCAGCCACTTGTCGCCCACGTCGATCGATCTCCTGGACGTGGGCGGCGACATCCTGGCCCGGGGCGACGAGCCCACGCTGAAAAGCCCCCTGGCCGACGCGCTCACCCTCGCGGCGTGCTGCCAGGTCAACGCCCCCGTCCGACTCCTGGTCGCCGGCCCCGGTCTGGACGGCGAGCTTCCCCCGGACGACTTCCACGACCTGCTCGGCCCCCTCGTCCACATCTTCACCGCGGCAGATGTGGACAGACTCGGCACGGTCCTGGACTGGCACCCTTCCGAGGCAACCGGGATGCTCGCAGCCACCGCCCGAGGCGTCCGCGGAACCTGCGAGATCCGAGACGCCGGCCTGCCCGTCCACCTCACGGACGAGAGCCCGACAGTCCACGAAGTCGACCTGGACGGCGCCGTCAGCCGCAACCAGCTCGCCCGCGCCATCATGACGACCGAGACACTCGACGAGGTCGAGGCCCACAGCCGCGAGGTCTGCGGCTACTCGGAAATCGACTACGAACGCAATAAGGCCACATGGCTGAAGGACCAGCCGCCGACGGACCTGAACCCGGACACCGTCCTGGCCCAACTAGGAGTGTTCGAGGCGGAAGCCACTGGCCGCGGAGTGACCCACACGACGTTCCGCCGCATCACCGAAGCCCTCAACTACAGCGGTACCCAGCGCGAGAGCCTGCGTGAACTGCTGATCAAGAACCGTCCGGAGCAGTACGAGGCACCCTTGTGGCGCATGGCCAAACGAGCTGAGTAACAAACTTCTTTACGGGTTCAAGGCGGCTCGCTCCGCCCCCCGCGCGCGGCCCGGCCCCCGGCCGGGCCTGCGCTCCTGTCTCCGCCCCGCTCCAGCCCGGCCGGCGCCCATGCCGCGCACACAGCAATCTGCCGGGCTGATCTCAGCGAATAGGTACATCGTGGCTGGGCTGGACGGCTCCACCGTTGAGTCACATGCTGGTTAACACCATGGCTACATTTTCTCACCGCATGCCGGCCACTCCTGTCCGTACGTCGCGTAAACCCTGTTATTCGCCGGGTCATGCCATTCCGTTTTGTGGAGTTGTGCCTTTTTGAACATTTGGCTACTCATAAACCCATGGGGCCAGCAAGTCTGGGAGTTCACTAGGGCGCCGCTGATGCTTTTCGCTCCAGCGATGGTTGTATGGCTGAGATCTGCAGAGCGCAGGTCGGCTCCACCAAGGTCAACACCCGCGAACTCAGATCCTGAGAGATGAGCTCCCAGGAAATCAACTCCTCTCAAATCAGCTTCTTCAAAGTGCGAGTTTTCAAGCATTGCATCCTCGAACTTAACCCCCGCATCGCGTAGGTGCGCTTTTCTGAAGTCGGCATCATGCATCTGCTTACCGCTAAAGTTCATGCCATTGACTTGACCTTGATGACCGTCCAGCTCAAACCCAGGCAAATTCCAAGCGGTTGCTATACCTGATTTCCAGGTTGCTTCATCTTGGCTCTTCTGCAGGGAATACTGGACGGCGAAAAGTGTGAAAGTTACAGCAAGGCTGGTCAAAATGCCCGCGCCAAGACCTGCGACCAATCCAGTGCGCCCGACACGAGTGTCGCCGTCCGGTGTTCCTATGTGGCGAAGCCACTGGAAAACACGCCAGCCGGAATCCTTTGGCTTCTGTGACATGATCCAGGCACCCAAAAGCAGTAGAACCCCAGAGATCGCCAAGAACACAAACCAAGCGCGTTCCCCCGGGTTCCAGTTCGTCCACCACGACATGGAGATTCCTTCCTTCCTGTCACGTCAATCTCTGCCATTCGTCACCTTGACACGCAGGAGAGAGTGTTCGCACGTTGGGAGCCTCTTTGGTACTCCATGCGGGTGACCTGGGAGCTTCGTCTCGTGATCTCGTCACGGTGTGGGATCTGGTCGGGACGAGCGGCGGGAAGGGGCATAGCTCCCGATCCTGCTCGGAATGCCCTAGTCGGCGCCGTAGTCCTAGGATGACGCGTGATGCATGGTTGACCTGCAGGTCACCGCGCCTCCAGGGTTAGAGGAAGAATGGCATCGAGTTGCGGGAGTTCCTCACATGGCGAAACGGCGGTGCATGCAAGGAAACCGCTCTCGGCACCGGATGGGCGCGGTCCTAGCGTGTGTGATGGCCGGCGGCTGCGCCGCTGCTGGGCAAGTTGACCCAGCGGCTGTTCGTGGCACTCACCCCACCTCACTGAACGGTGCTGTTTGGCAGAGATGGGGCCTTACGCCTTTGCCCGCTGCCCCGAAACCTCCGGGCGACAAGCCAGTCAAACTCTCTTTGAATGGATCAGTACCGGTCTTTTCTCGCGTACCAACTATTCAGAAGGTCGTCTTCATTACCATTGATGATGGGCTGGCTAAAGATCCGAAGTTCGTGGAGATGTTACGAGACTTGAGGATTCCAATCACAATGTTTCTGACAAACGACGCCATCAAGTCAAATTACGGATACTTCAAGCGATTGCAGGCGCTGGGTAACCACATTCAAAACCATACCTTGCATCACCTGGCGATGAATAACCTCCCGCTAGACCGCCAAAAGGAAGAGGTGTGCGGCGCACAGAGAATCCTCACCAAACAGTATGCCACCCCAGCGCTCCTGTTTCGTCCTCCTTACGGTGCATACAACGACAACACCAAGGCAGCGGTGGGTAAATGTGGGCCCCGGGCGATCGTCTGTTGGCGAGAGTATATGCGTATCACCGGCCTGCGATATCAGGAGGCGGACAAGAAGCTGAGACCTGGCGACATCATCGTCACCCACTTTCTCGGTCCTGACGACCCGGAGACCGCCACCATGACGAATATGTTCCGAAAGCTACTCAAGAGCATTCAGAAGCAAGGATTCGCTGTAGCGCGCCTTGAGGATTACATCGAGCCCCCGCGCAGCTAAAAGCTGTTTCAGCCTGACTCACCAGGGCCGCGACGACCGCTTCAACCACTGGCTGTAGAACCCCGGGCGGTGAAGCTGGACGGTTGGTCGCTCTCCAGCCGGGACGACGGACACCTACACCCTCCCCCACTCCGCCTGGACGGACGCTCCATCCTTTGCATTCACCCCGGCATCTGCGGTGACGTCTGCCACACGGTCAAACGAAGGCCGCCGAAAACGCGTATGCGCAGGTCAATTCGCGAACCGGCCGAAATCTTCGCATCTTCTCAATCTGAGGACTCCGGCACCGTCGTCACGGGCTGGCCATCGCAAGTTGCGGTGGTCGACGACAAGCCCGATAGCGTGGCTGAGGCCGATGAGGGTGCAGCGAGACACACGCGCGCCTGATCGGTCGACGCACCCGCCGTCGCGGCTCACTTTCGTCGGCTGAGGTACAGGCTGGCTACGCCCAGCGCAGTACAGCGTCCCCCTGCGGGTGTCCGCGATGCTGAAGAAGGCGACGAGCAGGCGGAAGGACTTGGTGGGTTCGTAGGCCGGAAGTGCTTCCATCCCGAAGCGCCACTTCGTCACCATCACCGCCGGCGTGCGGGTGGGGCGGATGCCGGAACGCGCGATGCTCCCGGTACGTCCTCCTCGCAGGCGCGGGCCTGCCCGCAGAACAGCACCAGTGCGTTGAAAGACCTTGCGCTGGCCATCCTCTGAGAGGCCCTCGAACCACTCAACGCCCTTGGTCACCGGTCTACGCCCCTGTGCGAATTCGTTCAGGATCACCTCGTGTGCGTACAGCACAGGCTTCCACCCCCATGGTTCAGACCGACGGTACGCCCAAGACCGCCCGTGAGCAGCACGGTTTCTCCTGACCGAATGGCACAGCCATCTGACGCGAACAGCAGGCTCCCCGTCGAACCCGCGCAGCGTCTTCCAGGGGGGTCACGTCCCGAAGTGAGTGTCCAACTGCGTGACAACGCAGGCGAACAATGGCGGGCAAGCACGGATGCCCTACGGACTATCAGCGCAGGTGAGCGGCACACGAGCCCAAGGCCAAGCGCTCGCCCAAGTTGCTTCGGGACGAAGAGGTCGTGGGTTCAAATCCCGCCACCCCGATCGGAGAAGTATCGGCTCAGGGCAGGGAGGCAGCTGGTCTACGAAGTGGGTTGGCTCTCCAGCAGTGTTTCCACCGTCAGGGTTCCTGCCAGCGTGCCGGTCAGGCATTCTGCCAAGTTCACGCCCTGGGGCCAGCACTCGCCTTCGTGGTTGCACCACATGGCGCCCGCAGGATCGCGGAAGTCGACGAGCGACCAGATGGTGCAGCCCCAGTCGTAGATCAGCACCAGGCCAGCCGGGATGCGGCCGGACGGATCCGGGCCGTCCTGGTACAGCTCGGCGATGTCCGCAAAGTTGCCCTGCGCGGCCCCACCGCTCACCCCCAGGACTCCTTCGTCCGGGCCGAATCCGCCGTTGGCGACTTCGACGTACAGGCGCCGCAGGAGAGGGGGCAGCGGGAACCCGATGACCTCTTCCGCCGCGACGACAGCCTCCGGTGTTGCGGGCGGTGGCAAAGTCCCCGCCCGGGCTACGATCCGCAACGCCTCGACAACCTCATCGTCAGTCACCGGCTCAGCCTCTCAGCCCGGGTGGTCGTACGTGCCAGATGTGTGCCAGATCGTGCGGGGAACCACGGGGAACACCGGGGACCCATTCGACCGCCCACCGGGCACCAACACCGCTCCTCCGCAGGTCAGCTCCGGAGCAAGCCCTGGATGCGCTTAGCTTCCCAAGCTGAGGGCTCAGGCACCCCCCGTTACGGGGCTGCCGTCGCGGCTTGCTCTGGTCGACGGAACAGGCGGCGTGGCCGAGGCCGGTGAGGGTGCAGCGAGGCATACGCGTGCGTGGTCGGCCGGCGCACCCGCCATCGTGGCTGACTGTCGTCGGCTGAGGTTCGTGCCACAACCGTGCCAGATGCAGGGGTCAACCACGGTCAACCCCGGTGCGCGACAGGCCAGTAGCCGCTCACTTCTTCAGCCAGCGAAGCCGCAGCTCAGGTGCGCGATCATCCATCCTCTCTCCTGAAGCGGTGCCGGGAGTGGCGGCCCCTAAGGCCGTGGCTTCAAAAATCGCGCTCTGCCGGCACACGAAACACCGGGCCTCGGGCACCCAGCAGCCCGGGCACGGTCTGCCACAGGTCTGCCCCGTTCACCCGCTCCCATTTCGCGGTCGCCCGGGACTGCGCCCACTGGGCCACGGCCACCGGAACCAGCATGAGCGGCGGCATCAGCTGATGCGATGCCAGGCCAATGAGCATCATCCAACAGACCGCTCCACCCACGAATCCGGCCGTGCGCCGTAGCGACAGCCGCTGCGCCGCCTCCTGGCCGGTGTGCGGTTGTTCTTCGGCGCTGTCGATCCGCACGGCATGCTCGTACGTGCGGCGAAGCCGGGCGCGGAGACGGAAGCGCAGCGGTAGAAGCATCACGGACACAAGAGCCACCGCAAGTGCTCCCACCAAGAGGGTCTCCAGCCGGTGAGCCGTACCGATCAAGACCAGGAGCAACCCTTCGGACAGTACCGCGCCGCCGCCCAGCATCAATGCGCACGTCTGCTGGAAGTACACCACCCTTATCAGCCCGGGCCTGGCGTCCTCGGTCATCGTCCCAGCTCTCTACCCGTACACCCGCACGGGCAGGGAAGATCCAACGCCGCATGGAGCGCGGCGTCAACAGACCGCGTGCCAGAACATCACCAAGTCTGTCTGGCCCAGCTCCTAGTCGCAGGGCAATGACGGCAACGCTGACGGCAACGCCCGCAGACGGTGACGGCCGCCAGCAGTTCGTCTCGGAGGTGACGGGGAGCCGCCGGACCCGGACTGTAGGGCCTGCCCGCATCTTCCAAGCGCTTGGCCGCAGCTTCGAGTCCTGCCGGGGGCGCAAGTTCCCGCCCTTCCTTTGGGAGGGCATTTTTGCTGGTCAGTGCGTGTTTCACTCGCCACGACGGAGCCCCGGACACTCCCCCGACGATCATGGGGAGGTTCCGGGGCCGTCCGGCTGTCACCGGGTTTTCGCGGGTGGCCGTGTCGAATACGTGTCGAAGTTTCGGCGAGAGGCATCAGCCTGCGCGAGGCGGCTCGGGGAGATCTCCCGCGGCCTCCAGGCGCCGTTTCAGGTCGGGCAGCTGCCCTTCGACGCACCGTGCGTAAGTGGACAGCAGCACCGGCACGCTGTTCCCGGCCCAGGCGGCCACCTGGGCGGGCGGGATCCCGTCGTTGAACCACTTCGTGAGGCGCGTGTGCCGGTTGTCGTACAGCCGCCTCTCGGTGGGCGACTCGAAGACGTGCGGGGGCATGACGGCCTCGCGCGCGCTGTGCCACGCCCGGCGGATGACCGAACCCGCCAGGACGCCGCCCGCCTCCCCTTGGAACAGCAGCTCCCCCGGTTGGAACAGCAGCTCCCCCGGCTTGTGCTGCTCACCCTCGACGTGCTGCCGCAGGATGGGCGTCCGGGCGGGCGGACGCCTCTCGAGCGGCGCGGGTCGGCGCGGTAGTCGACGCGTTCCTGGCGGAGGGCGCCGAGGGTGGTGGAGTAGCTGCGCGACTTGGACGAGAATTGCCCGCGGAAGCCGAGCATGTGCGCCCAGGTCCGAAGCCGTCGGTCCGGGTACAGGGGCGTCGCGGTCGCGGCAGGCGGTGATGAGCCGCCGGGTGTGGCCGGGAACGCCGTGGAGGTCGAGTTCGGGAAGATTACCGATGCGGCGGTCCGGGGTGCCGGTCTTCTCGGCAGCTTTGTGGCGTAATCGGCCACGTAGGAGGCAACGGCCTGTTCCCGTGATGTCGGAGCTGTCCGCGAATGCTTTGACCGGGCGGACGTCGAGCTGTCGTCCCCAGCGGAACGCACGGGCGGGTTGGTCACCGGCGGCCGGTACGGAGACGGACGTGTACGAGTGCCCGGCAGCGGTGCGCAACGCTCGGCACGTCGACGTCCTCGGTGAGCAGGTCGACCGTGGCCCAGGCGGGCGGCGGTGTCCCGGGCCCCTCGGGGTCGTCGAGGCGTATCGACGGCCTGGAAGCGCAGAGCCCGCGCTTCTGGAACTCGGTCCGTCAACGGCCCCGACGTACGCAGCCACGACGGCAGTCACCTCGTCCCAGCGGGACAGGCCTTCCTCTCCATCATCAAGCCCCGGCTGCGCTCCGTCCGCCGGGCGTGCTCCCGGCTCCGCCGCGGGCGCCGCTCCTGCCTCCGGCCCGCTCCGTCCGCGCTGCGCCGACGCGCGCCCACTGGTGGGTAGGGCCGGTGGCCATAAGCCGATCACCGCACATCACGGCCTGCGGTCAGAGCAGTGCTTCCGGCGGGGGATCGGCCGGCACCGGGATGAAGGGGGCGCCGTCCCCGGCTTTGGGTCCGGCTGCGGGCCCGTTGCGGCGGACGCCGAGGGCTCCCATCCCGCACACCGTCGGCCGAGGCGGAGCCGAGCAGACGCGACCCATGGCGTCCAGGGCGTTCGTACAGTGGCGCGCTCCACCTGGACGCCATGAACCACGCCGGCTCCACGGTGTGTGGAGACGGGGTGGGTGGTGGGTCTCGACACTGCCGTTCCGGATGCCGGGCAAGGGCGCAGGCTGGAGGCAGTCGGCCCGCACTTGTGCTGCGCCTCGCATCTCAGACGGTGGCCACGTCGATGAGGGCTGGCAGCGAGACCTCTCACGGTTCGGCGTGGTTCAACACGCCGCGTCACAAGCCCTTCCTGGCTGATGACACCGGCAACGTGGATGCCTAGGGTGGCCTGCCGTGACCCTCACTGGTTCGACCCCCTCATCTGGTGATGGGAGACCTCTTCCCGTGCCGTGCGCCACCGTGACCGAGTCTGCTCGACCACGTTGTCCCACTGCTGTCGGACCTCACGGTCGGAAGGGCGGTGGCCTTCACGGATTCGGCTGAGTTCGTCTCGCACCTCCCGTCCCAGTGCCGCCGATGCAACCAGGGCGAGCATGACTGAGAAAAGGGCGGAAATCATCGCGAAAACTGCACCGACCACCCCGTAGCGTGCCGCGGAAGAGTTGAAGAGATGCGGCATATAGACGGTCGCGCCCACTGAATAGGCCGCCGTCAGAGCGGCGCCGGTGACGCCGAAGGGAACCAGGTCCGGCCATCTGATCCGCTTCGCCGACAGGATCCAGCCGCTCCACACGAGGAACGCTGCGGTCACCGGTACTTCACACATCAGGGCGACCAGGCCCAACGCGTACCCGCCAAGGAGCGCGGAGATCAACGTGATGACCACGGCATAGCAACCGAGCGCCAGGATCCACCACGAGCCGTTGCGCGTGTTGCGCACGCTGAGGGATTTGAGCTCCCATGCCTGTTCGATGAGCCGCTGCGCGGCGCGCGTGAAACTCAGCATCGAGATCATGAGGAACACGACGCCGAAAATGCCGAAGCCCGCGCTGGTCCCTTCGGTAGAAGAGAACAGCGAGCGGACTGCCGTGGCACCTGCACCGGTGAGGTCGTAGCGTTTGATGATCCGCTCTGCGGCGTCATAGTGCGCGAAGACAGTGCCAAGGAGGATGGATAGCGGGACCAATGCCGTCAAGGCGCTGGACGCCAGGGCCATCGAGCGGTCGAAACCCGAGATCTTCTGAAACCGGTTGACGACCCGCAGCGCGAACGCAGGCCGCAGCCAAAACGTCAGCGTTCTGAGCAGGCGCTCTCGGTTGATCTCCGTCGCCGTCCTGCCTTCCGTGCATATCGCAACATTTGTGGGCGACGCGAGCCTAACGGACGGCTGCTGGACCGATGCAGGGCGACACGGCAAGCGGCATGCCGCCCGCACCCCGGTAGGGCAGGCAGCCGTCGCGAAGCGCGTTGTTCACGGCCCGTCCGGCCCGGGCCGGACTCGAGAAGGAACCCGCCCATTCATTCAAGCCCACCCCGGTCACAGGCGGGCAGGGGTACTCACGTGCGCCCGGCAATCCGTCACGCCCCCTCACAGATTGCTTTTGTATCTCAGCTTTGGGTCAGCCGCGCCGCCTGAGTCAAGGACGTTACGCAGCTCATCGGGTTGTCAGTAGTGCCACCGATCAGCGCCGGCCTCATAGTCGCAGGTGATCTCACGCCCTGCTGCGTCCGTGGTTATCGCTCCCACGTCGATGTTCCGGCAGAACTGGCCTGCGTGATAGCAGTTACCGGCGTTGGATCGGATGCCGCACAACTCCGTCGCGGTGGAGCTGTCCGGTCCGGTCGAGTCAGCGGTCGTCGACGTGCTTCCACCCGAGCTGGAACCAGAACTGGCCTTCGAGGACGATTCGTCATCGGAGCCGGGAACCGGCGGCGAGGCGCACGCCTCATTCGTCTTCAGAACCGCAAACGTGACAGATCCGGAGGTCCTGGCACCAGCGTCGGGCGATTGCCAGCACACTTTCCAGTTGCCGAGGTGAACCGGACTACGGTTCAGGTCGCTGAGGTCTGTGTACTTCACCAACCTGACGTGGCGCTCGCGGGCTTCCGCGACAGCCTTTGCAAGGTTCCAGTCCTGGTAGTCCCTCAGCGGCTTCGCAGGGCGTGACTTCCGTGCAGGCGACGCAGGCACAGAGGACGGGACCGAGGGAGAGGCAGTCACGACACCGGATGCTGTGGGGCTGGCGGATGGGGCCTTTGCCTGGTCACCTCCAGCGGCCTCCGCGCCGATGGCGATGCAAGCCACCACCCCTGCCAGCAGGACCCCGCAGGCCAAGAGGTGCTTCTTCGCCCTGTTTCTCGCGCCTCGCGCACCGTTGGTTCCGGTGGACTTCCTTTCGCGGACATGCGCGACAAGTCGCTCCTGTTCCCTCTCCGGGCGACGTGGCGGTGGCGGCGTGATGTGTTCGGGGATCCTGACTCGGATGGACTGCGCGTTGCCTTCGAGAATGTCGTCCTGGGTGGACCGGACGTTGCGTGACAACCAGTCGGAGAGGCGAACGTTCATCTCTGCACGGTGCGCTTCCCGGGCCTGCCGCGTCGCCTGCTGGGGATCCGACTCAGGGAAGGGGAACCGGCGCGACCAGTCACTCTTGTGGCAACGCGCGCAGTTGGAAACGCCCTCGTCCTTGACGCGCATCAGTCGGCCCGTGCCGTGTCCGCAATGTGGGCACGTGTGCCTGACTGCGACCATGCTCCCCCTCCTTTGACCTGCACATATTAATGTGCACGTCAACGTCGCCCTGTCAGTCGTCCAGCGGTTCGCCCTGGCGGCGATGACGAAAGAACGAGACCTCTGGCGGATCACCCACGTTGACCGAAGTGATCAGGACACCAGCAGCGTGGCTGAGCCCGGAGGGGGTGGAGCGAGGCATACACGCGCGTGATCGGTCGGCGCCCCATCATCGTGGCTGACCGTCGTCGGCCGGGGGTCGGACGTGGGTCCGTCGCCAGCCGGCAGATTTCGACCGGTGGGTCAGCCGCCACCCGGGGTTCGGAAGATCACCCGCGACTTCCAGCCGCCGCTTCCGGTCCGGCGGTCCGGAACACGCGCGGAAGTCTCCGCCCACCGCTCACTGCGACATCGTCCACGAGATCCCGATCTGCCGTCATCGACACTGTCTCGTAAGGGACTCGGCGCTCGCTTCCACAGCGAGAGCCACTGGTGCCGGTGCACCGATTGAGACACGCTGCGGCGCATGGACTGGATGCCGCTTCTCTCCACCCTGACCGGTGCCGTCATCGGCATCGCAGCCACCATGCTCGCCGATCGCAACCGGTGGCGGCGGGAGGAGGCCAGGCATGCGTGGGAAGTGCGGCGTGAGGTGTACACGGAGTTCGTGTCCGCCCTCAAGGCGGCGGGAGAGGAGATGCGGGCCGTGGCCCTGGGCGACCACATGTCCGAGTCGGCGCGTGATGCGGCCGTGAGGGAGGCCGTCCGTGGCACCGGCCTCTACACAGCCAGTGAACGTCTCTGGCTCGTGGGCCCGCCGCAGGTCGTGGCGGCGGGTAACGAGGCGTTTCACGGCTTGCGCGCGATACGCGACGCTTACGCGCGGGGGGTGGCGGTGGGCTCCGCCGAGGAAGCTTCCCTGGTCAGGACGCGTCGTACGGCCATGGCTCGGATGCGTCGTCTCATGCGTGAGGATCTGGGTTTCGGGCCCCTCGGGATCGAGTGACGCCACCGGACCCACGGTGCAATCGGCGGGGCGGCCGATCGTGGAATGGTTCCGGGACCGTGCGGGCCTGGCGTCCGTGTCCTGTGACGACACGGCAGGGGGCGCCGTGGCCGGCGGCCTCACAGCTTGCCGAACACCACTCCCCGCCAGGTCCAGCCGGACTTGAGGACGGTGTCGCGCAGCGGCTCGCGCATCCGGGCGCTGTCGAAACGGAAGGTCTCCGTCGCCTCGACGTGGCCGTCGGCCCCGCGTCCGAGGGTCCACTGGCGGCTGACGGTCCGGCTCGGCCCGCGCGTGTACTCCGATGTCACCTGGAGCCTGGTAGGCGTTCCGATCCGGCTCAGCTCCCACTGCTCCTCGAGGACGCGCACCTCGTGCTCCTCGTGGTCCAGTCGCATCCGGATCCGCACCGCGTGACTGATCTGGGACTGCAGGAAGACCTGCTGCCAGGCGGGCTCCGTCAGCCGCCACTCCGCCAGCAGGTCGCACTGCTCACCGCCGCCGTACCGGATGACGTACGGAACCTCCGGCTGGTTGAGTCCGAGCAGCGCCGACCGCAGTTCCTGCCCCGGGACCGGCGGCACGCCCTGCGGCGGGTGCTGGGTGCCGGTCAGCTTGCCGAAAAGTCCCATGGGGCCAACCTACGAAGGGCAGTCCCGGCGGCACAAGCCTCGCCCGCTGCCCGTGACCCGCTACGGCGTCGCGCCCTCACCCGGGCGGTCCCTTCACCTTCGCCAGCAGCTCGCCGACCGCCATGCTGTGATCCGCGCGCTGCCCGCGCAGGCCCCCCTCGGTGGGTTGCCGGGCTGCCGCCGAAACGGAGGTGGCGGCAGCCCTCGTAGCGGCCGTGGCCGTGGACAAGCCGACGGTCTGTTCCTCGGAGGCGCCGCGGGCGGGACGCCAGTCACAGCTGTGGCGCATCAGTCAGTATCGAGGCCGTCGATCAGGCGGTTGAGGAACCGGGTGAAGGTGGCGTCGGGAGTGAGGGGGCGTCCGGGAGCGGAAAGGGCTTCGGCGAGTTCCGGGTGGCAGCCGTCGGCGGCGACAGCGGCGAGGTAGCGGCCCTCGGCTGCGGCCCGGTCCGGTGATCGTGAGACTGCGGCGTGCGCGATCTCATGGGTGACGTGCCCGGCCACGAATGCGGTGATCTGGGCGAAGACCTCTAGCTTCGCCGCACCGTCCAGCCCGGTGGGCCGCAGGACGGCGAGCACGTGTTCCAGAAAGGCCAGCGTGTTGGGGCCCGGAACGCGACGGGTGGACAGGGCGGCGGGCAGCCAAGGGTGGCGCAGCATGTGGGCGCGCTGCAGGCGGGCCACGGTCTTCAGATCGGCACGCCAGTCGCCGCTCGGTGGGTTCGTGACCGTGAGTTCGCCGCTGACGTGGTCGACCATCAGTTCCAGCAGCGTCTCCTTGTCGGGGGCGTAGCTGTAGAGCGACATGACGCCCGCCCCGACCTCGGCGGCCACCCGCCGCATGGTGACCGCGTCGAGCCCTTCCGCGTCCGCCAGAGTGACGGCTGCCGCGGTGATCGCCTCCCGGCTGAAGGAGGGCCTGCGGCCCCTGCGTGGCTCGGTGGGACGCAACCAGAGCTGTTCGGGATCGACGCTCTCGGCACCGGACTTTCCGTCTCTGGACATGGCCTCGCACTCCTTCCCCTGGTTGTTGAGGCGGCTCTTGCCAAGGTCATCCAAGCATCCTCTATTCTCGTACATCGTACGAGAATAGAGGAGGGGAAGATGCCATCACGCACGCCCGATGCCGTAGCCAGACCAGCCTGGGTGCCACCCGCCGGAAAACCGCCGCTGTCCTCCCGGATGATGAGGGCGATCTGGCGAGGTCTGCCGGCGAAGCGGCACGAGGCCGGATGGGAGCCGGGACTGTTGGTGCCGGCCGCCGACGGCAGCCCGTTGCTCACTGACCACTACTTCCCTCGCGCCCAGGGCGACTTCCCCACCCTCCTGGTCCGCTCGCCCTATGGCCGAGGCCTGCCGTGGTCACCCCAGTTCGGCCTGCTCTTCGCCGAACAGGGCTTCCACGTGATCCTGCAGAGCTGCCGCGGCACCGGAGGTTCGGGCGGCATGTTCGATCTGTGGCGCAACGAGGCCGCCGACGGCCAGGCCACGGTGTCCTGGCTGCGCGAGCAACCCTGGTTCAACGGAACACTGGGGACCGTCGGCCCCAGTTACCTGGGCTACGTGCAATGGGCCCTCGCTTTGGACCCACCGCCAGAACTGAAGGCAATGGTGGTGCAAGTAGGGCTGTACGATCCCTACGCCCTGTTCCACGCAGGCGGTGCGCTTCGCCTGGAGAACGCCCTCGCCGTGGGCGTGGGCATGAACTACCAGCACCAGGGCATGGCACCGTTCCTCAAGGCGACGCTGCGCCTGCAGCGCCGCCTGCGCGACGTCACCACCGCGCAGCCCCTGCGTAGGGCGTACGTGTCAGCCTTCGGCAGCGAACTTCCTTGGTTGGACGACGTGATGACCCACCCGGACGCCAAGGACGCCTACTGGCACGGCGCCTCGTTGGCGGAATCGGCGGAGCGGCTCCGCGTGCCCACGGCTCTGATCACCGGATGGCACGACGCACTGGTCGACCAGACCTTCGAGCAGTACGAGCGGCTGCGCCAGGCCGGATGTGAGACCGCCCTGCTCGTCGGTCCCTGGACCCACACTTCGGCCCTGCAGCAAGGATGGCCCGAGGTATTCGCCGAGAGCCTCGCGTGGCTGCGCGCCCACCTGTACGCCGGTCCCTCCGGCCTGCGTCCCACCGCGGTGCGTGTGCACATCGGCGGCGAAGACACCTGGCGGGACCTCGACGACTGGCCGCCGGCTGCGGCGGCCACCTCGTGGCACCCCATCCCCGGTGGGCATCTCACCCGGCAGGCCCCCGCAGACTCCGCACCCGTGGCGGCGTTCCGCTACGACCCGGCCGACCCCACCCCCTCGCTGGGCGGCCCACTGCTCTCCCGCACCGCCGGTCCCCGGAACAACGCCACTCTGGAGGCCCGAGACGACGTCCTGACATTCACCGGTCCACCACTGACCGAGCCCATGGACATCCTGGGCCCCGTCTCCGCACGGCTGAGCATCTCCACGGACACCGGGCACGCCGATGTCTTCACACGCCTGTGCGACGTAGACCCACAAGGCCGCTCCGTCAACATCTGCGACGGCTTCGGCCGGCTACGGACGGCCGAACAGGCGCCCTCGCAGGTCACTGTGCGGATGAGCTCCACCGCCCACCGCTTCCCCGTCGGCCACCGCATACGCTGGCAGATCAGCGGAGGCGCCCACCCACGCTACGCCCGCAATACCGGCACCGGTGAGTCGCCGGTGGACGCCACCACCTTCACACCGGTGCGCATCACGCTCCACACGCACTCGACACTGGTACTTCCCAACAGCTCTGGTCTCGCATAATTCGCCAGCCCGCCGGGCAACCCTCAACGAGCCGGGCCGTCCGGCCCGGCTCGCTCCTCCATGCCCTCTTCTCCGCCCACGCCAACCAAGTCAGGGTTACGCAGCGGCCACCCTGGGGCCACGATTCATTTCGACACGCTGAACTTGACAGAGAAAACGCTGCGCACCAGGTCGCGGAAGTCGGCCAGCAGGGCGGGACGCTGGGACGCGGTGGCGGTGAACATCGGACGGAGCACGACCCGTCGGCGCGGGTCGCCGACGTCGAGCATGAGGAAGTACGCCTGCGACTGGACGAACTCGCACCACGGCTGACGGCACCGGCCAGGTCGCCCGCGGTGTCGGCGATTACTCCCGGGTCGACGCCGAAGTCGAAGCCCCGCTCACCGCCGAGGGCGGGAGAGAGGCCCACCTTGGTACTGAACTTCCACGCGCCCTCGTTGTTCTTGCCGAGGTCCAGGCCGGCTTCGGCGCCGGGGCCGGCCCGTCCCTCGGCGGAGAAGCCCGCCGAGACCCCTCCGACGTCCGCGCCGACCTCGCCGCCGCCCTTGGCGTCCCGCACACCCGGGGGTGCACCCCGTCGTGGGGCGGTCGTTAGAGTCGTCGGCGGAAGGGAGACGACGTGCGACTTCGTTGTGTGGTGCTGGACGACTTCCAGGGGGTGGCCACCGAGTCGGCCGACTGGTCGGTGCTCGGGGAGCGGGTGGAAGTCGTCTCGTTGCGCGAGCACCTCGGTGACGAGGACGCGCTCGCCGCGGCCCTCGCCGACTACGACATCGTCGTCACCCTGCGCGAACGCGTCCCCTTCCCCGGCTCCCTGATCGCCCGCCTCCCCCGGCTGAAGCTGCTCGTCGCCTCCGGGATGCGCAACAGCGTCATCGACTACGCCGCCGCCGAGGCACACGGCGTCACCGTGTGCGGTACGGCGAGCGCCAGTACCCCGCCGGTCGAGCTGACCTGGGCGCTGCTGCTCGGTCTCGCCCGGGGGATCGTCCAGGAGAGCACCGCGCTGCGTGACAACGGGCCCTGGCAGTCGACCGTCGGCGCCGATCTGCACGGGCGCGGGCTGGGGCTGCTCGGGCTCGGGAAGATCGGCAGCCGGGTGGCGCGGGTCGGGCTCGCCTTCGGGATGCGGGTGAGCGCGTGGAGCCAGAACCTCACGGAGGAGCGCGCCGTCGAGGCCGGGGTGGAACTGGCCAAGTCCAAGGAGGAGTTGCTTGCCGCGAGCGATTTCGTCTCCGTCCATCTGGCCCTCGGTGACCGTACCCGCGGTCTTCTCGGCGCCGCCGAACTCGCGCTGATGAAGCCGACCGCCTACCTGGTCAACACCTCACGCGCGGCGATCGTCGACCAGGACGCGCTGCTGGCCGCGCTGCACGAGGGCCGGATCGCGGGTGCCGGCGTCGACGTCTTCGACATCGAACCGCTGCCCGCCGACCACCCCATGCGGACCGCGCCCCGCCTCCTGGCCACCCCCCACCTCGGCTACGTCTCCCACGCCAACTACACGACGTACTACGGCCAGGCGGTGGAGGACGTCCGGGCGTGGCTGGACGGCGCGCCGATACGCCGGCTGCCCTGAGACCGGCGGCCGTCAGCCCGACGCCGGCGGCCTGCCCGAGGCGCCCTCGGGCCCGCTCGGCCCGCCTCCGGGTCCGGGGCGACCACGCGTCGCCGGTCGCCGGTCGGCACAGTCGTGGTCAGGTGCCGGGCGGGCCGGGTCACGGTCAGGTGCCGGTCGGCACGGTCGCGGTCAGGTGCCGGTCGGCACGCGTTCGTAGACGCCGTCGGTCCGGCGCAGTTCGTGCAGGTCGACGAGGTAGCGGCGGAGGGTCACATGGTCGATGTCGTCGGAGTCCTCGCACCAGGCGCGCAGGCGCTCGTTGACGACGCGTTCCGGGTAGGCGACGCCCGGCTCGAAGGTCTGTTCCGCGATGTGCCGCAGTACGCGCTGCTTGCGGGTCCACCGGGCCGGAAGCCGTAGCAGGCGGCCGTCCCGGACGAAGGCGGTGATCACGTCCGGGCCGGCCGGCCGCGCGGGCTGCTCACAGCGGGCCAGGTCGCGCAGGAGGTCGTAGGAGACGGCGAGCCCGCCGTCGGCGCCGTCGGTCACGGCACCCTGTTCACGCAGCCTGAACAGCGCGAGGGCCGTGGCCTTCGCCGGGAGACCCGCCGCCCCGGCGACCTCTTCGGGGCTCCGGGCGCCGAGCGCCACCGCGGCGAAGGCCCGCAGCCGGCCGGTGTCGGCGAGCAGCCCGATCAGCTGCCGGGACCGCTCGCGCGCGTCGGGAGGGTTGGGGTTGTCCATGACCGGAGGGTAGGTCAGGGGCCCGCACCGGTGCCTGTGAATAACGCCGCAGGCGCGTGCGCGCCGCGCCGGCTCCTCCGCCGAGGGCGCGTTGCCGTTGAAAGGGTGATCCTCGGCTGATCACCGTGACCAGCCCCGCGTGGCGCCGTTTAACGGACAGTGCGGCGGCTGGTCTGCCGCCGCGCCATCCGAGCTACCAAAGGAGAACGTGATGTCTCGCATCGCGAAGGCGGCCGCTGTCGCTCTCGGCACCAGTGCCGTGGTGATGAGCGGGGCCGGGCTGGCCCTGGCCGACGCCAATGCCGAGGGCGCGGCCGTCGGTTCCCCCGGCGTCCTGTCGGGCAACGTCATCCAGGTTCCGGTCCACGTGCCGATCAACCTCTGCGGCAACACCGTCAACGTCATCTCCCTGCTGAACCCGGCGTTCGGCAACGTCTGCGTCAACGACGGTCACGAGGGCAAGGCCGTCAAGTCCGTCAAGTCCGGCGACGCCGGCCTCGACGGTGGCTACGGCGGCTGAGCCGACCGGCATCCCCAGGAAAGAGCCCCGGCACTCCGAGCGCCGGGGCTCTTTCCGTGCCCGCCTCACCCGGCGGGCACCTCACGCGTACCGGTAGATCCGGCTGACGTCCTCCAACTGGTCCGGTGTCTCGTCCCACGGCGGCAGCTTCTCGTGCCGGGCGACGATCCGGCCGTGCTGGCGGTCGGTTGCCGGCGGCGGCTCGGCCGGCAGGTAGCGGTGGTCGCGGTGGGTCCGCTGCCAGCGGTACCACTGCAGGTCGACGAAGGCGTGGTGCAGCCAGAACACCGGGTCGTTCACGGACGCGCCGCCGAGCATCGCGCCGCCGACCCAACGGTGCACCCGGTTGTGGTTGCGCCAAGAGGCGCTGCCGGAGCCGGTCCCCCAGCCCTCCAGTTTGTTGCGGAAGCCCTCGCGGACGGTGGAGTCCCAGGGCCACGCGTCGTACACGGGGTCGTCGAGCGCTCCCTGGAGTTCGCCGCGGGTGGGCAGCTCGATGGGGGCGGCGGCCCGGCCCAGGTCCCGGGTGAGGAACCGGCCGTCGGTGACACCCTCGCGGATGGTCCAGCGGCCCGCCGAGTAGGCGAACGGGCCGGTGGTCACCTGCTGGTCGGAGCGCCGTCCGTTGCCGCCGAGGAGGTCCTCCGTCCAGGGCACGGACGTCGTGGTGCGGTCCCGGGTCCAGTCCCAGTACGGCACCGTCACCGACGAGTCGACGCGGCGCAGCGCCCGCTCCAGCTCCAGCAGGAACCGGCGGTGCCAGGGCAGGAACGACGGCGCCATGTGAGCGCTGCGCAGGCCGTCGGCGCCGTCGGTGGTGTAGAAGTCGATGTGCGTGCGCACGAACTCGTCGTACTCGCCGCGCCGTTTCAGCTCCAGCAGCGCGTCGACGAACCGCCGGCGCTCGGTGCGGGTGAGGGTGCTGACGTCCTTACGCACGTACGCCATGCCGGCCCCCCGTATGCATGTGGTCGCCCGGCCGGCCGGCCCCGACCGGTCCCGGTGCCGGGTCGCGCAGCCGCCGGCCGGGGCCGAGCCCGTCGACGGCCGCCCGGGTGGCCTCCAGGGGCGTGCGGTACGACGTGTAGTGGTCGACCATGCTCAGCCAGGTGCCGTCGGCCCGGCGCATGAGGTGCAGCGGGCGGCTGTCGATGGTGACCCGCCAGTCGCCGCCGGCCGCCCGGGGTCCGGCGGCCGGCATCGCGACGCCCTGGATGCGGCGGCCCCGGTAGGTCTCGTCGAAGGAGCCGCCACCGGTGCCGCCGGCCGGGGACGTGGGCCGGGACGCGGCGACGACCGGGGCGAGCGCCAGGGTGGCGGCGGAGGCCACCAGCCCCCGCACGACCTCCCTCCGCGAGGGTCTTCCCGCCCCCGCTCCGGTCTGCCGCTCCGCACCGACCGCCACGCCACCGACACCGCCGACCATCGCTCGCTCCTCCTTCGCGTTCGTGTCCTACCGATTAACCGGCGAGGGCGGCGCGGGGTCACCGCCGCAGAGCCATACGGGGAGTACGGGGGCGTACGGCCCGGGGCACGGCGGGGCCCGTCACCCGCGAACACTGCCGACGCCTGCCCGCCGGCCGAGGGGCGGGCGCGGATCGCGCGGACGCGGATCGCGCGGGAGGGGCGAGTGGCGCCGGTGGGGCGGGAGGGCCGGCTGGCGCGGGAGGGGCGGGTGGCGCGCGTCGCACGGGAAGGGCGGGTGGCGCTCGGTACCGGGGTCGGCGCGCGACCATACCGACGGGTCGCGGGGTCACCCGGCCGCTTCTCGCCCTTGCGGGGCAGTGCCCGGGGCCGCTCCGCACGATCGGGGGGACGCGGCGGGGGATACACGCCGGGGGCCGGTCCCGCGGTGCGGTACCGGCCCGTTCGGTGCGGTGGACGTCAGTGCCGCACCGGAAGACCGCCCAGCAGTCCCTTCTTGTTCAGGGTCGTGGTGGCGCCCTTGACACCGCTCAGCACGGAGTCCTTGTTCTCGGTGTCGAGCGCGTCCGACTGGTGCTTGAGCGGCAGCAGGTCGGTGGCGGTGGGCGGGTGCTCGGCGATTCGGGTGAGCCCGCCGCTGACGCTCATGGGCGGCAGCTGCTGGGCGTCGTAGGCGAACGCGGGCGCGGCGACGCCGGCAAGGGCGACGGAGCCGGCGACAACGGCGGCGGCCTTCAGGGACTTCATGGTGTTCCTTTCGTCGGCAACTCACGTCGCCCCAGGGATTGTGACGCCCTGCCTAACGAGGTCCGGCCGGGCCGGAAACCCCGTGCCGAGAAGACATATGAGATCCCCGTGGAGCCGACGGGGCTCCGGCCCCACCTCAGCCGGTGGCGGGCAGGCCCGGCGCCGCCGGGAGGGACGGCAGAACGGGCAGCGAGGGAAGAGAGGGCAGGGAGTCGATGCTGGGGGCGGGCATGTCACTGCCGAGGAGGGTCGTACCGAGCAGGTCCACCAGTCCGGACACCACGGCGCCGGCGGACGACAGGAGCTGGCCGAGGTCGCCGGTGACCGCCTGCACCAGGTCGTCGATCGCGGTCCGGAGGGCGGAGAGCGCGTCGTCCGTAAGGTCACGGGACGAGGGCTGCTTGCCGTCGTCGGTCCTGGCGGCGGTGGCGGGCGCGGCGGCCTGCGGGGACGCGGAGGCGGAGGCGGCGGACGACGGGGACGTCGGGGAGGCGGGGGCCGAAGGGGAGGAGGGGGACGCGGGTTCGGCCGGTGATGCGGGAGCCGTGGGCGTGGCGGGCTTCGCGGGGGACGCGGATGTCGGCGGGGCGTGGTCCTCGGCGGCCTTGGCGATGGCCTTCTTCGCCGCTTCACCCAGCCTTCTGGCCTCGTCGGCGGGCAGCCTGCCCTCCGCCAGCGACCGGTTGAGCAGGTCGACGACCGGGTGGAGGACGGAACCTGCGGCACCGAGGGCCCTCACCTGGGCGAGCAGCCTCTCCCTGTCCGCCGCCGGGCCGGGCGCCCGGGACGCGGCGTGGCCGCCGTGGCCGCGTGCCGTGTCGGCGGCGACGGCGGGGCCGGTGATGCCGACCAGGACGGCCGCGCAGACAACGGTGGACGCGAGGCGCCGGGCAGGCAGATCACGCATGGGTGTTCCTTTCGGTGAACAGTGGGACCTGAGCCCACCGTCAGTTCACCGATCACCGGACGCAACTTCTCGCGCAGGCAACGTGATCCGTCCGGAGTAGCACGGACCGGCCAGCACAGAACCGGCCAGCACAGAACCGGCCGTCCGCGCCGCGACGGATGCGCGGGCGGCCGGCCGGCCGAAGGGCTGTGTCCCGGTGTCAGTCGTTGACGCAGGTGTTGGCGAACGCCGGGTTCAGCAGGCCGACGACGTCGACGGTGTTGCCGCAGACGTTCACCGGGATGTGAACCGGGACCTGGATGACATTGCCCGACAGCACACCCGGCGAATCGGCGGCGACGCCGTGGGCGTTCGAGTCGGCGGAGGCCACACCGGCACCGCCGGCAACGGCCGCGACGGCGGCGGAGGTCAGGACCAGGCCCTTCGCGATACGCGACATGGAAGGTACTCCTTGAGATCGTCACAGCGTCCGGGCGGAATGCCCAGCGCTGTGTCAACGCGCCGCGCTTCCCGGGGTTGTGCCGCCAATGGGGTGATGCGCGACGGGAGATGCCTCCACAACTCCGACACAGTTGCCCGTTTTATCCATATTGGTCCGAATGTCGCTAGAGTTGCGAATCTCTCCAGTACGTGCGAAAGGGCACCGTCGGCCATGCGCAAGTTCCCGGGTCCGCCACTGTGTACGACGGCGGACGCCCTCGCCCCCGGCGTCCCGCCCGTCCCGGCCGCCGCCCGGGCCCGCGTGGACGCCTTCCGCCTCCGCGCCCCGGCCGATGTGACGCGGATGGTCCGGGACAGCGGTTCGGGGCTGTGCGCCGTCGCGCGGGTCCACAGCGCGCGGGGCGGGCCGGCGCCCGGGGCGGGCGCACGCGTCGGCCCGGTGGCGTACGACGGCGGCCGGAGACGCGCGGGTGCTGCGCTCACGTTCTCCGCAGGGCACCGGCGTACGCCCGTCGCACTCGGCGGCCCCGCGAGTCCCCCGTACGGCGTACGGCACTCCACGATCAACGAACCGCATGCCGTACCGGCCCGGCGGGTTCCGCCCTACGCCGACCCGCTCGGCCACGACGCCGGCGTGTGCGATCTCGGCCCGGCTCCGCGGCGCGGCGGTGACCGGCCCGGCTTCCGGCTCGTTCCCCACGCGGACGCGGCGTGGGCAGGGGCGCACCTCGTCGCGAAGGACGCCCGGTGGTGAGCCGCGTTCACGACCGCAATCCCGAGCGCCCCCCCGTGAGCGAGGAATTCCGCGAATGCACCAGCCAGCACCCGACCCACGACCGCGGGTCCTGCACCTCGCGCAACCCGTCGACGGCGGGGTGGCCAGGGTCGTGCTCGACCTGGCGCGGGCCCAGTCGGCGGCGGGTCTGCGGGTCACGGTGGCCTGCCCCGGCGGTGAACTGGCCGCGGGTCTGAAGGACCTGGGCGTCGACGTACGGCAGTGGCGGGCGGGCCGGTCCCCGGGTCCCGGTCTGCCGGGCGAGGTACGGCGGCTCGTACGGCTGATCGACGACGTACGGCCCGCACTGGTGCACGCGCACAGCGCCAAGGCCGGGCTCGCCGCGCGGCTCGCCGTCCGCGGGCGCACGCCCACCGTGTTCCAGCCGCACGCCTGGTCGTTCGCGGCGGTCGGCGGGCTCACCGCGGCGCTCGCCCTGCACTGGGAGCGGTGGGGGGCGCGCTGGGCCGACCGGGTGGTGTGCGTGAGCGAGGCGGAGCGTGCGACAGGCGTACGTCGCGGGGTGCACGCCGCGTACACGGTCATCCCGAACGGCATCGACACCACGCGCTTCTCACCGCTGCCGCCCGCGGACCCGGCGGCCCCCTCGCACCCGCCGCTCTCCCCCGGCGGCGGCAAGGCCCCACCCGAGCCGTCCGCGCCACCCCCAACCGGGCCACCCCCGTCCGCACCACCGGAACCGCCCGCACGAGAGCACGCGCGCCGCACGAGCCCCGCCGGTGACGCGGACGGCACCGAGGCGGCGCCCCTCGTCGTCTGTGTGGGCCGCCTGTGCCGCCAGAAGGGCCAGGACGTGCTGCTGCGCGCCTGGGAGGACGTCCTGCGTGCGCTGCCGCGGGCCAGGCTGGTGCTGGTCGGTGACGGCCCGGACCGTGAGGCCCTGCGACGGCGGGCGCACCCCGGCGTCCACTTCGCCGGCGCCGTCACCGACGTCGTGCCCTGGTACCGGGCCGCGGACCTGGTGGTGCTGCCCTCGCGCTGGGAGGGCATGGCGCTCGCCCCGCTGGAGGCGCTGGGCTGTGGCCGGCCCGTCGTACTCACCGATGTCGACGGCGCCCGCGAGAGCCTGCCGCCCGCCCTCGCCGCGCACTGCCTGGTGCCGCCGGAGGATCCCGTGGCGCTGGCCGGCGCGGTCACCGCTCTGCTGTCCGATCCGCCGCTGCGCGCGGCGCTCGGCGCCCAAGGGCGCCGGCACATCCTGTCCACGCACGACGTACGGCACACCGCCGGACGCATCGCGGCCCTCTACCGCGAACTCCTCGTCCCCGCCCCGGCGGCGGACAGCGGAACGGCCCAGCTCGTGCCCTCCGAGCGCAGGGAGTCCACCCACTCGTGACCGCGGAAAGCACCGTCCCCTCCCCCGGCGCCCCCGGCGCGCAGCCATGGGACCACGGATTCTCACCCGTCTCGGTCCTCCCGGCCCGTACCGCCGACGGCTTCCGGTTCCCGCTGCGGCGCCCGCCCGCACGGCCCGCCTCGCCGCTGCCGCTGCTCACCGCCGACCTGCTCGCCGCACTGGCGGGCGCGGTCACGCTGGACGGGGCCGCCCACCGGCCGGTGCTCGTCGGCGTCCTGGTGGCCGGCGCGCTGCTGCTGCGCCCGCGCTCAGCGCGGCCGGTTCCCGGCATCCTCGACGAACTGCCCACGGTGTGCGGACGGATCGCCGTGGTCTGGCTGGTGCTCGCCACCGTGGTCGCCGCCCGCGACCCGGAGCAGGCCCTCACCGTCCACACCCTGCTGCTCGGCTGGGCGGCGCACGCGGCGGCGGCGTGCGCGGGCCGGGGCGCGGTGCACTGGCAGCGGCGTTCCGCGCTGCTGCGCCGGCCGGTCAGCGCCCTGGTGATCGGGCCGGCCGCGACCGCGCAGCGGGTGGCCGCCGCGCTGCTCAGGCACCCGCGCTGCGGGGTGCGGCCGGTGGGCGTGGTCGCGGAACGACCGGACGGCGCCGCCGGCCTGCCGGTGCTCACCACCGGCGACGAGGTGGAGCGGGCCCTGGTGCAGAACGGGGTGCGGGCCGTCCTCACCGTCGACCCGGCCGTGCGCACCGGGAAGGGGCCGCTGCTGCGGGCGCTCGCCGAGTCGGGCTGCGCGGTCTGGGAGATGGACGCGGACTGCCCGGCTCACGAGGTGCGCGACCAGCTCGCCGGGTTCGCCGTGCGCCGCCTGGACCTGGGCGCGGGACGGCGGACGATCGCCGGGAAGCGGCTGCTGGACGTGCTGGTGTCCGGGACGCTGCTGGCGCTCGTCAGCCCCCTGCTGCTGGTGTGCGCGGTGGTGCTGCGGCTCACCGACGGGCCCGGGGTGGTCTTCCGGCAGGAGCGCATCGGCAAGGACGGCCGCCCCTTCACGCTGCTGAAGTTCCGCACCCACCGCCCGGTCGACGACCACGAGGCGGCCACCCGTTGGAGCGTGGCCGGCGAACGGAGGATGAGCCCTTTCTGCCGGTTCCTGCGGCAGACCTCGCTGGACGAGCTGCTCCAGCTGTGGAACGTCTTCTGGGGTGACATGAGCCTGGTCGGCCCGCGTCCCGAACGGCCCTACTTCGTCGCCCAGTTCAGCCAGGCCTACCCGGGTTACGCGGCCCGGCACCGCATGCAGACCGGCGTCACCGGGCTCGCCCAGATCAACGGGCTGCGCGGCGACACCTCCATCGAGGACCGGGCCCGCTTCGACAACGCCTACATCGACAACTGGTCGCTGTGGCAGGACGTCTGCATCCTGCTGCGCACCGCCGCCGCGCTCGTGCGTTCGACGGGGAGCTGACCGATGGCCCTCGCCCTGCCGCTCGACCGCCCCGTGCGGCTCTCCCCGGTGCTGCCGGTGGTGGCCGTGGTCGCCCTGCTCGCGCTGCCGGTCACGCCCGACGGCGACGGCGGCGCCGGGCCCGCCGACGCGCTGTCCGCGCTGGTCGTCGTGGCGTGCGCGGTATGCCTGCTGCGGGCACGCCGCCGCCCGCTCACCCGGACCGCCGCGGTGGTCCTCGGTCTGCCGGTGGCCGGGGTGGCGCTCGCCGCGCTGCACGCGGTCTCACCGGGTGCCGGGATCACCGGCCTGGGCCGCTACCTCCAGGTCTTCGTGCTGGTCCCGGCGGCCGTCGTGCTGCTCGTCCGCGGCCGCCGCGACTTCCGGCTGCTGGCCTGGTCGTTCGTGGCCCTCGCGGGATGGCAGGGGGCGGTGGGCGTGCACCAGTACGTCACCGGGACCGGGGCCTCCTACCAGGGCGAGGACGTCCGCGCGGTCGGCACCTTCGGGGTGACGGACGTGATGGGCATGGCGACCGTGGTGGCCTTCGGGCTGGTCTGCGCGGTGGGGCTGGCGCTCGGCCGGACCGCGGCGCGCGAGCGCGCCGTCGCGCTCTGCTGCGCGCTCGCCCTGACCGTCCCCCTCGCCGTGTCCTTCAGCCGGGGCGCCTGGATCGCCACCGTGGTCACGCTCACCGTCCAGCTGGTGCTGTCCGGGCTGCGCCGGGCGCTGCGGGTGGGGGCGGCCGTGGTGGCCGTGGGCGCGGTGCTGGTCGGCGGGTTCGGGACGGGTACGGCCATGCTCCAGGAGCGGATCGACAGCATCGGCCAGGTCACCGACGCGCCCGACCAGTCGGTCACCGACCGGTACACGATGTGGGCGGCGGCCGGCGACATGTGGCGCGCGCGCCCGCTGACCGGCGTAGGCCTGAAGGGGTTCCCCGAGTACCGCGACGCGTACGCCTCGCTCGCGCTGTCCTCGGGCAGCGACACCGAGGGCGCGGGCGCCGCCTTCCGCCGGCAGCCGCTGCTGTCCCCGCACAACATGTACCTGCTGGTGCTGGGCGAACAGGGCCTGATCGGGCTGCTCTGCCTGGCGGGCAGCTGGCTCGCCCTGCTGGTGTGCGCCCTGCGCGGCCTGTGGCGGGCCCGCGCGGCCGGCGGCCGGGGCCTGGACTGCGCGCTGGTCGCCTGCGGGCTGCTGGTGTGGCAGCTCGTGGACTTCGCGTACGCCGACATCGGAGGACCGTCGACCGTGCTGACGGCCGTGTGCTTCGGCCTGGTCGCCTGGTGGGCGCTGGCCGGCGGCGACCGGGTCGCCGGCGAGGGGCGGACCGCCGCACCGGCCGGACGGGGAACGGTGACGGATGAGGCGGCCCTGCGATGACGACGACACCACCCCGCACGCCCCGCACGCCGTCGGAGTGCCGGAGGCCGACACGATGACGACCCCCACGACCGGCGGAGCCCCGGACCCGGAGACGGCCACCGCGGAACAGCCGGCGACGCGTGCGCGCGGAGGGCCGCGCCCGGGCTCCGGCTCAGGGACCGGCGTGCCACCGGGGCCGGTGGCCGGTCCGGGTCAGGGCGCGGAGGCCGGTGAGGCCGCCACCCCGGCGGCCGGTCCGCGCTCCGGGCCGGAGGCCGTGACGACACCGAGGTCGACGGCGCGTCCGGAACCGGGGGCGGAGGCCGGTCCGGCACCGTCGGGGCGTGCCAGGGCCGGGGGCTGGCCGAGAGCCGGTACGGCACGGAGGCCCGCGGCGGCTCCCGACCTCGGGGGGCCGGGGGCCGGTTCCGAGGCCGGTGGCGTGTCCAGGTCCGCGCTCGTGTCGGAGGCCGGGAGTGGCAGGGCCGCCCTGCCGATGGCGCGGTCGGCCGTGCCCCTCCCGGCGCATCGCACCACGGCAGGCGGCCCGGCCACGGCCCCGGCGGACCCCGTGCCGACCTCGCCGGCCCTACCGCCCCCGCCGTCACCGGCCCCCGGACCGGCGCCCGCGCCCGCGTCCGTGTCCGCGCCGCCCGTGGAGGCCGCACCTCCGCCCCCCGACCTCCCGCACCCGACCCGCGGGTTCCTCGCCAGGGCGACGCTCGTCACCGCGTCGCTGTCCATCGTGGCGGCGTTGCTCGGGCTGTTGCGGGACCAGTCGTTGGCGCGGTTGTTCGGGGCCGGGCAGGACACGGACGCCTTCCTGGTGGCGTGGACCGTGCCGGAGTTCGCGGCCACGCTGCTCATCGAGGACGGACTGGCGTTCGTGCTGATCCCGGCGTTCAGCCGGGCCCTGGCGAGCCGCGCCCAGGGCGCCCCGGGGGATCCGGTGCGGTCGCTGGTCGCGGGCACCCTGCCCCGGCTCGCGCTGTCGTTCGCGACGGTCGGGGCGCTGCTCGCGCTGGCGGCACCGCAGTTCGTCGGGGTGCTCGCCCCGGGCCTGCCCGATCCGGGGCTCGCCGTGGACTGCACCCGGCTCACGGCGACCTGTGTGTTCAGCTTCGGCCTCGCCGGATACTTCAGCGCGGTGCTCCGGGCGCACCGCCGCTTCCTGGCACCCGCCGCGATCTACATCGCGTACAACGTCGGCATCGTCACGGCGATGTACGTGCTCGGCACCCGCTGGGGCGTGCGTTCGGCCGCGTTCGGGGTGGCGGCGGGCGGCTGCCTGATGGTGTTGGTCCAGCTTCCTTTGCTGGTGCGGGAGTTGCGCCGCCGTCCGGGGAGGACGGAGGTCGGGGCCGTGACCACTGCGCGGCCGATGGGCGTGCGGCTGCTGGCCACGGTGCTGCTGTTCGCGCTGTGCCGGCAGTCGCAGGTGCTGATCGAGCGGTTCCTCGCCTCGGGCCTGCCCGCCGGGGCCATCAGCCACCTGAACTACGCGCAGAAGGTCGCGCAGATCCCGATGACCCTGTCGATGATGCTGTGCACGGTCACGTTCCCGGTGGTGGCGCGGGCCCTGGCCGACGGGGACATCGAGCGGGCCCGGATCCGGGTGGAGCGGGACCTCGCGCTGGCCGCGCGCCTGGTGCTGCTCGGCACCGCGGCGGTCGTGGCGTGCGCGCCGCAGCTGATCGGGCTGCTGTTCCAGCGGGGCGCGTTCACGGCCCAGGACACCGCGGCGACCGCCGGGGTGATGCGGGTCTACGCGCTCGGGCTGCTCGGCCAGACCCTGACCGGGGTCCTGGTCCGCTCCTACTTCTCGGCGGGCCGCGTCACCTGGTACCCGCTGGCCGCGATGACCGCGGGGATCGTCGTGACGTCCGGCGCCGGCGCCTGGACGGTCGGGCCCTGGGGGGTCACCGGGATCGCCGCGGCCAACGCCACCGGCATCACGCTCACCGCCGTCCTGCTGCTCGCCGGCATGCGCCGCCGGAGCGTGCCCATCCGCACGGGGGCCGTGCTGCGCGGGCTGGGCCGGCCGCTGGGGGCGGCGGGGGTGGCCGCCGTGGCCGGTGCCTTCGCGGCGGCCCTGTGCTCGGCCCCGTTCGCCGGGCTCGTGGCCGGCGGCACCGCGGTGACCGTCGTGTCCGCCCTGCTCGGCCTGGGTCCAGGGGCCCGGGGTCCGGCTTCCGCTCTCCGTTCCGTACGCTCCCACACCCGAAGGCTCGCCCATGCCGTCTTCCGTTGAGTCCGTTCACGCGGCGACCTCGGCCGCCGCCGGCACCGGTCCGGTCCCGTGGATCGCCATGTACCACTCGGTCGGTGACTGTTCCGACGACCCGTACCGCATCACGGTCACCCCCGACCGGCTGGACCGGCAGCTGTGCTGGCTGCGCGGTCAGGGGCTGCGCGGGGTGTCCGTGGGCGAGCTGCTCGCCGCCCGGGCCCGGGGTGAGGGGCGGGACCTGGTGGGTCTCACCTTCGACGACGGGTACGCCGACTTCGTCGCCCACGCCCTGCCCGTGCTGGCGCGCCGGGGGTGCACGGCCACCCTGTTCGTGCTGCCCGGCCGGCTCGGCGGCGACAACGCCTGGGATCCACGGGGCCCGCGCAAGCCGCTGCTGACCGCCGACGGCATCCGGCGGGCCGCGGCGGCGGGTGTCGAGATCGGCTCGCACGGCCTCACCCACGTCGATCTGACCCGGGCCGATGACGCGCGGCTGGCGGCGGAGACCGCCGACAGCCGGGCCGCGCTGGAGGAGCTGACGGGCACCCCGGTGAGCGGCTTCTGCTATCCGTACGGCACGGTCGACCGGCGCGCCGTGGACGCCGTACGGCGGGCCGGTTACGGCTACGCCTGCGCCATCGACCCCGGTGGGCTGAACGGCCCGTACGTCCTGCCGCGCGTGCACGTCGGGCAGAACGACACCCCCGTACGCCTGTTCCTGAAGTACCGGCTGCACCGGTTGCGCCGGCGGCCGGTCGAGGGGCTGCGGTGAGGGCGCTGCACGTCATCACCGGACTCGGGGTGGGCGGCGCCGAGCAGCAACTGCGGCTGCTGCTGCGCCATCTGCCCGTCGAGTGCGACGTGGTGACGCTGACCGAGCCCGGGGCGGTTGCCGACGGGCTGGCGGCCGACGGGGTCCGGGTGGTGCACCTGGGCATGGCCGGCAACCGCGACCTGGGCGCGCTGCCCCGGCTGGCCGGGATCGTCCGGCGGGGCCGGTACGACCTCGTGCACACCCACCTCTACCGGGCCTGCCTGTACGGGCGGATCGCCGCCCGGCTGGCCGGGGTGCGGGCGGTCGTCGCCACCGAACACTCCCTGGGTGACTCGCAGATGGAGGGCCGGCCGCTCACCGCGGGGGTGCGTTCGCTGTATCTGCTGGGCGAGCGGCTGGGCCGGTCCACCGTCGCCGTGTCGCCCACGGTCGCCGCCCGGCTGACCCGCTGGGGGGTGCCGGGGCCGCGCATCGCGGTCGTCCCCAACGGCATCGACCTGGAACGTTTCGCCTTCGACCCGGTGGCTCGCCGGCACACCCGGCAGCGCCTCGGGCTGCCCGAGGACGCGTTCGTCGTCGGCGGCATCGGCCGGCTCGTCGCCGGCAAACGCTTCGACGTCGCCGTCCGCGCCCTGGCCGTGCTGCCCGACGACTGCCGGCTGCTGCTGGTCGGCGGCGGACCGGAGGAACGCGCGCTGCGGCGGACCGCGCGGGAGGCGGGGGTCGCGGACCGGGTGCTCTTCGCCGGCGAGCGGCCGTACCTGCCGGACGGCTCGGCCGGGCCCGGTCTGCCCGCGCTGGCCTCGGCGATGGACGTGCTCGCCGCCCCCTCCCCGGAGGAGGCGTTCGGCCTCGCGGTCGTGGAGGCGCTCGCGGCCGGACTGCCCGTGCGCTACACCTCCTGCCCGGCCCTGGAGGACCTGCCGCCCGGCGCCGCCCCGGACGCGCTGCGCGTCCCCTGCGACGCCGGCGCCTACGCCCGTGCGCTCGCCGGGGTCCGTGCCGCCGGACCGGGCCCGCGCACCGCGCCGGAGGCGGCCCGCCACTACTGCATCACCCGCAGTGCCGCCCGGCTCATGGACGTCTACACGGCGGCGCTCGCCCACAGGGTCCCGAAGTCCCGATCCCCTCAGGAGGTCAGCCACTCATGACCGACAACCACACCCGGCACCGCTCCTCCCGTCTGTTCCGCGTCCGCGCGCTGCCTTCCTGGGCGCTGGTGGCGGCCGGCGTCCTCGCGGGCGGACTGCTGGGCGGGGGGTACGGCGTGCTGAAGACCCCGCAGTACACGGCGACCAGCTATGTCATCGCCGTTCCGACGGAACGGTCCGACACCGCCACCGCACTCGGTTTCGCCCAGGCCTACGGCCGGGTCGCCACCCAGCTCGCGGTCATCGGCGACGCGCAGGTGGAGGCCGGGGTGCCGGTGCGGACCCTGCGCGACAGCGTGCGCACCGCGACGTCGCCGGACGCCCCCATGGTGGCCGTCTCCGCCGTCTCCGCCCGCCCGTCCCAGGCCACCGACATGGCCAACGCGGTCGCCCACGCCCTCATCCGGCACGCCGACGCCGCCAAGGCGGGCACGCACGTCGGGCTCCAGCAGTTCTCCCGGGCGGTGACGCCTGCCGAGCCGGGCTCGGCCTCCGCCGCGGTGACCGGGCTGGTCGGGGCGAGCGCGGGCGGGCTGCTCGGCGCTCTGGCGCTGCTGGTCCGGCCGGGGCGCCGGCCGGAGGACGAGACGGTGCGTCCGGCCTCGGTGCCCGGCCCGGCCGTCGCCGCCGACGCGCACGGCCAGCTGTGACCGCGACGTACTCGGCGCGCACCGCACCCGCCGTCCTCACGGTGGAGGTCGTCACCGACGAGGCCGCCTTCGCGGCCATGACCCCGGCCTGGGGGCGATTGTACGAGCGGTGCGCCGCCGCGACCCCGTTCCAGACCCATGCCTGGCTGCACTCGTGGTGGCTGTCGTACGGCCGGCCCGGCCGGCTCCGGCTGCTGGTGGTGCGGGCCGGCCGCGACCTGGTGGCCGTCGCGCCGCTGATGCTGGTCAGCCGGCCGCTGCCCGCGCTGGTACCGCTCGGCGGGGCGATCTCCGACTACACGGACGTCCTGCTGGACGACACCGACGACGGGCGGGCCGCCGGCGCGCTCACCGAGGCGCTCGCGGACGCGGCCCGCACGGCACTGGTCGACTTCCGCGAGGTGCGCCCGGGCGGCGCGGTCGAGCGGGTGTACGACCGCTGGAACGGGCCGCGCCGTGTGGTCCGCGACTCGCTGTGCCTGGAGCTGCCCGCCGTGCCCATGGCCGAGCTGATCGCCCGGCTGCCGTCGGGCAAGTCCGGCCAGCGGGCGCGGGCCCAGCTGCGCAAGCTGGCCGCGCTGGGGGTGCGGCGGCGGGCCGTGGGGCCGGAGGAGGTGGAGGCGGCGCTCGGCCTCCTGCTGGAGCTGCACCGGCTCCAGTGGCAGGGCCGGAAGGTGACCGGCGAGCATCTGCGGCCCCGGTTCCAGGAGCATCTGGTGCGCGCGGTGGGCCCGATGGTGCGCTCGGGCAACGCGGTGGTCACCGAGTTCACGATCGGCGACGAGGTGGTGGCCGTCGACCTGACCCTGCTCTCGCGCAGCCTGACCGGCGGCTACCTCTACGGCGCCCATCCGAGCCTCAGGCAGCGGAAGGCGGACGTGGCGGTGATGCTGCTGGACGCGTGCGCCGAGCACCGCGGCGGCGACCCTGCGGGCACGCTGAGCCTGCTGCGCGGTGACGAGCCGTACAAGCGTCACTGGCGGCCCGAACCGGTCGTCAACCAGCGGTTTCTCATGGCCCGTCGGCGCACCGCCCCGCTGCTGACAGCCGCGCTGTGCGACGCGACCGCCCGGCAGCGGGGCAGGGAGGTGCTGCACCGGTGGCGGGCACACGGGCAGGGCTAGCGGCTGCGCGACCACCAGCCGAGGCGGACGCAGAGCTTTCCGCCGAGCCAGTACTCGACCCAGTCGCCGAGGTTCAGCGGCGAGCAGTCGGCCGCGGGCTTCGTGGTGGGCGAGGGCTTGGGGACGGCGGTCGGGGTCGGCGTGGGCGCCGGGGCCGGCCGGTCGGTGCGGCCGTACAGGGCGGTCCGGTAGATCCGCGACGAGCGGGGGTTGGCCGAGCACTGCCACACGCCGTGCGGGCAGTAGTCGGTCAGCGCGTTGTACAGCGGCCGGTGTTCGTCGATCCAGGCGAGCATGCGCCGCATGTACTCGGCGTTGTCGCCGTTGCGGAAAAGGCCCCATTCCGGATAGGAGATGGGCTTGCCGTGGGATTTCGCGAATTCCACGTGCTGCTGGAGGCCGAAGGGCTCTTTCACCTGCTGGTCGAACGACGATCCACTCGGCTGGTCGTAGGAATCCATGCCGATGATGTCGACCGTGTCGTCCCCCGGGTAGCACTCGGTCCAGGGTACGGCGTCCCGGCCGCGGCTCGGCGCGAAATCGAAACGGAACGCTTGGCCGGGAACCGAGCGCATGGTGGTGACGATCCTGTTCCAGTACGTCTTCCATGCCTCGGGGTCCGGTCCGCAGCGGTGGGTGTAGGTGGTGCCGTTCATCTCCCAGCCGAGCACGATGACGGTGTCCGGCACCTTCAGCCGCACCAGCCGTTCGGCCAGGGCCCTGAAGTGACGGTCGAAGGCGCCGGTCGCGGCCTGCCCCAGCAGTCGCCGCACCTCGGAGTCGGGGACGTTCTCCTCGTTGCGCTCCTGCATCGGCACGTTGAGGACGAGGGTGCGGTCGGCCTTCTCGCGCCTCCAGTGCGCCCAGACGTCCAGGAAGCCGGGCGGACCCTCGATGTCCTGCCAGCGGCCACCGGGCAGATAGGTATGGGCGACCTTCAGTTCGGTCCCGCCTAGCCAGTGGCTCAGGTCGGCCATCCGGGCGACCCCGCGGGCCCCGGAGTCCAGGAAGGCCCCGAACGGCGGGACCGCCCGCGTCGGTACGGGCGTGGCCGGTGCGGCCGGCGGGACGGCCGGCCCCGCCGGAGTGGCCTGCGGGGTGGCCCGCGGGGCCGCCGGTGCGACCGGGACGACCGGCGGGGCCGCCGGTGCCGCTGCCGCCGGTGCGGTGGGGCCCGGGGCCGTCTGGGCGGGTGCTGGAGGGCCGACGGCCCACGCCGCCCCCGCCGCGGATCCGGGTCCGGTCACCAGGACGACCGAGGCGGTGACCGCCGCCGCGACCACGGTCAGCCGCCGGGAGCGGTCCCGTCGCTGCTGTAGAGCCATGCCTGCCCCTCTTTCTGCTCGACCGCGTTTTCGCCGTCAATATCTCGTTATTGACACACAGTCATATTCGTACGAAGTTCGCCAGTGCGGTTACGGCTTTCAGGTGGCCCGAACCCCCGCACGGACGAACTGACCGGAGAAAAAAGGAATCGCCCGTGTCGCTACTGGACATCCAGGTCCCCGCGGTGCTGCTGCGGATCGACCGGAATCCCTTTCACCACGGCACCCTGGGTGCCGTGCGCTCGCTCGGCAGGGCCGGGGTGGAGGTGCACGTCGTCGCCGACTCCACGCCCAGTCCGGTGCACGTGTCACGTTTCGTACGGCGGCTGCACCCGCCGCCGGCGCCCGGCGCGTCCACCCGTGAGATCGCCACCGTGCTGCACCGGGTCGCGGCCCAGGTCGCCCGCCCGGCCGTGCTGATCACGATGGACGACGCCGGCGCCATCGCGGCCGGCCTCCTGCGGGAGGACCTGGCACCCGCCTACCTGCTGCCGCGACAGCCCGGCACGCTGCCCGGGCGGGTGGCGGACAAGGCGCAACTGGCCGGCATCTGCGCCGCCACCGGTGTCCCGCACCCGGTGACCCTCGTCCCGGACAGCGCCGGGGACGCGGCGGCGGCCACCCGGCGGCTGGGCCTGCCGGTGGTGGCCAAATGGAGCCGGCCCTGGCTGGTGCCGGCCGGCAGCGGGCTCCGCTCGACCGTGCTGCTGCGCTCGGCGCGGGAGGCGCGGGAGCTGTACCTGCGCACCGGCGAGGCGGGCAGCCCGCTGCTGCTGCAGGCCTACCTGCCGCCCGGCCCGGGCCGCGACTGGTTCTTCCACGGGTACGCCGACCACGCCGGTGTCCTGCGTGCCGGCGGATCCGGCCGCAAACAGCTGGCGTGGCCGCGCGGGGCGGGCCTGACCGCGGCCGGCCGGTGGACACCGGACCCCGAGGTGCGGGCGCTGGCCGAACGGCTCACCGGCGAACTGGGCTACCGGGGCATCCTCGACCTGGACTTCCGCCGCTGCGGCCGCACCGGCCGCTACCACCTGCTGGACTTCAACCCCCGCCCCGGCGCCCAGTTCCGGCTGTTCGCCGACAGTGCCGGCCTGGACGTCGTACGGGCCCTGCACCTGGACCTGACACACCGTCCACTGCCGGCCGGGGCGCCGCTGCCCGGCCGGGAGTTCGTGGTGGAGAACTACGCGCCGCTCACCGCGCTGCGCCCCGCGCCCCGGGGCCGCGAACTCGCCTGGTACGCCCCGGACGACCCGGCGCCCGGCCGGGTGATGTGGACGATGTGGGCCCGGCACGTGTCGGGCCGGCTCGCCGGACGCCTGCCCCTTCGCGCGAGACAGGCGGCACCGCCCGCGCCGCGGCCCCGGCTCGACACGGTCCACCGGGTGAGCGCCCAGGACCTCCCCCACGCCCTGACCGACGACGAGAAAGCGAGCAGCTGCTGATGTATGACCTGTTGGTGGTGGGCGCCGGCCCGTACGGCCTGTCCATCGCGTCGCACGCCGCGGCGGCCGGGCTGGACGTCCGCGTCCTCGGGCGGCCCATGGAGTCCTGGCGTGATCACATGCCGAGCGGCATGTTCCTGAAGTCGGAACCCTGGGCCTCCAACCTGTCCGATCCGGAAGGCCGTTGGCGGCTGGACGTGTTCTGCGCCTTCCGCGGCATCACGGCCCGGCACGCCGAGCCGGTCCCGCTGGAGATCTTCACCGAATACGGCCTGTGGTTCGCCCGCAACGCCGTCCCCCCGATCGACGAACGGATCGTGACCCGGGTGGCGCCTCGCGCCGGCGGCTTCGAGGCCGTCACCGAGGACGGGGAGACGCTCACCGCGCGGACCGTCGTCGCGGCCGTGGGCGTGCTGCCGTTCACCGAGATCCCGGCCGCACTGCGCGGCCTGCCGCCGACCCTGGTCTCGCACAGCAGCCACCACGCCTCGCTCGACCGCTTCCGCGGCCAGGACGTCACCGTGGTGGGCGGTGGCCAGGCGGCCCTGGAGACGGCCGCGCTCCTCGCCGAGCAGGGCACCCGGGTCCGGGTGCTGGCCCGCGCGGACCGGCTGTACTGGAACGACGTGCCGCCGGCCTGGGAGCGGCCCTGGTGGCGTTCGGCCCGCTCCCCGCACAGCGGACTGGGCCCCGGCTGGCGGAACTGGTTCTACGCCGAGCGGCCCGGCCTGTACCGGCGGCTGCCGGAGCGCACCCGGACCCGGATCGCCACCGACGCGCTGGGCCCGGCCGGTGCCTGGTGGGTGCGCGAGCGGGTGGAACGGCAGGTCGAGCTGCTGCCGGGCCGGGAGGTGGTGCGGGTCCGTGAGGTGCCGGGCGGGCTGCGGCTGGAGACCGCGGCCCGGCGGGGCGGTCCGGCCGTGCTGGAGACGGAGCACGTGATCGCCGCGACCGGATTCCGGGCCGGCCTCGACCGGATGCGGCTGCTCTCCCCCGACCTGCGCGCGCTGCTGGCGACGGGCGCCGACGGGGCACCGGCGGTGGGACCGGAGTTCGAGTCGTCGTACCCCGGTCTGTTCCTTGCCGGTCTGGTCACGGCCGCGGGCTTCGGCCCGGCCATGCGGTTCGTGCACGGCGCGACGTTCACGGCGGGCACGCTGGTGCGCGGGGTACGGCGGCGGCTGCGCACGGGTCCGGCCGGCTGGGACGCCCGGGCCGCCCGGCGTCACATGGTGCCGGAGGCGGTGGGGCGCTGACCGCTGCCGCACGGCGGGGTGCCGGGCCTGAGCCCGGCACCCGGCGCGCTACCGCCGGGAGGCGGCCCTGCCTCGCCGGTACAGGACCGTCCCGGCCGCGATCAGCGCGGCACTGGCGGCCGAGATCACGATCATGGTCCGGGCATCACGGCCGGTGTGCGGCAGGGTGGGCGGTTGCCCCGCGTGGTCCTCGCCCCCGCCGCCGCTCGGGGGCGTGGTGTGCCCGCCGCTGGGCGGGGTGGTGTGGCCGCCACTCGGCGGAGCGGTACCGCCACCGCCGTGAGGGGGCGGGGTCGTCTCGCTGTCGCCGTAGGGAGGCGGCGTCGTCTCGCTGTCGCCGTAGGGAGGGGGGGTCGTCTCCCTGCCGCCGTAGGGAGGCGGTGTCGTCTCGCTGCCGCCGGGGTGGGGAGGGGGAGTGGTCTCGCCGGCGTGGGGCGGTGAAGTCGCCTCGCCACCCCCGTGGGGCGACGGGGTGGTCCCCTCAGCATGCCGAGGCGGAGTGGTCCCGCCACCGCCGTACGGAGGCGTGGAGCGGTCGGTACCGGGGACGGAACGGTCGTCGGAGCCGTCGTAGCCCGCGCCGTCGTGCTCGTCACGGTGCTCACTGCCCCCGTGCCGCTTCGACACGATGGCACAGGACTCGTCGGACGCCGGGTTCGACGCGGCAGCCCCGCCGACGGAGTCGCCGCAGCCGTCGACCGGGTCGACCGGGGCCGGGGCTTCGCTCCCGGCCGGCACCCCGGCAAGACCCTGCGCGTGGGAGCCGGCGAACGCGGCGCCGCCGTACAGGAACAGGATGCCGGTCGCGGTCGCGGCCACGACCATGCCCCTGCTGAGAGCCTGTCGCATTCTCGTGGTCCTCCTGCTCGAGGAAATGGGAAAGCCGGCCCCGGAACGAAGATTCGACGGATCGACGTTCCAGGGCCGGCCCGGACGCGGCCGGTGGGCCGGTGGTTCGCGCGCGAACGGATGTCAGTCGTTGACGCAGACGTTGCCGAACGTCGGGTTCAGCGCACCGACGATGTTGACGGAGTTGCCGCAGATGTTGATCGGAATGTGGATCGGAG
Source organism: Streptomyces sp. Y20 (assembly GCF_043195475.1). Lineage (NCBI taxonomy): Bacteria > Bacillati > Actinomycetota > Actinomycetes > Kitasatosporales > Streptomycetaceae > Streptomyces > Streptomyces sp. Y20. Next base: position 524,457 of record NZ_JBIDDP010000005.1, read on the forward strand.
CTTGGACGACGTTGCCCGACAGCACGCCCGGCGAGTTGACGGCGACGCCGTTCGCACTCGAGTCGGCGAAGGCGGGTCCGGCCAGGCTCAGGGCCAGGACGGCGCCCGCGACAACGGCAGCGGTTCTCTTCATGGATGTTCCCTTCTTAGGGTCATGCCACGATGACCGGCCGGACCGTGTACGCACGGCGTGGACGGTTGCGGCACGGAACGAGGGATAGACACGACGGGCGGCCGCAGAACGCCGACCGACCGGTATTCACTCGATCGCGCCGCATCTCGCACGCTAGGAGACGACGTCCTTTCGGGAGAAGCCCCGGAAGGCCAGGGCGAACAGCACGAGCGCGTACGTCACGGACAGCGCGCTGCCCTGGATCATCCCCGACCACTCGGGGTGCGGCTGGACGGCGTCGGCCCAGGCGAACTGCCAGTGCGCGGGCAGGAAGTCCCGCCAGTGGCCGAGGGCGGTGACGGCGTCCAGGACGTTGCCGACGATGGTCAGGCCCACCGCGCCGCCGACCGCGCCGAGCGGGGCGTCCGTCTTCGTGGACAGCCAGAACGCCAGCCCGGCGGTGACCAGCTGGGAGACGAAGATGTACGCCACGGCCACCACGAGCCGCTGGGCCGCCGTGCCCGTGTCCAGCGCGCCGCCCGTGGGTATCTCCAGCGGGCCCCAGCCGTAGGCGGCGGTGCCGGCCGCCAGGGCGACGAGCGGCAGCAGCAGCATGGCGGCGAGGCTCAGCCCGAGCGCGACGACGAGCTTGGACCACAGCAGCCGGGCGCGGGGCACGGGCGCGGCGAGCAGGTAGCGCAGCGAGGACCAGCTCGCCTCCGAGGCGACCGTGTCCCCGCAGAACAGGGCGACCGGGATGACCAGCAGGAAGCCCGCCGAGACGAACAGGTTCACGGCGGCGAAGTTGGCGCCGGAGGCGGTGGCCGTGTCCATCAGGGTGACCTGGTTGTTCCGGCTGCCCGGGTCGCCGCCGACGGCGAAGGCGATCAGCAGGACGAAGGGCAGCACGGCCAGGATCGCGCCCATGACCAGGGTGCGCCGCCGGGTGAGCTGGCGGACCAGCTCCACGCGCAGCGGCAGGGTGCGGCCCGCCCGGTAGCCGGGGGCGACCTCGGTGAGCGTGCTCATGCGGCACCTCCGATCAGGGTGAGGAAGGCGTCTTCGAGGCGGCGGTGGGCACCGACCGAGACGACCGGTACCGCCAGCCGGACCAGTTCCACGACCAGCCGCTCGGCCGTGCCGTCCGGTCCGAGGCGGATCAGCAGCCCGTCGTCGGCGCGCACGGCGGAGGCGACGCCGGGCAGTGCGGCCACCTTCTCCACCACCGGTTCCTCCACGGGGGTGGCGGTGCCGACCAGCAGTGTGTCGCCGGAGCCGGTGATCTCGCGGACCGGGCCGGCCTGCACGAGCCGGCCGCGGTCCATGACCACCAGGTGGGTGCAGGTCTGTTCGACCTCGGCGAGGAGATGGCTGGAGACGATCACGGTGCGGCCGGCGGCGGCGTAGCGGATCATCACCTCGCGCATCTCGCGGATCTGGGGCGGGTCGAGGCCGTTGGTGGGCTCGTCCAGGATGAGCAGGTCGGGCAGGCCGAGCATGGCCTGGGCGATGGCCAGCCGCTGACGCATGCCCTGGGAGTAGGTGCGCACGGCGCGGGCGAGCGCGTCGCCGAGGCCGGCGATCTCCAGGGCCTCGTCCAGGTGGGCGTCCTCGGGCGGGCGGCCGGTGGCCCGCCAGTACAGCTCCAGGTTCTCGCGGCCGGACAGGTGCGGCAGGAAGCCCGCGCCCTCCACGAACGCGCCGACCCGGGAGAGGACGGTGGCACCGGGCCGGATGGTGTGGCCGAACACCCGGATCTCGCCGTCGTCCGGCACGATCAGGCCCATCAGCATGCGCAGGGTGGTGGTCTTGCCCGCGCCGTTGGGTCCGAGCAGGCCGAGCACCTGGCCGCGTTCGACGCGGAAGGACAGCTCGCGCACCGCGTACCGGTCGGCGGAGCCGGCGTACCGCTTGTGCAGGTCGCGGATCACGAGCGGGACGTCCGCCAGCTCCGGGTCGGGTGCGGGGGCCGCGGTGCGGCGGCGGGCGGTGAGCAGCAGGGCGAGCGCGGTGACCGCGCCGGCCGCGGGCAGCCACCACACCCAGGCGGGCAGGGGGGCCGCCGCGGTGGTGACGGCGGGGGCCGTCGGCACGCTCAGGCCGCCCTTCAGGGCGACGGTGTAGGTGGCCGGGGCGGCCGGTGAGGCGTAGCCGAGGTCGGTGGAGGCCAGGACCAGGCGGACCCGGTGGCCCTTGCGCACCTCGTGGTCGATGGCCGGGAGGGTGACCGTGACGTCCTTGCCGGCCTTGGCGCCGGTCACCCGGAAGGGGGCGACCAGCTGGGCGGGCAGCACCTGCCCGGTGCCGCCGGGGGCGACGTCGTAGACCTTGCCGAACAGGACGGCGTCGTCGCGGGTGGAGGTGACGTGCACGGTGGCGGTCGGGGCGCCGGTGATCTGCAGGTCGCGGGTGAGGGGTGCCGAGTCGAAGTGCGCGTACTGGCCGGGGAAGTCCAGGGAGACGCCGACGCCCAGCGCGGACAGCTGGGCGAGGCCGCCGGAGCCGCCGAGGCCGGGCAGGGCGGAGACGCCGGGCGGGCTGGCGCCGGCCGGGTTGGCGACGTTCTGGGTGCGGCCGGTGAGGGCGAGGGTGTGCCGGTGGTCGTGCAGGCCGGGGTAGGCGGCGGCACTGGCGCCGCGCAGCCGGGCGGTGCCGTCGGTGGAGTCGACGCCTCCGGTGCGGGTGATCCGGAAGGCCGGGCCGGTGTCGGCGGCCCTGTCGCCCTTGAGGTACCGGTCGAACCACGCGTGTACGCGTGCCTCGACGCGGCCGGTCTCCATGTCGCCGCCGTCGTGTCCGCCGGCGATCCAGTCGACGTCGACGGGGGCGCCGTTCGCGCGGATCGCCCGTTGGGCCGCGTCGGCCTGGCCGAGGGTGAACAGGGAGTCCGTCTGCCCCTGCACGAGCAGGGTGGGCACCTTGATGCGGGTGCCGACGGCGGACGGCGAGCGTGCCTCCAGCAGGGCGCGGGCGGCCGGGTCCGGGGTGCCGGACTCGGCGACCCGGTCGTACATCCGGCACAGCGCGGGCTGGAACCTCGCGCAGCCGCCGCCGGTGTTCACGAAGATGCCGGCCCACAGCTTCTTGAACACCCCGTCGGGGAACAGGGCGTCCGCGAGGTTCCAGTAGGTGATGGCCGGGGCGATGGCGTCCACCCGGCGGTCGTGCCCGGCGGCGAGCAGCGAGACCGCGCCGCCGTAGGAGCCGCCGGCGACGCCCACGCGCGGGTCGCCGGGCCCGTCGAGCCGGACCTGGGGCTGCCGGGCCAGCCAGTCGACGAGCCGGGAGACGTCGGCGACCTCGCCCTCGGGGTCGTTCAGCCCGATCTTCCCCGTGGAGCGGCCGAAGCCGCGCGCGGACCAGGTCAGCACCGCGTACCCGTCGCCGGCGAGGTCCTCGGCCTGCCGGCGCATGTCGTCCTTGCTCCCGCCGAAGCCGTGCGCGAGCAGGACGGCGGGGTGCCGGCCGGCGCCGGCCGGGGTGAAGAACGAGGTGTCCAGGCGCACCCCGTCGACCGCCATGACCCGGTCGTCGCGGCGCACGGCCCGGGTGTCGCCGGAGGCGACGGCCGCCGTCCACGTCCCCGCACCGGCGAGCACGACGACGGCGGCCGCGCCGGCGAGGAGCCGGCGCGGCCCGCGCAGCAGCGCCCGCAGCCGGGGAGGTCGAAGATCCATGTTCCAACGGTACGGGCCGCCACCGACAACCGCCGCTGCCGGGGGACGGAGCCGAGTCCCCTCCCTGGGGCGTACGGGCGTGTCCCGGCGTACTTCACCCGTGGTACGGGGAGGCCCTGCGCGTCCGCCGGGTGCGCGGCGCCGACCGGTCCCCGCCGCGCACCCGGCCGGTCGTCCGGTTCGCCCGAACGAGGAGAAGGCCGTCGCCGGTCCCCGCCGGCGGCGGGCGGAGCGTCCACGCCGGCCACGACGTCGCCCTCGCCGCCTGTCGTGGTGCGGCGGTGAGGACGACGGGACGTGCGCCGTGGTACGCGGGGTGTCCGGGCCGGGCCCCTAGGCCTGTGCGGCCCCGGGGAGCGGCGCGCCCGCGGGGAGCTGTGTCCCCTCCGTGAGCTGCGGCCCTTCCGTGGTCGGCGCGTGCTCGACCGACCGGGCGTCCTCGGGGATGGACACCAGCCAGCGGGTCTCGCGGCGCGGGCGCAGGTAGAGCGCCCAGTAGAGGGTGGCGACGGCGGTGATGCCGCCGGTCCACAGCAGGTAGGTCGCCTCCTGCTGGGTCAGGATGTAGGCGAGGACGGCGATCAGCAGGAGCGGCACGGCAGGCCACAGCGGCATCCGCCAGGCGGTCGTGTGCTTGTGGGAGCCGCGGCGGGCGAGCAGGGCGGCGACCGCGACGAGCAGGTACATGCCGGTCACCGAGACGCCGGTGACGCCGTACAGGGTGTCGAGGTTGACGAAGCAGAGCAGCGCGCCGGGGATGCCGACCGCGAGCGTGGCGACCCACGGGGAGCCGAAGCGGCCGAGCTTGGCGAAGACGCTGTTGACGGGGCCGGGCCAGGCCTTGTCGCGGGCGGAGGCGAACAGCACGCGGGAGTTCTGGATGACCATGACGATGCCCGCGTTGATGATCGCGAGGGCGACGCAGAGGCTGACGAAGGTGCCGACCGCGGAGTTGGACCAGGCGGTGACCATGGCGCTGATGTCGCCGCCGGTCAGCTCCTTGAGGTCGCCGGCGCCCATGGTGATGGCGGCGACCGGGACCAGGATGACCACGGTGGAGATGGCGAGGGTGGCCATGACGGTCCGGGCGACGTTGCGGCGCGGGTTCTCCAGTTCCTCGGAGAGGTAGACGGCGGTGGAGAAGCCCTGGGTGACGAAGAGCGCGATGGCGAGCCCGGAGACGACCAGCATGGCGGTCACGGTGTCCGCGTGGCCGCCGGAGCCGGCGACCTGCATGGAGGTCAGGCTGCTCAGCCCGCGGTGGCTGTGCGAGAAGCCGAGCAGGGCGACGACCCCGGCGGCGATGACCTCCAGGACCAGGAAGATGCCGGTGATCCAGGCGTTGGCGCGCAGGTCGAGCAGGCCGGCGAGGGTGGCGAGCAGCATGACGCCGGCGCCGGTCATCGCCGGGTCGAGGTGGACGAGCGGGGCGAGGTAGTCGGCGGTGCCCATCGCGATGACGGGCGGCACGATCATGACGACCAGCAGGGAGAGCACGAAGACGAGCCAGCCCGCGAGGCGCCCGGCCATCGTGGAGACCATGGCGTACTCGCCGCCCGCGCTGGGGATGAGGGTGCCCAGCTCGGAGTAGCAGAACGCGACGGCGATGCAGAGGAGGGAGCCGATGCCGATCGTGAGGGCGGTGGCGGTGCCGAGTGAACCGAACAGGTCGGGGACGACGACGAAGAGCGTGGAGGCGGGCGTGACGCAGGACAGCGTCAGCAGCGTGCCGCCGACGACACCGATGGAGCGCTTCAGCTCGGGTGCGGGTGCTGTCGCGGTGTCGGCCACGGACTTCGGGAGCGTGTCGGTCATGCGGCGGTTCCGATCGACGTGAGCGGCTGAGGGTGGGGGGCGGGAGCGATATCGCCTCCGGCGGATCGTCGTACGTTCATCTCGTCCGCTCCCGGCGTTGCCTAGAGAACCCCGACGAAAACCGCCACGTCAATGGCCGTTTACCTGCGGAATCCGCAGCCCCGGAAACTTCGGTACCGCATCACTTTCCCAGGCTAGGACGCCCCATAGGTGTATCCATCAAGCCTCAACCAAGTGTGACCTTGTATTCAAAGGTAATTTCGACGGAACCCCTTCGCCATCCGTTTCGTCCGGCTGGAACGGGAACCGCAGCGCGTGTTTCAAAAAAATGTCAGCGGTCCGGTATCCGGACCGCTGATCTGGTCGCGCTCATGCCAATATCACCCGCTGGGGTGTGCCGGGGCCGGAAGCGGCGGCGCCCCGTCCCCTCCGGCGCGGAGGGGACGGGGCGCCGTGCGATCCGGCTCAGTGATTGCGCGGGAAGCCCAGGTCCACGCCCGTCGGGGCGTCGGCCGGGTCGGGCCAGCGGGTGGTGACGACCTTGCCGCGGGTGTAGAAGTGCGTGCCGTCGTTGCCGTAGATGTGGTGGTCGCCGAAGAGCGAGTCCTTCCAGCCGCCGAAGGAGTGGTAGCCGACGGGGACCGGGATCGGCACGTTCACGCCCACCATGCCGGCCTCGACCTCCAGCTGGAAGCGGCGGGCGGCGCCGCCGTCCCGGGTGAAGATCGCGGTGCCGTTGCCGAACGGCGAGGCGTTGATGAGCGCGAGGCCTTCCTCGTAGGTCTCGGCGCGCAGCACGCACAGCACCGGGCCGAAGATCTCGTCCTGGTACGCCTTCGCGCCGGTCGGCACCTTGTCGAGCAGCGAGATGCCGATCCAGTGGCCGCCCTCGTAGCCCTCGACGGTGTACCCGGTGCCGTCGAGCACGACCTCCGCGCCCTCGGCGGCGGCGCCGGAGACGTACGAGGCGACCTTGTCGCGGTGCGCCCTGGTGATCAGCGGGCCCATCTCGGACGCCGGGTCGTCGCCCGGGCCGATCTTGATCTTCTCGGCGCGCTCGCGGATCTTCTCCACCAGCGTGTCGCCGATCGCGCCCACGGCCACCACGGCCGAGATGGCCATGCAGCGCTCGCCCGCCGAGCCGTACGCCGCCGAGACCGCCGCGTCGGCCGCCGCGTCGAGGTCGGCGTCCGGCAGGACCAGCATGTGGTTCTTGGCGCCGCCGAGCGCCTGCACACGCTTGCCGTGGGCGGAGGCGGTGGTGTGGATGTGGCGGGCGATCGGGGTCGAGCCGACGAAGGAGACGGCCTTGACGTCCGGGTGCTCCAGGAGCCGGTCGACGGCCACCTTGTCGCCGTGGACGACGTTGAACACACCGTCGGGCAGGCCCGCCTCGGCCAGCAGCTCGGCGATACGGACAGCGGCCGAGGGGTCCTTCTCGGACGGCTTCAGCACGAAGGTGTTCCCGGTGGCGATGGCCAGCGGGAACATCCACATCGGGACCATCGCGGGGAAGTTGAACGGCGTGATGCCCGCGACGACACCGAGCGGCTGGCGGATGGAGGCCACATCGACCCGGCTGGCGACCTGCGTGGACAGCTCGCCCTTCAGCTGGACGTTGATCCCGCAGGCCAGGTCCACGATCTCCAGGCCGCGCGCGACCTCGCCGAGCGCGTCGGAGTGCACCTTGCCGTGCTCCGCGGTGATCAGCTCGGCGATCTCGTCGCGGTGGGCGTCCAGCAGCGCGCGGAACCGGAACAGGATCGTGGTCCGCTGGGCCAGCGAGGACTGGCCCCAGGTCAGGAAGGCGTCCTTGGCGGCCGCGACCGCCGCGTCCACCTCCTCGGCCGAGGCGAAGGCGACCTTGGTGGTGACCGCGCCGGTCGCCGGGTCGGTGACCGGCCCGTACGTGCCCGACGCGCCTTCGACGGTCTTTCCGCCGATCCAGTGGTTGACGATTTTCGTCATGCCCAGAAACTCCTTCTACAGATGGCGGCGTCGGGTCGAGACGTGCCGTTCGTACAGCTCGCGTGCCCGGACCGCCGACGGTCGGGTCGCGGTCTCGGCCACAGGAACATCCCACCAGGCCTGCGCCTCGGGCGCGCCCGACACAGTGTCGGACGTTTCGGTCTCCACGTAGACACATGTGGGAGTGCCGGCGGCCCGGGCCTCGGCGAGCGCCTCCCGCAGTTCCCGTACGGTCCCGGCGCGCAGCACCCGCATGCCCAGGCTGGCCGCGTTGGCGGCGAGGTCGACGGGCAGCGGGGCGCCCGTGTACCCGCCCTGCCCGGCCGGGAACCGGTAGGCGGTGCCGAACCGCTCGGCGCCCACCGACTCCGACAGGCCGCCGATCGAGGCGTACCCGTGGTTCTGCACCAGCAGGACCTTGATCGCGACGCCCTCCTGCACGGCGGTGACGATCTCCGTCGGCATCATCAGGTACGTGCCGTCGCCGACCAGTGCCCACACGTTCCGCTCCGGCGCGGCGAGCTTCACGCCGAGCGCGGCCGGGATCTCGTAGCCCATGCAGGAGTAGCCGTACTCCAGGTGGTACTGGTCGCGCGAGCGCGTCCGCCACAGCTTGTGCAGATCGCCGGGGAGCGAGCCGGCCGCGTTGACGATGATGTCCGACTCGTCCACGAGCGCGTCGAGGGCGCCGATGACCTGCGGCTGGGTCGGCCGTGCGCCGTCGTCGGCGGCGGTGAGGCAGGCGTCGACGCGCCGCTCCCAGCGCTCCTTGTCCGCGCTGTACGCGGCGACGTAGGAATCGGGGACCGTGTGCCCGTGCACGAGAAGTGCCTCGGTCAGCTCGCCGAGCCCGCTGCGGGCGTCGGCGATCAGCGGGAGGCCGGCGAGCTTGTGGCCGTCGTAAGGCGCGATGTTGAGGTTGAGGAAGCGGACGTCCGGGTGGGCGAAGAGGGTGCCGGAGGCGGTGGTGAAGTCGGTGTACCGGGTGCCGACGCCGATCACCAGGTCGGCCGTGCGGGCCAGGTCGTCGGCGGTCGCGGTACCGGTGTGCCCGATTGCGCCGACGTCCTGCGGGTGGTCGTGGCGCAGGGAGCCCTTGCCGGCCTGGGTGGAGGCGACGGGGATACCGGTGGCCGACGCGAACTCCGCGAGGGCGTCCTCCGCGCGGCTGTGGTGCACTCCGCCGCCCGCGACGACCAGCGGCCGGCGCGCCTGGCGGACCGCCCGGACCGCCTGGGCCAGCTCGGCCGGGTCCGCGCCCGGCCGGCGTACGGTCCACACGCGCTCGGCGAAGAACTCCTCCGGCCAGTCGTAGCCCTCCGCCTGCACGTCCTGCGGCAGGGCGAGGGTGACCGCGCCGGTGAGGACCGGGTCGGTGAGGACCCGCGCGGCCTGGAGGGCCGCCGGGATCAGCGCCTCGGGGCGGGTGACGCGGTCGAAGTACCGGGACACCGGGCGCAGGGTGTCGTTGACCGACACGTCGCCCGCATACGGCACCTCCAGCTGCTGGAGCACGGGGTCGGCCGGGCGGGCGGCGAAGACGTCGCCGGGCAGGAGCAGGACCGGCAGGTGGTTGACGGTGGCCAGGGCGGCGCCGGTGACGAGATTGGTCGCGCCGGGACCGATGGACGTCGTCACCGCGTGCGTGGACAGGCGGTTGGACTGGCGGGCGTAGCCGACCGCCGCGTGCACCATGGACTGCTCGTTGCGGCCCTGGTGGAACGGCATGGCGTCGGCGTACTCGATCAGCGCCTGGCCGATCCCGGCGACGTTGCCGTGCCCGAAGATGCCCCAGGTGGCGCCGATCAGCCGCCGCCGCTCGCCGTCCCGCTCGGTGTACTGGGCGGCGAGGAAGCGGACGAGTGCCTGGGCGACGGTCAGCCGCGTCGTCATCGGTATCCCCCTGTGGTCTCGGTGTGCTCGGGGTGGAAGCAGATCCGCCACTCACGGGTCGTGCCCGGGCCGGCCATGACGTTCAGGTAGTACAGGTCGTGCCCAGGCTGGGCGATGGACGGGCCGTGCCAGCCGTCGGGAACGAGGACCGCGTCGCCGGAGCGGACCTCGGCGAGCAGGTCGCAGCCGCCGGGCCGGGAGGGGAACACGCGCTGGTAACCGAGACCGTTCGGGCCGTCGATCTCGAAGTAGTAGATCTCCTCCAGCTCGGACTCCTCGCCGGGCCGGTGCTCGTCGTGCTTGTGCGGCGGGTACGAGGACCAGTTGCCGCCCGGGGTGATCACCTCGACGGCGATCAGCTTGTCGCAGTCGAAGGCGTCGGCCGAGGCGAAGTTGCGCACCCGGCGGGCGCACCTGCCGCTGCCGCGTTCCTCGACGGGTACCTCCGGCGCGGGGCCGTAGCGGGCGGGGAGTCGTCGCTCGCACTTCGCTCCTGCCAGGGCGAAGCGGCCTCCCGCGCCGGAGGCGATCTGGACCCGGGTGTCCCGGGGGGCGTACGCGAAGTCGGAGACGTCCGCGAACACGTTCTCCCGGCCCAGGAGTTGGAACTCGCTCTGCTCGATCCGCACGGTACATCCGCCTTCCAGCGGAAGCACGATCCATTCGCTGTCCCCGGTGGTGAACGTCTGTGTACCGCCCGGTGTCAGCTCCACGACGCGCAGGCTGCTGTGCGTCCACCCGGCGCGCTCGGGGCCGATGTCGACGGCGTACCGGTCGTTCGCGGTGGTGCCCCTGGGCAGATGGAGGTCGGTGCTCGTCATGCGGCCCTCACAGCAGTCCTACGGCGGTGTCCACGGCGGCGGCCACGTCGCCGTCCGCCGGGTACAGCAGCGAGCGGCCGGCGACCAGGCCGCGCACGGTGGGCAGTCGCAGGGCACCGCGCCACTTGGCGTACGCCCCCTCCCGGTCGTCCCCGACATCCCCGCCGAGCAGCACGGCGGGCAGCGTGGACGTCTCCATCACCCGGGCCATGTCGCCGGGGTCGTCGGTGACCGGCACCTTCAGCCAGGTGTAGGCGGAGGAGCCGCCGAGGCCCGAGGCTATGGCGATGGACCGGGTGACGGCCTCGGCCGACAGGTCGTTGCTCAGCCTGCCCTCGGGGGTGCGGCGGCTGATGAACGGCTCCACGAACACCGGGAGCCGGCGGGCGGCCATGGCGTCGATGGCGCGGGCGGTGGACTCCAGGGTGGTCAGGGATCCCGGGTCGGCGTAGTCGACGCGCAGCAGCAGTTTGCCCGCGTCGAAGCCGAGTCGCTCGATGTCCTCGGGGCGGTGGCCGGTGAACCGGTCGTCCAGCTCGAAGCTGGCCCCCTGGAGGCCGCCGCGGTTCATCGAGCCCATGACGACCTTGTTCTCCAGGGCGCCGAGCAGCAGGAGGTCGTCCAGGATGTCGGCGGTGGCGAGGACGCCGTCGACGCCGGGCCGGGACAGCGCGAGGCAGAGGCGTCCGAGGAGGTCGGCGCGGTCGGCCATGGCGAGCCCGCGGTCGCCGACGCCGAGGGCGCCGCGGGCCGGGTGGTCGGCGGCGACGATCATCAGCCGGCCGCTGTCGTTCAGCAGGGGCCTGCGGACCCGGCGGGCGGCGGCCTCGGCGATCGCCTCGGGGTGCCGGGTGCGGACGCGGACCAGTTCGGAGACGTCCACGCGGAGGTGGCGGACCCCGTCGCCGCCGTGGGTGTGCGTGCCCGTGACGCGGCCCGCCCTCACCGGACCGCTCCGGCCTCGAGCGCGGCGGCCACCTCGCCGGGGGCGGGCATGGCGGAGGAGCACTCCAGGCGGGAGGCGACGATGGCGCCGGCCGCGTTGGCGTGCCGCATGACCGTCTCCAGGTCCCAGCCGGCCAGCAGGCCGTGGCAGAGGGAGCCGCCGAAGGCGTCCCCGGCGCCGAGCCCGTTCAGGACCGTGACGGGCAGGGGCGGGACCTCGGCGCTCTCGCCGTCACCGCGGACGGCGAGGACCCCTTCGGGTCCCTTTTTGACGACGGCCAGCTCGATGCCGGCGGCCAGCAGGGCGCGGGCGGCGGCATACGGCTCGCGTTCCCCGGTGGCGACCTCGACCTCGTCCAGGTTGCCGACGGCGACCGTGGCGTGGCGCAGGGCCTCGGCGTAGAACGGGCGGGCCGACGCGGGATCGGCCCAGAACATGGGGCGCCAGTCGAGGTCGAGGACGGTGGTGCCCGACCGGGCCCGGTGGGCGAGGGCGGCGAGGGTCGCCGTGCGGCTGGGCTCCTCGCTCAGGCCGGTGCCGGTGGCCCAGAAGATCCGGGCCCCGCGGACGGCGTCCAGGTCCAGCTCGTGGGCGTCGATCTCCAGGTCGGGGGCCTTGGGCTGCCGGTAGAAGTAGAGCGGGAAGTCGTCCGGCGGGAAGACCTCGCAGAAGGTCACCGGGGTGGGCAGGCCGGGGACGGGGGTCACCCAGCGGTCGTCGACGCCGAAGCCGCGCAGCGCCTCGTGGAGATAGGCGCCGAACGGGTCGTCCCCGGTGCGGGTGATCACGGCGGTGTGCCGGCCGAGCCGGGCCGCGGCGACCGCGACGTTCGCCGCCGACCCGCCGAGGAACTTGCCGAAGGACGACACCCGGGCGAGCGGGACACCGGTCTGGAGCGGGTAGAGGTCCACTCCGATCCGCCCCATGGTGATCAGGTCGTAGGCCATGGCATCCCTTCGTCGCGGCTCTCCCCGGCTTTCTAGTCCCGCGCGCCGAGCCCTGTCAATGTTTTGTCCGGACATTCGGACGAGTTCCCTCGGGGGCGGGACGGGCCCCGGCGGGGTATCGCCCTTCTGTGGCGGCCGTGTCACAAACACCTTCTTCCTGTCACACATGTCACGTATACGCGGGCTCTCGGTCACACCCGGACGACAAGGGTGTCCGGCCGGTAACTCTGCGTCGTTCAACGGGCACAGGCTTGGTGATCGCCAGCGCAGCGCCCGGTCCCCCCGGCGGCCGTACCCGGCCACCGCCGCGGCGCGCGCGGGGAGGTACGGCTCATGACCGACCGAAGGCTCTGGTCCTACAAGGAGATCGCGGCGCACATCCGGGTCCAGCCGGACACCGTGCGGTCCTACCGCAAACACGGGCTGCTGCCCCCGCCCGACCATGTCGAGGCCGGCAAGCCCTACTGGTACGCCGACACCGTCCGCGCCTGGGTCGCCTCCCGCCCCGGCAACCGCGGGCGCGGGGGCGGCTGACCGCCCGGGCGCGGGGCGCCGGAGCGAACGGCCGCGGCGACGCCCCCGGGCGCGGTCCGGACATGGCGGTGCACGGGTCCGGCACCACGCTCCGGAGGGCAGGGGTTCCGCCACACGGTTGTCCGCGACGAGGGCAAGAGATCGCTCCGGCGTTCGAGGCGTCACACATCCCGCTGAAATGCCCGCGACACAGCGGCCACCGCTCGCGCACGGCTCCCCCTTGATCAAGCTGGTGTCTTCTGCGAAGGAGACGCCACTGTGCGAATTTCTGACATTCAGCGCTGCGAGGTCCGGCCCGGACGGCTCGTCGAGTGGACGTTCAGCCCGGCGACCATCGCGGCAGCGGCGGCACTGCCACCGGACCCGCGACCGCCGGCGTACATTCAGGAGTCGCACATCAGGACGGCGCGGTCGGTGCGCGAGGACGGACTGTTCGTACCGACCTGGCTCGGCACGGCGTTCGATCTGCCGGGCCGGGCCGACCTCGACGCGCTGGAACGGGTGTTGCGCGACTGGACGCTGCGTCACGAGACGCTGCGCAGCGGCTTCCGGTGGTCCGGTGACGACATGCACCGCTTCACGCTCGACGGGGCGGACGTGTCGCTGCGCCGGGAGGTGATCGGCGACTTCGCCGAACCGGGTGCGCTGATCCGGTACCTGCAGGACCGGTTCGACGTCGCGGCGGACGCGCTCGGCTGGCCGAACCACATCTACGCGGCGGTCGTCCGCGACGACTCCACCAGTGTGTACATGGCCTTCGACCACACCAATGTCGACGCCTACTCCCTCCAGCGGGTCCCGTACGAAGTCCACGAGCTGTACACGGCGGCCGCCACAGGACGGAGCGCCGCCGACCCGTCCGCGGGCAGTTACGTGGACTTCTGCCAGCAGGAGCGGGCGAACGCGGACGGGATCGACGACACGCACGCGATCGTCGCGCGCTGGCGGGAGTTCATCGGCCGCTGCGACGGCAGGCTCCCGGAGTTCCCCGTCGACCTCGGCCTGCGGCCCGGCGGCGAACTACCCGCCCAGAAGCTGATGTGCGGGCCGCTCCTCGGCGCGGACGCGGCGGCCGCCTTCGAGTCGCACTGCCGGCCCTACGGCGGCAGCCTGGTGGGTGTCCTGGCCGCGACCAGCCTGATCGTGCACGAACTCGGTGGACAGCCGTACTACCGCACGGTCGTACCGTTCCACACCCGGGTGAAGTCCGCGTGGTCGGACTCCGTGGGCTGGTACGTCGGCGGCGCACCGATCGAGGTGCCCGCGGCGCGGGACTTCGACAGCGCGCTCACCGCTGTCCGCTCCGAACTGCGGGCCAACCGGTCCCTGGCCCGCATCCCGCTGGCCCGCGTACTGCGCCTGCTGGGCGCGGACTTCCGTCCGACCTCGCCCGACATGTACTCGATCGTCTCGTACATGGACGCCCGTGTGAGCGCCGGTTCGGCCCGCTGGGCCGAGAAGAAGGCGTACGGGCTGATCCGGGTGTCGCACGGCGACCAGGTGTGCGTCTGGGTCAACCGGCTGCACGAGGGACTGTGGTTCGCCTGCCGCTACCCGGACACCGAGGTCGCCCACAAGAACGTCCGGCGCTATGTCGAGGGGCTGCGGGAACTGATCGCCTCCGCGCCGGACCGCGGTCACCTCCGGGTCGCCGAGCCGGCATTCTCCTGACGCAACCCTTCGCGGGTTCACCCGTGTTGGTGCTGCCGCCGTACCGCGCCTGACGCACTTCCACGGCGTCGCGACCGATGGTGCGTCACAACTCGGTTTCCTGGGGCGCATGTTGGCGACGATGCGGAACTTCTGCGGTTTTCCGACTTCCGCATGACACAGATGTCCAGCGAGGAACACCTCTCCGCTACTGCTAGTGTCTGCCAAGTCACGTTGAGCAACATTCTCGTTGCACAAGCGAAGAACCGAGGGTTCCATGCGCAAGCTTCAGAAGGTCGTGATCGCAGCAGTCGCGGCGGCCGGCGGCCTGTCCGCCATCGGCGCCGGCACCGCCGCCGCAAGCACCTCCGACGGGGGGCCGCAGGTAGCCAACTCCTACCGCCCCTACCAGGAGTGCAGTCCGCAGACGGCGATCGAGAACGACATCCCGATCGGCGTGCTCGGCCTCGCCGGCACCCTGGACACCACCTGCGGCCAGTTCAACCGCGCCTTCAACGGCTGAGCTCGGCAGCGTCCTCGTACACGACGCCCGTGGAACCCTTCGCGGCCAGCCGCGAAGGGTTCCACCTCCCCGGCCGGTCGCCCGGGCATCGCAGACAGCGCCCGGCGCGACCGGTGCCCGGGCGCCGGGCACTCCCACGAAGGAGACGCATCACATGTTCAGCAGGAAGAACATCACGGCCGTCGCGGGGCTCGTCGGCGGTCTCACCATCGCCTGCGCCGGCATGGCCCAGGCGCATGCCGGCAGCGACCCGGGAACCTGCACCCGGGACCAGTCGGGCGCCATCACCTGCACCCAGCAGATCAAGGGCGAGGTGCCCCCAGGCGGCGTCCTCCCCCACCAGGAAACCTGCATGCCGGTGCAGCCCGCGACGCTGCCCGCCGCCACGGGGAACGGGACGACGCAGTTCGGGCCCAGGGTGACCTGCGGCCCCTCGACGACGGTCCTGCCGCCACTCTGAGGGACGGGCGGCACAGAGGCCGGCAGAAGCGGCTTGTGCGACATACGCGGTACAGATCCCGGAAAACTACGTAACGTCCGTCTATTCTCACGATACGTAGTCGTACGTTGGGCGTCGCGCCCGCGTAAGAAAGGGTCAACCATGCGCAAGGTCCAGCGCGCCGCGGTCATAGCGGCCGCGGTCGCCGGTCCGTCCGCCTTCGGCGCCGGGGCCGGCTTCGCCGGCGAGGGCGAGTAAGGCACCGCCGAAGGCTCACCCACCCGGCGCCGCACGGACGCGTCGAACCCCTTCGGAAGCCCGCAGGCATCACACGACCCGAACTCCCCGGCCCCTCATCGGCTCGGTCCGTTCAACGGTGTGTCGAACGACAACCGTGGCACAGGCTGCCCGGACGCGCGGTCCCACGGGATGCGCGTCCGGGCCGCGGTCATCCCGCCGTCGCGCTCACCTGGCAGCGCGTCCGGTCAGGATGCTCTGTTTCGACCTCTTCCCGGGCCCGGGCGCACGCCGGTCAATGGCACAGGCGCCCGGGCCACCGTCGTAAAGGAACACAGCACATGTTCAGTCCGCAGAAGATCGCCACCGTCTCGGGACTCGTCGGAAGTCTCGCCCTCATCTGCCTCGGCGGCGCGCACGCGTACGCAGAGGGGAAGCCGGACGACTGCAAGACCGGCGAACAGGGCACCGTCTGCATTCACAAGAGCCAGACCTACACCGACGAGAACGGCACGCACGTCATCAAGCAGACGCAGGACTGCTCGACATCCGACCGGCCGAGCGTGGTGTATCCGGAGAACGGACTGGTGGGCGGCGGATCCACCAGCGTCGGCCCGGTCGTGGACTGCTCCAACACGGCGAAGCTGCCCAAGGGCTTCAAGAAGCCGCACACCGCGTTCTGACCACTGCCGGAAAATGCCGGGCCGGGATTGTTCCCGGCCCGGCATCTCCGTCTCCGCGGGGGCGGCCCCACCCATGGGGACGACAACGCCCGGTGCCCCGGCCGACGGCCGGGGCACCGGGAAGCGGTTCGCGCTGTCAGCGGCCGACGGTGTTGTTGCAGCCCTGGTCGGAACCGATGCCGGTCTGCTGCGCACCCGGGTTGCCCTCGCCGTTGAGCGCGTTGCCCAGCACGCCGTTGAGGATGCCGACCTCGCCGAGGACGTCGACGTTCAGGTCGTGCGACCGGCAGGTGCTGCTCTGCTTGACGTCGAAGCCGCCGTCGCCGCCGGCGTAGGCGGAGCCGGCACCCAGGAGCCCGACGCTCCCGAGCGCGACGACGAGGACGGCAGCCGTGCGAAGCTTGCGCATGTCATCTCCAGTGAATCGTGGGGGTGTGATCTGCGAACGATCGAGGCCGCGCGATCACGAACGGTGATCCGCAACGGCCGGAAGAGACCGGCGGCGCGCCGAAACAGAGGTTTCGTCACACCGCCGGTGCACATCAACGGCCTCCGGCGCCCTGCCGCGGGCCTGGCGCCGGGGACCATTCACTGTCCGGCGCCTCGGCGTCGGACAGAGTCTCAGAAGGCGCTGTTGTTGCAGCCCTGGGTGGAGCCGAGGTGGGTCGCCTGGGCGCCGGGGTTGCCCTCGCCGTTCAGCAGGTTGCCGCCCAGGCCGTTGAGGACGCCGACCTCGCCGAGGACGTCGAGGTTCAGGTCGTGGGAGGTGCAGGTGCTGCTCTGCTTGATGTCGAAGCTGTCGCCGCCGCCGGCGTAGGCGGAGCCGGCACCCAGGAGCCCGACGCTCCCGAGCGCGACGACGAGGACGGCAGCCGTGCGAAGCTTGCGCATGTCATCTCCAGTGAATCGTGGGGGTGTGATCTGCGAACG